>NZ_BOPO01000055.1 GCF_017312725.1 Actinocatenispora comari | reverse complement strand
CGTTGCGGCAGTTGGTCTCCAGCGGCGTGCGTACCGTGTTCGGCAACCGGCTGGCCGCCGCGGTACTGCTGATCACGTTGGTGGCCAACATCTTCCTGTGGCCGATCTACCAGGCGTTCATGCCGGTGTTCGCGAAGGTGCACCTGGGGCTGGACGCCGGCGGGTTGGGCTGGTTGCTGACGTGCAGCGGGATCGGCGGGCTGGTCGGTTCGCTGGTCATCGCCGCGCTGGGCGACTTCCGGCGCAAGGGTGCGATGTTCGTGGGCGGCACGGCGCTGTGGGGCACGCTGTGGGTGGCGTTCGCGATCTCGGGCTCGGTACCGGTGTCGTTCGCGCTGATCGCCGGGGTGGGGTTGGCCAGCTCGGCGTTCGGCGTCCTGCAGACCACGCTGCTGCTGATGCTGACCCCGGCGGCCGTGCAGGGCCGGGTACTGGGGCTGCAGGAACTCGCCATCGGGATCATGCCGCTGTCGACGATCATGCTCGGCGCGGTCGCGTCGGTGCTCGGCGTTCCCGGTACCACGGTGATCAGTGGGAGCCTGCTGGTGCTGTTCCTGGTCGGCCTGGCGATCAAGGTACCCAGCCTGCTGCGCTACGGCGGTCACACTCCCGCGCAGGCTGAGGACAGGAGTTGACCGCAAGGCCGGCTAACCTCGTCTTCAACAGCGAGAACGAACCGCTTGGGAGCATCATGACGACCGTGAACGAGCCGACCAGCACCGACGAGCAGCCTGCGATCAGTCAGGAGCGCGCCGACATCCTGGAGATGCTGGCGCACCAGCGGCACTTCCTGCGCTTCACCACCCGCGACCTGACCGACGAGCAGGCCGGCCTGCGCAGCACCACCAGCCAGCTGTGCCTCGGCGGGCTGATCAAGCACGTCACCTCGGTCGAGCGCGGCTGGGCCGCCTTCATCGTCGAAGGCCCCGCCGCGATGCCCGACTTCACCAAGATGACCGAGGCCGACCTGCAGGCCCGCGCCGACGAGTTCGCGATGCTGCCCGGCGACACCCTCGCCGGCGTGCTCGAACGCTACGAGCAGGTCGCCCAGCACACCGACGAGCTGGTACGCACCGTGCCCGACCTGGACGCCAGCCACCCGCTGCCGGACGCGCCGTGGAACGAGCCCGGCGCCCGCTGGTCGGTGCGCCGCACGCTGCTGCACATCGCCGCCGAGACCGCCCAGCACGCCGGCCACGCCGACATCATCCGCGAGGCGATCGACGGCGCCAAGTCCATGGGCTGAGCCGCCACCCCACCGCGGTCCGTACTGCCGTGCGCCGGGCCGCGCGCGGCAGTACGGCTGTGCGGGCCGGCTCGGCCCCGCGGCGGCGAGGCGCTAACGTCTGTGCGGTTGGCGGCGACGAGGGGGCGGCATGCGGCGGGCGGTAGCGGCGGTCACGATCGGGGCGGCGATGCTGCTCGCTGCCGGATGCGCCACCCCGCCCGGTGGCAGCGGAGCGGCCTCGCCGACGCCGTCGCCATCGGCGAGCGGCTCCACCGTGCCGGCCGACTTCACCACCTCGATCGGCCGCACGTACCAGGGGATCAGCGGCACCAAGAAGCTCACACCGAGCACGTCCGTGCTGGTCGGGCCGCACTCGTTCCTGCAACTGGACCGGGTGGCACGGGCGACGACGCTCACCGCCGACCAGCTCGGCGTCGCCCAGCTCGGTGACCAGGCGCTGCCGGCGCACGCCCGGTCCGGGCACGAGTTCGTACTGGCGCACCTGACCCCGAACAGCACCAGCGGCACCGGCGCCGCCCAGCCCGGCCTGCCCGGCTACGACGGTGACGCGCTGAACGCCAGCAAGGCCGCCCTCGTGGTCGACGGCACCAGCCGCAGCGTGCCCGGCCAGCTGATCGCCGACGAGACGATCATCGTGTCGGTGCCGGCCGGCGCACCGGTCGCGCTGCGAATGAACGACGGCGGCCGGGCGCAGGACCTCGACCTGCGCACCGGCAAGCGCACCCGCACCGCGAGCCCGCTGTACTACCCGGTGCGCGCGGCCAGCCCCTCGTTCGACGACGCGTACTACGTGACCGGTCCGCACAGCACCGCCGGCCTGACCTCCGCCAGCGGCAAGGCCGCGCTCGCCCCGTACGCCGACAAGCTCGGCTGGGCGCGCAAGGGCCGCGCCTGGCTGTTCGTCACCGTCGGCTTCAACACCGACAGCCTGTCGCAGTTCAAGCCGGACGTGGCGCGCAGCCTGACCCTGACCGCCGGCGGCGCCACCCTGACCGGCCACCCCACCAGCAGCGGCGACACCAGCACCGACCCGAACGCGCCCAGCGCCGCCGGCGGCCACCTCGACCTCGCCTTCGACGTACCGGCGAGCCTGCGTTCCGGCACACTCAACTACCTGCCGGTGGGCTCGTTCGTCGTGGACGGCAAGACCGTCTCGGCGACCCCCTATCAGGGCGGCGACCCGCAGTACGACACCAGCGTCCAGCACAAACACCTCACCCTCAAACCCCGCTCCTGACGCATCCGGTCTCGGGATGGGCCGGCCGGCGGGAACCGGTCACTGCTGCCGTGAGCGTGTCGGTCAGTTCGCAGCGTCGACAGAAACCGTGACAGGGGCCCCGGGCCTGTCACGGTTTCTGTCGACATCGGGGCCCGGTGGCAATCCGGGATCCACGCAGTGACAGGTCACGGGCTTGCTTTCCCGGCGCGGCGGGCCAGCAGGTCCTGCAGTTCGCGGTGCCGGAACTGGTAGGCGGCGCCGGAGACGCGCATCAGGCCGGCGCGGTGGCACCAGGCCAGGAAGCGGCCCAGCCGGAACGGCAGGAACGCGCCCTGGAAGCGGCGGAAGCTGAGCAGAAACGCCAGGTACCGCAGGGCCTGCAGGCCGACACCGGTGGCGAACACCAGGCCGACTCCGGTCAGTACGGCCAGCAGCGCCGTGGCCAGCAGTGCACCACGGTGCAGGTCGTAGGAGAAGAACGCCACGCCGCCCTGCCCGCCGATCACCACCGCGCACAGCAGGCTCGCCGGAACCAGGCCGACGACGGCACTGAGCACGTCGTTGCGCAGCAGGTCGTTCGGCCGTACCGCCAGCGAGGCGCTGTCGGCGCCCAACCCGAACAGGATCGCGTTGCCCAGTCCGGCCGCCAGCCCGCAGGCCAGCGGGAACTGAAGGCTCCACGACCCGCCCGCCCAGTGCCGGAAAGCCATCTCGGCCAGCAGCATCAGCAGGAACCCGAACACCAGGCCGGCGGCGAACCGCCACGCGAACAGCAACAGACCGCGGGCACTGGCCAGCCGCCGGACGTCGATGTGATGGCGACTGGGCGGATCCCGGTCGAGGCGTAACTTGATCATCCAGCATTCGGCGCACACCACCAGCACCGTGACGACGTACGAGAGCTGCTGCACCAGCCCGCCGCTGAGCGCCGCGGAGACCGCGAAGGCCGCCAGCGGACACAGCCAGGCGAGGAGGAAGGCGATGTTGCGCGGGCGCGCGGCGCCGCACGACAACGCCAGCCGCTGCAGCACGATGTCACTCGCCGAACCCGACCGGTCGGCCAGCCTTCGTGCGGCGACCCGCCCGCCCGCGGTACCCGCCGCGCCCGCGGTACCCGCCGCGCCCGCGGTACCCGCCGCGCCCGCGGTACCCGCCGCGCCCGCGGCACCGCGCCCGGCGGCGCCGCGCGCAGATTGGCCACCACGTTCGGCACCGGGCTCAGCGGCGCCACGCGGACGTCGGGCACCACGTGCGGCCGCGCGCGGGTTGGTCGCGGCGAGCAGGGTGAGCCAGCCGTACACCTGGTCCTCGGTGTACGGGCCGGCCACCGCGCGGGCCCGCACGTACTGCTCGTTGAGCCAGTCACGCAACCCCGCGGCGCCCCGGCGGGCGATGGTGCGCAACTCGCTCGGCTCCCGCGTCCAGTCACCGGTGGCCGCATCGCGCCGCTCGTAGACGGCCACCGCCGCGGTCAGTCGCCACGGCGTGGACAGGCCCTTGGCGAGAGTCCCCTGCGGATGCTCGTCGAGTTGCCGCAGCACCGGCTCCCACCGCTCGGCGTCGTCGCAGCGCCGCTCGACGAACTCCCGCACCGTGGCCGGCCGTACCGGGGCGATCTGCACACGGACCGCGTCCCTGGGCCACACCTTGATGGCCTGCAGGGCCTGGCAGGTTCGGGTCCGGCAGGTCAGCACGACATCCGCCTTGCCCGTGCCGGCACGGTAGGCGTTGATCGCCCGTACGGCCTTCCCGGAGCGCGACTCGTAGCCGGGTTTGGCGGCCCCGTCCATCTCGTCGAGTCCGTCGAGCACCGGCAGGACCCGCCGGTCCTCGACCAGCGCCGCGGCGGTCTCGGTGTTCAGTCCGTAGCCGTCCTGCAGGTGGGCGACGAGCCAGTCCTCCAGCGACGTGTCGTTGGGCCAGGCTTCGAGCGAGAGCCGTACCGGCACCGCGTCGCCGGGGTCGCGCAGCGACAGCAGGTCCAGCATCAGCTGCAGCGCGAGGACCGTCTTGCCCGACCCGGGCGCGCCGCTGATCACCAGCCGCCGCCGCCCGACGGGCAGCGCTCGGAAGTGGGTACCGATGTCACGCAGTTGCAGCCGCTCCGCGGCCACCTTCCCCTCGTGCCGGGCGGCCGGCTCGATGCTGAGGTCGAGGTCGAGCGCCTGGTCGTCGTCGCCGAGCAGCCGGGCACGTTCCTGTCGCTCGGCCGCAGCGACCGAGCGGGCCAGCCGATCCGCGGCGACCGCAACGTCGTTCTCCTGCCGGCGGCCCCGCCACAGCGGCCACACGCTGGCGGCCAGCGAGGCCAGCCCGACCACCGCCGACACCGGATCGACCTCACCGAATCGCAGCCGCCGCCACACCAGCGCCACCGACACGACGAGCCCGACCAGCCCCAGCAGGCCGACGGCCCAGTCCGCCTGCCGCCGCGTCGTCGCTCTCCCCATAACCGACCATGATGTATGAGCCGTTCCAACCACGATCGCCCGGATCGACCGCGAAATCACGGCCGATCCACCACCACCGGCGACGGACGGTCCTCAGATCACGCGGTGCCGCGGACCGGCCGCCATCCTGCGAATCTGCCGTTCAGGATCGGCGAGTGCCCAACTGTTCGGCCACGAGTGGTCCGGACCGTCGGTGGCAGCCATGCGCCTGATCTCCGGCGCGCTCGGTGCGCTCGGTGCGCTCGTCGGCATCGCCCTCTGGCAGAGCGCCGTCGACGACGGCTGGAACGGCGACGTCGAGCGCAGTCACCCGGTCCGTCGCGTAGAGGCGCGCGAAACGCGTCAGGACACCTGCTCCTGCAACAGCCTCGGTCTGCCACCGTCCGGCGCGGTAGGCAATACTCACGTCCGTGACCGTGACCATGATCGAGATGGACGACAAGGTGCGGTTACGCACCTGGACTGCGGGCTCCACGGTCTCTCAGCGATTCCCCGCGGTGTTGCTGCACGGTGGGCCGGGCCTCCCCGACTATCTCGCACCGGTCGCACACATGATCGACGACCTGTGTCTGATCCATCGCTACGACCAGCGCGGCACCGGCGATTCGCCCTGGCAGGGAGAACACACCATCGACCGCCACGTTCGAGACCTGGCGTCGTTGCTCGATGCGTGGGGGCACGACCGGGTGGTGTTGATGGGCCATTCGTTCGGCACCAACATGGCCAGCTACTTCCTGCTCGCCCATCCTGAGCGGGTGGCCGGTCTGGTTCAGATCGCCGGGCCCTTCCTGGACCCGTGGCGAGAAGCCGACCAAGCCGCGCAACGGGCGAGGCGTACTGACGAGCAGCAGGCAAGGCTCGACGAACTCGAGGCGATCGAGTCGCGCACGGAGAGCGAAGAGATCGAGTACCTCACCCTCTCATGGTTCACCGATCACGCCGACCAGACTCGGGCCTGGGAGTGGGCGCTCGCATCAGCTCACACGCTACGGCCGGTCAACTACACGATGAACGCCCAGCTCAACGCCGCCAAGAAGATCGACCCGCTGGAAGCCCATGTGGACGAACTGCGTGAGCACCTGCCGCCCGGCGCCGTGATCATCGGCGGTGCCGGCGACAGCCGCCCCGCTGATGCCCTGCGACGCCTGGGAGAACAACTGGGCTGCGAGGTCAGCATCCTCCCGAACGCCGGGCACAGTCCGTGGTTGGACGCACCGGAACAGTTCGCTGCGGTGCTGCGCACCGCAGTCCAGGCCAACCCAACGGCCAGCTGACCAGGCACTGATCCTTCACGTGCCGCCGCTGATTCCTCAGCCCAGCATGTAGCGGCGCCCGGTCTGTATGACTCGACCGGTCAATGATCCGTGGGCGCGGTGACCGTGCGGGCGCACCATCGCGCCCGCACGGCGTGAGTCAGTAGTGCGTTGTATGAGTCCAGAACGTGCAGTGGTGCTGGTCGCGTAGTTGTTGGGTGGGGATCAACAGGCTCGCGCCGGCTGGGCGTATCGACAGGACCTGCTGGTGCTGCCGGTCGTAGCGTGGCCAGGTCGGGCTGTGCGCGGCGGCCGGGTTGCCGGTGCGGGCGAAACTCGTCCACTCGGCGAGCAGTTGGTCCTGCAGCGCGGCCTGGTTGGGATCCAGCTTTCCGGACGGGTAGTGCACGAGCAGGTTGGTCCCGCTGTGTACGGCGCCGACCGGTGCGGTGATCTCGTGCGCCGGGTTGTCGGCGTCCTCGTCCAGGTCGGCGTAGAGCGGGATGTGCCGGGCCAGGTTGTCGTTGGCGGTCAGCAGCGGGCACACCGACGCCGAGTCGGCCATGATCGTGCGGTAGGCGATGAACGGCGAGGAGTACCGGCTGAGCGGGTAGAGCCGCCGCACCGTGGGGGCGAGCCGACCGAACTGCTCGGTGGTCAGCTGCCGGTACTGCGCCGGCGTGTCGGCGACCACGGTGTGCAGTCCGGGCTGGTTCGCATAGATGCCGCCGTTGAACTCGTCGCGTCCCACGTCGGTGATCAGGCTGACGTGGTTGACGTGACCGGTGGCGAACGCCTTCGCCGGCGACATGGTCAGCGTGGTGCCGTTGACGATCGGGCCGATCGTGCCGCCCGCGGTCGGATCGACGAACTGGCCGCCCTTGTCCACCAGCGTGGCGACGGGCACCTTGCGCAGGCACACCGCGACGTCCCCGTGGTCGCAGCCGAGTTTCGCGGCGAACTGGGCGCCGGTGCGCTGCGCCTGCGACTCGGTGTAGTACGTGGACTTGCAGTCGGCCTTCGACCAGATGGTGTTGTTCTCGTAGTTGTAGAAGCCGCTGACGCTGATTCCCTTCTGGAACAGGCGCTTCGCGGTGGGCGAGGCGACCTGGTCGCAGACGCTCGCGCCGCCGGCCGACTCGCCGAAGACCGTCACGTTGTGCGGGTCGCCGCCGAAGTGCGTGATGTTGCGCTGCACCCAGCGCAGCCCGGCCTGCTGGTCCTGCAGGCCGTAGTCGCCGGAGTGCTCGCCGAGCGCCGCGTGCGCGAGGAAACCGAGCACGCCCAGCCGGTAGCCGACGTACACGTAGACGACCCGCCCGGTGCGCACCAGGTTCTCGCCCTGGTCGGTACGGTTCTCCCCCAGGAACCCGCCGCCGTGGAACTCGTACATCACCGGCAGATGCTCACCGAGCTTGGCGTCGGCCGGTTTCTCGATCTTCAGGTACAGGCAGTCCTCGCTGGTGTCGGCGCCGGCCACGCTGGGCTCCGGGCAGCTCTTGGCGGGCTGGGTCGCCGGCAGCGTCGTGCTCCACGGTTGGTGCGGCTGCGGCGGCCGCCAGCGAAGGGCACCGACCGGCGGCGCCGCGTACGGGACGCCCTGGTACGAGGTCACGCCATCGGCGCTGGTGCCGCAGACCGGGCCGTCCGCGGTGGCCACGGTGGTGCCGGAGGTGCACGACGGGGCGGCGGCGCCGTGCTGCGAGCGCGTCCACAGTGCCGGTACCGCCAGCGCGAGCGCGGTGATCACCGCGATGCCGGCGGCGGCGATCGTGGTACCCGGTCGCCACCGGCGTTTGTCGTCGGGTAAGTGGGCCATCTGGGTGCTCCCCTCACGCAGTCCTGCGTTTCGTGGAGCCGAGGATCTGGGCTTACCACACGCGAGACGGTCCTCAATGGACGGTCAGGCGAGCGTCTCCGACACCATCGGGCCCTGCGCCGGATGGTCCGGGGGTGGGTCTGCGTCGTCCTCGGGCTCCGTGACCGACGCGCACGCGGGAAGCCACCTCCACGACGCCCGAGCGGGAGCGACGCTCGAACCACCACCGGATCTCACCCATGTCGAGCCACCTGACCGACCAGTCGATAGATCCTCTTTGTGGCGAAAGTACTGCTATCGCAACATGCTTGCAATGCATTCCACCGACAACCCCCGGGCAGGTAGCGCGGCGGGCCAGCCGCGACGGGACGACGTGCGCGGCAACGCGACCGCGCCGCGGGCCGCCCACCGGGACCGACCACGCCGGCGTTGAGCCGTGACCGAGATGCGGCTATGGTCATGCCATGGGCGCGGGTGTACCTCGGGTGCGGTGTCAGCTTTGCGGGAAGCGCGACCAGCACGCCACCCGCGTCGGGCTCAGAATGGCCCCACTGATGTTCTGTGACGGCTGCACCAAGCGGCTGGAAAAGGGCCAGGTGACCGAGGTTCCGCTGCGCGTCGTGCGCCAGGTCTGCCGGCAGCTCGACTCCCGGGACAGCAGCGTGCGCAACTGCGCCACCCGCAAGCTCGCCCAGCTTCGCGACCCGCGTTCCGCGGATGCCCTGGACGCCTTCCTGACCAGGGTCGACAACAACTCTCTGGACGGCCTGCGGGCGTTGCTGAACACCGGCGACCCCCGCGCGGCCGAGCACCTGCGAGCCTGCGTGACGAAGTACAACTCGCACGAGGCCATGAAGATGCTGGTACAGGCCGGTGATGAGCACGCGTTGGCAGAGCTTGGCGCCCTCCTCGTCAAGCACCCGTCGTACCTGGCGTTGAGGTCGCTGGTGGAGGTCGGCGACCAGACCAGCGTCGAGTACATCTACCAGACGCTGCGCGATCACCAGAGCTGGTGGACGACGAGTACCTCGTCGTACAACGCGGCCGAGTCGCTGGGCGGCGCACCGGACATCACCCACGTCACGAGTTGGGAGATCGACAGTGCGCTGCTTCGGCTGCATACCCTGAGTAAGCGGCTGACCGGCGACGGGCACCTGCTGTCGGTGCAGATCGCGGCCCGCCTGGCGCAGGACCCGGCGTGCGCGCACCGCGACGCCGCCGCGGACGCGCTGATGCGCTACCTGGTGGAGTGGCGGCTTGGCGGCAACGCGGCCTGCCGGAAGGTCGTTGCTGCCGCGGTAGGTCACTTCGAGCAGGGCGATGACGCCAGCCAGGCCCGGGCCGAGAAACTGCGCCGCATCCTCGATCCTGCCTGACAGGCGGCGACCTGGCAGCTCAGAGGCGGGCCGGGACGCCGGGAGTTCGAGCCCTACACCCGCGACGGGTCGGAGGGAAGGGAAGGGGCGCCGGCGGCGCCCGTGTGCGCCGTGCCACCCGCGTAGGCGGTGGTCGCGGCTTGGAAGAACGAGCGGATCAGCGGACTGGTGTGCCGCTGGTTCCAGGCGGCCACCGCGCGGCTGGGTGGCATGTCGATCAGTGGCACCACCGCGAGTCCGTCGGCGGGTTCGTGGTCCAGGACGGTCATGCCGACCGTGCCGTTCCAGAGAACGGCCTGCTGGCACTCCTGGACGGTGCGCACCACCGGGCCCTCGCGACGTTGTCCACCGTGCCAGTACGACTGCCAGCGGGGGTCGGTGCCCTCCGGAAACCGGAACCAGCGGCGGTCGGCCAGGTCGGCGAGCTTCAGGCTGTCGCGGCCGGCGAGCGGATCGTCGGCCCGCAGCAGCGCGCCCACCGGATCGGCGCGCAGTTCCCGTACGGTCAGGGCGGTCTCGTCGAACGGCCGGCGAGTCAGCGCCACGTCGACCAGCCCGGCGTGCACCCCGCAGGTGGGGTCGGTCAGCTCGGTCTCGCGGACACGTACCTCGACGCGCGGGTGCTGCCGGCGGAAGGCGACGGCCAGCCGGGTCACCCGCGGATCGGTGCTGTCCCCGAGGATGCCGACGGTGATGCTGGCGGCACCAGCGGCCGCGGCCACGCGTACGCGCGCCTGGTCGGCGCGGGCGAGCAGGGAGCGCGCCTCGTCGAGCAACACCTCGCCGACCGGGGTGAGCGTGACACCAGCGGGGGAACGGACGAACAGCTCCGCGCCGACCTCGGTTTCCAGCTGCTTGATCGCACGGCTCAGTGGCGGCTGACTCAGGTGCAGCCGGGCGGCGGCCCGGCCGAAGTGCAGCTCCTCGGCGACGGCCACGAAGTAACGCAGGGACCGCAGTTCCATACAGCGACGATACCCATCGGGTATCGCGGTCTCGGGATAGGTCTTGGACAGGGGCACTGCCCTGGCAGTGGAATCGAGGCATGACCGACGAACCGACAGCCACCGGGCCGGCGGCCGACCCCGCCGTCTCGGTGGTCGGCCCGGGCGACGGGGAGACCATCGTCCTGGGCACCACGCGACTGCGCATCCTGGAAGACGGCAGCAACACCGGACACCGCCTCGGGCTCGCCGAGTCCGTCCTCGCGCCGCACACCCCCGGACCACCGCAGCACCGCCACGCCCAGCACGACGAGGGTTTCTACGTCATCTCCGGCACGGTGCGGTTCACCGTCGCGGACAAGGACCACGACGCCACGGCGGGCACGCTGGTAATGGTCCCGCCCGGCGCTCCGCACACCTTCGCCAACGTCACCGACGAGCCGGCCACCATGCTCAGCACCTTCACGCCGGACCTGTACGTGCAGTACTTCCGCGACCTGCAGGACATGATCGCCAGCGGCCAGGCGCTGACGCCACCGGCGAGCATCCAGGCGATGCGGCGCTACGCCACCGAGCCCGCCACCGATCTCAGCGAGAATCCGTAGGCGGTGAGAGCCCCGGCTGAGCCCGTGGGCGCGGCCGAGGCGCTCCCTGCAGGTACGGTCAGCCCGCGGGCTTCGCCGCCACCGGGCCGGTCGGGGCCACCGTGCTCGCCCATGCGGTCGGGCTGCTGCTGAGCGTGTAGCGAAGCGTGTTGGTCGAGCGCAGCGTGTCCAGCGGCAGCCACGAGCGGGCCTGGCTCTTGCCGTCGGCGCGCAGCGAGCTGATGAACGGTGCGCTCGCGGCGTCCCGGTCGGTACGGATGCGCAGCCGGTGGTTGCCCAGATGCACGGTGGCGGACGGGAACTGCGGGGTGGACAGCGCCAGCCCACCGTCGGCCTGCGAGGCCGGGAACATCCCCAGCGAGGCGAACACGTACCAGCTGGACTCCGCGCCCATGTCGTCGTTGCCGGGCAACCCGTCACGGCCGGTGCCGAAGGCGGTGTGCAGCAACTGGTGCACGACGTACTGCGTCGAGGCGGGCTTGCCGGCCCAGTTGTACGCCCACGGGGCCGGGAATCCCATCTCGTTGCCCATGTAGAAGCCCTGGGAGTCCTGGCCGCCGTTGAGCTGCTGGAGTGTCGGTACCTTCGTCAGCGCCGAGTCCACCGAGAACAGCGTGTTGAGCCGGTCCACCGCCGCGGACTTGCCGCCGATCGCGTCGATCAGCTCCGGCCAGGCGTAGCCGAACGACCAGAAGTAGTTCGGCTCGGTCGACTCGTGGTACCAGCCGGCCTCCAGCTCACCGGGCTCACCGGTACTGGTCGGCGGCTTGCGGGCGGCGATGGTGTCGTTGTTCGGATCGAAGATGTGCCGCCACCAGCCGGCCCGGTCGTCGAGCGTGGCGATGTCGGCCTGGCTGACCTGCACACTCGGGTCGGACCGCACGCTGGCGGGCAACGCCGACAGGAACGCGGCCGCGGCGTGGTCCACGGCGTACTGCTCGATGTTGGGCGAGGTGGTGTCCGGGTAGTAGCCGTCGGCGAGGTACCGCTGGGCGCTGGCCATGCTGGCCCGACCGTTGCAGGCGCTCGTGGGGTCGAACACCGACTGCTTGACCAGCCGCGCCGCGGTGGTCACGTCGAAGTCGGTGGCCCCGAAGCTGTACGAGGCGGCCAGGACGGGAAGGGCGTTGTCACCGGCCATCGGCGTCGAGTCGTCGCTGGCGTCCACCCAGTGCGGGAACGCCCCGCACTGCTCGCCGTCGACCACCAGCGACTGCATCACCTCGCTCGCCTCCCTCGGCGCCAGCATGGCCAACAGCTGCGCGTCGGAGCGGTAGGTGTCCCACATCGACAGCCCCGTGTAGTGGTACCGGGGGTGCCCGGTGCTGCCGTCGGGGCGGGTGAACGTGTCGTCGGCGACGTTCGCGACCGGCCGCTCCTCCACGCCCCCGGCGGTGTCGACCGAGCTCGGGTACGGCGGTGTCGCGGTCATGCTGCGGTAGTCGCCGTTGACGTCGGAGTAGATCGTCGGCGTGCCGAACACCCGGTACAGCGCGGTGTAGAACTTGGTCAGGTTGTCGCGCTGCGCGCCGGTGAGGCGCTGCGGATGCGCCGCCTCGTCGATCTGCACGCTGTTGAGCCGCGCGTTCCAGGCCGCGTCCGCGTGCCCGCGCACCTGCGCGAACCGCGAGCGCGCGTTCTCGGTCTCGAGGTTGAGCTTCGCGTTGGCCACGCTGACCGAGGAGATGCCCACCCGCATGGTCAGCGTGCGGTCCGCGCCGCTCAGGTCGTACTGCAGCAGTGCCGCACCGTGCTGCACCGTGTTGAGGGTGCTGCCGGCCGGCTGGGCGCGCAGCGACTTGTCGAACTCGGCGTAGAAGTAGACGTTGGAGTTGAACTGGGTGCCGTACGGCGTGCAGAACGCCGGCGCGACCGTCTTGCCGGTCAGCACCCGGCCGTGGTCGGCGATGTTCAGCGCCGTGTTGTCGGCCGACACCTTGCCGGCGGTGCTGGCCATGTTGCTGTTGGCGTTGAGCCGGGTGTCCAGGGGAAGTAGCCGGAGTCCTTGCCTGGGTAGGTGAACTGCGCCATCCCGGTGCGGGTCGTCGCCGTCAACTGCACGCCGACCTTGTTGTCCAGCCGCACCGAGTAGTAGCCGGGCGACGCCGACTCGTTCGCCGTCTGGAAGCCGACGCCGGTCGGCACGCCCGTGTCCGAGGCGACCGCCTGCGGGGTGGACGCCGGCATCATCCCGACCACGCCCTGCCCCGGGCAACCCGGGCCGTTGAGGTGGGTGAGGCTGAAGAAGTTGATCCGGCCGTCGGTCGCGTCGGCGCCGGTGAGGTAGCCGCCGGAGCCGTTGAAGTTGGTCCGCGGCGTGTCCGGCCCGAAGTCGACCATGCCGAACGGCACCTGCGCGCCCGGATTCACATTCCCGGCGTACCCGCTGGTCGACGAGACCGCGGTGCCGATGAACGGGTTCACGTACTGCGTCAGCGGCAGCTCGCCGTGTTGCCTGCCGTGCTGCTGCGGCGCCGCACCGGCCGGCTGGAGCACGCCGAGCACCAGCGCCGCGCCTGCCACCACCGCCCCGCACCGGACCCCGACCCGTAACCTGCGCACACCCATCGCCCTCTCCATCAACTACGGCCGTGATGACAACGCTGTCATTCGCGGCTCACCCTAGAGAGAGCGCGGCCGGTTGGCAATCGACTCGTCCCCACTCTGGCTGGCGGCGAGGTCGACGTGCGACGGCGTGCTCACTCGGCAGTCACCGGCTGTCGATCCCGGCCGTACGCGGCGCCTGCCTGCTACGGGACCTGCGTGAACGTGTCGAGCTGTTCGGCCAGTCGCGCCAGTTCCGCGGCTGCCGCGGGCGAGCTATCGCTGAGCCCGCTGTGTACGGCCGTGGCGCTGCGCAGGAAGCGTCGGAGTGCCCAGACGAGCAGTCCGTGCGGCAGGGTCTGCACGGCACTGAAGGCGCGAGGTACCGGCGGCGTCGGCATGGCGGCCAGGTTCTGCCGGATGCGGCCGAGCATGCGGCGCACCGCGTCCGGATCGTCGGCCAGCGCGACCGGGCCGCCCGCGACGTGCACGGCCTGCCCGAGCGGTACCTCGAACGCGGCGTGCGTCGTGAGCCAGGCGTCGATCCGCGGCTCGGCCTTGGCGCTGAGGCCGGCGGCGCGGAACGTGCGCACGATCCGTTCCAGTCTCGGCGTGGTGTGGCCCTCGGGTTCGCCGATCGGCATCGCGACCCGGCGGGTCAGGACGTTGGGGGCGCGGTACCGGACCACGCCACCGTCCATCGTGCCGCCGACCGCAGGTAAGCCGAGCAGTACCCGCCGGTGGCCCAGCACCGCGCGAAGCGGCTTCGCGCCCGCGGCCCAGTTGTGCAGGAACAGCACGTCGCCGTCGACGTCGGCGAGGGACTCCAGCACGTCGTCGACCTGATGGGCCCGAACGAACACGGCGATCAGGTCGTAGCCGTCGGCCGGGCGCTCGACCACCGGCACCGCTATCCGCCGGACGTCCGGGCTGTCCTGCTCGGCCAGTTGCAGCCCGTGTCGACGCAGGGCGGCCAGGCGCTCGCCTCGGGCGAGCAGCGACACGTCGTGGCCGGCCTGCTGCAGCTGGGCGGCGAACAGGCTGCCGCAGACGCCGGCGCCGTACACGAGCAGTCTCATGGCGATCCTTCGTGGCCGGGATTCATACGTTCGTTTTAATCAAACGTCTGTATGCTAGCCAACCGTGGCCTCCTCCGACACCCGCAC
This sequence comes from Actinocatenispora comari, assembly GCF_017312725.1. Lineage (GTDB taxonomy): Bacteria > Actinomycetota > Actinomycetes > Mycobacteriales > Micromonosporaceae > Actinocatenispora > Actinocatenispora comari. The sequence continues at coordinate 272,626 of NZ_BOPO01000055.1, read as the reverse complement.
CCAGCTGCTCGACGCGGCGGAACGCCTCTTCGCCGAGCGCGGGTACCGGGGCACCTCGGTTCGCGCGATCACCGAGCTGGCCGGGGCGAACCTGGCCGCCGTCGGCTACCACTTCGGTTCCAAGGCTCAGCTGCTGGCCGCCGTCGTTCGCCGCGTGATCGAGCCCATCAACGCCGCACAGTGCGCCGGGCTCGATCGGCTGCTTGCCCGTACGTCGCAACCGCGGGTCGCCGAGCTGGTCGAGGCGTTCGCGGGGCCGCTGTTCGACGTGATCACCGAAGGCGACGAGAGCAGCGCCCAAACCTCGCAGCTGATCATGACCATCCTCAGCGACCCGGCCGAGGAGATGCGCAGCTGGAACGGCCCCGTCGAGGACCTGGTCCGCGACCGCTACCTCGCAGAGTTCCAGCGCGCGCTACCAGACCTGTCGCCACCGGAGCTGTGGTTCCGGATGCGCGGGCTTCTCGCGGTCACCGCCGTGGACCGCGTCGAGATCTCCCACCGTCGACCCGTCACCGGCCCCTCGCCGGCGGCAGGCGAGGAGTCCCGACGCTTCGCGATCACCTTCCTGGCAGCGGCCATGAGCGCGCCACCGACCCGGACCTGACGAACCACGACACCGCCGACGGTGGCCTGGGACATCAGTTGCGAGGTCGAACAGACGAGCTTCCGGTCGCCGAACGCGTGGTCCGCGAGCAGCCTCCCGCTCAGACAGGTTCTCCAGTCTTGATGTGGTAGTGCGCCGTCAGGCGCCCCAAGTGCCGAACGCCACCGATTAGGCTTCGCCGATGGATTCCGGATCGAGCCACCGCCGGGTACGACACCTCGCGCGGGCCGGGTTGGTCGTCGCGGCGGCCGGCGCGGCACTGCTTCTCACCGGTACCGCCGCATCGGCCGTCTCGACGCGGTCGCTGGTGCCCGAGCGGGTCTTCCAGTACGACCCGCTGCCGGCCGGCGACAGGGCCATCCAGGCGTTCGACCACGGCCGCGGCCACGACATCCTGTACACCCAGCGGATCGGGACCAACACCCAGCTGTCGCGCTGCCAGGAAACCTCGGCGAAGACGTGCACGCAGCTCGACACGGTCAGCCTGCCCGGGTACGGCCACGGGGAGTCGCTCGACGTGTACACCAGCGGCACGCACACCTACGCCTGGATCGGCAGCAACCACGGCTCGGTCTCGCCGTACTGGAGCCGGGACGCCTCGCTGATCGAGTACCTGCCGGCGGCCAGCGGCTCCACGAAGGCCTCCTACCGGGTGCTCGGCACCGTCACCGGGCTCGCCGCGGTCGCCCCCGGCCACTCCGGCGAGGGCTACCGCAACGCCGTGGCGATCGCCGACGGCAGCGACCGCATCGCGTTCCGGTCGCAGCTCGACAGCAGCGCCGCCAACACCTACTACGGCGTCTACAAGCTGGCGGCACTGACCAAGGCGCTGACCGCCGACTCGGACCGCCGGATGTCGATCGCGCAGCTGTCGGGCTACCGGGTCTCGCACTTCAAGCTGTCCACCCGGCCGAACAACTCGTTCCAGGGCTTCGACATCAAGGGCGTGGGATCGGGCCAGAAGTTCCTGTACCTGTTCGGCGGCGCGGCCGGGCAGCATCCGACGATCTACAAGTATCTCTACACCAACGGCGGCACCCTCACGCACGTCAAGACGTACCAGATCAACGGCGGGTACGTGGGTTCGCTGGAGGCCGAGGGCGTCAAGGTCGAGGCCGACCCCGACAACGGCGGCAAGGAACGCGTCTTCATCGGCCTCAACCCGACCCGCACGGACACCAACGGCCGCAAGCAATACCGCCTCTACCGCTTCGCCGAGTAACAAGGGTCGGTCGGGTGAGGCCGTTGCCCGCTGCTTCCCTCTACCCGGCACCACTTTGCCATCGGTTCCCATCACTTCCCGTCCAAGACATGGGCTGGTTATGGCACGGAGAACGAGCGAGTGGACGCCGCCGGCAGGCGCCAGCCAAACGTCTCATCGACTGGGAGGGCCTAGCCGGCGGGCGAAGCTACGGAACCCGACATGTTCCGGCTGAGCGGAACAGTCGGTGCCGGTTACGTCAGCACTTGCGCTGGTAGTCGGCGATGGTTTCGGCGATGGCACGCTGACCGGCTGCCGCCAGCGCCGGATTGCTGACTCGGTAGACGCGTACGGCTCCGAGCCCGGCGCTCAATGCCCAACCGCGCCCCCGCATCCAGGTCGCGTCGTCGGCGCCGGATTCCGCGCGAAACAGGTCACGGGTTCCGGTGGCCAGCAGCGTCCACGCCGGCAGCATGTCGCAGGCCGGATCTCCTAACCCAAGTAGTCCAAAGTCGATGACACCGGTCAGTAGGCCGTTGGTCGCGAGCAGGTTCGAAGGGAACAGGTCACCGTGAGTCCACACGGGCGAGCCACCCCATGCGGGCGCCGCCAGCGCGGCTTCCCACACGGCGATCGCCGGCTCCAAGTCGATGACTCCCGCGGCGGCGAGAGAGCCGATGGTAGATCGGACCGCCTCGTCGTCTCGGGGATCGACTGGCGTGGCCCGAACCGACAGCGGTCCGTCGGTGGTGTCGATTCGCTGAAGTGCGGTGAGGAACCGCCCGAGCCCGACGGCTACGTCTTCCCCGTCGACGCCGGCGTCGTGAGTGAGGTCCGTGCCGACCAGCCACCGATAGACCGACCATGGGTAGGGGTATTGGTCGTCAGGCATGCCCGCTGCCAGCGGCACTGGTACTGCCAGCGGCAGAAGCGGAGCAAGCTTCGGCAACCACCGCTGCTCCTTTCCCACCATCTCGGCCGCTCCGGGTACACGGGGCAGGCGTACCGACATGTCGTCGCCCAAGCGGTACATCGCGTTGTCGGTGCCGTCCGATGCGACCTTGACGACGGGCAGGTCTGCCCACTGCGGAAATTGCGTCGCGAGCAACCTAGCGACCAGCGGTGGGTCGACGTCGGCTTCGTCCGGATGCATCTTCGGCGTTGGCACGGGAGCCTTTCGAGTCCGTCGTTGTTGCAGAGACTGACCGAAGCATCGCGACGTATGCCGTGACGTACCACCGCGGCTAGCCGCTTCCGTGAAACAACTACCACATCGAGGTCCGCCATCCCGTCGCCGTCGCCCCACCCTCCGGAGAGCCGGCCGGTGTCAGGGCTCGTCACCCGCCCGCGGCCCGGACCAGCCCACGCCGGCGGCCCCGGCGGCAGTCTGTTCGGCTGCGCTTGGGGGGCCGTGACGGGATAGCCTCCGCCGGTTATCACCCGACAACCCGAAACGCGCTCCAGCTCATAGGGTTCGTCCCGAGAGTGGCTGCCGCGCCGCGTCGATGCGTTCGTTTCTGGCGACGGCCCTCGGCCTTCAGCACTCCCCAAGCGCGCCGGAGCGCCGTTTCGCAGCGGTGTCGCTCATGGATGGTCTTCGGACTGCACCAGTGAAACGAGCGCGTCGAGTAGCTGCGTCCATCCTGGTTCGAGGCCGGCGACGGCCGGGGCCGCCTCGGGCGACACGTCCGACACGCGGATGAGCAGGGTGACGGTGGTGGTACCGGTGCGGTTCTGGTGGATGTCGACCGTGTGCTCCGCGGAGAACAGCGGCGTTCCGGCCTGATCGACCGGAGCCAGGCTGAACACCAGCCGGCGGTCGACGTCGGCCTCGATCACCCGGCCCACCGACTCGTACCGGGCGTGGTCTCCTTCCCGCAGTACGAGCCGGATCGGTGCGCCGGCGCGCGGTGCGAGGTCGAACGTCTCGACGGCGAAGTGTCGTGGCGCCCACCAGCGCGCCGCCTGCTGTGGTTGCGTCCACGCCGCCCACACGGTGGCGGCCGATGCCCGTACGGTGCGGTGCAGCCGCAGCACTCGCTCACCCGGCGCTCGTGCGGTCTCGGTGGCGATCGCGGCCTCGTACCGGTCGAGCACGTCGTCGTCGGGGTCGCTCTCGGCCAGACGGCTGAAGTGTTCGGCCACCCGTTGCAGGGTGGCCCGGTCGAGGCGGGCGACGCGGCGGCGCCCCAGCTTGTGCAGCCGGACGACGCCGGCCGCCGCCAACGTCTGCAGGTGCTTGGTGGTCTGCGGTTGCAGGGCACCGATCGCCTCGGTCACCTCACCCACCGTGCGAGCCCGGGCGGCGAGCAGTTCGACGATCCGGTACCGCGTGGGCTCACCGACGGCCGCGAGCGCGCGTTGGATGTCGACCGGCTCGCCGGCCGAGTCGGCGGCGGGTGTCACTCTGCCGCGACGAGCTGGGCGAGGTTGTCCAGTTCGTTGGTGCGTCCGGCAACCAGCCGGCCGGTCCACTCCTGGTCGTGCATCTCCTCGATGCGCATCACGATGCGGGTGCCGCCCTCGACCGGGGTCAGCTCGATCTCGGTGAGCTGCTCGTACGGCTCGTGGTCGGGCACGAAGTCGATCACGGACCGGTAGCCCAGGCGGGTCGGCTCGTCGAGGTCGGTGAAGTGCTTGCGGGACTCGGTGGCCAGCGGCATCCCGTGCTGCTGCATGAAGGCGACCTGTTCGGGCGCGACGGCGGTCATGGTGTAGGTCAGTTCGCCGCCGGGCCGCAGGTCGAGCTGGGTGACGTCGGTGCGGAAGCCTTCCGGTGCCCACCAGCGGGAGATGCCCTCGGGGGTGGTCCACAGCTGCCAGACGTGCTCGGGCGATGCGGCGACGACGCGTTCGATCGTTTCGGTCATGCGCTCATCATACATTCCTCCAGACGAATGTAAAGCCCTCCGTCGTCCCTGCTCGCCCGCCAACGCGCCGGCTCGAGGACGGCCGCGCGGATCGGTTACTCCAAGGTGATCATGGCGTTGCCTGAGGTGACCGTCACGATGTGACGCAGCACCCACACCAGGAATCGGGAGCCACCCGGGCAAAGCAATCCACGCGTACCGCGCAGGCGTTCCAATTGCCGCGTACAGCGCACACCTCCGGTCACACTCCGTCTACGGTGGGCGCTGCCGTCGGATGGTCCCCCGGCCGCCCGCGACATGAGCCCCAGGCTCGGAGCCCGAGCCGAGGCCCGGACAAGTGCATCCCCCCGACAGCGGCCACGGCGAACCCCCTTCCCCATCGCCGGACCGCCGACGCAAGGACTCCCCCCATGAACCCCCTGTCGTTGCTGTTCCGTGCCCTCGATTCGGCACTACGTAGGTTCCTGTCGCTGCGCACCACGCTGCGCGCGACGCCGTGGCGGCGGCGCACCGTGGCAGCGCTCCGCCCGTTGCAGACCGCACTGCGGACAACGGGTCGACGTGCCGCTACGGCGCTGCTCGCCTTCGGGGCCATGCTGCGGACCACGCCGTGGCGCCGGCACGCCCGTACGGCCTGGACCGCGCTGCGCACGACACCCTGGCGGCAGCATGCTCATAGCGCCGCGCGCACAGCCTGGACCACGCTGCGGACGACACCGTGGCGGCGGCACGCCCGTACCGCTCTCGTGTCTTTCTGGACCACGCTGCGGACCACGCCGTGGCGTCGGCACGCACGCACGGCCGTGGCCCGCGTGTCCGACCCGCGCTGGTGGCGGGGCGTCGGCAGGCGAACCGTGGCGCTCGCCCGGCGCCCGCGGACGCTGCGCATCGGTGTCGCCGCGTTGATGGGCAGCGTGGTCATCGCCGCGAGCGCGACCACGGCGGTCGCGGTACGCACCGGTGACGGCGGCCAGGTCACCCAGGCGGCCAACGCATCCGCCCAGCAGTCCGATGCCCGGCGCCACACCGCCGCCAGCCGCGGTCAGGACCGGCCCGCACCGGGCGACACCAGTACGCCGAGCCACGAGCCGGCGAAGCCCGCGGAGCAACAGGACGGCGCCCGCACGCCGGCGAAGCAGCCGGACACGCGCAAGCCCGCCGCGAAGCCCGCCAAGCCCGCGCCGAAGCCGACCTACGTCGATCGCGGCAGTGCGTGGCGACTGCCGGTGGATGCCAAGCGCTTCTGGGTGAGCTCCCGGTTCGGCACCCGGTGGGGCGTGCTGCACGCCGGCGTCGATCTCGCGGTACCGATGCGCACCCCGATCCACGCCGCGCACGCCGGCCGGGTCAGCATCGCCGGCTGGTACGACGGGTACGGCCGCGCCGTCGGCATCGAGAACGGACAGGGCATCGCCACCGTCTACGGCCACAACTCCAAGGTTCTTGTCCACGATGGACAGTGGGTACGCGCCGGCCAGGTGATCGCGCTGTCCGGTAACACGGGCGACTCGCACGGCCCGCACCTGCACTTCGAGATGCGCCGCAACGGCGTCCCCTTCAACCCGCTCCCCTACCTGAACGCGCACGGCCTGCACGTCCTCCGCGCCGCCGGCCAAGGCTGAACGCTCAGCCTGCTTGGCTGCACGTCAGGCCCGAGGCCGGGGCGGCGCGCTGAGGCCTGGAGCAGCGATGGTGCGCTGACGCCGAGCCGGTGGGGCGCGCCTTACCTCGATGGCGCTTGACACCTCGGCGGCGCGTGACACCTTGGGGCGCTTGACACCTCGGGGCGCTTGACACCTTCGGGGGCGCTTGGCGCAGGAGCCCATGGTGGGGCGCCGACGGCGGGAGCCTGTCGCGGCGGGGCACCGGCCGTACCGTTACCGCTGGATGCTTCGCCGCCACCGGCGCTCGCCGTCCTGCCACCGGTCGGTGGGCGCCAGGCCGGCCGCGGCAGCAACGGCGGCCGACGCCGCATGGTCGGGGTGGATGTGCGCGACGATGGCGTGCACAGGCTGCTCGGCGAGCCAGTCAACGAGCGCCCCGGCGGCCTCGGTCGCGATGCCCCGGCCCTGCCATGCAGTACCGATCACCCAAGCGACCTCGGCGACCTGGCCGTCGCCGTCAGAACCGATGGTCGCCTGGACCGTACCGGTCAGGTGACCGTCGCTCCGCAGCCGGATGACCCAGTTGAGCCAGGTGACCATCGGGTCGGGCGAGCCCGCAGACCACCGCTCGTAGCGTGAACGCAGCTGCTCAACGCTCTCCGGCTCCCCACCGATGTAGGTGTGCAGCGCCGGATCACCCAACACCCGAGCCATCTCCTCGGCATACTCCACCCGTACCGGCAACAATTCCAACCGCTGCGTACCAATGACCTGTGCCTCGATCCCACTCACCCTTCGACCATGCCACCACGTTCGTAGCCACCGTCGACCCGGGCTCTTCACCTCTCATTGGCTCGAAGTGACTGGCCGCCAGGGCCTCCGCACGGGCGACGGGACAACAGCCGGAGATTGGCGGTCGACGAGCTTCGGCGGTTGGGCAAGCACGAGCGGCGCGTGGCAGAGGACCTGGCCGGCGTGCGTGACACGATAGCGCAGCTGATCAAGGAGCTCGTACCACCCCACGCCGCTACCAAGCGCACACACGAGGTGGTCAGCACCAGCGGATACAGCCGCGTCCTGGTCGAAGCTGCCCGCGGCGGCGAGAACACGTGGTCACGCCTCCCTCGCTGCCCCAGTTCGGAGCCAGGAGCACATCCACCGAGGCGTGGTTCGGCGGCCGCGGTCAACTCACGGTAGCCGCCCAGTGTTGCGCTTCGGCGGCGAGACCGTTCTTGGTGAGTTCCTTCGCCTTGGACAGGAACAGGTCGCGAAGGCAGGCGCAGTCGGTCACGTCGGCCAGCCGGGCGGCGCACAGTGCCACGCCGGTGAGCCGCAACCCGAGTGCGTACTTGACCAGCAGCGCATCGATCGGCAGCGGCATCTTCGCGGTCATCGACTCGATGAAGGCGCGGACGAACTTCTTGGCCGTACCAACAGGTCGGGGCACCACGATGCCCGCAAGCACTCGGCCCACGAACTGGTGCAACGCTGTCCGCTCTCGGTCGATCCGGTTCGCTGCCCACGCCAGCGTCTGGCACGAACGCGGACTCCATCGCTTCGCGAGGCTGTCCCACAACGCATCCCCGACGATCTCCGCTGCCTTCTCCCGGACCGCGCGCATCGGCGCGGGATCAGTGGCGATCTCCACGAGCTCCGGCGGCAGGCTCAGCGCCTTGCCACTCCTCGGCCACCCCTCGCCCGACACCTCCGGACGCCCGCTGCTGGTCGCCGGTCGTCTCGGGCCGGGCGATCTCGACGGCTGCACCGGCTTGTTGTGCGCAGCCGGATGCCAGAGTGGCGACCTGGTGGCCCGGCCGCCGGAACGATGGTCCTGGCAGTACCGGAAGTTGACCAGCCAACGACGGCATTCGGTGTGACGTTTTGTCTCCCTACCGCAGAAATGGCCCATACGCCGATCGGAGCAGCGTTATCGATGTCAGTCAATGTCCGATTCCTACGCTTGACACGGGGCCCCACACGTGGCAGCGGCGCGGGCCGCCCCGACATCGACCCGTGCACAAGTGTTCGGGCGCATCGACGCCATCCTCGACAGCCTCGAAACGAGCGCGGCAGCGATGTGACGCCGGCATCGCTGCCACCGCTCGGATCTCTCGTCAGGCACGCGTCACGAGCTGGTCGGATCATCCGCATCAGGTGGCTGCTCCCGGCGCTCCGGCTGCTGGCGACGCTCTTGGGAGGCGAGCCAGTAGGTCGCGACCAACGCCAGCATCGTGGTCAGCAACGTGTTGAGGCGGTTGGTCCAGGCGTCGTCGTGGATGGCGTACCAGATCAGCACCACCACCGCCACGACGACCAGCGTGACCGGGCAGCTCACGTTCGAGATCATGTTCATCAGCACGGACCCTTTCGTCGATTCGCCGACACGCCGTCCGGGAAGGCCGGGATCATTGCTGCGCTGAGCGCATCGCGCGCACGGCGTGCGGCACTCGCGGCCGCACGGTGGGCATCGAGTTCTCGCTGTACCTGGTCGATGTCGGCGACGATGCGGCGCTGTTCGGTCGGCGACGGTACGGCGACCATCAGCTCGCCGAGCCGCGCGGTGTTGATGGTGCGCACCGTGGTGCCGGTGCTGTTGCGCCGAAGCCACCGCGTCACGTCCGGCAACAACAGGTACCGCAGCAGGTAGCGCGGATCGATCGCGTCGTCCTCGACCCGGAACCGGACGAGCGACGTGGCCAGAATGGCACCGTCCACTGCAGAATCGGCCAGCGCGAACGCGCCCACCTCGCCGGTGCGGACGCCGACCAGGTCGCCGGAGCGCAGGGCGTACCGGTCGGTGTTGGGCTGGTAGCCGATGCGCAGCTCGGTGGGTGCGGCCGCGATTGCACCGTCCCCGAGGTCGCGGGGCCGAAGCAACCGCACCCGCACCGCGCCGGTCGGGTCTTCGCGGAGCGTGCCGCCGGACGGGCCCGGCTGGATCGCGCACAGCTCGCGGAGCGGCACGGTGCGATGCCTGCGCGGCGGAACCGCATCCGGCAACGACGGCGCCCGCCGAGCACCGATGTCGGCCGCCATCCGCCGTGCGCGCTCGAACGTGGCGAAGGCACCGGCCAGGTCGGCGGTGCCCGGGTCGGCGTCCGATCCGATCGTGACGTAGCGCCGCGGATCGAGCGAGTGTCCGGCCGCGATGATCTGGTCGGCGGTCACCTCGCGGCAGGGTACGTCGACGTCCAGCTCGCCGCCCTCCCGCCAGGACCAGTAGCGCTGGGCGATACGGCCGGGTGCCGACAGCTCGACGCGACGACCGGCCCGCCGTGCCTGTTCGGTGGCGTCGATGAACAGTGTCCGATCGTCCTTCTCTCGGCGAAGCACCCACAACATCACCTGCGCGCCGGTGTCCGGGAACAGCCGGGACGGCAGTGCGACGATGCATTCGACGCTGCCTCGTTGCACCAGCTCGGCGCGGACATGCAGATCGGCGTCGTTGGCCGACACGGCGACCGTGTTGGGCATGACGACGAAGCCCCGGCCGCCCTTCGCCACGAGCGACTCCCAGATGTGCTGCAACCAGCCGACATTGCCGTTGTGGTCCGGCGGCCGACCGAGCGGCCACGTCGTGCGGCCGAACATGCTGGTGGGCGCGTTGAACGGCGGGTTGGAAACCACGACGTCGTAGGGGCCGGACCGGTCGGCCAGTGGATGGGGGCCGCAGTCCGCCAGCTTTACCCTGTACAGGCCGAGTCGCTGCCGGGCGATGTCCGTGGTGTGCGGAGGCGGAGAGTACGCAGCGACCTCGCGGCACGACTCGCGCCGGGCGACGACCGCGGCGAGCAGTTCGCCGGTGCGACAGTACGGGTCGTAGGCGGAACGCGCGGTCTCCGGGCTCATCAGGCCGACCAGGTCGGTCAGGCTCGACGGGGTCACCGGGTCGCTGCTGCGACGCTTGTCCCGTAGCTGGAACTCGTCGATCACCCGGCCGAACAGCTGCGGCATCGTGGCGCGGTCGACGACGCCATGGTCATGCAGGACGGACAGGATCTCGCGCTCGGCCTCTCCGACCGGCCGCGGCTCGTCGCCGACGTCCGCGATTGTGTCCAGCAGGCACTTCCGGTAGCTGGTCGGGTCCGTGCGGGCCGCACGGGTTTGCAGCAACGCGGCCACGGTCCTGCCCAACCGGTCGGCGGGATGCTGCTCCCGGTCCTCGTGTCGCTGCGAGCCTGCGGGCGCGTCGCCGGCAGCACGAAACCGCTGCCCGTACGTCGTGCCCGACTGTTCGGTGCCCAGCAGCGCGTCGCGCGGAACGCGGCGGCTGTCCAGCCACGAGGCGATCTGGTCGGCGGTGAACAGTGCCCGGCCGCCCACCATCTGGACGGGCGCCGGAAAGTCGGCGTGCCGGCGCACCCAGTTGCTGACCGCGGGCAGTTTCACCTGAGCCCGACGCGCGATGTCGGCCTGACTGACGAGCGTCGTCACGCCGCGCCTCCCTTATCGCCAACATTTGTTAATGCCGGCGCGACAGGAAGCGCGCTCCAGTCACCGACCCTGCCCGCACGACAGCGCCCTCTTGCGAGGTACGTGCAGTTTATTCCGTCGATCATGCCGCAAGCGTATTGCTCTTCCCGACGAGAAGCAATCGCGCAGTGTGTTGCGCTGAACTGTTAACGCGCGCCCTGATGAGACTCCAATCGGCTGTTGTGCCGGTCAGTCGGCGGAGCGCCAGCGGGGTTGGTCGCCGTTCTTGCTGGTGCAGCGCATGGGGGTGCCGCGGTCGGTGACTCCGACAGCGCCTTCCGAGGAGCAGAACGCGCCCGGATGTACGACCGACGCCCCGCCACCGTTGTCGGTCGAATGCGTCGGCGGGGCCTGGGACGTGTCCGGCGGTGGCGCAGGCGTTGTCGCGGGCGGCGGGGGCGGCGCGACCGTCGTCGTGTGGGGCCTCGGAGCGGCGCCACCGCAGTCGCGGAGAGTGGATGCCATGACGTCGTGTTCGGCGCTGGTGACCCAGAGGCCGTAGGTGGCCTTGACGGTGATCTGGTCCGCGACGTAGGTGCAGTCGAAGGCGTTGTTGGGCGGCAGCCATTGCGAGGCGTCCTGGTCGCCCTTGGACTCGTTGGCCGGGCCGCTGACCGCGAGCAGTTCGATCGGGTCGTTGGCAAACTGCTCTCGCTGGTCGGTCGACATGCTCTGCGCGCCGGTGCGCCAGGCGTCGGCGAGCGCCACGAGATGATCGATCTCCACCGCCGTGGACGTGGTTTCCCCGCGGTGGAAGGTGATCGTGGTACCGGTGTAGTGATCGCTCAGCACGCCGCCTGCCACGACGCAGCCGTGCGTACCGGCCTTGGCGGCGACGCCGGACAGGTCGCGGCGCAGGATGTCGTTGCGGGTGTCGCAGCCGTTGTGGTCGGTGTCGATCCAGCCGTGACCGTACTGGTCGCGGCTGTAGCCGGCCATGGAAGCGGCGGGTTTGACCGGCAGCTTCGCAAGTTCGGCGAGGGCAGCCGAAGCCGCTGTACCGGTACCTTCCCCGTCCTGCGGCCCGGCCGTCGGCGCCGCGGCCGGCGGAACGGTCTCGGGCGCTGTGCTACGAGGCGGCGCGGGACTGTGGCTGGGCGGCGCGGCAGTCGTCGGGCTGTGGTGAGGGGTCGCTGCGGGCGCCTGGCTGCGGCCGGGTGAGGTTGTTGCGGACGAACCGTCGCCGGCTGCTTGGGTACCGGCCGGGGTCGGGCTGGCGCTCGTGTCCGCGGCGGGCAGCACCCCGGTGGCACCGAGAATCCCCAGCGTCACGAACAGGACAAACGCGCTGCCCAGTACGGTACCGGCGATGACCAGGATCCGGTGAAAGATCCCGTGTTGCTTCTTCGGCGGTGGTGCTGGCGCACCGACGGGGATCGTCATGGCACTCACCCACTGTGCTGGCGAGTAGAAGGTGCCGCCGTCAACGAGCGGCGATGCCAGCATGCGAGCGGTGAACCGCCGACACCATCGGGTTAGCGGATAGTAAGATCATGCGTTCGTTCAGTAAGATCGCCCGATGCGCGGGCCAGGTTCATCCACACGTTCATACAGGAGAACCAGCCCGAACCCCTTGCAGAACAGCGGACCGGCCGCACGGCCGCGAGCGTGACCAGGAACCCGCAGCGCGCGCCATCCAGGCAACCCCGCGTGCGCAGGGGCAGCCACGAGGGCTCGCCCAGCACAAAGGCTCGTACTCGAACTTGGCCGTGGGCATGGACAGGAAGTGCCGACGACCGCCCTACAGTGAAGGCTGCGACCCCCGAAGGGCGTCCGTGAAGTTCGTCCACGCTTCCGGACGCGTGCCGTCCCCGCGCACGCGGGGCTGTTCCCGCGACGATCAGCAGGCCGATGCCGAGGACTGCGTCGTCCGCGCGCACGCGGGACTGTTCCTGGGCCGAGATGGGGCCGGGCCGGGCGCGATCTCTTCCCCGCGCACGGGCGGAAGAGATGCGGTCCGACCGGGAGCAGATCGAGACCGACGGAACAGCCCCGCGTGCGCGGGGAAGAGGGGGTCCCCGGTTTTCCCTCCCAGAGCGATCAACCGCCTACCAGCTCGACAGCGGCCTCGCCGAAGGCTCGGACCCGGGCGGTGGCGGCGTCGGCGGGCCAGTGCATGGACCACTCCAGCGGCGAGGCATCGTCGAAGGGGATGTAGGTGACGTCAGGGCGGGCGTAGTAGCGCTGGAAGTGCGCACCGACGATGAAGGCGCCTTGGCCGGCGCCGATGAGAGTGAGGGCCTCGTTGAAGGTCTTGGTCGCGGGGCCATGTTCGATCGGGTGTCCAGCGGGAGTGAGGCTGGGCGCGTAGTGGTCCTGCAAGGAGTCGGGCACGCTCTCCGGCAGCCGGAGGAGACGCACCCGGGCCAGATCCTGCAGGGACACCGACTCGCGGCGGGCGAAGGGATGCCCCACGGGAACTGCCAGCATGCGCGCCTCGCGCAGCAGCGCCGGGCCGGAGACGAGACCGGGTTCGTGCACGGGGCGAGGGGCCAGGGCGAGGTCGACCACTTGGTCGCGGATCCAGGGGAAGACCTCTGACAGCTGCGCCTCGTGCAGCAGTACTTGACAGCCGGGCTCGCGTCCGCGGAACAGTTCGGCGACTCCGGCCATGAGCTGACCGCCGGCGGCGCCGACGAAGGCGACACGCAGCGTGCCGGTGAGGCCGCGTCCGTTGTCGACCGCCCGCTCGACGGCGGCGGTGATCTGGTTCCAGGCGGGCCGGATCTCTTCCTCCAGTTGCCGGCCGACCGCGGTGAGCGCCACCCGGCGGCTGGTGCGGTGGAACAGCGGGACGCCGATGCGCCGTTCCAGCTTGGCAATGGTCTGGCTGACCCGGGTGGTGGAGAGGTGCAGGCGCTCGGCGGTGCGGCCGAAATGGAGCTCCTCGGCCAGGGCGAGGAAGGCGTCCACCTCGTGTCGTTCCAGCATCGCGCCTCCCCGATCGTGAACCCAGGCTTCACGATCCTTGCACAGGTCGGCGTTGATGGGGGCTGCGGCACCCGCGAGGGTTGAAGCAGCTCAGCACCCCATCTGACCTGCAGAGGAGCCCACAATGTACGTCACCGACGCCGCCGCCCTGTCCGCTCCGGCCACCGAGCCCGCCAACGTCGCGGCGCAGCTGCGCGACCGGGTGGAGATCATCGACGCGCTGTACCGGTTCGGCCTCGGACAGGACCTGAAGGACGCCGAGTTGTTCGCCTCGGCATTCGCCGCCGACGCCGAACTGGACTTCAGCCCGGCAGCGGCCAAGTGGGGCGGAAAGGCGCCGCTCATGGTCGGCCGGGACACGATCGTCGCCACCATCCTCGGCCTGTTCGACGGCCGCGTGGACACCACCCATCAGGTCACCAACCCGCGCGTCGCCGTCGACGGTGACACCGCGCGCCTCACCGCGCTGGTCGAGGCCCAGCACCTGCTGATCGCGGACCGCGGCACCTTCGCGTTGTTGAAGAACCCCTACGCCGTGGATCTGGTCCGCGACGGCGACCGCTGGGTGGTCCGCCGGATGCGTATCGACAACGCATGGCACACCGGCGACCCCGCCGCGATCTTCACCGCCTGACGACCCTTCGAAAGAGAACGAAGCTCATGAAGACCCTCTTCCCGCGCTCGGGGCTCGCCCTGGCCCTGTTGGCGTTCGCCCAACTGATCATTTCCCTCGACTACAACATCGTCTACGTGGCGCTGCCAGAGATCGGGGATGGCCTCGGTTTCTCCTCCCAGACCCTCCAGTGGGTGGTCAGCGCCTACGCGGTGGGCTTCGGCGGGTTCCTGCTCCTCGGCGGCCGCGCCAGCGACTTGTTCGGCCCGCGGCGGATGTTCGTGACCGGACTGGTGCTGTACGCGGTGGCCTCGCTGGCCGGCGGGATGGCCCACGCGCCCTGGCCGCTGGTGGCGGCGAGGGCTGTCCAGGGGCTGGGCGGGGCGCTGCTGTTCCCCGCGACCCTCATGCTGATCAGCACCGGATTCGCGCCGGGACGGGAACGCAACCGAGCCTTCGCGGTATGGGGCACCGCCGGCGGCGGCGGGATGATCCTGGGCTCGCTGCTGGGCGGGATGCTGACCGAGGCGTTCGGCTGGACGGCGGTGTTCTTCGTCAACGTGCCGCTCGCCGGTGTGGCCGCGCTGGCCGCCCTGCCGCTGATCCCTGGCCAGCGCCGGCCGGAGGGAACGACGCGACGCCGATTCGACGTCGCCGGAGCGCTGACCGGGACTGCCGGAACCACCCTGCTGGTGGTCGCGCTGGTGCAGGGCCCCGAGTCGGGATGGGCGTCCGCACCGGTCGTCGGGGCGGCCGTGGCCGGGATGCTGCTGCTGGCCGCGTTCGTCACCATCGAACGGCGCGGGAGCCACCCGCTGCTGCCGCTCGGGCTGCTGCGTGGCCGGGACCTGGGTTCGGGTGCGCTGGTC
Organism: Actinocatenispora comari; assembly: GCF_017312725.1. Taxonomy (GTDB): domain Bacteria; phylum Actinomycetota; class Actinomycetes; order Mycobacteriales; family Micromonosporaceae; genus Actinocatenispora; species Actinocatenispora comari. The sequence continues at coordinate 257,458 of NZ_BOPO01000055.1, read as the reverse complement.
ACCTTCCTTTACATGGGCACCTTCGGCTCTCTGCTGTACTTCCTGACCGTCTACTTCCAGGCCGTGCTCGGCTACGGCGCCCTGCGCACCGGCCTGGCGTTTCTGGTCCCGATGGCCGCGATCGTTGCGGGCTCCCAGCTGGCCGGGCACCTCGCGACCGTGCGCGGGGTACGAACCACCATGGTCGGCGCCCTGCTCGTGGGGCTGGTCGGGACGCTCGTCCTCGCGACGACCCTGGCCGTCGGATCGTCCTACCTCGCCCTCATCCCGGGGCTGTTGGTCCTCGGGATCGGTCAGGGCGCGGGTTACACCCTGATGTTCGGCGCGGCGACCTCCGCGACCCCCGCCGAGCAGCAGGGCGTCGCGTCCGGAGTGGTCTCCACCACCCAGCAGATCGGCGGTGCGATCGGCCTGGCCGTCCTGGTGGCCATCGCCAACTCCGGCACCGACGGGCTCACCGGCGCGGCGTTGCGGGCGGCTACCGTCCACGGCCTGCGGACGGCGATGTTCGTCGCAGCGGCGGGCATCGCACTGACCGCCCTGGCCGCGCTCGGATTCTCCCGCGCCGGCAAGCCCCGATCCGCTCCCCGTGCCGTGTCCACCGATGACCGGATGATCCTTGAGGAGAGCCAACGATGAACGCTCTGACCGAATTGCGCGACCACGTTCGCGGCCGGGTGCTGCTTCCCGGGGACACCGGGTTCGACTCCGCCCGCCGACCCTGGAACCTGGCCGTCCAACAGGACGTCGCCGCGGTGGTCGAGGCGGCGGACGCCGCCGACGTCGCCGCGCTGGCCCGTTACACCGCGGCCCACGGGCTGCGGGTGTCGGCCCAGCCCAGCGGGCACGGCGCCACGGGCGCCCTGGACGGCGCGATCCTGCTGCGCACCCGGCTCCTGGACGAGGTCGCGATCGACGCCGCCGGTCGCACCGCCCGGGTCGGCGCGGGTGTGCGCTGGGGCCAGGTCCAAGAAATCGCCGCAGAGCACGGTCTGACCGGGCTTCCGGGAAGCTCCCCCGTGGTGAGCGTGACCGGCTACACCCTCGGCGGCGGCCTCAGCTGGTTCTCCCGCGCATACGGCTGGGCTGCCGACAGCGTCACCGCCATCGAGGGCGTCTGCGCCGACGGCACATCGTTCCGGGTGACGGCCGGCGACGAGCTGTTCTGGGCCCTGCGCGGCGGAGGTGGCGACCACGCGCTGGTCACCGCGTTGGAGTTCACCCTGCATCCCGCACCGCGGCTCTACGGTGGGCGGATGCTGTGGCCCGCCGATCGGGCGGCCGATGTCCTGGACACCTACCGGACAGTCACCGCAGCGGCACCGGAGGCCCTCACCGTCTGGTTCGACCTGCTGAACTTCCCCGGGAGCGCGCCGCTGGTCGCCGTGGACGCAACCTATCTGGGCGATCCGGCCGAGGGCCGGGACCTGCTCCGCCCGCTGGCGGACCTCGACGGGCTCCTGTCCGACGGCCGCGGCCCCCTTTCCACCGCTGACCTCGGTTCCATCACGGCCGAGCCGACCGAACCGGGGCCGGGGCTGTCGCGGGGGGAGCTGCTCACCGCGCTGGACGACCGCGCGGCCAAAACCCTCCTGGCGGAGCCGATCGACCCACTGCTCAGCGTGCAGCTCCGGCACCTCGGCGGCGCACTCGCCCGCCCCTCCGACAGCCCGCACGGCCCCCTCGAGGAGCCGTACGCCCTCTACCTGTTCGGTGTGCCGAGCTCACCGGAGTCCGCCGCGGCCGTGCGGGCCCGGCAGCGAGACCTCGTCCGAGACCTCGCGCCCTGGATCAGCGGGCACAAGCCGTACACCTACCTGACGTCGGGCGAGACCGCAGCCGACGCCTTCGCACCCGACACCCTGGCTCGGCTGCGCGCCATCAAGCACCGTTTTGATCCGCACCACACGATCCGCAGCAACTACCCCATCCCGTTCTGACCGCCCGCGCCCCTCACTCGCGCGAGAAGGGAGGAAGACGCATGACTGACACCGACACTCCGCTGGCCAGAAAGGCGACGGGCGCCGGGGTTGAACTTGATGTGGGCTCAGATCAGAGCAGCGTGCGGATGTCGTCGCCGAATGCTGCCGTGTCGGTCAACTCGAAGGCGACGCGTTGCAGCAGGAACCCGTGCAGCAGACCCATCACCAGTCGTGCGGCACGTTCCGGCGGTACGGCGGAGGGCACGGCGCCGGCCGTCTGGCCGCGCTGCAACGCCTCGGTGATGCTGCGCCGGACGGACTCGAAGCCCTCGACGGCGTGCGCGCGCACGGCATCGTCGCGCAGCAGCTCCGACCACGTCTGCACGGCGCAGCGCAGCAGTTCCTCGACCGGTACCGGATGCCCCGCAGCGTCGGTGACCGTCTCGGCGCTGAGTACCTCCAGTGACGCCGCCATCAGGTCGGCAACGGAGGCGGCGCGGGTACCGGCCGCAATCCGCTCGACCGGTTCGAACAGCAGCCGGAAAGCGTCTCCGGCGATGGCGACGATGATCTCCTCTTTGCTCGCGAAGTAGCGGTAGGGCGCTCCGGCCGAGACGCCGGCCTCGGTGGCGATGTCGGGCATCGAGGTCTGGTGGAACCCGTCGCGGGAGAAGCAGCGACGCGCCGCCGCCAGGATCTCCGCACGCTTGGCCTCGCGGCGCTCAGGCGTGATGCGCGGCATGTCGGCGCCTCCTTCAACGTGAATGATCATTTACCTTGACCCTCGAATCGCCTGATCGTACGGTACATAGTGAACGATCATTCACGGAAGCTGGGGAGACGATGACGACGAAGCTGAAGATCGCCACCAACACCTACGAGCACGTCGAGGCGCTGTTCGACGGCCGGGTCGCGATCGACGGGGTCGACGCCGGTTTCGAGACGGCGCCGCTGGTCTCGGACATCTTCCGGGGCATGGTGCAGGGCCGCTACGACGTGGCGGAGCTCGGCCTGACCTACTTCCTGCGAACCCTCGACACCGAGGACGCGCCGTTCCTGGCGCTGCCGATCTTCCCGGCCCGCCACTTCCGGCACTCGGCGGTGTTCGTGCACAAGGATGCGGGGATCGAGCGGCCGCAGGATCTCGCGGGCAAGACGATCGGCGAGTTCGCGCTGTACGGGAACGACGCCGGCGTGTGGCTCAAGGGGACCTTCGCCGAGGAGTACGGCGTGACGCCCGAGCAGAGCCGTTGGGTCATCGGGGGCACCAACCATGCCATCCCCGCGTTCGACTGGATCCCGCTGCCGGTACCGGCCGGGGTGGACGTGCGGCACGCGCCGGACGGTGAGTCCCTCGGCGCGATGCTCGAAACCGGCGAGATCGACGCGCTCCTCTCGATCGACGTTCCCCGGTCCCCGCGGAACGGATCGACGCGGATCGCCCGGCTGTTCCCCGACTACGAGACGGTGGAGCGCGACTACTACCGGCGCACCGGGATCTTCCCGCAGATGCACGTCGTCGCCGTCCGCAAGGAGCTGGCAGACCGGACCGAGTTGCTGAGGTCGCTCTACCGCGCCTTCGTCGAGGCCAAGAACCTCACCCAGGACAAGTACCGGCGTGCCGCCGAGAAGCAGCACATGACCGTCGTGACCCCCTGGTTCAGCGCGCTGTTCGAGCAGAACCGGGAGTTGATGGGAGAGGACTGGTGGCCGTACGGGCTCGCCGCGAACCGCACGGCGATCGACACGTTCCTGCGCTACCACCACCAGCAGGGCCTGTCCGCGCGCCGGCTGACCAGCGAGGACATCTTCGTCCCCGCGCTGCTCGACACCTGAGCCGCAGGAACGACCGAAACGTCGCGCGACACCGCACCACACCGGAGGCTCCGCCGTGACCACCAGGCACCTTGACATCGCCGTCACCCGCTACGACCACACCCGGGCGCTGTTCGACGGATCCGTCCCGTTCGACGGCGTCGATGCCACCCTGCACAGCCCCGCCATCCCGGAGATCTTCGCCGGCCTGGCATCGGGCCGCTACGACGTGGCCGAGTTCGGCCTCACCCACTACCTGCGCGCGCTGGACGCCGGCACCGACCTGATCGCGATTCCGGTGTTCCCCGCCCGCGTGTTCCGGCATGCCAGCGTCTTCGTCAACACGTCCACGGGGATCACCGGGCCGGCGGATCTGGTCGGCCGCACGATCGGCGAGTTCGGCATGTACGGCCAGGACTCGGGTATCTGGGCGAAGGGCATCCTGGCCGAGGACCACGGCTTCGCACCGGAGCAGAACCGCTGGGTCGTCGGCGGACTGGAGACACCGCTGCCCGCCGGATTCGAGTTCACCACACACCGGCACCCGGACAACGTCGACATCCGTTTCGCACCACCGGAAAGCACCCTCGCACAGCTGCTCGACCACGGTGAGATCGACGCGCTGTTCAGCTCCAACGCACCCACGACCTACCTCGCCGGTTCTCCGAACATCGCGCCGCTGTTCGCCGATCACGAAGCCCGCGAACGCGACTGGTACCGCCGCACCGGCATCTTCCCGATCATGCACACGATCGTCGCCCGCCGCGAACTGTTCGACGAGGACCCCGGCCTGGCCCGGCGTCTCTACCAGGGCTTCCTCGCCGCCAAGGACATCGCCGCCGCGCGCTACCGCGACATGCGGCGGCTCTTCCAGGTCACCACGATGGTGCCGTGGATGTACCAGCTGTTCGAGGAGAACCGCGCGCTGCTCGGCGACGACTGGTTTCCCTACGGCATCGACGCCAACCGCACCGCCCTGGAGACCTTCCTGCGGTACTCCCACGAGCAGGGGCTGATGGCCGCTCCGCGCACCGTCGACGAGATGTTCGTCGAAGAACTGCGGAACTCATGAGCGCCGAGGCCGCATCGTCGCGCTCGAAGAGCACAGGGTTCGGCCCGCGTCTCGCCGCAGCAGCCCGGGCCGCCTGCTGCATGTTGGCTCATCCCCTTTGCGCCGCGGTCGGCGCCGGCTGACTCACGGACGGTCCCACACGTGAACCTGGACCGATCGACGACGCCGACCGCGCTGGACGGCGTACGAGCTGTGTCGCTACGCCGCAGTCACCTTGCCGGTTGCCGCGCGCCACGCCGGGGCGTGGCACGCGGCCGGCGCATTCACTGCTCCTTGCTCTTCATCGAGCACCTCCCCGAGCTGAACGTAGGTGAACCTGGACGGTCCGCCCCCAGGTCGGTCCGGTCGTAGGAAGCCGGTACCGGTCGTGGCGCCCCACCGTCGGCCGGACTGAGAGCGAACCTAGCGGCGCCGGCTGTCGCCGCACTATCGCCGACCGGTCCGCCCCGGCGACCGCGTCCCCCGCCCCGCGATAGCGCGGTGATAGGCCGCTGCGAGGCGACGTTCGTACCGTTCTCGGACGGGTGCGGCGAACATCGGCGCCAGTCCCCGAGCGTCGATGTCAGGAGAGCAAGGGACATGGGTGTCGTGGAACAGCCCGGGGCGGCGCGTCGGGTCGGGTTCGCCGAGGTGATCGGCGTCCCGGAGTTCAGGTCGATGTGGTTCGCCGAGATCCTCTCGATCTTCGGCGACCAGCTGGCCCGGGTCGCGCTGTCCGTCCTGGTGTACGGGCAGACCCGCTCCGCGCTGCTGAGCGGCCTGGCGTACGCGATGACGTTCGTACCGTCCCTGCTCGGCGGGATAGCGCTGACGGGGCTCGCGGACCGCTTCCCGCGCCGCACGGTGATGGTCGCCACCGACGCCGTGCGCTGCCTCCTGGTTGGACTCGCCGCGATCCCGCAGCTGCCGCTTCCGTTGATGATCGCGCTGGTCGCCTGCCTCTCGCTGCTGAACCCGCCGTTCAAGGCCGCGCAGCTCGCCCTGCTGCCGCAGGTGCTGGAGGGTGAACGGTTCCCGGTCGGGCTGGCGTTGCGCAACATCAGCACGCAGTCCGCCCAGCTCGCCGGGTTCGCCGGCGGCGGCACCCTGATGATCGTCCTGGATCCGCACCTCGCGCTGCTGGTGGACGCCGCGACCTTCCTGCTGTCCGCGGTACTGGTACGGCTGGGTGTCGCCGCCCGGCCCGTCGCGGCCGGCGGTACCCGGCGGGCGCCGCTCGGCGCGATCGGCGCCGGTGCCCGGCTCACGTTCGGCGTCGCGGCGCTGCGCACGCTCGTGCTGTTCACCTGGCTCGCCGGGTTCGTTCCGGTCTACGAGGGCCTCGCCGCGCCGTACGCCGCGGTGCTGGGCGGCGGTTCGGTCGTCGTGGGGCTGATCCTGGCCAGCGACCCGCTCGGCAGCGTGCTCGGCGCCTGGTGCTACGCCCGGTGGGTGCCCGAGTCGGTACGGCCGCGCCTGACCGCGCCACTGACCGTCCTTGCCCCGATACCGCTGCTGGCGTGCTTCCTGCACCCCGGGATCATCGTGTCCGTGCTGCTGTTCGTGCTGACCGGTGGGCTCGGCACGGTGGCGCTGCTGCAGGCGACCGCGTCGCTGACGGTCGCCATCCCGGACCACGCGCGCGGGCAGGTACTCGGGCTGTCCAACACCGGGCTCACCACCGTCATGGGGCTGGTCCCCCTGCTGGGTGGGGCCCTCGCCGAGCGGTTCGGGCCGTCCGCGACCGTCGGTGCCTTCGGCGTGGCCGGTGTGGTGCTGGGCACCGCGCTGGCGTGGGCGTGGCGCCGAGTCGGTGCGGGAGCCGTCCCTGCCGCGCCGGCAGCGGCCGAGCGCTGACGACCCGGTCGCCCGCCGCGGTCGCTGTCCCGGTACGGCCGTCGCGGTCCGGGCGGATCGGCGACGTGGCCATGCCCGGACCGGATATGATCGCCGCTGGTGCCCGCCGCCCGGACCAGTCACCACACCGTGGGTCCTCCTGCACCGGTCGACCGACCGTGGGCGCCGGGTTCGAGGCAAGGCAGGTGCATGGCTGAGGTACGGATCGCGGTGCTCGGCGCGTTCGAGCTCTTCCTCGATGGGCGCAGGCTTTCGGTGACGAGTCGGCGTCAGCGCGCCGTGCTGGCGGCACTCGCGTTGTCCGCCGGCCATGTCGTGACCAGCGAGACGCTGGTCGAACAGGTCTGGGACGCAGCGCTGCCAGACCATCCCCGAGCGAACGTGCAGACGCTGATCAACCGGGTCCGGGCCCTGGTCGGTACGGACGTCATCGCCACCGTTCCGGGCGGCTACCGGCTGGAGTTGCCGGTCGACGCGGTCGACGCGCTGGCCTTCGGCCGGCTGGCGACCATCGCGGCCGGCCAGCCGGCCGACGCGGCCCGCCCCACGCTCGTTGCGGCGAAGCGGCTGTGGCGCGGTGATCCACTCACCGATGCCGGCTCGGAGGTGTTGCTGCGAGACCGCGCACCGGCGCTGGTCGAGCAGTACCTGGGAGTGATCGAGCGGCTCGCCGAGCTCCGCCTCCGCGATGGTGATGCCAGCGCCGGCCTGGTCTCCGAGCTGACCGAACTGGTCCATCGGTACCCGTTGCGCGAGTCGCTGTGGGCCCGGCTGATCACCGCGCTGGCCGCGGTCGGCCGGCCGGCCGATGCGCTGTCGGCCTACCAGCGGATCCGGCAACGCCTGGCCGACGAGCTCGGCTCGGACCCGTCACCGGAACTGCGCCAGGCCTACACGCAGATCCTGGCGGACGATCGCCCCGCGACGCCCGGCGCGCCCGATGCCCGCGGCGTGCCGCGACAACTGCCGCCGAGTACGGCCCGGTTCGTCGGCCGCACCGGCGAGATCGCCGCCCTGGACGCCGCACTCGCCGAGCAGCCCGGTCCGGGGCTGATGGTGCTGCACGGACCGGGTGGCGTCGGTAAGACCACGCTCGCGGTCCGGTGGGCGCACCGGGTGGCCGACCGGTTCCCGGACGGCCAGCTGTACCTGGATCTCGGCGGGTTCGGCACCGAGGAGCCGCTCGACGCGGCCGCCGCACTCGACAGCGTGCTGCGCGCGCTCGGGGTCCCCGCCGCGGACATGCCCCGGGAGGCCCGGGATCGGAGTGCGTTGCTGCGCACCGTGCTGGCCGACCGGCGGGTACTGCTGCTGCTCGACAACGCCCGGGACACCGCCCAGGTGCGCCCGTTGGTGCCCGGGGGCGGCGCCAGCCTGGTGCTTGTCACCAGCCGCAACCAGCTGCGGGGGTTGGTGGTTCGAGACCACGCATGGCATCGGCAGGTGCGCGGCATGTCCACGGCGGAGGCGGCGGAGCTGGTCGCGACGGTGGTCGGAACCGCGCGAGCTGGCGCGGAGCCCGCCGAGGTGGCCCGGCTGGCCGAGCTGTGCGGCCGGCTACCGCTCATGCTGGTGGTGGCATCCGAGCAAGCGGTCCGGCTCTCCGGCACCTCCCTCGCGGAGCTCGTCTCGACGCTGCGCACCGGCGCGGAGCGGCTGGCCCGACTCGCCGACGCCACCGACGGCGAGATCGATCCGCGCACCGTGTTCTCCTGGTCGTACCGGCGGCTGGCGGCGCCCGCCGCGCGCGCTTTCCGGTTGTTGAGCCTGCACCCCGGCGGGGAGGTGACCACCGACGTGGCGGCCGCCCTGCTGGGTACCGACCCCGCGCGGGCCCGCGCACTGTTGGACGCGTTGACCTCGATCAGCCTGCTGGACAACGACCGGCCGGATCGGTTCCACCGCCACGATCTGCTCGCCGCCTACGCCACGGAACTCTGCGCGGCCGAGGAGCCGCCGGCAGAACGGCAGGCAGCGCGGCGCCGGATGCTCGACTGGTACCTGCACACCCTGTGGCGCGCCCGGGCCGCGGCCTTCTCCGCCTCGCCCCAGGCTCCGCGTCCGGCGGCGCCAGTGGTCTCCCCTGGCACCTTCGACGGCGTGGAAGACGCCAGTGCGTGGTACCGGGACACCCGTCGGATCCTGGTCGCGGTCGTGGAGACCGCCGCCAGCGGCGGGGACGACCGACACTGCTGGCAGCTGTCGAACCTGCTGCGGCCGTTCCAGCAACTGGCCCACGACGTGGACGACCAGCTGCACACGACGGCGCTGGCCGTGCGGGCGGTGGAGAGCTGCGACGACGACACCGCCCGGGTGGCGACCTGGCACGACCGCGGCATCGCGCTCAACAACTCCGGCGCGCACCAGGAGGGTGACGCCTGGCTGCACAGGGCGCTCGATCTGGCCGAGCGGCGCGGAGACGACCAGTCCGTGGCGGCGGTGCTCTCCTCCTTCGGCGTGGAGCTGACCAAACGCGGCCGGGCCGACGCCGCGATCTCGTTCCTGCATCGGTCGGTGACCGCCGCACGCCGTGCCGACCAGCCGCTGCGGCTGGGCCACTCGCTGCTCAACCTCGCCTTCGCGGAGGGTTCCGCCGGAGAGTTCGAGTCGTCCGATGAGCACAGCATCGAAGCGCTGGCGATCTACCGGCGGCACTCCGCGCCGTACCAGCAGTCGCTGGTGCTCGCCAACCTGGCCGAGAACGCGGTGGACCGCGCCGATGCGCGTACCGCCGTCAGCTACGCCGACCAGTCCCTGGCGCTGCTGGGCGACATCGACGACGCGACCGGCGCCGCCGGCGCGATGGTGATCAAGGGGCGGGCTCTGCTGCTGTTGGCCGACTACGACCAGGCTCGGCGGGTGCTGCGGCAAGCGCTGCCCATTCTGGAACGCTCCGACGATCCACAGGTCACGCAGGTACACGAGCTGCTTGCGGGTATGCCGGGCGCCGATCGGCGCCACTGACACGGCACCCTCTCGCCCGAGCCGTCCCGGTGGTTCGCTTTCACCGCAACGGATGTTGCGACCGCTGCCGTTGGCCGGCCCTGCACACGTGGATGGCCGTGCCTCGGCACCCGCCGACCGCGGCCGGTGAACCTGCCGGAACACCGGATGAGCCTCACGCACTGCCGATGATCTCCTCACCGCGTACCCAGCGGTACTCCCGTGGACAGGCCACCAGCGCCCACCGCCGCCGATCCGACCAGAATCCTCGACTGCGCTCGCGGCGATAGTGGCGTGAAAGGCGGTGCTCTTACGGTGGCGACACGGACAACCGCAGGAGGTGCCGCCATGAGCAAGGAACAGTGACGAGCTGAACCACGCGAAGCAGCGTGGCCGACGGACATCCGCGCGGCGCACCGGTTTCCGGTCAGGCGCCGCGTCGCCGCCAGGCCCCGACGATGGCCCGGTGGCAACCCGGCTCGCGACGCCGTCGGATCACAGCTCATCGCTGCCGACGCGGGCGCCCGGCCCACCATTGTGGCGGGAGCAGCTACGTCGTGGGCGAGCCGGAGATCGAGCCAGCAGCCGCACCGGAACCTGCGCCGACGGGTTCCCGGTGGAAGGCCTGGCGCTCCTTGGTCGTCCGCAGTCCGTGCCGTGAAAGCCAGATCGTGGTGGCTCCGGGGCTGGCTGGTATCGCGAGCCGGATCGATATCGACACGATGACGAAAGGCGAACCCCTATGCGCATTCGCAGGATCGCGGCTGCCTCCGTGGCTGCCGGGGCACTGATCACCGGCATGTTTGCTCTCTCCGCCCCGGCCGCGGCCGGTACCCGCGTCACTGACCTGACGCCCACCTCGGTGACCGCCGCGCAACCGGCGAGCGTGCCTGGAGAGTTCTTGGGCGACGGTGTCCGGATCCACGCAACCAGCGACCTCAACAGCGCGACGGTGGGGCTCGGATACCGCAGCCACTCGGTGACCGTTCTCTGCTACACCTACCCGGCCTCCTACTTGACCGACAACACCACGCACGTGACTGGCTGGGTCTCGTCGACGTACGTCACCTCGAACAACGCGCCGATCTGCTGAACCCAGCCCCTCCGGGCCGCTATGACCGGCAACGGTGGCGGCCCGGAGGGGGAATGGCCACATGCCCGGCGCGCACCGCGCCCGGCTCGTCTGACCCGGCGGTTGCCGCCGGCAGAGCCGGAAACCGGGCCCACGGTCGGTTCCGCCTCGACGCGGCGCCGACCACGATGCCGGGACCGCAGTGTGAGATGCGAACCGGAAAGTGGTACTGGCGGGAAAGCGCTCCTGCCTCGGGTGTCCGACCGGTCGGCGCAGGTCGATCGGTCAGCTCATGCCGAACGGTCAGGCCTGCGCGACCGATGCCAGTGCCTCCAGCAGGCGCAGGTAGGCGGTTGCACCAGCGTCGGGGATGCCGGCGCTTCGCTCCCCGACCCACGCTGCGCGGCCTCGTACCGCAGGCATCTCGCTGGTGGCGGCCACCCCGACGCGGGCCGCGGCCACCATCGCGGTCAGCGCGGCGGCGCGGCCAGGCGGCGCCGAGCGCAGTGCGGTCACGCTGGGCACCAACGCATCCAGCACGGTTCGCTCCCCTACGGCGGCCCGGCCCCGTTCCGCGATGCGGTCGGCGGCCGCATCGAGCGCACCGGCCACGGCCTCGCGGCAGTCCGAATCGGCGGTATCGAGGTACTTGGCGGCCGCGAGAAGGCCCGCTCCGGTGAGCGCGGCGAACGAGGACGGATTGCCGCGAGCGAACGCCGCGCCAGCGCAACGAACCAGGTCTGGCAGCGTGACGTCTGCCGGCAGGCCGGCGAGAGCGGCGGCAACGCCGGTGGCGCCCGCCGCCACGGTCACACCCAGATCGCCGTCGCCGGCGGCGGCGTCGAGTTCGGTGAGCTCGTCGCGCGCGGCGGCCCACCGCTCGCATGCGAGCGCGAGCCAGCCGGCGATGGTAGGGACGTCGGTCATCGCAGACTCCCGGGAAGAAACGGCGACTGGCAGGGCGCGTCGAGCAACGTGCCGAGCTCGTCGTCGAGGTGCAGCACGCTGACCGAGGCACCGGCCATCTCCATGCTGGTGGCGAACTCGCCGACGAGCGTGCGGTGCACGACGACGCCGCTCCGGTCGAGACGGGAATGCAGGCGCCCGGTCAGTACGTAGAGTTCCTCGGCCGAGGTCGCACCGAGCCCGTTGACCAGCAGGGCGACCCGGGCGCCCGGGGCCAGGTCGAGTTCGGCGGTGACGGCATCCAGGAGGGTGTCGGCGACCGCGTCGGCGGACTGCAGCGTGCCTCGGCGGACCCCCGGCTCGCCGTGAATGCCGATGCCGATCTCCATCTCGTCGTCGGCCAGTTGGAAGGTGGGCCGGCCGGTGGTGGGTAGCACCGTCGGCGACAAGCCGACCCCTGCGGTACGGGTCCGGGCGGCGACACGTTCGGCGACGGCGGCGACCTCGTCGAGGCTGGCGCCGGCTGCCGCGGCGGCTCCGGCGCACTTGTAGGCGAAGACGACGCCGGCCACCCCGCGCCGGTCAGCTGATCGCTCCGGTGGCGCGGACAGCACGTCGTCGGCGAACAGTACGAGCCGGGTGTCACGGCCCTCGGCATCGGCGAGGTCGCGGGCCAGTTCGAAGTTGAGCCGGTCACCGGTGTAGTTGCCGATCAGAACCAGCACGCCACGACCGGCATCGGCGGCCCGGATGGCGGCCAGCGCCGCGTCGGAGGACTGCGCGGAGAACACGTTGCCGACCGCCACGCTGGTGGCCAGGCCGGGGCCGACGTAGCCGAGGAACAGTGGGAGGTGCCCGGATCCGCCGCCGGTCGCGATCCCGACCTCGCCTGCCGAGGCCCCGCCCGCGCGGACCAGCACCCGCGGTTCGGCGGGGTCTGCGGTCAGGTGCTCGGGGTGGGCGCGGAGGATGCCGGCGAGGGTTTCGTCGACGAACGCCGCTGGGGAGTTGAGGAGCTTCTTGATGGGGTGTCCTTCCCCTGTGGCGGCGCGCAGGATGCGCGGGGGCGAAACTCGGTGGGAAGCACCACCTCGCGCGGCACGAACCGGTCGCCGGCCAGCAGGTTGATCAGGGCCCGCGCGGCCTCCACACCGATGTGGTAAGCAGGCTGGGCGATCGCGGTGATGGGCGGGTCGACGTACGGGAACAGGTCCATGTCGTCGAAGGTGACCAGCGAGACGTCGCCGGGAATGGCGACCCCGGCCTCTCGGAAGGCCCGCAGTGCCCCCACCGCCAGCATGTTGTTGAACGAGAACAGCGCGGTCGGGCGCGGGGAGAGCGCCAGGACCTCGCGGGCGGCCCGGTAGCCGCCGTCGACGCCGAGGAAGCCTTGCCTGACGCACTCCTCGCGCAGGGTCAACCCCGCCTCCGCGCACGCGGTCCGGAATCCCTGCAGCCGTTGGGATGCGGTCGGCAGGGTCGTCGGCCCGGAGATCATCGCCAGGTCCCGGTGACCCAGCTCGATCAGGTGGGCCACGGCGTCGTGCGCGGCGCTGAGGTTGTCGGTGCGAATCACCGGCGCCTTCACCCCGTCGCCGGGCCGACGGTCCACGAACACCAGCGGCAGCCCGGTGTCCAGCAGCCGCTGCATCGCCTCGGTGGCACCGGAGGCGGACACCAACGCGACCGCGTCCACGGTGCGGGCCGCGAACGAGGCCAGCAGCTGGTCCTCCCGGTCCTGCTCGAAATCGGAGCTGCCCACCAGCACGTGGTAGCCGTGCTTGGCCGCCTCGTCCTCCAGGCCGCGGGCGACCTGGCCGGAGAACGGGTTGGCGATGTCGGACACCAGCAGCCCGAGCAACGAGGTACGGCCCCGGGACAGGCTGCGCGCCACCCCGTTCGGCACGTACCGCAGATCCTCGACGGCTTGCTGGACCCGGGCCTTCAGATCGGGGCTGACCGGCGTGCGTCCGGACAGCACCCTGGCCACCGTCGCGGTGGACACGCGCGCGTGCCTTGCCACGTCCCGGATGCTCGTCACTGGTCGCTCCTTCGTGGACGGTCGCGATCGACCCTTCAGAGTACGGGCGTCGGAGCCGGTCGCGAATCCCGCCGTGGGCTTCGCCGCGGCCGTCAGTGCTGCACCACGCCGGCCTTGGTCAGCGCCTGCCGGATGGTGTCGCGCTCGACGTCGCTGACCGGGGTCAGTGGGCTTCGGCCGTGGCCACCATCGCGGCCCTGCAGGGCGAGCGCGGCCTTGATGCGGACGGTCATGTTCGGGCCGTCGATGGCCCGCCAGACCGGCAGCAGTTTGTTGTGGATCGCGAGGGCCTCGGCGTGATCGCCGCGCTGGACCGCATCCCACTGGGCGACGCACAGTTCCGGCACCACGGTCAGGGTCGCCGAGATCGCCCCCTGCGCGCCCAGTAGGTACCCGGGGTAGAGCAGGTCGTCGACGGCGGTGAACACCTTGCCACCGGTGGGCGCGTAGTGCAGCAGGTCGGCCAGCTGATGGATGTTGCCGCCGGACTGCTTGACGGCGATGACACCGGGCACCTCGTTCAGGATGCGAGCCACCGTCGTGGCGGGGATCAGCGCGTACGGAATGACGTTGTAGATCAGCACCGGCAGGCCGGTCTCCTCGCTGATGCGCCGGTAGTAGGCGATGGTGTTCTCCTCGTCCGGCTGGAAGAGGTAGTGCACGGGCGTGACCTGCAGCGCGTCGACTCCGGTCTCGCGCAGCAGGTTGCCGTACCGGATGACCTCTGCGGTGGAGTCGCGGATGATGCCGGAGATGACCGGGACCCGACCGGCGACCTCCTTGACGGCCGCGGCGGCGACGGTCGCGGAGTCCTCCGCGGACAGCATCTGGCCGTCGCCGGTACTGCCGGTCACGCACAGGCCGTGCACGCCGCGGTCGAGGTGGTAGCGCACCTCGGCGCGCAGTGCGTTCTCGTCGACGCGTTCGTCCGCATCGAACGGCGTGACCAGGGGCGGGATGATTCCGTGCAGATCGATCGTCATGGAGGTCCTGTTCGCCGGAGTTGCCGATGCACAGATGTCATCGGTTACATCGTTTCCAGGGATACACGGCGAGACCAAGCCGTGTCAACACGGGAAACACGCTCTTGACATGGGCCTTTGCCGGGTTCATGGTGTGAAACCGGTGACATTGCCAGATCAGAGGAGCGCGGACATGCAGACCACCGAGGTCTCCCCCGGCGTCGGCGTCGACCAGCCGCGACGACCCAGGGGACGCAACTTCCGCTGGGTCGTGATCGGTGTGATCACGGTGCTGACCATCACGAACTATCTGGACCGCGGCAACCTGTCGGTGGCCGCCCCGCTGATCCGGCACGACCTCGGCATCAGCGCCACCGAGATGGGCGTGGTGCTCTCCGCCTTCGTGTGGCCGTACGCGGTGATGAACCTGCCGACCGGGTGGGCCATCGACCGGTTCGGCTCACGGATCATGATGGCGATAGCGGCCGGCGCCTGGTCGGTGGTGGCGATCCTGACCGGGCTGGCCCGCTCGATCGGGATGTTCGTCGGACTGCGCGCCGCGCTCGGCGTCTCGGAGGCGCCGATGTTCCCGGCCGCCCTGAAGGCCACCGACGCCTGGTTCCCGGACCGGGAGAAGGCGCTCGCCACCGGCATCTACATCAGCGCCACCCAGGTCGGGCTGGCCATCTCGCCACCGATCGCGACCGCACTGATGTTGGCGTTCGGCTGGCCCATGATGTTCGTCCTGATGGGCTTGCTCGGCTTGCTCGCCCTCGTCGGCTGGCTGGTGTTGTACCGGGAGCCGGGCCGCAGCCGGTTCGTCAGCCGTACCGAACTGGACTACATCCGGGCCGGTCAGATCACCAAGGACGCCAGCACCGTCGGCACCGAGCAGAAGGCCACCGTCCGGGAGTGGGCCAGCCTGTTCCGCTATCCCACCACCTGGGTGATGGTGATCGGTGCGTTCTGCCTGCAGTACGTGTTCTGGTTCTACATCACCTGGCTGCCGTCCTATCTGGAAAGCGCGCAGCACTTCACCATCGGGCACGCCGGCCTGCTCGCCGCGCTGCCGTACATCGCCGGCGCGGTCGCGGTGCTGCTCGGCGGCCGGATCTCGGACCGACTCATCGTGCGCGGGATGGATCCGGTGCGGGCTCGGAAGTACACGATCGCCGCCGGTGCGCTGCTGACCGCGGTGGCACTGTTCGCGACCGCGTTCAGTCACGGTCAGGCGGTCGCAGTGGTGCTGCTGACCATCGGGATGTTCACCTACAGCCTCAGCTCCGGCGTCTACTGGACGCTTGCCACCAACGTGGTGCGCACGCCACGGCTGGTCGCCTCGATGGGCAGCGTGCAGAACTTCGGCGGTTTCCTCGGCGGCGCCTGCGCGCCGGTTGTGACCGGTGTCATCGTGGATCAGTTCGGCGGCTTCCCGATTGCGCTGGGCGTCACCGCGGTGCTGTGCCTGATCTCCGCAACCATGTACGGCGTGGTCCTGCGCCGCCGACTGCCGATCTGAGGAGCTGTCGATGCACGAGCACTACGACGTGGTGGTGGCCGGCGCCGGCTCCGCCGGGGTGGCCGCCGCCTGCGCCGCCGCCGAGTCCGGCGCGCGGACCCTGCTGGTCGAATCGACCGGTCAGGTCGGCGGCACACTGGCCTGGCAGCTGCTGGAACACTCCGCCGGCTTCCACGACGTGGCGGGTCGACAGGTGATCGCCGGCTTCGGCCAACGGCTGGTCGATCGGCTCGCCGAGTACGGCGGAACGCCCGGCCACGTGCGCGACGATGTCGGCTACACCGCCACCCGCACCCCGGTCAACCACGCCGAACTGGCCCTGGCCGAGGCGATCATGCTGGGCGACGCCGGGGTCACGATCTGGCTGGACACGATCGTGACCGGCGCGATCACCGAGCAGACCGGGCCGAACGAGCCCGCAAGCACGACCCGACGGGTTGTGGAGGTGGCGACCTGGGGTGTGGCCGGGCAACGAGTCGTGCGGGCCGGCGTCGTCGTCGACTGCACCGGCGACGCCGCGGTCGCAGCCCTGGCCGGGGCGGTGGTACACACCGACAGCCGACAGCGCCGTCAACCGGCCTCGCTCACCCTGAAGCTGGGCGGGATCGACTTCGCGCCGCTGCTGGAGTACGTCCGGCAGCATCCGGCGGAGCTGCGTCCCGGCAACGTGATCGGGTCTGCCCACGACGAGCACGTCAACCTGTGGGGCTTCGCCACGCTGCTGCGAGCCGGGCACGAGGAAGGGCTGCTTTCGTTCGCCCGCAACGAGATGCACGTGGCGGGCTGGCCCCGGCGAGGCGAGGCGGTGATCAACCTGACCCGGACCCCGGCCGGGGAGCCTGGCACCGGATGGGCGGGCGATGCGCTGCCGGTACTGGCCCGGCAGGTGCTGGAGGTGGCGCACTGGTTCCGGCAGCGGGTGCCGGGCGGCGCGCAGGCGTACGTGGCGGCCGTCGCCGACCGGGTCGGCGTGCGCGAGTCCCGCCGCATCGTCGGCGAGTACACGCTGACCCGCGACGACGTGCTCGGCGCGGCGCACTTCGACGACGCGGTGGCGCGCGGGGCGTTCCCGATCGACATTCACGCCGCCGACCGCCCGAGCCTGTCGCACACCGACCAGCTCGACGCCGGCTACGACATTCCGTACCGCTGCCTGGTCGCCTCCGGCCTGGACAACCTGCTGGTCGCCGGCCGCTGCCTGTCCAGTACGCACGAGGCCAACGGCTCGGCGCGGATCACCGCCACCTGCTTCGCCACCGGGGAGGCGGCCGGGACCGCCGCGGCGCTGGCCGCTTCGACCGGTGGCTCGGCACGCGACGCTGATCTGGCCGAGCTGCGGGCCCGGCTGGTCGCCCGCGGCGTACTGCTGTCGGCAGCGCAGCCCGATGCCGCGGCCATCCCGCGGTGACATCGAACCGCCGTACGGGTGCGACGTCGCGCCAGCCGTGGTCGCCCGGCTTCGGCTGACGCGTCGACCGGCATTGGCATCGGGTTCCACACCGGACAGATGGCGGGCTCGAGGTCAGGCTCGGCGAACCTGCCCGGCCTGGATGACCGCGGTGGCGCCGAGCAGGTCGGTGCCGAACGCGATCGGCATCCCGCCCTGGTCGGCCAGTCGCAGCGCATCGAACACAGGGGCGGCTCGGCGCTGCGGGCCGAACGCTTCGGGCTGGAACGGTTCGACCGGGACGGCTACCCGTTCTGGGGCGTCCCGCGACGAAGTGGCCGACCGGTACGAGGAGTGACGAACCGCGGTCTGCGCAGCTCGGCCGTCAGCCACAGACCTGCGGGCGGGCGCTGGCGGCAGCGTTGGCCGAGTTCGTCCCACTCGATCGACGGCGGCGCACCGAGGCCCGGGTGAGCCGAGCTAACCACGTCGACGACCCAGTGCCGTGACCAGGTCGGTCACCAGCGTCCAGCGCGCGCCGGGCGCCGAAAACACCGCGGTCGCCGGCTCAATCAGCGCTTCCACGCTCCGCTCAGCCGTGTCGGGCGCCGAACTCGGTTCACCGTCGGTGTTCTGGTGGCTGGCCGACGGCGTAACGCAACACCATGGTCTCGCCCTCCACCTGGGAGGAGAGCATCCGCAGCCGGATCGGGGCGCCACCAGTTCGTTCGAAGGAGCGGACACCTCCGCCGACGAGGACCGGGGCGATGTGCACGATGATCTCGTCCACGAGCCCGGCCTCGAGGCACTGTCGAGCGACGTTGGCTCCGAGGACGACGACATTCGCACCAGCCGCGGCCTCCTTTGCCCGTACCACCGCGTCCTCGATCACCGTGTCGAGGAACTGGCCGGTCACGCCCTTCACGACGGGAGGTTGCGCCGGCGGGTCGTGGCGCAGGACGAAGAACGGTCCGCGGAAGGCGCCGCCGTAGAAGCCCGGTTGGTCGCGGTCCTCGACATCCTGGGTGCGTCGGCCGACCAGCAGCGCTCCCGTCGATCGGACGATCTCCTCGGCGGTCTGGCCGGACCCGCCATCGACGTCGAAGACCCACCCCAGGTCGTCGCCCGGGCCGGCGATGAAGCCGTCCAGGCTCAACGGCGTGTGCCAGAGCACCTTCCCCATCCTCGCTCACCTTCCCGACCGCAGCCGCCAGGTCCCTGACCTGAATCATCCCCCGGCTGCGTCACCGACACCCGCGTCGCACCACAACCGATCCGGCGCGCTCCGTACCGTCGAGGTCAGGCTTCGGGTGACTCGATGTCGTGGACGGTGGGCCGATGGGCGCGGAAGCAGGCGAGCGCGCGCGACAGCCCCAGGGAGGTTCCGTCGAGCTTCAACGCGCCTCGCCGCCCGCGGAGAACGATCGTGCAGGATCGGTCGAAGGCCGGATGCAGATCGTGCTGCAGAACCCGCGCTCCCAGCTCGATCCGCGGATGCGGATCCGCGACAGCGTGCTCGAACCGCTGCGGGCGCGGCGATCCGGCACCCGGGCGGCGATCCACGACCGGGTCGCCGAGTGCCTCGAACTGGTCGGACTGCAACCCCGCCAAGCCATCGGACGGACACCTGCTCGATCGCCCACACTCGGCGCGCCAGCAGGCCACAAGCGCTACACCGCCTGCCGCCGGCCCGGCGCTGGTGGCTGGCGGTGTCAGGAGACGGCGGTGCGGATCGCCTCGACGACCTTCTTCTCGACCGCCGCGCTCCAGCGCAGCAGCGCGAACGACACCGGCCACATGTCGCCGTCGTCCAGGCGCGCCGCGTCCTGGAACTCCAGCGTCGAGTAGCGGGTGCCGAACTTCCCGGAGTTCTTGAACGCGACGATCAACTTGCCGTCGGCGTTGGTGTAGGCGGGCATCCCGTACCACGTCTTCGGCAGCAGATCCGGTGCGGTGGCGGCGATCGTGGCGTGGACGCGCTCGGCGAGCGCACGGTCCTCGGGTGCCATCTTCGCGATCGCGTCGAGCGCCGCCTGCAGCCCCTCGGCCTTCTTCTCGCCCTTCCTGCCCTCGGCGCGCAGCTCGGCGGCGCGCTGCTTCATCGCGGCGCGTTCGGCAGCGGAGAAGCCGTCGGTTCCGGTGGTGGTCTCGGCCATGGTCCTTGCCCTTCGTACGTGTCCGGCCGGCATCGTGCCGGCCGCCGCATCGAACGCTACGGGGCTCACGGCCGTCGGTGCTTCTCGATTCCTGATCTGATCGCGACGCCGGGCCGACGCAGCTCGTACACGGTGGCCCGAACAGCCTCAACCCGGGCGGAACTGCCCACCGGGCCCGGGACCGCGCTGCTCAACGGTCTGACGGGACGGGCGCCTCGGATCCGTTCCCGAACGGCTCGGGAGGCGCTGCGTGTGCGGCCAGGGGCGACGCGCCGCGGCGATCGTCACGTTGACAGCATCACGCGTCCAGGGCTTCGCCGCCCTCCGGACTGCCTGGTCCGTGTCGGACGTCGTGTCGGGGTCCAGTCGAGCTGGGGCGAGACGGTGGCGTCATCCGGTCGGCAGCTGGTAGGCGGTGCCGCAGAGGTACTCGTTGACGACGTTGACGGCGGCCAGGATGAGCTGCCCGGTGTCGGGGTCGTCGGGGCTGGTTCGTTCGACGTCGAGCGAGACCGTGATCGTGCGCGTGCCGGTCGGGTCGGTGAAGCTGAGCGTCTGGTAGCCGACCGTCTGGCCGGTGGCCCCCCACATCTGGCCGCAGGTCAGGCCGACCGACTCGAGCCCGAGGCCGTACTGCGGGAACACCGGTGCCTGGCCGGTGGGGTGTCCGGTGCGCATCTGGTTCAGCATGGCGGGCGGGACCAGCCGACCGCCGAACAGCGCCTGGTAGAAGCGGTTCACGTCCCGGCCGTCGGAGACCATGCCGAATGCCGCCCACTCGAACGACGGGTCGAGCTCGGTCATGGCGGTCAGCATGTCGGGGTGCGCCGGGTCGAGTGCCACATAGCCGGTGGCGTGCGGGTCGGGCAGGGTGTGGTCGTCGACCGGGAGGCTGGTGTGGTCGAGCCCCAGCGGTCCCAGGATCCGGTCTCGCAGCTGCGTACCGAGGTCCTGACCGGTCACCCGCTCGACCAGCCGGCCGAGCACGATGTAGTTGGTGTTGGCGTACGAGAAGCGCGCGCCGGGCTCGGCGACGGGCCCGAGCGCGACGCCGGCCCGGATCAGCTGCTCGGGAGTGTGGTGCCGTTGGGCGTACTGGCGCGGGTCCTGGAAGCCCGGCGCGGCCATGTAGTCGGCGAGACCGCTGGTGTGGTCGAGCAGTTGCCGCACCGTGACCGACTCGGCGTCCGGGATGATGTGGGGCAGCCAGTCACCGACCGGCCGATCCAGCGCGAGCCGGTGCTCTGCCACCAACTGCAGCACCAGGACCGCCACGAAGCTCTTGGTCAGGCTGGCGATCCGGAACCGGCTGTGGACCGATACCGGCCGCCGGGTGTCCACGTCGGCCATCCCGGCGGTACGGGTCCAGTGCCGGCCCGGCTCGTCGACCCGCGCCAACACGCCAGGCACCCCGGCACGTACGGTGGCGCGCAGCGCGGCCTCGACCCGCCGCATTCCCGACTGGTGCGCGTCGGCGGGCCCGGCGATCAGCGTTGCGGCGACGGCGAGCACCGTCACCGCCACCGGCACGAAGCGCCTCATGTCTCGTCCTCCCCCTCCGGCCCTGCTCGGCGGCCGGGCCGCCACCAGCCTCGCCGAACGCGGGTACCGCGCGCGTCCGCCGGGCGGCTGATCCGTTCTCCGCCCGTGGTCGCACGCTCCAAGCGCAGCGATCGGCCTGGTAGCGGTTGCGTGCCGGCACTCGCCCTCGCGGACCGAGACACGCGCGCACCGCCGCTGCGACGCAGCCTCGGAGGGGACACCCCGCGAGTTGACGGGCCGGGATTCCACACGCCGACAAAGACGGCCCGCTGGTGGGCGACGGTCGCCCGACCGTACACGGCGGGTTCGATGTCAGGCTCGGCGAACCTGCCCGGCCTGGATGACCGCGGTGATCTCGTCCGCGGGGGACGCGAGAGGGCGGATGTCGGCCAGCGGATCGTGCTGGGTCAGCAGCAGGTCGCCGTGCGCGCCCGGGGCGATGACACCGAGGCGGCCGCGCTGGTTCAGCAGTTCCGCGGCGGTGGTGGTCGCCGATCGCAGCACCGCACCGGGCGTCTGGACCTCGGCTCGCAGGGCGAACTCCTCGTTCTGCCGGCGACGCATGTCGCCGAGAAGGTCGGTGCCGAACGCGATCGGCAGCCCGTCCTGGTCGGCCAGCCGCAGCGCCTGCAGCCCGCCGTCGAGGACGTCGAAGACCTTCGCGTGGCTGTCGGGAGCCAGGCCGTGCGCGCGGCCCTCCTCGGCCAGCGCGGCGTAGGTGACCAGTGTCGGCACGTAGAAGGCGCCGGTTTCCTGGAAGGCGGCGATGCTGGTCTCGTCGAGCAGGTTGCCGTGCTCGACGGTGCGTACTCCCAGCCGCAGCGCCCGGTTGACCGCGGCCGCGGTGTAGGCGTGTGCGGCGCAGTAGATGCCGGCCGCGGCGGCTTCCTCGACGGCGGCGGTGATCTCGGCGTCGCTGTACTGCAGGGAGTCGATCCGGTCGGTGAGGCTGGCGCAGCCGCCGGAGAGCATCAGCTTCAGGTGGTGTGCGCCGCGGCGGATCTCGTCGCGGGCGGCCCGGCGTACCTCGGTGACGCCGTCGCAGACGCGACCGAGCCCGGGCATCGCGTAGTGGGTGTCGTGCACGTTCTGGCCGGCGGTGCGCAGGTCGGCGTGCCCGCCGGTCGCCGACAGCGCCTTGCCGCCGAAGAACAGCCGCGGCCCGACGACGTGACCCTCCTCGATCGCCTGCGCCAGACCGTGATCGGCACCGGCCGCGTCGCGCACCGTGGTGAATCCGCGGGCGAGGGTGGCGGCGAGCTCGTCGACCGCGCGGGCGGCGACGTAACTGGGTGACTGGAGGGTGAGCGCGTGTTCGTCGGCGGTGTAGGCGGTGACGTGCACGTGACAGTCGATCAGGCCCGGAACGGCGTAGCGATCGGCGCCGTCGAGCTCACCGTCCCGCACCGCGTCGCCGGGATCGTCGGCCACCTCGGTGATCACGCCGCGTTCGATGACGATCCGCTGGCGTTCCCGTACCCGTTCGGTGTCGGGTTCGACCACCGAGACTCGGCGGATCACCCTGTCGCCGACGATCATGTCCGGTTCCTTTGTCCTCGAGGGGGAAGGCTCCGGGGCGGCGCCACTGCGCCGCCCCGGAGCCTGGGGGCAGTTACGCCGGTGTCGCGGTCGCCCCGTCCGCGACCATGTACCCGTACTCACCGGGCAGCACGTTGGTGACCGACTCGCGGGCCAGCACCAGGATGCTCGGCTCGAACGGCGCGGTGAGCACCTCCAGCTCCTCGAACGTGTACGGGCTGAGGATACGGCCCAGCACGGTGCCCTGCGGGATGCGCTCACCGATCCGGTCGGCGCCGTAGTCGGACTGCAGCACACCGCCCACGGCCGGCTGCAGGATGCGCAGCGTGGTGATGATGGACTGGTCGGCCGGCGGCGGGGTCGGCTCGCCGGGCAGCATCTTCAGCGTCCGCAGCACGTTGAGCGTGCCCGCGACTCCCTTGTCCAGGTAGTGGTCGATGCGCTGACCGCCGCCGCCGAGCTCGCTGACCATCGCACCGATGCCCTGCTGCAGCGCCCAGTCGGTCGCCGAGCCGACGTAGGAGGCGTGCTGGTACAGCAGCGAACAGCCGTAGGCGCGGGACATCTCGGCGCCGGGCTCGTGCAGGTAGGAGTATTCGACGGTGGCGAAGTTGCCGCCGGAGTGGAAGTCGATCAGGTGGTCGGCGCCGGCGATGATCTCGCACAGTACGGCGGCGATCTGTTCGGTGACGCTGCCGCCGCGGTTGCCGGGGAAGATCCGGTTCAGGTTGATGCCGTCGACCGGCGTGTTGCGGCTCAGTGCCTGCAACGCCAACGGGTTCGCGACCGGAACGGCGGTGACGGTGCCGGACAGCTGCGCCGGGTCGATCTCGGCGAGCGCCCGGCGTACCGTCTCGGGGCCGAGCGGTTCGTCGCCGTGCACGCCGCCGAGCCACACGATGCGCGGTCCGGGCGCGGCGCCGGTGACGGTGTGGACGGTGAGGGCGAGCTGGTGTCCGTCGGGCAGCGTGGTGACGGGTACCTGGTCGACGGTGTGGCCGGGCGATGTGCTCATACGGGCAGCTCCTCCTTGGATACCTGACAGGCGACCTGTTACTCACAGGCAACCTGCTACTGGCTGGCAGCCTGTCGCTGGCTGGCAGCGTCGTGCTGGTCGTCGGCGTGCTGATCGGCGTCGTGCGGATCGGTGGTGCGCTTGCCGGTGTCGAGGTCACGCCGTCGTGGCTTCGCACCGGTTCCGGTGAGTCCGGCGAACACGCCGGCGCGGGCGAGCAGCACTGCCACAGCGCCAGCGAGCACCAGCGCGGCGCCGATCAGGATCGTGGACAGGGCGGCGAGCGTGGGGTCCTGGTACTTCTGCATGTAGACGTACATCCAGACCGGCAGCGTGTTCTGGTCGGGTGCGAGCAGGAAGATGGTGGTGTCCACCTCGTCGAAGCTGATCACGAAGGCGAACAGGGCCGCGGCGATCAGTGCGGGCCGGATCTGCGGCAGGGTCGCCAGCCGGAACGCCCGCACCGGGCCGGCACCGAGGTCACGGGCGGCGGCGTCGAGGGTGTCGTCGGCGTGCTGCAGCGCCGAGGTGACGACGATGACCACGAACGGCAGCACGATCACCACGTGCGCGGCGACCAGGCCGACCGGTCCGCCGAACAGCCCGATCCGGTGCAGGTAGACGAATCCGGCGAAGCCGAACGCGACCTTGGGTACCACGGTGGGCGACAGCGTCAGCGATTCGATCAGCCGCCGCCCGGGCGGTGCGTGCCGTACCAAGGAGGTGGCGGTGAGCGTGCCGATGACGGTGGCGATCACTGTGGACGCGACGGCGATCTCCAGGCTCAGCAGTACCGCGGAGCCCAGGCCCGGCTGGTGCAGCAGGTTGCCGTACCACTTGGTGGACAGTCCCGGCGGCGGCCAGGCGCCGTACGACACCGAGGAGAACGACTCGATGACGATGACCACCAGCGGCGCCAGCACGAACACGTCGACCAGTACCAGCCAGCCGATCCAGCCCCGCGCGCCACGCGGCTCGGCGGCCTGCGCGGTGACGCCGCCCTGCGCCGCGTGGCCGGCCCGGCGTTGCAGCACCGTGAACAGCACCAGAGCGACCGCCGCGAGCGCGAGCAGCACGTACGAGGAGACGGCGGCAAGCGGCCAGTCGACGTTCTGCACGTCGTTGTAGATGTCGGTGGCGAGCACCTGGACCCGACCACCGCCGAGCAGGCTCGGGGTGGCGAACGAGCTGATCGACAGCGCGAACACCAGTTCCGCCCCGGCGATGAGCCCGGGCAGCGTCAGCGGCAGGGTCACGGTACGGAACCGGCGCCAGGCGCCGGCGCCCAGATCGCCGGCGGCCTCGTCGAGCGCACCGTCGAGCTGGCCGAGCGAGCTCATCACCGGGAAGACCATGAACGGCAGCAGGATGTGCACCAGCGCCACGATCACCGAGGTCTGCGCGTACAGGATGCGGGCGGGGCCGAGGCCCACGGCGACCAGCAGCCAGTTCAGCACGCCGGTGTCGCCGAGGATCAGCTCCCAGCCGTACGTGCGGGAGATGACGCTGGTCAGCAGCGGCGCGAAGACCACGAACAGGCCCGCGTAGCGCCAGCCGGGCCGCTTGATCCGGCTCAACGCGAACGCGGTCGGGAAGCCGACCAGCGCGGTGATCACGGTGGCGAGCACGCCGACCTCGACGGTCTGCCACACCACGTGCCAGTGGTACCCGCCGGTCAGGAACGCCTGCCAGGTGGCCAGGGTGCCGGCGATGTCGCCGCCGCCCGGCGGGTACCGGTGGAAGCTGTACTCCAGCAGGGTGAGCATCGCGCCGACGAACACCGCGATGATCACGACCAGGGTCGGCGCGGCCAGCAGGTAGCCGGTGCGGTGCCGGCGCATCGAGGCGGCCAGCCGTGCGCTCAGCGCCGGCCGGGGCGGCGAGCCGGTCGGTTGCTCGGGGCCACTCCGGGCGTCGGCGGGCGCCCGCGGGGCCTCAGATGTGGGACGAGACATCGCGGTTCCAGCGCTGTTGCCAGGCGGCGTTGTTCTTGCCGACCACGGCGTAGTCGACGTCGATGAAGTGTTCCCGGGTGTGCGCCGAGAACGCCGGCAGGTGCGCGAGCTTGGCCGGCAGTACCGCCTTGGTGTTGGCCGGGGTCTCGACGCTCGCGTCGGCCCAGCGGGCCGACCACTTCGGCGAGATCATCTCGTTGATCATGTCCTGCGCGACCTCCAGCTGGCTGTCGGTCGAGCCGGCCACCGACTGCAGGTACACCGGCAGCGAGATCGCGCCCTCCTTGGGCACCACGTACTTCAGCGGGGCGCCGGAGTCGATCCACTGCTGCCCGGTGCCGGCGAAGTAGGTGGTGAGCGGGGCGGTGCCGCTGCTCAACACGTTGAGGTACTGCGGGTTGGAGTCCACCATCAGCCGGATCTGGTCGGCCTTGTCCTGCCACAGCTTCCAGCCCGGTTCCATGTCGTCGATCGACCCGCCGTGCAGTTTGGCGGCCATGAACACCGCGTACCACGGGTTCTGGAACAGGCAGAGCTGACCCTTGTAGGTCGGGTTCCACAGGTCGGCCCACGAGGTCGGTGCGCTCGAGAGCTTCTGGTGGTTGTACACCAGGCCGAACTGGTCGGCGCCGATGCCGATGCCGTACTGGTCCGGGCGCTGGAACTGCTTGCTGATGTCGCTCGCGTTGGACATCGCGGAGTAGTCCAGCTTGCTCCACATGCGATCGCCCACGCCCTGCACCGTGGTCTCGGCGTTGAAGAAGCCGAGGTTGACCAGCGGCCGGTGCGGGTCGGCCTTTTGCTGCGCCAGCATCTTCGCGTAGCCGACGGTGTTGGACTGCTCGTAGATGTCGATCTGCACGTTGCGGTGCGACGCCTCGTACTCCTTGGCGAACGCCTTGGGCATCGTCGCCAGGTCGCCGCCGAGGAACGCGAACAGCGTCAGCTTCAGCTTGCCCTTGCTGCCACCGGTGGACGACGACTGTGACGACGGGGCGACGCTGCCGCAGCCGGCGGCGAGGCCCAGCGCACCGGCCAGACCGGCCGCACCCGACAGCAGCCGGCGGCGAGACAGCGGTACGGATTCGGATTGCGACATGGCCTGCTCCTGACGTTTCAGTGGTCGAGCATGACGGCGGCGTCGACCGGCCAGCCGGTTTCGACCTCGGTACCGACCGCCAGTGCCGGCGTCGCCTCGTCGCGGCGCTCGGCGGTGACGGCCACCCCGGAGGGCAGCCGGACCTGGTAGCGGATGCTGGCGCCCTGGAAGACGACCTCTTCGAGTCGGCCGGTGAACCGGTTCGGGTAGCCGTCGCCGAGCTGCGCGGCGACACTCACCCGCTCGGGTCGTACCGAGGCGAACCGGCCGGGGCCCGGTACCCGCACGGCGATGCCGGCACAGTCGAGCACCTGATCGCGGTGGGTGCCCTCGAACAGGTTGGTGTCGCCGAGGAAGGTGGCGGCGAACCGCGTCGTCGGTGCGCGGTAGAGCGTGGCCGGATCGCCGACCTGTTCGATGAGTCCTTCGTTCATCACGGCCATCCGGTCGGACATGGTCAGCGCCTCGACCTGGTCGTGGGTGACGTAGAGGAAGGTGGTGCCCGACTCCTGCTGGATGTGCTTGAGCGCGCGCTGCATCTGCACCCGCAGCTTGAGATCCAGCGAGCCGAGCGGCTCGTCGAGCAGCAGGACCGCCGGGCGGTTGGCGAGTGCCCGCGCGATCGCGACCCGCTGCTGCTGCCCGCCGGACAGCTGCGCCGGGTAACGCTTCTCCAGCCCGGAAAGGCCCACCAGCTCCAGCATCTCGGCCACCGTGGCCGCGGTCTCGGACCGCGAACCGCGCCGCAGCCGCGGCCCGAACGCCACGTTCTCGGCGACCGTCAGGTGCGGGAACAGCGCCAGCCGCTGGAAGACCAGGTTGGTGGGTCGGCGGTGCGCCGGCCGGCGGGCCATCGACTCACCGCGGATGAGTACCTCACCGGCGGTGGGTTCCTCCAGGCCGGCGAGGATGCGCAGCGTGGTGCTCTTGCCGCAGCCCGACGGTCCGAGCAGCGAGAAGAACTCACCGCGCTCGACGCGCAGCGAGACGTCCCGTACCCCTCGGGCACCGCCCGGATACTGCTTGCGGACACCACGCAGTTCGGCGTCGGGCGTGTCCATCGTTCACCCCCTGGTCGTGGCGGGGCGAGGCCCCGGCCGGCCGGTCATGTCGACTCGCTCAGCTGCGCGAACGCCTCCTCCGCGGCGGCCAGCAGCGCACTGACGTCGTCGTCGGTGTGCGCGGTCGACAGCGCGGCGTGCAGCAGCGGTTTGCCCGGCAGCAGAATGTGGTGGCGTTCGGCGGCGGCGCGCAGCGTCGCGTACCGCTCGGCGTCGGTCCGCATCGCCTCCCGGTAGCTGCCCGCCGGTCCGGTCAGGAAGTACGGCTGGAAATGGCCGCCGGCGCCGGCCAGCACGACGGGGATCGAGTAGCGCGCCGACAGCTCGGCGAACCCGTCCCGCAGCGTGCCCAGCAGCTTGTCCAGGTAGGCCTGCGACTCCCCGGTGGCAAGCACCGCGAGCGAGGCGTCGGCCGCGGCGACCGCGCTGCCGTGCCCGTTGTAGGTACCCACCCAGCCCACCGGCCCACCGACCGGGTCGGTGGTGGCCATCAGCTCGCGTCGGCCCTCCACCGCGGCGATCGGGTACCCGTTGCCCAGCGCCTTGCCGTAGGTGGTCAGGTCGGGAACCACGCCGTACACCTCGCGGGCGCCGCCCGGTGCGAGCCGGAACCCGGTGAGCAGCTCGTCGAAGACCAGGACGATGCCGAGCTCGTCGGTCAGCTCGCGCAGCCCGCGCAGGTACGCGGAGGTGGCCGGCACGTACCCGATGTCGATCAGCACCGGCTCGACCACCAGCGCGGCGAGCTCGTCGGCGTGCTCGCGCAACAGCGCAGCGGTCGCGTCCAGGTCGTTGAACGGGACCACCACCGTGTCGGCGGTGACGGCGGACAACCCGGCCGAGCTCGGCGGTACGCCCGGGCGGGACTGCGGGCCGAGCTGGTCGGCGGTGGGCCAGGTGGACACCCACACCGGGTCGAACCAGCCGTGGTAGGCGCCCTCGGCCTTCGCGACCCGCTGCCGGCCGGTCACGTGCCGGGCGATCGCGAGCGCGTGCATCACCGCCTCGGTACCGGTGTTGGCGAACCGCACCTGGCCGAAGTCCGGCACGATCGCGGCGAGCCGTTCGACCGCCGACACCGCGGCGGGGGTCTCCAGCCCGGTGGTCAGCCCGTCTCGTACCGCGCCGGTGACCGCGGCGTCGACGTCGGGATGCGCGTGGCCGAGCAGCACCGACCCGTTGCCCATCGTGCAGTCGAGCCAGCGCACGCCGTCGGCGTCCCACACGTGGGCGCCCTCGGCGCGGACGAAGTACCTCGGGTGCGGCTGGGCGAACCGGGTGTCGGAGTGGACACCGCCCGGCACGTGCACGGCGGCCCGGCGGTAGAGGGCGGCGGAGGCGTCGGTCATGCGGTACTCCTCGGGGTCAGGGACAACGTGGCGACCTGGGCCCGCAACGCCGGCAGGCTCTCCTGCGCGCGTTGCGGGGTGAACCGCGCCGCGGGGCCGGCGATCGACAACCCGCCGACCGCGTGCCCGTTGCGGTCCAGCAGCGCCGCGGCGCGGCAGCGCAGACCGACCGTGTAGGTACCCTCGTCCACCGCGTAGCCGTCCGCGCTCGCCTGCGCGAGCTCGTCGGCGAGCCCGGCCAGCGCCTCGTCGACCCCGTCACCGATCGCCGCCCGGATCACCGTCGTACGGCGTTCGGCGGGCAGGCAGGACAGCACGGCCTTGCCCATCGCGGAGGTGTGCGGCGCGATGATGTCGCCGACCCGGGCCACCGCGCGCAGCGAGTGCGGCGACTCCTTGCGGGCCACCAGGACGATCTGCTCCCCGACCAGCAGCCCGGCGCTGACGCTCTCGCCGGTCTCGGCCGCCAACGCCTCGACCGCGGCCTTGAGCCGGTCGGCGTCGTGCAGCTGCTCGGTCGCGCGCATCGCCACGTGCAGCAGCCGCGGCCCGGCCGCGTAACCGGATCCGGGGATCGACACCAGGAAGCCGTGTTCGCACAGCAGGTTCAGCAGCCGTGACGCCGTGGACACCGGTACCTCCGCGGCGGCGGCGATCTCCGACATCGGCAGCGGCGCGTGCTCGTGGGTCACCGCGACGTCCAGCACGTCGAGCAGGCGGGCCAGGTAGCTCGGCCGTCCGTTCTCACTGAGTGGAACTTTGTTCGCGTTCATTGGGAGGGAATGTAGGAGCGGTCGATCCGACTGTCAATGGGCACCACACCCGACGCAACGTGGGAAGGCATCGACCGGGTGAACCCGCGCCGCCGGGCCGGGCCTCGCGGCGGGCTCGGCGGATTCAGCCTCGATGTCAGGCCGACGGGTGCCCTGCCTCCCCGACCCTTGACAGCGCTGAAGTGATACTTCTAGTGTCTGCCGAAACCTGAAGTGATACTTCAGCCGCGGGCCGGACCGGCCCCGGCGGGTCGAGGAGGTGCCGGTGAGCGGCGTGTTGCCCAAGCTGCGTGGTCTGTCCGACCACCTGACGCCGGCCGAGCGGCGAGCCTGCGACTACGTCCTCGCGCACCCGGAGTTCGTCCTGGCCAGCCGGCTCAACGAGGTGGCGAAGGCGAGCCGGTCGAGCGAGGCGACGATCATCCGGCTGTGCCGCAAGGCCGACCTGAGCGGCTACCAGGAGCTGCGGCTCGCACTCGCCCAGGAGGACAACGGCCGCGGCCGCGACATCGAGGGCATCCACGAGGACGTCGGCGCCGACGACTCGCCGCGCACCGTGCTGGACAAGGTCTTCCACTCGTTCATCGACGCGCTCAAGGACACCCTCGACGTGGTCGATGCCGACGAGTTCGCCGCCGCCGTCGCCGCGATCTCCGGCGCACGGAGCCTGAGCTTCTTCGGGTTCGGTGCCTCCGGGGCCGCGGCGCAGGCGGCGCACTTCCGGTTCATGCGGCTGGGCGCGCCGACCTACGTGCTCACCGACGTCAGCGCCCAGCTCAGTCGGGTGGCGCTGCTGGGGCCGGGCGATGTCGTCGTCGCGATCTCGCACTCCGGCCGCACGAAGGACCTCGTGTTCTCGGCGGGCCAGGCACGCGAGCGGGGGGCGAGCGTCGTCGCGATCACCCAGTACGGCAGGTCGCCGCTGACCGACGCCGCCGACCATGCGCTGCACACCTCGTCGGTCGAGACCGCGTTTCGCGCCGAGGCGATGGCCTCGCGGGTCGCGCAGCAGGCGCTGCTCGACGCCCTGTTCGTGGCCGTGTCGCTGCCGAAGTCGCACGAGGTCGTCGGCGCGGTCGACGAGCACCACCGGCTTCTCGACGCCCTCCGGCAGCGCTGAAGACGATGGCACTCACTCGACGACACCTGCTCGCGACCGGGGCGGCCGCCGCGGCGGGCCTGTCGGTGGCCGGCTGCGGCCGCTCCGGTGCCGGCGGCGGTCCGAGCCCGACCGATCTGAACTTCTGCCAGGCGGTCCAGGTGACCTCACTTGCCCCGATGGGCAAGCAGCCGCAGGGGTACCCGTCCGGATACGAGGCGGCGTTCGCGGTGTACTCCGGGCTGGTGCGGCTGGCGCCGGACATGAGCTTCCAGCCGGACCTGGCCCGACGCTGGTCGGTCGCCGCCGACGGCAGGACGTGGACCTTCCAGCTGCGTACCGGGGTGCGGTTCCACGACGGCACGGCGTTCGGCGCCGACGATGTCGTCGGGTACTTCACCAAGATGCTCGACCCGGACTACAACCTGTCGGCCTACAGCCTGTGGTCGCCGATCGCGTCGGTGCGGCGGGTGGACGCGCGTACCGTCCGGATCACCACCAAGCAGCCGTACTCGGCGCTGCTCAACACGCTGGCGCACGGCTCCGGGCTGATCCCGAGCCGGGCACTGGTCGCCGCCGGCGAGGCGAAGGCCGCCCTGCACGCCGTCGGTACGGGCCCGTACACGCTGTCGTCGTTCACGCCTGGCAGCCGGCTGGTGCTCGAGAGGAACCGGGCGTACTTCGGTGCGCTGCCACGGCACGAGACGCTCACGTTCACCTACGTCGGGGACGCGTCGGGCCGGCTGGCCGCGTTGGAGGCCGGGCAGGCGCAGCTGATCGACGCGCTGCCGGTCGAGCAGGCCAAGTCGGTCACCCTCAACGCGAGCAAGCGGCTGTCGAGCGGGTCGGGGCTGCAGACCTTCGGCATCGGCATCAACCAGGCCAATCCGCTGCTGACCGATGTCCGCGTCCGGCGAGCGCTGAACCTGGCCGTCGACGTGCCGGCGATCGTCAAGGTCGTGCTGCGCGGCCGGGCGCGGACGCTGACCTCGCCGCTCGCCGAGCGCACCAACGGGTACGCGAAGGTCGGCGCGGTCGCGCACGACAAGGCGCGGGCACTGGAGTTGTTGCGCCAGGCCGGATGCACGACCGACTCGGCGGGGCGGCTGCACCACCACGGACGTCGGGTGGTGCTCCGACTGCGCACCCCGGACGGGATGTACGTCAACGACGTGCTCGTCGCGCAGGCCGTACAGGCCGAACTGGCCGAGATCGGGATCGCGGTCACCATCCAGAAGGTGGACAAGTCGACGTTCTGGGCCGGGATCCAGGTCGCGAAGAAAGCCGGCGACTTCGACCTGGCGCTGTTCGGTTTCAACCCGTCGCACGGGTCGGGCGCGCTGCAACTGGACATCATGTACCGCTCGAACGCCAGCGCGGACAAGGTCGCCGGCTGGAACTTCTGCTGGTACCGCAACGATCGCGTCGACCGGCTGCTCACCGAGGCACTGACCACTGTGGACGCCGCCCGGCAGCGCGCGGTCATGCGGCAGGCCCAGCAGCTGATCTGGCACGACTACCCCTACATCTGGCTGTACGCGCCGGACAACCTGATCGCCTACGACAGCACGCTGGCGCATCCGGTCGTGTTGCCCGTCGGATTCGCTCTCCCGTCCCGAACCTCCTGATCGGTGCGCTGATGCCTCGCTACCTTCTGACCCGGCTGATCGTGCTGGTGACCCAGGCGTTCCTGGTCCTGACGCTGGTGTTCGTGCTGTTCCGGCTCGCGCCGGGCGACCCGGCGAAGCTGATCCTGGGGCCGACCGCGACACCCGACCAGGTCGATCGGCTGCGCGAGCAGCTCGGGCTCGACCAGCCGGTACTCAGCCAGTACGGCCACTACCTGGGCGACATCGTCGCCGGAAACTTCGGCCGGTCGACGAGCTACTCGCAGCCGGTGCTGCAGGTGATCTCCGGGCACCTGGCGGCGACCCTGGTACTGCTCGCGACCAGCCTGGCGATCGCCGTCACGATCGGCGTCGCGGCCGGGATCTTCTCGGCGATCCGGCCCCGATCGGTGTTCTCGAAGGGCACCCTGCTCGTCTGGGTGGCGCTGCTCGCGGTCCCGAACTTCTGGCTGGGCATGCTGCTGATCCAGCTGTTCGCGGCGAAGCTGCACTGGCTGCCGGCGATCGGGGCGACCGGTGCCGCCGGCGTCGTACTGCCCGCGATCGCCGTCGCGGCACGGCTGGTGGCGCTGATCGCCCGGCTCACCCGGGCGAGCATGCTGGAGACCCTCGGCGAGGACTTCGTCCGGACCGCGACCGCACGCGGCGTGTCCCCGGCCCGGCTGATCTTCCTGCACGCGCTCAAGCCGGCGGCGCCGGCGATCCTGACGATGATCGGCATGCAGGCCGGCTACCTGCTCGGCGGCGCGGTGGTGGTGGAGAACCTGTTCTCCTATCCGGGCATGGGACAGCTGCTGCTGTCGGCGGTCAGCCAGCGCGACTACCCGCTCATGCAAGGGATCACGGCGATGTTCGTGCTCGGGTTCCTGCTGATCAACCTGGTCGTCGACCTGCTCTGTACCCGCATCGATCCGCGGACCCGACCCCTGGCAGGTGCCCGATGAGCGTCCAGTCGACCGCGCTTGGCCGGGTCCGGTCACTGCCGAGCTCGCTGCTGGTCGGGGTGGTGATCGTGGCCGTGGTGGTCGTGGTGGGTGCCGCGGCACCGCTGCTCGCCCCGTACTCGCCGACGAAGCTGCACCTGCTCGATGCGCTGCAGGGCCCGTCGCTCGCACACCCGTTCGGTACCGACGCGCTGGGCCGAGACCTGCTGTCCCGGGTCGTCTACGGCGCCCGGTACGAGCTGTCGGTCATCGTCCCGGTCATCGTGCTGGTCACCGTCGTCGGAGTGCCGCTGGGCATGGTCGCCGGGTACCGCAGGGGCTGGACGGACCGCTCGATCTCGTTCGTGTCCGACTCGGTGCTGACGTTCCCGGCCATGGTGCTTGCCGTGGTGCTCGTCGCGATCTTCGGCAGCGGGTACCTGTCGCTGGTGGTCACCATCACGATCACCCAGGTGCCGCAGATGGTGCGCTACGCCCGGGGCTTCACCGGCGGGGTCGCCGCGGCCGAGTACCTGTTGGCGGCCAAGGCATCCGGCACCCGGGCGCTCGGCACCCTGGCCCGGCACGTACTGCCGAACATCGCCGGCTCGGTGGTCGTGGTCGCGAGCCTGTTCGCCAGCGAGGCGCTGCTGGTCATCACCGCGTTGGGGTTTCTCGGCATCGGCGTGCAGCCGCCGACTCCGGAGTGGGGAACGATGCTCAGCGAGGGGCGGCAGGACTTCACGACCTCGCCCCAGGTGATGCTGTTTCCCGGCCTGGCGATCGCGGTGCTCATCCTGGGTTTCAACCTTCTCGGGGACGGTCTCCGGGACGTGGTAGACAAGAGGAACAACTAGCGTGCATGCAACCAGCAGTCCAGCGGCCGACGCGGCACCCTCGCCGGAACAGCAGCAGCTGTACCGACTCGGGGTCGCGGTCGAACGGCTGATCGCCGCCGACATCCCGTCCCGGGGCGTGGTCGAACAGCTGCACCAGGCGGCGCTGGAGGCCTCCACCGGCGAGCCGCTGGCCTACGCGGCCGCTCGCGCTCTCACCCAGCGCGTCGAGCCCGGCGACCGGGTGCTGATCTGCACCGGGTGGCCGTCCCGGTCCTGGCTGCTGGAGGGCTTGACCGAGACCGACGGCCCGGCCGGCGCCGCCTACCTCGCCCGGGTGTTGGAGCAGGCGCTGGGCATCGTCCCGATCCTCGTGGTCGCACCGGGGCTGGAGGCGTTCGCCCGCGCCGCGCTGGGCGGCGCCGGCATGATCGTCGCCGACGTGGCGACCGCGCTGCGCAGCAAGACCGGCAGGCACCGGGCCTCGGTCGCCGCGGTACAGCCGTTCACCACCGATCCGGTCGCCGCGCCCACGGCAGCCGCGCAGCTGATGGCGGAGCTGGCTCCCGCGGCGGTGGTCGCCATCGAGATGCCGGGCGCCAACGCCGACGGCGAGTACCACAACATCACCGGCCGGCTGGTCCCCACCGAACTGGTCGCCAAGGCCGACGCGATCTTCGCGAACGCCGCGGCCAGCGGGGTGCTGACCGTGGGCATCGGGGACGGCGGCAACGAACTCGGCATGGGCAGCATCGCTCCGGCGGTGGCGAAGGTCCTCACCGACGGCGACCGGGTCGCACCGGCGCAGCCGGTCGACCAGCTGGTCGTCGCGTCGGTGTCCAACTTCGGCGCGGTCGGCATCGCCGCATCCGTTGCGGCGCTGGCCGACCGGCCAAAGATCCTGCGCACCGTCGACCTGCAGCGCATCACCGACCGGCTCGCCGACGTCGGCGCGATCGACGGCCTGAGCTCCTATGTGGACCCGAACAACGACGGGCTGCGGCCGCGGGCGACCACCGCACTGCTGGAAGTGATCATGACCACCGTCGAGATGCACCTGGGCGGGTGGGTCAAGGGATGAGCACGCACGCGTGGTCGAACCTGGGGCTGCCCCGGGTGCTCAACGCCGCCGGCAAGATGACCTACCTGGGCAGCGCGACGCTGCCGGCCACGGTCGTCGACCGGATGGCTGCCGCCGCGACCCAGCCGGTCGAGATGGCCGAGCTGGCCCGCCGCAGCGGCGACCATCTCGCCGACCTGCTCGGTGTGCCGGCCGCGGCGGTCGCCGCCTCGGCCTCCGCCGGGCTGGTCCAGGCGGTCGCCGCGACCGTCGTCGGCGCCGACCCGGCGCTGGTGCAGACGGTCCCGGACGTGTCGACGAGCAGGCGCCGGGTCGTGCTGCAGCAGTCGCACGCGGTCGACTTCGGCGCCCCGGTCACCCAGTTGATCCGGCTCGGCGGCGGCATCCCGGTCCCGGCCGGCAGCGCGAACCGGTGCGCCGCGACGCACCTGGCCGCCGCGATCGGCGCGGACACCGCCGCGGTGCTGTACGTCGTCAGCCACCACGTGCACGCCGAGACCCAGGTGAGCCTCGCCGAGACCGTCGAGCTCGCACATGCCCACCAGGTACCGGTGATCGTCGACGCCGCCGCCGAGAGCGACCTGACCGGCTACGTGACCGCCGGCGCCGACCTGGTCGTCTACAGCGGGCACAAGGCGATCGGCGGCCCCACCTCGGGGCTGGTCGTCGGAGCTCGGGCACTGGTCGACGCCTGCGCGGCGCAGTCGACCGGCGTCGGCCGCACGATGAAGGTCGGCAAGGAGACGATCGCGGGCCTGCTCGCCGCCGTCGAGGCGTACCAGTCGGGTACCGACCAGCTCGCCGCGCTCACCGAGCGGGTCGACGCCGCGCGCCAGGCGATCGGCACCGACCTGCCGGTACGGCTGAGCATCGAGACCGACGCCACCCGGCCGATCCCGCGGCTGATCGTCGAGCTGCTGCCCGGTGCGGGGCTGACCGCACGCGAGCTCATCGCCCGGTTGGAGGCCGGCGACCCGTCGGTGCGTACCCGCAACCACGATGCCGACCGCGGCCGGATCGGCGTCGACCCGCGCGAGCTGACCGTCGACGGCGCAGCCCAGGTGGGGCAGGCGATCCGGGCCGCGATCGGGGTACGGGAGCAGGGGCGATGACGCCGATGCGAGTGATCCTCAACGTGCAGACCAACGACGTCGACTGCGCCGCCGCGGCAACCGACCGGTACCCGGGGCGCCTCGCGGTCGGGGTGCCGGTGAAGGGGTTCGCCGAGCTCGGCGACGCGGTCGCCGTCGTGGCAGCGATGCAGCGGCGCAGCGTGCGGGTCTCGGCCGGGCTCGGCGACGGCGCCGCCGACCAGTGGCGCCGCGCGCACGATCTCGCCGTCGCGACCCGCCCGTACCACCTCAACCAGGTGTACCCGGCGGCCGGCTACTCCGCCGGCGCCCTCGCCGCGGCGGGCGCGCCGACGATCGTCAACGCGCTGCTGCGACCGGGAGGCACCGTCGGGACGGTACGCGTCGGTACCGGGCCGGTCTCGTCCGGTTGCGCGCAGCCGGACGTACCGGTCGAGGTCGCGGTGGCGCTGGTGCACGAGATCGGGCTGCCGTCGGTGAAGTTCTTCCCGATGCGGGGTCTGGAGCACCTCGACCACTACCGGGCCCTCGCCGCGGCGGCCGCGCCCTACGGGCTGATGGTCGAGGCGACCGGCGGGCTGAGCCCGGACAACCTCCGGCAGGTACTGGCGGCGAGCGCCGCGGCGGGCCTGCACAGCGTGATGCCGCACCTGTACAGCTCGGTGAAGCTCGCCGGGACCGATCTGCTCGACTTCGCCACGCTCGATCGGGCGATGGCCGTGGTCGACGAGTTCGGCGCGGGCCGGCCATGAGTGCCCCGCTTGTCTGCGCCGTCGATGTCGGCTCGACCCGGATCAAGGCCGCGCTGCGGGCTGCCGGCGAGCCGGCCACGGCAGCCGGCACGGCCCCGTACCCGGCGGGGGCCGCCCACGATGCGGTCTGGCACGCGGTCACCGCCACGATTCGGGAGCTGATGCGGCACGGACGCCCCGACGCGCTGATCCTCGGCGCCCAGATGGGCGGGCTGTGTCTGCTCGACCGACGGTACGAGCCGATCGGCGCCCTCGAACCCGGCATCGACCTGGACCCGGACGCCGCGCACCGCCTCGACCTGACCCGGTCGGGCTGCGAACAGGACCGGCCCACGGCCGCGCACCGGCTCGCCGCCCTGCTGTCGGCCGACCCGACGCTGCGACCGGCCGTGACGCTGGTCGGCGGGGTCAAGGAGTACCTGCTGCGCCGGCTCACCGGCGCCTGGGTCAGCGACCCGGCATCGGCGTCCGCGTCCGGCTTCTACGACCTCGCCACGGGCACCTGGTCGGCCGAGACGTGCGCCGCCGTCGGCATCGACCCGGCCGGGTTGCCGGCGATCGAGGACCCCGGCACGATCGTCGGGTCGCTCACCGCGGCCGCGGCACGCGCCTGCGCCCTGCCCGCCGGTACCCCGGTGTGGTGTGGTATCGGCGACGGGCCGGCGGCGAACCTGTCGGCGGCGGCGACCGACTGGCACGGCGCGTGCCTGTCGCAGGGTACGACGACCGTCGCGCGGGTGCTCGGCCGCCGCGCCCGGCCACCGGCGGTCGGGCCGGACTGCTTCACCCAGCACGTGTCCACCGGCTGGTGGGCGGTCGGCGCGCGGGTCGTCACCACGGCGGTACCCGACCCGGCCCGGCAGGTACTGGAGCGCATCGGGCGGCGGATGCCGATCGAGCGTGTCCTGGTCACCGGCGGCAGCGCCAGCCAGGTCGACGATCCGCGAGCCCGACCGGTTACCGCCGACCGCGCCGACGGCACCCGCGGGCTGGCACTGATCGCCGCCGGCGCCGCGCTGCGCACCGACCAGCCCGTCCCCACGGCGGAAGGATGGCAATGAGCATCCCACGAACGGTCCTCGACATCCGCGACCTGACGATCCGCACCCGCACCAGCGCCACCCCACTGGTCGACGCCGTCTCGGTACGGGTCTCCGCCGGGGAGAGCGTGGCGCTGGTCGGCGAGTCCGGCAGCGGAAAGAGCCTCACCTCGCTGGCCTCGCTACGGCTGCTGCCCGACACCCTTCAGGTGCGCGGCACGATCGAACTCGACGGCGAGTCGGTGCTCGACATGTCCCCGCAACGGCTCCGGGAGGTACGCGGGACCACCGCCGCGGTCATCTTCCAGGAGCCGATGTCCTCGCTCAACCCGGTCCTGACCGTGCAGACCCAGCTGTACGAGGCGCTGCGCGGCACGCCGCGAGCGGGCAAGCGCGCCGCCGCGCTGGAACTGCTCGACCAGGTCGGCATCACCGACCCCACCCGCCGGCTGCGCCAGTACCCGCACGAGCTGTCCGGCGGGATGAGCCAGCGCATCATGATCGCGATCGCGCTGGCCGGTAGGCCGTCCCTGCTGATCGCCGACGAGCCGACCACCGCGCTGGACGTGACCATCCAGGCGCAGGTGCTCGAACTGCTTCAGCGGCTGGCGCGGGAACTGGACATGGCTGTGCTGCTGGTCACCCACGACCTCGGGATCGTGGCGGAGAACTGCGACCGGGTCAATGTCCTGTACGCCGGGCGCATCGTCGAGACCGGCCCGACCGACACCGTGTTCGGCAACCCACGACACCCTTACACCCGGGCGCTGTTCGCCTCGATCCCCGACGTCGACGCCGCACCCCGGCGACTGCCGTCGCTACCCGGCACCGTACCGACGCTGGCGACGATGCCGGACGGGTGCCGGTTCCACCCGCGCTGCCCGCTCGCCGAGGCCAGGTGCGCCGTGTCGACCCCGCCGCTGGTCGCCCACGACGGTGGCGGCGAGGGTGCCTGCTGGATGATCGGAGCAGTCGCATGACCACCCCCCTGCTGCAGGTCGAGAACCTGCGCAAGCAGTACCCGGTCGGGCGGCGCAGCGTGCGTGCCGTCGACGACGTGTCCTTCGCCGTACCGGCGGGGCAGACCGTGGCACTGGTCGGCGAGTCCGGCTGCGGCAAGAGCACCACCGGGCTCGCCACCCTGCGGTTGATCGAGCCCAGCGGTGGACGGATCACCTTCGACGGTACGGACGTCACCACGATGGGCCGCCGACAGCTGCGGGCCGCCCGGTCCCGGATGCAGATCGTGCTGCAGAACCCGCGCTCCCAGCTCGATCCGCGGATGCGGATCCGCGACAGCGTGCTCGAACCGCTGCGGGCGCAGCGATCCGGCACCCGGGCGGCGATGCGCGACCGGGTCGCCGAGTGCCTGGAGCTGGTCGGGCTGCCCGCCGACCTGGCGCCGCGCTACCCGCACCAGCTGTCCGGTGGGCAGCGTCAGCGCGTGGCGATCGCGCGGGCGCTTGCCACCGAGCCGGAACTGATCGTGCTCGACGAGGCGGTCTCGGCACTCGACGCGTCGGTACAGGTGCAGGTCCTGAACCTGCTGCAGGACCTGCAACAGCGCCTCGGCCTGTCGTACGTGTTCATCTCGCACAACATGGCCGCCGTGCGCTACCTCGCGCACCGCGTCGTGGTCATGTACCTCGGCCAGAGCGTCGAGTCCGCCCCCGCCGACGAGCTGTTCACCCGGCCGGCGCACCCCTACACCGAGGCGCTGCTGTCCGCGGTACCGTCGGCCAGCCGACCGCGCGACCGGGAACGCATCGTGCTGCGCGGCGACACCCCGAGCCCGTTCGAACGGCCCACCGGCTGCGTGCTGCGCACCCGATGCCCACGGGCGCGGGACATCTGCGCGACGACGCCCCCGCCCCCGCGCGAGCTGGTCGCTAACCACACGGTCTCCTGCCACTTCCCCCTCGAACACAGCGGCTGAGCCCGCCGGCGGTCACCGTTCTTTCGGGCCTGGCCGGCCGCTCCTGGGCCCGGTCGACCGCGGCGCGCTCGGAATCCGGGCCGACGATCCGGAAATTTGCGAACTAACCCGGGCAAGCTTGACAAGTGTCACCGGTTCTGTGATTTTCAGTGACGGACTCATGACTCTGCGGACTGCCACGGCGCGCACGGGACGTGAGTACCGAACCCACCGCGTCGCCTGCCGGCCACGAGACCGGCCGGCGTCGCCTGCCGAATGGGGGAACCGTGACTACCAGCTGGATCCTGGCCTTCGACGCGGGCTGCCGATCATGCACCGACGTGGTGGATCGGGTACGCGCCAGCACGAACGGCAAGCTCGACACCGCCGGCCTGACCGAGCCGCGGATCCGCCGGTGGCGGCAACAGGCCCTCGGCGAGGACGCACCATGGGCGCCCACCCTGCTCGCGGTCGACGGCGACGAGGTCCACGCCTGGACCGGGCCGGCGCTGTCGCTTCGCCTCGTCCGGCTGCTCGGCATGGTCGACTCGGCGCGGGTGGTCCGCGCCCTCAACCGCGCCGACATCGTGCGGCATCCCAGCCGCCGCAAGCTGCTCAAGGCGGTGCCGCTGCTCGGCCTCGGGGCGTTCGTGGTCTCCGGCGGGCTCGCCGCGCCGGCGAT
Organism: Actinocatenispora comari; assembly: GCF_017312725.1. Classification (GTDB taxonomy): domain Bacteria; phylum Actinomycetota; class Actinomycetes; order Mycobacteriales; family Micromonosporaceae; genus Actinocatenispora; species Actinocatenispora comari. The sequence continues at coordinate 216,447 of NZ_BOPO01000055.1, read as the reverse complement.
GGCCGCCACCCGGACCAACAACGGCGCGGCGGCGAAGTGGGCCCGGGCCAACGCCGGCCGACTGCCCACCGCCTACCGGGACTTCACCGCCTACCCGATGGCGTACCGCAGGGCGATGTTCAACGTGCTGCCCTCGGCGGCGCGCGCCAAACTCTGGAGCGCGCACTTCGCGCACTACCGGCAGACCCATCCGGGGCTGTCGCGCGCGCAGCTGCGCGTGATCGACGACGTCGAGCGGTTGGCACCGCGAGTTCTCACGACCGGTCGAGGTCGCGACGACCTGCGCGAGTTGGCGACCGCGGCGGTCACCGCGTTCGACGCCGAGGAGGCCCGGGCGCTGCTGGGCACCCTCGGACCGCAGCAGGCCACGCAGCCGGCCGGCGAGCAGGGACCCGTACCGGCGCTCGCCGGCGACGGCCGTGCGGCTGCCGGCGATGCCGCGAAACCATCGGTCGACCTGTGGTGCGAGCCCTCCGGTCCGGACTGCGACACCAACTGCGAGGCCGTCACCGGCTGCGACGATCTCTGTTACGGGCCCTGCGTCTGCAGCTCCAGCGGCTGCGGGGACCTGTGGCTCGACGAGTGCAACGGGCTCTGCGGCGAGTGAACCGGCCCGGCCGCACCTGACGGCGGCCCACCGATGACCGCGCCACGCCCGGGCGGCGACCGCCAGGAACAGCAGGCGTGGCCGACCTGCACGGAGGATCGAGCAGAAGGCCGGCGTCCGGCGACGCCGGCCTTCCGGTGTCGAGTGGACGTGCCTTCAGCGCGACCGCCGCCCGGGATCGGACCTCACCGGGCCGCCTGCTCGGCTGCGCACCGAGCTGGACCGCACAGCCCGACGGCGCTATCGCAGATCGCCGGTCTCGCCAGTACGAACGATCTCGCCGGCGACCTCGCGCAGCTTGGTGTTGCGCTCCTGCGACAACCGGGCCAGCACGGCGAAAGCACGCTCGGCGTCGACCTTGTGGCGCTCCATGATGATGCCCTTCGCCTGCCCGATCAGGTCGCGTGACTCCAGCGCCACCGCCAGGTTCGCCGAGTGGCGGGCCAGCGTGACGACCACAGCGAGCTGAGCCGCCAGCGCCGTCGCGAGCCGCTCGGCGTCGGCGCGAAGCCGGCTCGGCTGCTGGCAGTACAGGTTCAGCACGCCAGGGTTGTCGGGTTCACCGAAGGGCACCGACAGAGCGGCCGTGATGCCGTTGTCCGTCGCCCGCGGCGTGAACTCGGGCCACCCGGGGTCGGTGACCAGATCGTCACACACCACGATTCGCCCGGTCGAGACCGCGGCGAAGTAGGGCCCTTCTCGCAGCATGTACTGCAGGCCGTCGAGCCGAGCGGCGAGCTCGTGGGACGCCGCCACCGTCCACGGGCCGACCGCGTCGGTCAGCGTGATGCCCGCCAGGGCACCCAGGCTGTCGGCGGCCGCGCCCACAGCCGACCGAAGATACTTGCCCTTTGTAAAGCGAAGGATGTCAGTGCGCTCCGCTTCCCCAGGCAAGCTGCCAGTCTCGGCCTCGACCATGCCCACCCCCCCACCGCTACGAGCTCGTCGGCGCCACGGCGTGGGCACACGTCTCGGACTCAGCCGCCGAAGCGGAGTCCGCAAGTCGGCTGCCACAAGCATAGGGCAGTTCGGCGCCGGCGTCTGCTGCCGAGAGCGTCGACGACCCCGGAGGCCCGGTAGGACTGGTCGTCCGGTTTCGGGGTACCCAACCTCAGCTGGCTGTCGATTGCGGTTCTGTTGGTGAGCTTGGTCTTTGCGGTGTCGGGTCGCGCCGCACGCTTCGTGGACCGCGGTAGCGATGCCCCCGGCCCGGTGGATCACCGGCTTCTTCGCCCGGTCCGGCAGCGGGCATCGCCGGTACCGCCGCCGAAGCCGGTGTCGGCTGGCGGGCGATCCACCACCGGACGCGGGTGGCGTCCCTGCGGCTGCTCGCACCCGGTGCGCGGGACCGCTGACCACGGTCGCTGGCCGCGGCCAGCGGGGACGAAGCTGCGACTCGCCGGCTCACGTGTGTTCCTTTACACACGGCAACAAACCGTCGTCGCTGTCGTAGCCCGGCGCGGTAGGCGCGGGGCCGCGCGCCACGGCACTTTCCCATTCTGGGCAGTCTCTGTGTGGGAACAGATCATGGTCTTCGTCGCCGGAGCGGCCGGCGGCGTCCGCGCCACGTCATGGCCGGGCTGCTGGCCGCCCGGCAAGCTGTTGCCCGCAGGCAGCAGGGCTCGGCCAATCGGAAGAAGGCAGCCGTGAACCGCGCTCGCGCTCGAGCGCCGGGGGCCGATACCCGACGGGACCGGCAGCACAAGCGACCCACCAGGGGGGCGAGTCCATGCAAGCAGGCGTGTTCGCACCGTCCGACGTCCTGCCGGTCGTCGATTCCGTCGATCGTCCGTCGGCGACGAGCAGTACCTCGCGGGCAAGGCGACTGGTCGGCAGGGCCGATGCCAGCTGGGCGTCGTAGGCGAGCTGTTGCAGCTTGGTCAACTCGTCGTCTCCCGGACGAGGGGTCGGCGGTCTGCGACGGCGCGGATGACGGGGCGGGGCGAGGAAGGCGGTCTGGTGGGATCTTGACACGTTCGACTGGTGCGGGGAACGATCCAGACAACGTTGTCATGCGCGGCGCGACCGTGGCACCGGAGCCACCCGTCCCGCCGGCAATGCGCAACCGGTCCCCCACCGGAAGGAAGCATGGTGTCCGAGCAGTCAAGACCCGCGCCGTCGACGCTGCGCCGGCGCGCGATAGCCGGTGTCGCGGTGGTCGCCGCGGCCGTCGCGGCGGTCGCCGCCGTACCCGCGCCCGCGGCGGCCGCACCGTCGCCGGTGCGCGATCCCGTCGCCTACGTCAACCCGCTGATCGGCAGCGCCAACGCCGGCAACACGTACCCGGGTGCGGTGCGCCCGTTCGGCATGCTCGCCTGGAGCCCGCAGAACACCACCGGCGGCATCTCGACGCCCGCGCCTGGCGGGTACCGCTACGACGCGACGAAGATCCGTGGCTTCAGCCTCACCCACCTCAGCGGGATCGGTTGCTACGGCGCCAACGGCGACATCCCGATCATGCCGTACGTGGGTGCGGTCGACTCGTCGCCGTCGGCCGACAGCAAGGACGCGAAGTACGCCAGCACGTTCTCGCACGACAACGAGACGGCACGGGCCGGCTACTACCGGGTCGGGCTGGACAGCGGCGCGTCGGCCGAACTGACCGCGACCGAGCGCACCGGATCGGGCCGGTTCGGCTTCCCCGCCGGCAAACCGGCCAGCATGCTGTTTCGCACCTCCAACTCCGAGACCGGCAGCACCGACGCCACGGTCGAGGTCGACGCGGCGCACCACATCGTGACCGGATCGGTCACCGCCGGCAACTTCTGCGGGCCGCAGAGTGCGAACAACCGCCACGACAACTACACCCTCTACTTCACCGCGCACTTCGACCGCTCGTTCGCCGGCTTCGGCACCTGGCACGACGGCACGCTCAACCAGGGCTCGTCGGCCGCGACCGGCGGTACCGGCTTCGACGGCAACGGCATCCCGGCCGCCGGCAAGGGATCCGGTGCGTACGTGACGTTCCCCGACGGCACCACGAAGGTCGGCGTCAAGGTCGCCATCTCCTACGTCAGCGCGGCCAACGCGGAGCGCAACCTGCGCACCGAGAACCCGGCGCACACGTCCTTCGACCGGGTACGCAGCGACGCGGCCGCGGCCTGGCGCCAGGAGCTGAAGAAGGTGGCGATCAGCGGCGGCACCGACGAGCAGCGCACCACCTTCTACACCGCCCTGTACCACTCGATGCTGGAGCCGACGCTCACCAGCGACGTCGACGGCCGCTACCTCGGCGCCGACCGCAAGCCGCACCGGCTGACCGGCCGCCAGCACGCGCAGTACGGCACGTTCTCGGGCTGGGACCAGTACCGGGCGCAGGTGCAGCTGCTCACCCTGCTCAATCCGCGGATCGGTAGTGACTACGCCCAGTCGATGTTCAACTATGCCGGCCAGCGCGGCGGCGAGTGGGACCGCTGGCTGCTGGAGAACGGCAAGACCTCGGTGATGGCCGGCGATCCGGCCGCGGCCGCGGTGGCGGCGATCTACGCGTTCGGCGGCCGCGACTTCGACGCCCGCGGCGCGCTGCGCTCGCTGATCACGGCGGCGACCGTGCCGACCGCGAACGACTCGTCCAGCGCCGGGTGCAACGTCGAGTGCGTCGGCGAGCGACCGGCCCTGGACAAGTACCTGAAGCTCGGGTACGTGCCGGCCGACGGCTGCCACTGCTGGGGCGGTGCGGCGGAGACGCTGGAGGACGCGGCGGCCGACTTCGCGCTGGCCGAACTGTCCGGCCAGCTCGGCGACCGGGGCAACGAGCGGACCTTCCGGGACCGCGCGGGCGCCTGGAGCAACGTGTTCGACCTGACCGCGACGCCGCAGGGCGGGTACATGCGCAACCGGGCGGCCGACGGCAACTGGTCGTCGCCGTCGTTCAGCCCCGGCACCGGTGACGGGTTCGTCGAGGGCACCAGCGCTCGCTACACGTGGATGGTGTACTCCGACGTGGCGGGGCTGGTCGACGCGCTGGGCGGCCTGGCCGCGGCCGAGCAGCGGCTGGACAACTTCTTCCGTACCGCCGACGGCCGGTTCGACTTCTCCGGCTCCGACGGCACCCGCTACGACCCGACCAACGAACCCGACATCAACGCGCCGTACCTGTACGACTATGTCGGCGCGCCGTACAAGACGCAGCAGACGGTGCGCGCGGAGATGGCGCAGCTGTGGACGAACACGCCGGGCGGCATCCCCGGCAACGACGACGCCGGCACGATGTCGTCGTGGTACGTCTTCTCGGCGCTGGGCATGTACCCCCAGGTGCCGAGCCGGGCCGACCTGGTGCTGACCACCCCGCTGTTCCCGCACGCGGTGATCCGCAGCGGGCACGGCCGGCCGATCACCATCGACGCCCCCGGCGCGTCGGCGGACAACACGTACATCCGTTCGGTGCGGGTCGACGGCAAGAGCTCGAGCCGGCCCTGGGTGCCCGCCTCGTTCGTCACCAGCGGCGGCCGGCTGGAGTTCTCGGTCGGCAGCACGCCGAACACCCGGTGGGGCGCGGCCGCCACCGATGCGCCGCCGTCGTTCCGCCACGGCGAACGGCCGTTCCTGACCGGCGTCGATCCGCTGTCGGCGAAGGTCGAGCCCGGCGGCACCACAAAGGCCAACTACCTGGTGCAGGCGCTGGGTAGCGACGCGCGCCAGGTGCAGTGGAAGGCCGCCGCCCCCGACGGCATCCAGCTCAGCCCGGCCGCCGGCACCGTCACGCTCAACGACGCCGGCCGCGGCAGCGTGCCGCTGACCGTGACGCCGTCGGCCGACGTGACTCCCGGGAGGTACTCCATCACGCTGACCGCGCAGGCACCCGACGGCACGGCGCTGCCGGACGTGAGCTTCCCGGTCACCGTCGCGACCAAGGGCAGCGTGCTGTGGAACCTCAACAACAACGGCATCTCCGCCGACGACGAGCAGCCACAGGCCAACTTCGACGGCGAGGGCTGGAGCTACTCGGCGACCGCGCTGGCGGCCGCCGGGGTACGGCCGGGCGGCACCGTGTCGGCCAACGGCTTCGACTTCGCCTGGCCGAACGTGCAGCCGGGCGATCCCGACAACATCGCTGTCGGCGGCGGTGACCAGGTGCTCAGCGTACCCGGCGGCGACGCCAGCAAGCTGAGCTTCCTCGGCAGCGCGGCGGAGGGCAACGCCAGCGGCACGATCACGCTGACCTACACCGACGGCAGTACCCAGACCGCGACGATCGGGTTCAGCGACTGGACGCTCGGCGGCGGCAGCCAGCAGCCGGCGTACGGCAACATCACGGCGGTGCGCACGCCGTACCGCGACGTGCTCGGCGACGGCAAGGACATGGTGGCGACCTACCTGTTCGCCACGGCACCGATCGCCCTGCAGTCCGGCAAGCAGCTGGCCAGCGTCACGCTGCCGGCCGGTACGCAGGGCGGCGACATCCACCTGTTCGCCGTGGCCACGGCCTGACCCCACGGGGTGGCGGCCCGGCCGCCACCCCGCCTCGCCGCCGGCACGAGACGCTCAGCGCGCTCGCGGAATCTCGGTTTCGGACCCGGCATCCGGTGCGGTAGTAACCGGAGATGATGCGTGGCGCCAAGGTCGGGTTGCGAGCCCGGCGCGAGGAAGATGTCCCCGTCCTGCACTCCGAGCTGTACGACGATGTGGTGATGCGCTCGCGCGCCGACTCCCGGCCGTGGCGACCGATCGGCCAGCTCGCCGACTCTCCGTACGCCGTGCGAGGGCCGGTCGACAACGCGGCCGAGTTCTCCGTGGTCGAACTGGCCAGCGGTCGACTCGCCGGCGAAGCCGTCCTCTGGTCGATCGACACCCACCACCGCAACGCGCACGTCGGACTCTCGGTGCTGCCCGCGTTTCGGGGCCAGGGACTGGGCACCGACGTGGTGCGGGTGCTCTGCCGGTACGGCTTCGAGACGCTCGGCCTGCAACGGCTTCAGGTGGACACGCTCGCCGACAACGTCGGGATGCTCGGTGCCGCCGAACGCGCCGGTTTCGTACGGGAGGGCCGACTGCGCAGCTCGGCCTGGGCCAACGGCGAGTTCGTCGACCTGGTCCTGCTGGGCCTGCTCGCCAGCGACCACCAACCGCCACGAGACGCCCGATGAAGTGACCCGGCTCCCGGGAGGGCGGTGGCCGAGACGACTTCGGCGCCGTTGTCCCGCGCGCGAACCGCGGCTGTCAGGCCGGGGCGGGGCCCCTCCCCGCGCCGGCGATATCGGCTCGCCGCGCCGCTGAGATCGCCTGCGTCCGGCGGTACGCACGCAGGCGAGCGCCTCCCGGCTGCCGGAGTCCGGTGCCGGGAGGCGCTGCCGTGCACGGCTAGGGCAGGGTGAGGCCGTAGTCGTTGAACTCGCGCCAGGCCGGGTAGAAGAACGTGGTCTGGGTGTCGCCGCCGGTCAACGTGCCGAGGCCGGTCGACCCGTTGTAGCCGGGGCCGCCGCTGTCACCGTGGTCGGAGTACACGTCGGTGGCGAACAGGTGGTAGATCACGCCGACGTCGAAGTTGACGGTCTGCTCGACGGCCTCGATGGTGCCTCCGGTCACGCCGGTGGTCGAACCGCTCTTGGTGACCTGCTCGCCCTGGGTCGGCTGACCGATGGAGCTGATCGTCTGGCCGGTGTTGATCTGGCTGGGGCCGTTGCCGCTGGGGTTGGTGATCAGCCCTTCGTCCCCACCGGGCGAGTTACTCGCCACGACCTGTCCACCCATCGGCGACCAGGTGCCGCCGAGGTTGGTGCAGTGCCCGGCGGTGAGCACCATCAGCTGACCGTTGCGCCGTACGTTGAACCCGTCGGAGCAGCGCGCCTGGCTGTTCTGGATCGCGTCGCCGCCGCGCACGTAGGTGCTGAAGTGCCCGGTGGTGTGCTCGACACGTACCTCGCTGCCGTACCGCTGAGCGGCGGCCAGCACGCGCGCCGCACCGGCCTTCGGTGCCGAGTCCGAGATCGTGACGACCACCTGGTTGTGTGCCGTGTCGATGCCCCAGGCGGTGTCGGGCACCCCGGCGAGCCGGTCCAGGCTCTTCTTCGTACTCGTCAACGACGCCGCGCTGTAGTGCACGACGCGGGTGCGCAGCCCGGCCGCCCGTACGGTGCGGGCGGCGGCGGCCGAGGTCACGGTGACCACTGCATGACCGTTGCGGTCCAGGTAGACGCCCGCGTTCTGGTTGCCGAGGCGGTGCGCGACCGTGTTGGCCTGCGGCACGGCCGCGGCCTGGACGGCGGCGGACAGCGCAGGAGCGGCCTGTGCTGGGGTGCTGCCGATGCCGGCGGCGGTCAGTACGCCAACGCCGAGGATCGCGAGCCCGGCGAGTCTGCGATGCATGGAGAGCTCCTTACTAGAGGGGATCAGACGGAGCAAACGGACAAAAGTATAGACACTCGCAAATGCCTCAGAAACCGTCTGGCAGGATCCCGCCACCGCGTAGCACCGACCCGTCGTCTGCTGCCATGACCCGCCGCCGCGCTGCCCGACGCCGAGTCGTGGGACGGACGCGTCCCGCCGGTCCCCCGTCGGCGGGCGTCGACATTTTCGGTATGCCGCCGTTCCCGGGCCCGGCGCGGTTCAGTCTCGGATCGCCGCGCGGGTAGGTCGCCGTGTTCGATGAGGGCATCGATGCCAGCAAGCACGCGCCGCAGGCCGAACTCGAACACCGCGTCCGGCTCGGTGGCGCGGTAGGACTCGGTACCGAACCTCGACACCATCGGCAGCTCGCGCACCTGGAGCGCTGCCGCGATCGCCCGCTGCCGCGACGAGCGCCACCGCTCCCGAGGCGTACCCGCGAGCCCCGGGCCTGCTCGCGATCGTCGCTCAGGTGCGCTCGGTGGTGAGGAAGTCGGTGAACCGGCCCGCCTGCTGCTCGACTCGACGCCGCAGCGCGGCGCTCCACCCGGTCATGGGCGCGAACTCGATCCTGCCGCTGCGCCGATCCCGCAGCTTCCAGGTCCCGATCGGCATCCCGGCCCGAAGCACCGTCGCCGACACCCAGCCACCCTTCCGGTACAGCAGCGTGCGGTCGTCGCCGCAGAACCCGTCCTTGTCTGCGACCGCGAGCAGGTACGGATCGAACTCCGGCAGCAGCGTCAGGTGGTCATCCTCGATGCCGGCATCCAGTGGCCCGGCGTGCGCGTAGGCGGTGCCTTCGATCGTGACGGGGCCCTCGTCTGCCGCGGCCAGAGCGCGACGGGCGGCGGCGGCCGGAAGGCCCGACCAGGCGGCGAACGCGGCCGGCGTACCGAAGACGTTGGCGGTCAGGTATTTGCCGGCAAGCCAACGCTGCGCGGCCGCCACCTCGACCGGGGCCGGCGGTGTCGGCGGCAGCGACAGCGTGATCTCGGTGCCCGAGCCTCGCAGCCGCAGCAGGCCTCGGGCCACCGCGGGCTTGAGGCCGATGCCCCAGGGATGTTCCAGCAGCGTGCGGTAGGGGGCGCCGAGCAGCGCGCCGACCTGCCCGGCCAGTTCGCGCCGGCCCAGCGGTCCGGCGCGCAGGGCCTGGATCATCGCGTCGTTGAGCCGGTCCTCCGCCGACGCCTCGACCCCCCGGCGGGGCCACAGGCGGGTCTCCCGGGCGGCGATGCTGTCGCCCAGCGCCGCGGCGTAGTGCGCGATCTCGGTCTCGGGCACCAGGTGCAGCGTCCCGCGCATCGCCCAGGTGCGCACCAGGTTGGACCATCCGGCATCGGCACCCGCGGCTCCACCGCGCGCCAGGACGCTGAGCGCGGGCACCCGGTCGACCTGCGCCTGCAACCCCGCCACCCGCTCCGCAACCAGGTCCGGCGGGTGCGGGCGATCAGGGGCCCGGGCAGTGAGCAGGTGGCGTGCCGCTCGAACCGCGTGTGCCTGCGGCCACCGCCATCCTGCCGGGGCCGATCTCGCCATCACACACCCTCCCCCGCTGTCCGCGCGGCGCGGCTCAACTCCCGACCACCGAAGGCCACGGTACCGGCCTGATAGGACCTCCCCGCCATGTAGCCGCCATTGATCCGGGCGGCGGGCGGGTCCGGCCGGGTCGACGCAGCGCGGTACGGCTACCGCCACCGGCGGGGGTCAGGCGTCACCGGGGTCCGAAACGCTGAGGGCGTGGTCGATCAGGGCGCTGGCGGCATTCTCCTGTGCCAGGATGTGTTCCGCGGTGTCGCCGCGAGCTTCGGACATGGACACCACCGCGCTGCGGCGACCGTCGGCGGTGACACCGTTGAGCGTGATGTAGCCGCCATCGCCGCCCTCGTGGCTCCAGTACGTTCCTCCGCCGCTCAGGGGGCGCTCGACCACGCCGAGGCCGTACCGGCCGCCGGGCCACAGGTGTTGCACCTCCGAACTGACGGGAACGGTTCGCTTCATCGCCGCCAGCTGGTCCGGCGGAAGCAGGCGGCCGGCCAGCAGCGCGCGAAGGAGCCGGTTCTCGTCTCGTGTCGTCGTGGCCCAGGACAGGTTCTCGTGGTCTACCGGTACCTGGTCGGTGACGTCGACGCGGCACCGCGGGCCGAAAAGCTGGTACGCGCGGGAATGCGGTCGAGGCAGGGTCGGCACCATTCCCATCCAGCGGGTCTGGTCCAGGCCGAGAGGCCGCAGGATGCGGTGCTCGATCTCCCGGTGTGCGACGCGCCCGGTCACCACCTGAACGATCATGCTGAGCAGGATGTAGCCCGTGTTCGAGTAGGCCCAGCCTTCACCTGGTGGAAAGTCGGGGGCGTGCTCCAGCGCCCGAGCAACCAGTTCTACCGAGCTGTGGACGTCGTGGCGGTGCTGGCGGTACTGCTGCGGGGTGGTGTATCCGGGCAGATCGTCGTGCAGCCCGCTGGTGTGTTGGAGCAGCTGGCGCAGCGTGATCCGACGGCCGTCGTTGCCGTTTGCACCCAACAGCCCCGGCAGCCAACGCTCGACCACGTCGCTCGACGACAACCTGCTCTCAGCCTCCAGTTGCAGGATCACGGTGGCGATCATCGTCTTGGATGTGCTGGCCATGCGGAAGTAGCCGTACGGCGAGACCGGTCGTCCGGTGGTCACGTCGGCGGACCCGCTGACGGCAACGCACTGCCGGCCGTCGGGCCCGATCGCGCGGGCCTGTACGCCGCTCACTCCCAGGGCGTGGATGGCATCCACGTCGCGACGCAGCTGCCCCGCCGCGTCACGCATCGTCAGAACCCCGGCGAGAGGCGCGCTGTCGTTGCGCGCGCAGGATCGTGCGCGCAGGCAGCGCCGTGGCGACGAGGACCAGAACGATGACGAAGGCGACGATGGCGCCGTAGGCGACCGGATCGAGTGCGGGCGCACTGCGGTCGCCGTTGCTGAGCGCGTACGTCATCGAGATCAGTCCCGGCAGGGCGAAAGCGGTGCCGACGAGGCAGGCAGTGACCGCGAGGAAAGCGGCGTCCCAGCGCCACACCCGACGCAGTTGGCGCGGGGTCGTCCCGACGGCAGCCAGCAACGCGAGCTCCGATCTGCGTGCGAGAGTCGCCGTGACCAGGGAGTTGGTGACGGCGATGGCGATGTAGCCGAACAGCACGAGCAGGATCAGCAGCCCGAACCTGTCTCCGCCGCTCGGCGCACGTCCGGCGTCGGCCTTCGAGAGGCCGACCACCCGAATGCCGGGATGGTTGGTCAGCCGGTCGTTCAGCCGGCGCACCACCGCCGACTTCTGTTCGGACGCGGCGACGGTGACGGCCAGCCCGGACGGGGCCCCGGTGGCGGTTGCCGACTGCAGATCCCCGATGGGGAGCAGCACCTCGCCGAATCCCAGCCCACGTCGGTAGAGCGCGCGGACGCGACGCGTGATCGCCTGCCCGTCCGGCAACACGACGGTGACGCTGTCTCCGACCTGGGCGCCGAGCTCGGCGGCACCGAGTACACCAAGGGCAACCTCGCCGTGCCGGAGGTGGATCGGCCGGCTGTCGGTAGGTTCGAGGTCGGCGTAGCGTCCCGGCTCGTCACCGGCGATCCCGAGCGCCGCGAGCGTTTGTGGACCGTTGCCGGTGCCGGCAGGTGCGTGCACGATGACGTCGGTGGACACGTACGGGGTCACGGCACCGACGCCGGCGGCGTCACGGACGAGCCTGACGGTGCGCTCGCCGACGCCAGTCGTATCCGAGGACACCGTCAGATCCGCGCGGGAGCCAGCATCGTGTTGAGCGGACGCGACGGCGCCGGTCGTGGCCGAGCCGGCGAGTTGGACCGTGCCCAGGGCGACTCCGAGCACGATCGGGGACAGCGCCCCACCGACCCGGGCGGCCCGGTGCCGGATGCTCTGCAACGCCAGGTACGCGGCGGGGTCCCGGGTCGCCGGCCGGCGCACGATCCATCCAGCGATACGCACCACCGCCGGGCTCAGCGGGCCGATCGACAGCGCCATCACCAGCCCGGACAACCCCGGGAGTCCCGTGGCCACATCGACGTTGGAGGTGTACAAGGGCGCCAATGCCATCACCGCACCCAGCGCGAGGACCGCAAGCCCGATGATGGTTCGGCGGACCACTCGCGGTGCACGGGCCGCGTCGTCGCCGTCGTCCAGATGCGGTAGCGGACTGCCGCGTACGACCCGGCGCAACGCCACGCGCGCGGCGACCTCCGCGGCGGCGAATGCCGCCAGGGCCGCCAGCACCACCGGCAACGGACCGAGCACGGGATGCAGGGTGCGCGGCACCACCCCCCAGGATCGAATGGCGCCCACCAGCACCACACCCAGCGCGGGTCCGGCCACCCCGCCAAGCAGCGCCATCGACCCCGCAACCACGTGGATCTCGGCTCGTAGCAGCCGTTTCACTTGCCGCGGCGTGGCACCGACGACCCGGAGCATCGCCAGTTCCCGGGACCGTTGCCGGACCTGAAGCGAGGTGAGCGCCATGACGGTGAAGACCGCCACGATGAGCGCGATGGCACCGAGCGCTGCCGCGGAGGAGACGAGGTCCGCCTTGGCTCGGCCCTGCGAGACGACCTCGAGTGGTCCTCGGTGGTCGCGCTGCCACAACCGCGCGCCGTCTCGTACCACCAGCCGGTCGAGGGCCCGAGCGTCCGGCTTCGTGCTGGGCCAGACGCCGATGGCCGCCACCCGGTGATCAGGATTGCCGTGTGCGGCGATCTGGGCGTCGTCGAGGTAGACATCCGGTGCGTCGACACCCCGGTCGTCGGCCGTGGTGGTGCCCACGACGGTGTACTCGACCGCCTCGTCGCCAAAACCCAACCGAGCTCGGCTTCCTATGTTCAACCCGTAGGAGCGGGCCAGTTCTCGCGGCAGGACCATCTCGTCGGGGCGGTGGGGGGCGTGGCCGGCCGAAAGCGTGCGGTCGCCCAGTGCGAACGCCGCCCACGGATGCACGTCTGCCGGCTCAGAGTCACTGCCCGCGGCTTGGAAGGCCGCCGGCACGATCCGGTCGGTCACGATGCGGGAGCCCGGCAGTGCCCGGTGGAGGTCGGCGACGACAGCGGCGGGCAGTACCGCACGGCCCGGGGTCGCCAGGTCGACGTCGCCGCTGACCGGGGTCGACTGCCGTGCTGCGATCAGCAGTGGTGCGTTGCGGTACTCGCCGGTGGAGACCTGGCCACGGGTCCCGGTCTCCAGCAGTACGGCGAAAGCGCCCACCACGGTGGCGGAGAAGAAGACGGTGACAGCCAGCGCGGCGACCTGCCCCGTGCGTCCTCTCAGCATCAGTCGGGCGAGGCCGCTCACGGGCGCCGCCCCACATCGGTGAGAGCCGCCGAGATCTGACCGGCGGTAGCTCCACGAAGCTCGCCCTGCCAGCGTCCGTCGGACAGAAACAGCACCCGGTCCGCGACCGCGGCGGCGCGTGGATCGTGCGTGACCAGCAGCGCTCGCTGATCGAGATCGCTGACGATCGAGCGCAGCAACCCCAGCACCACATCGCTCGACGCGGTGTCCAGGGCGCCGGTCGGCTCGTCGGCGACGATCAGCTCCGGATCGGTGATCAGCGCGCGGGCGAAGGCGACCCGCTGCTGCTGGCCGCCCGACAGCTGGGACGGCCGGCGTTGCAGCGTCGCCGCCACCCCGACGATCTCGGCCAGTTCACGTACCCGCCGCCCGTCGATGCGTCGACCGGCCAACCGCAGGGGCAACGAGATGTTGTCGGCCACCGTCAGGGACGGGATCAGGTTGTAGGACTGGAACACCACGCCGACGCGCGAGCGGCGTAGCTCGGCCAGGCCCGCCTCGTCGAGGCGGGTGATGTTCTGGCCGCCGATGCTGACCGATCCCGTGTCCGGTTTGTCCAGACCCAACAGGCAGTTGAGCAAGGTCGTCTTGCCCGAGCCCGAGGGACCCATGATCGCGGTGAAGGTCCGCGGCGTGAGCGAAAGGTCGATGTCGGTCAGAGCCCAGAAGCGCCCTGGCCCGGAACCGAAACTCTTGCTCAGCCCGCGAACCGTCACCGGCTGCCCATCGGCACGGCCACGACGAGTCCTGTCTTCTACCGTCACACGATCGACGGTAGGAGGTCGACGGGCCTGCCGCGGTACTGCGCGCACCCGAATCGAGGGCAGTACGAGTGCCCGCCCCTCAGGTAGTGCTGGCTGTACCCTGCTCGGCCATGGCCGCGAGCGTGCGCCGCCCGGAGGCAGGTCAGCCCGCTCGCCGTAGAGTGAATGCGTGGGCGTTACGGGGGGAGCCGGCACCAGGTGGCGGCCGCGTGAAGCGTTGTCGGCACGGCAGTTCGCTCGGTCGCTGCGTTACCTGTCCGCCAGCACCCTTGCCGGGTTCGGCGGGCTACTGGTGCTCGTCGCCGTGCTGCTGGTCGCCCTGCTGTGCATCGTCGGCGTCGGACTCCTGCTCACCGGCGTGGCATCGGGATTGTTGCATCGTTGGTGTGACCGCGAGCGGGTGCGGGTCGGGCGGCTTCTCGGCCGGCATCTCGGTTCGCCCTACCTGCCCGCGAACGCCGGCGGGTCGCGCCTTGCCGACGGCACCGTGCCGCGCGATCTGGCCGTTCTGCTTCAGCGGATCGTCGTGGGCATCCGGCTGGGCCTGTTGACGATCCTGCTGCCGCTGACCGCGCTGCAGGCGGTGGCACTCGTTGGCTACTGGTGGGCGATGCCGGAAGGCAAACCTGCCGAGCAGTTGTTCCCGGTGACCTCCTGGTGGTGGGCCGCGGCCTCTGGGCTGATCGGCATCGCGGGCCTGATGGCATGGTGGGCCGTCACCCCGATGTTCTCGATCGCCGACGCGAGGCTCGCCGAACTGTTGCTGACGCCGACCCACAACCAGCAACTGCGGCTGCGCGTGCAGCTGGAACAACAACGCCGGCACTCGGCCCTCGACGTACACAGCGCCGAACTACGGCGCATCGAGCGGGACCTGCACGACGCGGCGCAGAACCGCCTCGTGGCCGTCTCCATGTTCGTCGGTACCGCACAACGCCAGTTGGACACCGGTGTCGGCGACGTGGCGGAAACCCTGGACAAGGCGCAGCAGGCCAGCCGCGACGCCTTGGCCGAGATGCGCCGCATCATCAGGGGCATCTATCCCCCGACGCTGGCCGAAGAAGGTCTCGTCCCCTCGCTTGGCCTGCTCGCCGACCGCATGCCGATTCCCACCCGCCTGCACGTCGCCAGCGCCCTGCCGACGCCGGCATCGGTCGGCGCGGCAGTGTACTTCTCGATCGCCGAACTGTTGACCAACGTGAGCAAGCACAGCGACGCGACCGAATGCGTCATCGAGGTCAGCTGGAGCAGCAGCAACGGCCGTACCTGCATCAGCGCATCCGTCACCGACAACGGCCGTGGTGGCGCCGACCGGAGGAGAGGCACCGGACTGGTGGGTATCGAGAGACGAGTCGAGGCACTGGGCGGCACCCTGGCGGTGACGAGTCCACAGGGTGGACCGACATCGGGACGGATGGAGCTGCCGTGCGAGTCCTGATCGCCGAAGACGACGCCTTGCTCCGAGAGGGCCTCGCCGCGCTGTTACGGGCGGAGGGGATCGACGTCGTCGCCACCCTTCCCGATGCGGACAGTCTCTACGCGACCATCGAGCAACACGACGCCGAACTGGCCATCATCGACGTACGGATGCCGCCGACCTACACCGAGGAGGGCCTGCTGGCCGCCATCGACGTTCGCACAAGGCGTCCGGGCTTCCCGATACTGGTGCTGTCGGCCCACGTCGAGACCAGGTACGCCAGCGAGTTGCTGGCTGACGACGCCGGCGCGGTGGGCTACCTGCTCAAGGAGCGGGTCGGTGCCGTCGAGGACTTCATGAGCGCCGTCGCTCGCGTGGCGGGAGGCGAGAACGTCCTCGACCCCGAGGTGGTCAGCACGCTGATGCGGCGTGGCCGAAGCCCGCTGACCGCGCTCACCGCACGTGAGCGGGACGTACTGGAACTGGTGGCCCAAGGCGACCGCAACGGCGAGATCGCGGCAAAACTGCACGTCACCGAGCCTGCGGTGAACAAACACATCCGCAACATCTTCAGCAAGCTGGGGCTGTTCGCCGACGATGCCGGCCACCGCAGAGTCCGCGCGGTCCTCACCTACCTACGCGAACAGTGACCGCCGCGCCGAGAGCTGGCTGGACGTGTCCTCGCCTGCCGCACGGTGACCTCGATGGCGCACGGCACCGACGCCTCCTGGGCGCTCCCTCGAGGAGCGTCGAGCGGTCCAGGATGATCTGCCGGAAGCACAGGCCGGGCCAGACGGGGCGCCTGCGCTGTCGGCAAGCCAGGGCAGCCGAGCGCTTGCTTGCCCACGAAAGCAGGCCCGTCAGGCAATCCACGCGCGGGTCAGCTGTCCTGGACCGCGACGGCGCCTTTGGGGCGCTGCCGGCAGTGGACGCGGCCGGGTGACCCGAGACGACCGCGTGTCGCCGGCCAGGGATCACTCGTCGAGGCCCGCGCCGCCGGGGCCGCCGGTAGGATCGTCGCGGTACGCCGGCATCGGAAACGGCGCTGAAGTCGTCGCGCGACCGGGCCAGTCGCTATAGGGTCGGATCGTGAGCTTGACGACCAAGCCCCTCACCGCCGAGACGTGGGCGGACTTCGCTGCGCTGGTCGAGGCCCACAACGGCGTGTGGGGCGGATGCTGGTGCATGGGGTTCCATCCCGAAGGCGTCGGCCGGGGCCACACGCCGGAAGGCAACCGGGACGCGAAGCGGGCCCACACGATGGCCGGAACGGTCCACCAGATCCTCGTGTACGCAGACGGCGAGTGCGTGGGCTGGTGCCAGTACGGCACGCCGGCCGAGCTGCCGAACATCAACAACCGCAAGAAGTACGACTCGACCGCCACCGATACGCCGGCCTGGCGGATCGGCTGCATCTTCACCGCCAACAGACACCGAGGACGAGGCGTCGCTCGCGCTGCTGTCGAGGGGGCCCTCGACGCCATCGCTCGAGCCGGCGGAGGAGTCGTCGAGGCCTACCCCGAACAAACCGCGGATCGGCCGCCGCAGCGCGGGGCGTATCTGCACACCGGCCCCGAGGAGCTCTACGAGCGGTTCGGCTTCGTCCGCGATCGCAAGATCGCCAAGTGGCGCTGGGTGATGCGTGCCGACGTTCCTGCCGCGCCACCATCGTCAGACCGGTGAGCCCGCCCCTCCGGTGCCGTCGGATCGCGATGACCTACCGGGTGCATCGATACCGCGGCGCCGCGTTCGCGTCGCTCAGTGCAGCGCAGCTGCCACCGCGGCGACAGCTTCATCGCCCAGTACCGCGTGTTGCGACCGGCCCGGCAACGCGGGCGGGTAGGCCCAGTGCGTGACCGGTTCGTCGCACGGCCTGCCATAGGGCAGGCGGACGACGCCGTCGGAGTCGACGAAGCAGTCGCGATGCTCGGTCCCGTCCCCGTCCCGGTGACTGGCGTGGAAGACCGACGCGAGGACGATCCAGAAGTGCTCACCGTCCGGATACCGGCCGGTGGCCGCCACCGCGACCGGCCACCCGGATTCCGGCAGCCGCTCGCGCGCGTCCACCCACTCGACGATGGTGTCCATGCCCACCTTCCGTTGTCAGAGGTTCCCCGCCGCCCGTGCGCCTGCCCGGCGGCAGTCCGGTCCAACCGCGCGTGGTGGTCCGGTGCCGTGGGCCGGCACTGACCAGTTGTAACCGACCCGGGCGGACCCGCGCATCGGGGAGATCCCCTGCGGCTGGCCACCCTCGTACCAACCCGACGCCGGTGCTGCACGAGCGGCGCACGGCGTGGTACGCGACCTCGACCAGCCGGGCGTGGGGCGCGCTCTTCTCGACGTCGCTCTCGCGCGCGGTGGGACCCCGCCGACCGTACCCATCTCCATCGGGACGGCTGGTCCTGCTCGCCGCGCCCCGGAGCCGCCGCCCCTCGCTCGGCACCGTCGGACGCTGCGCCATCCGCAGCAGGGGCCGTAGCGGGCTCGGCAACGCGCGCCCTGGCTTGCTCAGCGCGGTCCGAGCCGGCTCGGATCGTACGGATCGCCGCGCTGGCCGGGGATCGCCGTGGACCGGGCAGGATCAGCCACCAGACGATCGATCGCGACGTACTCGGCGACCGCTTCGAACCGGTCGAGTTCTGCGACCAGCCGACCCAGTCGCTTGACCTGGTAGAAGTCGGCGCCCGCGCGCCCATCTCGAATCCAGCCCGGCAGCCGTTGGACCACCCACTCCCCGTCCACGCTGCGCCAGCTGTCGGTTCCCATGTTCATCCTCTTCGTGCCTGACGGTGACAAGCCGTGCCGGAGCCGACTGCAGGATCCCCAGTGTGGAGCGACGGAAGCATGCGCACAGTGACGGAGCGCACACGGCAACCGGATCGTGATCGACGGCGCCGCGGCAGAGTCGCCCTGGACTTCGGTTCGGCCGTCGCGGCGTGTGGCCGGCGCTCGGCCATCCCGCGAACGCACGGGGAATGCGGTGTCGGGCGCGGTCCGCTCTCGTCGGTGCGGGATCCGGCCGTACCGCGTGTCCCGGAGCGGTGGCAGTACCGGCCGAAGGGGCACGCGTCGTTCGCTGCGTGCCCCTTCGGCCGGGTTTCAGGAGAGGGTGAAGTCGAGCTTGGTGGTGCGGTCGGCGGTGACCGTGGCGGTCCTGGTCGCCGGGGTGTGGCCTGCCGCTTCGGCGGTCACCGACTGGTCGCCGGTCGGGGCGAACAGCCGGTACCGGCCGTCGGTGTCACCGTGCACCGTGGTGCCGGCCGCGGTCACCGTGGCCGACAGTCCGGCGCCGGAGCCGTCGGTCACCCTACCCACGACCATGCCGCCCGCGACCGGATCGCAGCTGCGGTTGCCGACGAACACATCGTCGATCTCCCACCACTTCGACCAGTTCCCGGTGTAGTGGAACCGCACGGTCAACTGGTGCCCGGCGGCGGCGGGCAGCTCGACGACCACCGGCCCGCGCACGCTGGTCGTACCTGCCTTGTGCCACACCGACTTCCAGGTCTTCCCGCCGTCGGTACTGGCTTCCACGGTGGCGGTGGAGTTCACCGCGCCGCGCAGGTCGGTACCGAAGGTGATCGCGGGGGCGGTCGCCTCCGACAGATCGAAGGTGGGTGCGGTCAGCGTCGTGTCCTGGATGGCGTGCTGTCCACTGTGGTCGGAGTCGACCACCGCGAAGTTGCCCTCGCCTCCGGTGTCGTTGTCCCGCGAGCCGGGGTTGCTGAACTGCCAGCCGGGCTTGTAGTCGTAGCCGGGCTGCTGGTGGTTCAGGTCGGCGACCCGCCACCCCTTCGGGGCCCTGCCGCCGTCGAACGGCTGCACCGTACCGTGTTCGGTGGCCCGGTAGCCGGCCGCCGTGCACACCGCCTCGACCGTCAGCGTGACGTCCTGGGACACCGTCTCGGTGCCGAGTTCCACGTCGACGTCCTGCGTGGTGTAGCCGCCGTCGACCGCGGCGACGTGCAGGGTGTACTTCTCGTTCCGCAGCAGGTTCAGCTCGTACTTTCCGGTTGCCGGATCGGTGTGCGTGCTGGTGCCGTCCGAGGCGGTGACCGTCGCGTACAGGCCCCAACCGTGACCGGAGCCGTCGGCGACGGTACCGGTGACCGCCACCGTCGGGGTCGGGTCGAGAGCGAGGTCCTGGGTCGTGGTGCCGCCGTCGGTGACGGACACGGTGACCGTCTTCGCCTGGTACCCGCGACGGGAAGCGGTCACCTCCCAGGTGCCTGCCGGCAGCGGCAGCGAGTACTTCCCGTCCGCGCCGGTGGTGGCCGTGCGGCCCATCGCCGCGACCTCGACGCCCGAGACCGGTTCGCGGGTCGCGGAATCGGTCACGGTGCCGCCGACGGCGCCGGCCGCCTGGTACGTGAACGCGGCGACCCCGTTCGGGGTCCCGAGCCCGGTCGGCCCGTCGTAGCCGGGACCACCACTGCACAGGTACGCCGGTGCGCAGCTGCCGTTGCTGCCCGAGGTCACGTCGTTCAGCGCAGCCGGATCCACCAACGCCGCGTCGTACGGGTACGAGGCGGGTTCGGCGTCGGCGGCCGGCGTGCCGGCGAGGGCGTAGGTCGCGGCGATCAGCGGTGCGGAGGCGCTGGTCCCGCCGTACACCTTCCATCCGTTGTAGTAGACCGCGACGCCGGTGTTCGGGTCCGCGACCGCCGACACGTCGGCCACCGCCCGCTTCCCGCAGCCGCTGTCGGTCTGCCAGAACGGCTTGCTCTCGTAGGCGGAGCAGCCGCTGCCGGCTCCGCTCCAGGCGCTCTCGGTCCAGCCCCGCGCCGTTCCGGCGTCCCGGCCGAGCGAGGTGCCGCCGACCGCCACCACACCTTCTGCGGTGGCCGGATAGCTCACCCCGTAGCCGTCGTCGCCGGTGCTGGCGGTGACGACGACCCCGGGGTGGTGGTAGTGCTTGTCGTAATCCCCCTCCGCCGGGTCCTCGGTCGCGCCGTAGCTGTTGGACACGTACTTCGCGCCCATCGCGACCGCTTGGTCGACGGACGCGGCGAGCGCGTCGATCGAGTTGTCGTCGCCCTCGACGAGCAGGAGGTGGCAGTTCGGGCAGGCGGCCGAGACCATGTCGAGGTCGAGCGAGATCTCCCCGGCCCAGCCGATGTCCTCGGCCGGGTAGTCGGTGCCGCCCCGCTGGTCGACCTTGCGGAAGCAGCCGTTGTCGGTGGTGCAGGGCGGCAGGCCGTACTGCGCGCGGTAGGTGGCGAGGTCCGACTCGGCGGTCGGATCGTCGTACGCGTCGACGATCGCCACCGTCACGCCGTCGCCCGCGGTGGCCGACGGCAACGCGTACGCCGACTGCAGGTCACCGGGCCCGAACCCGGACGGGGTGACCGCGTTCGGCAGGATTCCCTTGCTGGACTTGACATCCGTGCGCTGCAGCGCGAAGCACGACACCTTGCCCGGACCCGGGTCCGCGGCGCAGGAGCGGGTCGTGGCCGGCGCGGCGGTGTCCTGCCCCGGTGGTACCGAGGCGGCGGCCGGCGCGGTGGCGAGCAGGGTACCGGCGGCCAGCGCCAGCACCGTCCACCATCGTCTGTTTCTGGATCGGGCCATGTCACTTCCTTCCGCAGCTGAGGTGAGCGACCTGCGGGTCGGTGAGGTCGAGGAACGAGTTGTCGGACACCGAGCCGACCGCCCAGACGTCGTTCGGGCCAGTGCCGTCGATCGCGGTGTAGTAGTAGCGCAGCCCGAGCTCCTTCGGCCCCGGCACCTCGACCGTGGCCCAGGTCGAGCCGTCCCAGTGGGCGAACGTGTGCGCACCGTCCGGTACCTCGACGATCACCCAGACGCTGCTCGCGTCGGCCGCGTACACGGCGTTCATCCGGCCGTTGCCGAGATCCGGGAGGTCCATCAGCTGCCAGGCGTGGCCGTCCCAGCGCGCGGCCAGCGGCGCCGCGGCGGTGGCGCTACCGGCCAGCAGCTGGCTGCCGACCGCGTACACCGCCCCGTCCGCGCCGACGCTCACGTCCCGGAACGAGGAGCGTCCGGTGCCCTCCGGGCTCGGTACGACGGTCCACGAGGTGCCGTCGTAGTGCTCGGTGAACGTGCCGTACCCGGAGCCGACGGCCTGGTAGCCGACCGCCCAGATGTCGGTCGCGGATCGCGCCGCGACCGCGGACAGCACGGTGTCCGGGGTGTCCGCGGCGGGATTCGGCACGATCCGCCAGGAACGGCCGTCCCAGTGCTCGGTCAGCGCGCCGAGCGGGCTCATGTTGCCCACGATCCCGGCACCGGCCTTGTAGGTGCCGCCGACCGCCCACGCGTCGTTCGCCGACAGCGCATCGACGCCTGCCAGCGACAGCGTCGTGTGCTCCGGATCCGGTGCGACCGGCAGCGGCATCATCGTCCATCGCCCGTCGTGCCACCGTTGCACGGTCTGGGCCGCTCTCAGCGAGGTGAACATCCAGCCCTCGCTGGCCGACGAGTACCCCGAGACATCGGCATTCAGCGGCAGCACCGACAGTGTGGGGAGCTGGGTCGTCTCGGCGATCGACCGGCCGTCGAAGCGGGTCAGCCATGGCTGCCCGGTCGAGTCCGCGTACCCAGCGATACGGACGTCGCTGGTGGACACGGCGTCGACGGCCGACAACATGGTGGCGCTCTGGGGTTTGGTCGGGGTGTCGACCAGCTGCCAGCTCGGCGTGCAGCCGTGGTCCGGTCGGGCCGGACTGGCCGATGCGGAGGTGCTCGCGGCCGCGGAGGCGAGCAGTACGCCCACCGCCAGCGCGACCTTGGTTCTGGTGATATGCATGGGGATCTCCTAGAAGGCGCCGATGCCGTGCGGGGTGCCGAGTCCGGTCGGCCCGTCGTATCCCGGGGCCGCGTTGCACAGGTAGCCACCGCCGCAGCTGCCGGCGGGGCCACTGGTCACGTCGTTGAGCGCCTTGGCGTGCGAGTACGGGTACTGGACCGGCACCGTGGTCGCGTTGCCGGCGAGCGCGTAGACGCCGGCGATCAGCGGTGCCGCCGCGCTGGTGCCGCCCAGTGCCAACCAACCGCCTGCGGAGCCGTACGTGTCGTACACGGCGACTGGCGTGCTCGGGTCGGCGACCGCCGAGACGTCCGCGATGGTGCGCTTGCTACACAGCTTGTCCTTCTGCCAGGCCGGTTTCGGCACGTACGCCGAGCAGCCGGAGCCGGCGAGCCGCCACGACCGCTCGCCCCAGCCGCGGGCCGAGTCGTCCTGGTAGAGCGAGGTACCGCCGACACTGACCACGGTGGGCAGACCGGCGGGCATCTGGGCGCCGAAGCCGCTGTCTCCGGAGGACGCGACGATCGTGACACCCGGGTGGTCGTAGTGGCCGGCGAGGTCGGCGAGCTCGGTGTTCCACTCGAGGGCGCCGTAGGAGTTGGAGACGACGTCCGCGCCGAGCTCCACCGCCGTGTCGACCGCGATGCCCAGATTCTCGATGCTGTTGTCGTCCGCCTCGACCAGCAGCAGCTGGCAGTTCGGGCAGACGGCGGAGGCCATGTCGAGATCCAGCGAGATCTCCGCCGCCCAGCCGGCGTCGGCCGGCGGCGGCGTGGTGCCACCCCGCTGGTTGACCTTCTTGAAGCACGGGAAGTCGGCGTCGCAGGCGGGCAGCCCGTTGGCCTTGCGGTACACGGCGAGATCGGACTCGGCGTTGGGGTCGTCGAAGGCGTCCACGATCGCGATCGTCTGCCGCGCGCCCAGCAGGTCGGACGGCAGGTCGTAGGCGTCCTGCAGATCGGCGGCCAGGAACGGGTGCAGGTCGGCGGCCGCGGCAGCCGAGCGACTCAGCGGCCGGCCCTTCGCATCGCTGTCGAGCATCGCGAAGCAGGCAGCGTACCCCGCGGCGGGTGCGGAGCAGGCCCGCTGGACGGTGACCTGGGTTGCTGGCGCGGCGCTGGCGGTGGCTCCGGCCATCGCCGCCGCGAGCAGCCCGGCGGCGACGGCGACGGTTCCGATCCGGCGCCGAAATCGTGTGTGAGGCATGGGGAACTCTCCCTAGCTCAGCGCGTAGGCGCGGATGATGGTCTGGGTGACCGCGTTGCCGTCCGCGTCGTGGGCGGCGATGCGCAGTGACACGTAGCCGTTGGTGCCGGCCAGTTCCGGGTGCTGCACGGTCGTGCTGAACCCGCCGTCGCCGGTACCGGTCGCTTCCTGCGGCTCGCTCCAGGTCTTGCCGTCGTCGTAGGACACCGAGACGGTCGCGGCGGACCCCTGCTGCGTCGAGTGCTGCTGGCCCGCGACGGTGAAGCCGAACGAGTACGCGTCGCCGGCCGGCGCGTGCGACCCGCTGTCCAGC
The DNA here is from genome assembly GCF_017312725.1 of Actinocatenispora comari. Lineage (GTDB taxonomy): Bacteria > Actinomycetota > Actinomycetes > Mycobacteriales > Micromonosporaceae > Actinocatenispora > Actinocatenispora comari. The sequence goes on along the minus strand of NZ_BOPO01000055.1, from coordinate 192,728 downwards.
GGCAGGTCGTAGGTGACGAACAGCAGCGGCAGGAACGAGCAACCGCGGGCGGGATCGGGCGGGCAGTCCTCGTCGTCGGCCAGCTTCGCCGCCGCGTCGCCGGGCGCGGAACGGAACGTCCAGTCCGTGTCGACCTGCTGCTCGCTGTTGCCGTTCGGGGTGTAGGCCCAGTCCAGCTCGTAGTCCGCCGCACCCGACAGCATCGGCAGCGGCACCTGGTACGGGCGAAGACCGCCGTCGGAGTTCGCCGTCGAGCTGAGCGCCAGCGTTCCGTTGCGGGAGAACCGAAGCGACGACGCCGCGGCCGAGATGCCGTTCGTGCCGGCGTAGTGCGCGGGGTTCGCGTCACCGAGCGGCTGGAGGAACAGCACCGCGTTGTCGTCCTGCCGGCACGCGCCGCACACGCCCAGCCACGGGTCGCTCACCACCACGCTGCCGGTGCCGATGCCGACCTTCGGCTCCTGCTGGTACGGCATGGCCGGCGACGGCACGCCCGGTCCGCGGTCCCAGTCCTCGGTGATCACCTCGCCGGGATGGATGTGCCGCCGCCGGTCCCAGCGGCGGGTACCGTCGCTGCCGTTCATCGCGGCCTGCCAGACGGTCAGGTCCGGCTCGCTGGTGTACCAGTAGTCGGTGCGCTCCCCGACCGGCACCTTCGACCCGTTGGTGACGTTGCTCTGACTCCACGGCGTGAACACGTTGGCGAGCACCTGCGGCTGCGTGGTGCAGGTCGAGCAGGCCCCGGCGTGGATCGTGCTGTGCACGGTCGTGAGGTCCGCCTTCGTCACGTGATGGGTCAGTGTCGACGGGATCTGGCCCCGGTTCGGAAACTCCAGCGCGTACCGGGGGCCGGGGTTGAGCCCTCCGGTGGACTGGACGATCTCGGTCTGCGCCCCGAAGTCGAACGAGCCGGTGCGTACCGGTTCGGTCGGGGTCACGTACAAGGGGTTCTGCTGGTCGAACCCGCGCAGCATCCGCATCGCGACGTAGTAGAAGTAGGAGTCGAAGCCGTACGGCTGGACCCGCGTGGCGCCGCCGGTGACCGACGTCCGGGTCATCGACAGGTAGTCGACCTGCTCGTAGCCGCTGGGAGCCGGATCCACCGTCGCCTCGTACAGCTTGGCCTGGCGGGCATCGAGGGTGACGGTGGTGTCCTTGGTGACCGACACCTCCGGCTTGACGACCAGGCTGGACTGGAGGCTCAGGTCGTCGCCGGGCCCGCTCATCACCGCGAAGTCCAGGTTGAACTTCCCCTCCGGGACGCTGAAGTTCGACGCGCCCTGGATCCCCGGCAGGCCGACGAGCACCCACCCACGGGTGAAGTCGTCCACGTTCTGCAGGACGCCGACCATGGTGGCGGGTTTGCCGTCCCGGCCGATCGGATCCACCGTCAACGTGTGGTATGGCAGGGCCGGGCTGCTGTCGGCTTTCGCGCTGAGCGGCGCGGCCTTGGGCGCCGCACCGCCCGGCTTCGCCGCCGGAGCCAGCGCCGGCGCAACGGGCAGCGCGGGTGCCCCGGCCGGGCGCTCGAGGGTCAGCCTTCCACCGCCGGGCAGCGTGCCGACCGGCGTGTCCGACGCGCCGCTGCGGCTGTCCCGCCACTGCTTCACCAGCATCGTGCCGAACGCCCGGGCGCTCTTCTTGGCCACGGTGCCGGTCCCGCTGGCCGCGGACAGTGCCGGCAACTCCGAACCCCGGTGCCCGGACACCGTGACGGGCACGGTCTTGCTGTGCGCGTCGTCGAGCTTGGCCCGGACCAGGTAGCTGACGTCGAACAGGCGCAGGTCCATCGTGGACGACAGGTAGGGCGCGGCGGAGTTCGGGATCACGTACTTGTCGCCGTTGAAGCCGAACATCGAGAACGTGGCGCCGTCGGCGGTCCCGGCATCGAGGGCCGAGACGCTCTGCGTACCGTCGCCGCTGGTGTCGACGCGGAACCGGTCGCCGGTCACCAACGTGACGGTCGCGCTCGACGGCGCCTTCGGTTGTGCGGCCGGCCGAGCCGGCGTCGCCGGTCCCGGATGGCGCTCCACCCTGACCGGTGGGCTGGTGGAGCCGCCGGGTGCCGCGGTCACGACCCCGGCCACCGCAACCGAGCCGGCGACCAGCGCCAACCCGGCGGCGACCGAGACTGCCCTGCTGGGGATCTTCATGCTGTCCTCCCTGTGTGGTCCGATCCGGCGGGTGGCCGGCGATCAGAGTGGCCGGTACCCGTCGTCCGACGGCGTCGGATCGGTACGTTCCGGGCCGGCGCCGCCGCACGGGTCGATGGGCGACGTTGCGTCTCCCGGTACGGGCCGGGCGTCGTCGGGCCCGACCGGTGGCCGGGAAGGCCGGCCGGTCGTCGGGTCCGCGCCCCCCGCAGGTGGGCGTGACGGGTCATCGGGCATGAGGCGTCCACTCCGTGGTCGGGGCCGGGTCGACCCGGAGTCTGCGCCTTCGTCACACCCGCCGACGAGTGATCGGATGAGGGTTTTTTGCGCTCCGGCGGGGTTTACTCGTCGGCGTCGAGCACACCGAGCCCGACCGCGCGCACGGCCAGCGCGGTGCGGCTGTCGACCCGTACTTTCCGCATGGCCGAACGGAGGTGGCTCGCCACCGTCTGCCGGGACAGGGTCAGCTCGGCGGCGATCTCCGGGTTTGTTCGTCCGGCCGCCACCAGCCGGACGACCTCCCGCTCGCGCGGCGACAGCTCGTCGCCGTAGCTGGGCCGCCCACCACCGTGCGGCGCGACGCCGTGCTCACGCAGTGTTGCCGCCGCGCGCTCCTTGGCGACCGTGGCGCCCAGCCGGGCGAACCCGCGGCGCGCCTCGTCGAGCAGCCGAACACCGGCCTGGTCACCGGCGGCCAGCAGTACCCGGGCGCGACGCTCGGTCGCCCGCAGCGCATCGTAGGGACGCGGCTGCGCGGCCCACGCCCGCGCGGCCTGCTCGTAGCGGGCGGCGGCCTCGTCCGACGCGCCGCGCGCCTCGGCCAGCATCGCCTGGCACAGCAGCAGCGCGGCCCGCGGGGCCGGGATCTGCCGCTCGCCCAACCCGGCGGCGAAGTCGGCGACCAGCGCCGCGGCCTCGTCCGCCCGGCCCGCCGCAACCAGCGCCTCGACGTACACCGGCACCGGCGCGGTGGCCAGGATCCACAGGCCGCTCCGCGCGATCAGCTCGACCGCCTCGCCGCCGATGCGCAGCGCGTCGGCCATCCGCCCCTGGCCGAGCCACAGCATCGCCAGCTCGGCGACCGGGTCCACCGCGATCCCCACCGTCCGCGGCGGCAGCGTCTGGTCCACGACCAGTTCGAGTCGACGAACGGCCCGCTCGGCATCGCCGCCCGCCGCGTCGAGCGCACCCGCGACCAGTGCCGCCTCCCGCCGGCTGCCCGGGGACAGCTCGGGGTCGTCGGCCAGCGCCGCCGCGCGTGCAGCCAGGCCCACCCAGTTGCCGGTACGCCAGTCGAGCCGCAACAGGTTGGCGCGCGCGATGCTCCGTAACCGCTGGTACCGACCGGCGTCGGTGAGTTCCAGCGCCCGGTCCAGCCGCTGTCGGGCCTCGACGTTGCGGCCCCACAGCAGGGCCAGGTCGCCGATGTTGACCTCGACCCGCGCGACGTGCGGCCGGTCGACAGCGCTCCCGGTCGCCGTCGACAGCTCCGCCGCCACCTCCCAACCGGATTGCTCACCAAGAGCCAGCAGGCTGGTCATCAGGTCCACGTCGACTCGCAGCCGCTCGGTCGCCGGCAGCCCGGCCGTCAGCTGCGGTACCTGCTGCAGCCAGCGCCGGCAGGTCTGCGCCGTGCGGTCGACCCAGCCCGGGTAGCTGAGCAGGGCAACGGTCATCGCCAGCTGGATGGATCCACGCGGCAGGTCGGGCACGGCACGTTCCAGTTGCGCGTACCCCTCGGCGTAGTGCGACCGGTGCAGCAGCAGGCGGCCGAGCTGGGCGCGCACCTCGGCCCGCGGCACCGGCGCCAGCCCATCACTGTCCAGTGTGGAGCGTAATGCGGCGATCAGCCGGTTGTAGCGCTGCTCGTCGGTCACCGAGGCGAACGTGAGCTTGTAGGTCAGCCGGCCCACCTCGTTGGGCGCGGCGGTGGTGGCGTAGGTGATCAGGCTGTCGAGCAACGCGACGCCGGTCGCCTCGTCGCCCGCGAGCTGCGCGGCGTCGGCGGCACGCTCCGCGTAGCGGAACCACTCGGCGGACTCGCCGGCCTCGCCGAAGTGCCGAGCCAACCGCCCGACCGGCTGCGGCGTCGACCGCTCCAGGTGCCGGGCCGCACGCAGGTGCATGGTGCGCCGCTCCCGGACGGCGGTCGCCTCGTAGACCGCGCGGGAGGCAAGGTAGTGCCGGTACGAGACGGCCCCCCGCTCGTCCTCGTCCAGCAGGCCGGCATCCAGTGCCTCGGCGAGCGCGGTGCACGCAACCTCCGGCGCCAGCCCCGACACGCCGACGAGCAGGTCCTCGTCGGCCGGATCGACCAGTACCGCCATCGCCCGCAGCACCGTCAGCGTCGCCGGGCCGAACCGGGCGGTACGCTCCAGCACCGCGTCCCGCACGGTCGGCGGTACCGCGATGTCGGCGAGATCCTGCCGGACCCAGTGGCCGTCCCGGTAGAGCAGGTCGGCGCGCTCGGACATCAGCCGCACCGACTCCTCGATCGCCAGCGGGACACCGTCGGTCCGCTCCCGCACGAACTCGGCGAAGCTGTCCGACAACTGCTCGTCGGACAGCATCGACGACACCAGCTCCGCGGTCTGCGCCACATCGAGCGCGGTGAGCGAGACCCTGGCCCGGGCCGTACCCACCGGTAGCCCGGAGGACAGCCGGCGCAGCAGCGAGTCGGCCGCCACCTCCTCCGGCCGGTACGTCACGACCAGGCTCACGGTCGCCTGCGACACCAGGAACAGCAGGAACTCCAGCGTCGCCTCGTCGGCCCAGTGCACGTCCTCGACGACCAGTACGCTCGCCTCGAGCGCCTGCATCAGCTCCACCAGGGCGCGAAACAGCCGGTGCCGGGCGGCGCTCGCGTCCTCCGCCGGCTCCAGCGCCGGCGGCAGCGCCTCGGCCCACTCCGGGAACAGCTGCCGCAGCGCACCGGCCAGGCTGCTCAGACCCAGCGCCGCGACATCGTCGGCGGCCGGGCGCACCGCGTCGACCACCGGCCCCAACGTGTACGGGACACGAAACGGTGGGCACCCGCCGACCAGGACCGGGCCGGAGGCGGTGGCCAGGACCTCGCGCAGCAGCCGGCTCTTGCCGATGCCCGCCTCACCCTCGATCAGCACCACGGCGGGCGACTGCGCCAGCGCGTCGCGTACCGTCGCGAGGTCGCGGTGCCGGCCGACGAAGCGCGGGCGGGAGACGAGAACGGTGCCGACGTCGCGCGGTTCCCGTGCCGTCATCGCTCACCTCCCGCGGCCAGCCGGTCAGCGCCGGACGCTACCCAAGATCAGCGTGGTTGGGAAGTGCCGCCTGCGCTGATCGACACCGCGGCAGCGACCTGGGGCCACGCTCGGCTCCGCCCAGCGCGATGCCACGAGCAGACGATCGAACCTCGACGCACGGTCGGCGTGCTGGCTCGCGCCGCGGCCGCGATCAGCGAAGCCCGACGGCGACAAGCCATGAACGGCGACGAGGTTGCGAGATTCGATCAAACCGCGCGCGTCGGCCACGGCCACAATGAGATACGTGGCTGAGCAGAATCCGTTCTTCGTACGTTTCGTCGAGCTCGTCGCGGCCCAGCTGGACGATCCTCTCTCGACAGCCGAGAGTCTGGCCCAACAGCTGCACGTTTCCACCTCTCAGTTGCATCGACTGCTGGGCGCGGTGGCCGGAGAGCCGCCCGCACAGTTTCGGCGCCGGATCCTGCTCGAACGAGCCGCCTACGCCCTCTTGGGCCCGGACCGATCGATCCTCGACATCGCGGTCGATGCCGGCTACGCCTCGCACGAGGCGTTCACCCGCGCCTTCCAACGCGCCTACGCGGCCACTCCCTCGACCTGGCGAGGCAGGCCAGGCGACCCGCGAATCGCCAGCGCCAACAACGTCCACTTTCACCCACCGGCGGGGCTGGTCCTGCCCACATCCGACGGAGGCATCCCGATGGATCTGGTCACCATCATGGTCGAGCAGCACGTGGCTGTCGTGGCACAGCTGCTACACGCCTGTCGCGGGCTTGCCGCCGCCACCCTCGAGCAGCCGATCACCGTCACCAACGCCGACACCGTCGATGACGACCTGACCATCCGGCTGCTCGCAGCCAGGCTCGTCGACGAGCTCGGAATCTGGAACGCCGCGGTGGCCAACGTTGCCTACACGCCACACTCCTGCGATCATGCGTCGATACCCGAACTGGAGAACCTGCTCGACGAACACGGCGAGCTGTTCATACGGCACGTCCGTGACGCGTCCGCCGGCGCCACGCTCGGCGACACCTTCGTGGATGCCACGTCGGGCACGCCGTACTTCTTCACCTATGCCGGCATGGTCGCCCACGTGCTGGCCTACGGCGCCTATCGCCGCACACTGTGCGCGGGCGCGCTGGAAGCCCACGGCGTCACCCTGACCGAGGACCCCCTCAGTTGGCCACCATTGCGCCCCGACGGCCCCACCCTCCCCGCGTGATGTTCAGCGGTGTCCCACACGGGCATGCTCCAGCAATCTCGGCTCGGTCCGCGACGAGCCCTCGACGAACCCACGCCACGTCCTCCGATGTCGCAGCGGCGGAGCTGGCGGGGTGGCAGGTCAGTGGCGTTGCCAGCGGCGGTGGACGGTGAGGGCGGCGAGCTCGCGGGCACGTTGCGGGGGCGGCGGGCCCGGTTCGGCGAGGAGGTCGGACACGAGGTGGGCCGCCTCGCGCAGTTCGCAGCCCGCCGCCAGCTCGTCCGGTGCGAGCCCGGTCGCGCGCGCGATGACGTCGAGGACGACCGACCGATGCGGCCCGCTGAACGCCGCGAGGAAGAACCAGTCGTCCAGCGGCTCGCCCCATCGGGCCCACTCGAAGTCCAGCAGCGCCAGTACCCGCCCGTCGGCGGCGAGCCAGTTGTCCCAGTGACAGTCGGCATGGACCGGGACGTCGACGCTTGCCCGCGGCGGCGCCTGCGTCGCGATGGCCGTCAGCCCCGCCAGTACCGGTCCGGTCAGCCGACCGTCCGACGCCAACCGCCCGATCCCGTCGAGCAGCGTGTCGCGGTCGAGGAATCCGCCGTGCCCCAACGGTTCCCGCAGTACCCGGTCAGCCCCGCGCGAGGGTACCCAGGCGTGCAGCGTCCGGAGCCGTTCGACCGCCTGCTCGGCCAGCGAACGGGCGGCCGCCGCGGTCACGCCGGGCAACCCCATGCCGGGCGCCGTGCCCAGGATCCGGGCGTAGCACGCGTACCGGAACTCCTGCGCGCCGTACCGGAACGTGCCGCTGCCCAGCAACGGTGCGGTCAGGCCGGCCGGCAGCTCCGCGGCCAACGCCGCCTCGCGATCCAGACGACGGTGCCGGCTGCCCTCGATGACCTTCACGACGACGTCCGGCCCGACGAACACGTGATGGGACAGGCTCGACACACCGGACAACGATCCCGCGTCCCGGCCCAGTACCGCCGTGGCGATCCGCTGTGCGATCGCGGCCTTCGGTGCCGCCCCGGCCACAGGCACCCTCCCCACGGTGGTACGGCGACCTGCGATCACGGCGTCGTGGATCTCCCCGTCGAAGACACGGTAGCGCCGGCGCGGTCAGGCGGTGCGTGACTCGTGTTTCTAACCTGACGGCGTGATCGTGTTCAACGTCCTGATCTACGCCGCCTTGCTGGGCGTGCTGGCCATGGGGTTGTCGAACCTCGTCGGCGGGATACGTCGCCGCAAGGCCGGTGACATCGCCGGCGGGGTGTTCTTCGTCCTCGTCGCGGTCGGGTTCGGCTGGGCGATGTCGTTCGTGGTCGTGCAGCAGCACCAGATCGCCGCGAGCCAGGTCGACCGCGCCGATGCGGTGCGGTGCACCGCCACGATCCTGGGGCAACAGGACGCGCACTCCCGCATCAACGGCGCCGAGCTCTACCGGTTCCACCTGCGCGTACGGATCGGCGGCAAGGCTCCGTACGAGACGGACAGCATGGCCGTGGAGTCGCCGTACACCGGTGGTGAGCTCGGTGCGGGCCGCACGGAGTACGCGTGCTGGGCCGATCGCCACGATCCGGACCGGGTGGAGATCCGCTGGGCGGATCCGGTTCCCTGAGCAGCCGGGAGGCCGGCGCTGATCCGGTCCCGGGCGCGCTGCCTGGTTTGGCGGGCCGTTCATCGGGAACTACGAGTGGTGGGCCACATCGCCCGAGGACACGAGACCACGTGGGGGGTTTCTCATGGCCAGTGACGACAAGATGGCCAACAAGAAGGACGAGTTGGTCGGCAAGGCGAAGGAGAAGCTCGGCGAGGCCACCGACAACGAGCAGTGGCAGGCCGAGGGCAGGAGCAAGAAGGCCAAGGGCGACGTCAAGCAGGCGGGCGAGAAGATCAAGGACGCGTTCCGCGACTGACGTGTCGCCAAGACCTCGGGCGCGTGCCGGCTACCACCCGGCACGCGCCCGACGCATCGGAATTGGATCTGATGGCGTGCGACGCGGCAGCACCTCGCCGGGGTCCACCAGGCCGTCACGGGTCAGGCGTGCAGCCTCAACCGCAGCGCGCTGCACGTATCGCCGCCGACCGGCAGCGGTCAAACCGTCCTGCCCGAACCGGCTCTGCACATCGAGCGGCGGCCACCGCCAGACGAGGCGTTCATGAACACGCGACGCGTGCTGCCGCCGCCAGCGCCGGTCCGCCGGCACTTCCCGGTAACGCATCGGTCCCGGTCACCGAATCCCGGGGGTAGCCGTTCGGCCACCTACTGCCCACCAATTGGCAGACGTTTCCCGCCATTCCGCTGATCCGCGACTTCCCCGGCATACCGCACGCTTGTGTCGAACCCGTGCGTCTGCACTGGGCCGGTAGCCCTGGATCGAACGGACACCGCATGACCGAGAACCCCCCTACCGCGTCGCCGTACAACGGCGGTCAGCCTCCCTACCCGCCGCGGCCGCCGTACGGGCCGCCCGCGCCGTTCGCGCCGCCACCGCCGCCGAAGAAGAAGGGCATGTCGACCGGCAAGATCGTGCTGCTGTCGATCCTCGGAGTGTGCGTGCTGTGCCTGGGCAGCAGCGTCCTGCTCGCCGCCACCGGCGGAGGTGGCGACGACAACCCGAACGACGTGGTCGCCGCCGACGACGGGACCAGCCAGTCGGCGTCGGCCGCCCCGCACAGCGGCAAGACGAAGGCCGCGGCGCCGGCGAAGAAGACCATCTCACCCACCCCGACGAAGCCGAAAGCCAAGCCGAAGGTGACGTTCAAGGTGTCGGGGTCCACCCCGTCCGGTGTGGACATCACCTACGGCTCCGACAGCGACAACCGTCAGGGCGGCGACAGCGCGCCGTGGTCGGCCACGCTCAACCGTGACGACTCCGGCGACACCCAGTGGTATTCCATCACCGCCCAACTGCAGGGCGGCGGGGACATCACCTGCACGATCTTGGTGGACGGCAAGGCGATCGCCTCCGGGCACGCCTCCGGCGGCTACAACATCTGTCAGGCGCAGATCATCCAGGGCTGGACCGGCACCTGGAAGAAGGTGTAGCCACCCTGGCCGGTCCACCAGCCGCGGCCCTCGAGACCACACGGCCCCGAGGGCCGCTTCGTGTTAACTGGTGCGCCTCCACCCAGCCCACCGCGCTGTACTCGCTCGTCGACACCGCCGCGGTTCCCCCGTGATCGTTGCCCAGGTGCAGAAGGCACGTGGCCGTTCGCACGGGCCCGCACGGAGGGGTCAGGTCCCGGATGTAGCCGAGACGGATGTCGCTTGCCGGGTGCCACTGGCACGCGCCTGGCGCATCAGGACTAGGCGTGCGATGCGCCGGCACGCCGCCGTACCCAACGCGATCTCCCCGGTCCGGCGGCAGAGAACGCGAAGGCGCACGCCGGACGCTACGGAAGGTGCACTGACCGATCGCGGCTCAGCAGGGGCCGGCATCCGCAACTACGAAGCGAGCAGACCGCAGCGCGCTTCACGTATCGCCGTCGACCGGCAGAGGTACGACTACCGGGCGCCGAACGTGGCTGAAGATCACCGAGGTGCGCACGTGCACGATCTCGCGCCGTTGCGTGAGCCGGTCCAGGATGAAGGCGCTCAGCTGCTCGTTGTCGGCGACCGCGATGTGCAGCAGGAAGTCGTCGTTGCCGGCCATGACGAAGTAGGACAACACCTCCGGTAGCCCCGCCACGAACGTCTGGAACGACTCGATCACGGCGCGGTCCGGCGGGCGCAGTTGCACGGCCACCATCGCCTGGGTACCGCGGCCGATCTTGCCCAGGTCGACGTCGGCGTGCTGGCCGCGCAGGATGCCGCGCCTGGTCAGCCGGCGGATGCGTTCCAGGCAGGTGGACTGCGCGACGTGCAGGCGGGCCGCGAGTTCCTTGTTGGTGAGCCGGTGGTCCTGCTGCAGGAGCGTCAGCAATGCCGTGTCAAGTTCGTCCAACTCCGTCGTCGACACCGGTCCTCCGTGGATGATTCGAGATTTTATCGGTCAAGCCGAATCGTCTACGGAGTGTAGCCCTGTTCTCCGCAACCGCTGCTACGTTGAGTGCCGTTCGACGGCAGCGAAGGAGAGACACGTGGCAGGTCGACCGGCGTTCAAGTGCGCGATCGTGGTCAGTGCCGAACTACCGACCGGACTCGCGGCCAACGCGGCGAGCGTGCTCGCCCTGACCATCGGCGACCGCGTCGACGGGCTGGTCGGAGCCGACGTCAAGGACGCCGACGGCGTCGTGCACGCCGGCGTCATCCGCACCCCGCTGCCGATCCTGACCGCGCCGAACGACCGGGTACGCGGCATCGTGCAGGAGGCGGCCGCCCAGGACGAGACGTTCTTCGTCAGCTTCAGCGCGCTGGCGCAGAGCTGCCGCACCTACGACGAGTACGTCGAGAAGATGGCGGCCACCGCGACCGCCGACCTGGCCAGCGTCGGCATCGGCCTGTACGGCCCGCGCAAGCAGATCGACAGGCTCGTCGGCGCGCTGCCCCTGCTCCGCTGACGCCGCACGGTCGGCTCGCCGCTCTCGGAACCGATCGGGTGTGCTGGCTCGAGCTGGCCGCGACGCCGGCGAAGCGCTCGCCGGCGGGGCGAGCCCTGGCGGCAAAGCTCGCGGCCGGGTCCGCTCGACGACGGTGACGGGCGAACGGCAGATGTCGGCATCGCCGGTACCGCAACGCGTCGAGGCTCGCAGCCGACCTCGTCACGTGGTGGTGGCCAGGTGCCAGTCGACGCGCAGGGTGTTGACGCGGCGGTCGAAGTCGCGCCACTCCTCGCCCTCGGCACGGTACGCGCGCAGGCCGGGCAGCACGACCGGCCGGCCGGTGGCGCGGTGGGCGACAGCGTGCTTGCGGGGGCCGCCCTTGCCGTCGCGCTCGCGGACGGTGATGTCGGTGATCTGCTGCCAAGCCAGGAAACGGCGTCGGTACGGGGTGCGCAGGCGCAGGCCCTCGCCGGTGACCTCGGTGGAGCCGTACAGGGCGGGCGGGATGGTGCCCAGCACGGGGAGCAGCCAGATCACGGTCAGGAACACGGCCAGCCGCCAGTCGGCCAGCCAGGGCAGGCCGCACAGCACGACGGTGCCGATCGCGACGGGGATCTCGGTGCGACGGCGCTGATGGCGGCTGAGGGTGAATCTGCTGGTCACCACCGGCCGATGGTAGGCGCGGCCCGCTACCGGTCAGAGCCGCGGCGCCAGCCGCCCCTGAGCGGTCGGGTCAGCCTGACTGAAGCCCCCCGTGCCAGCAGTCTCGGCACAGCTCGTTCGCCTCGTGAAGCGAAGCCCGACATCCCTGGCCGGCGGTCAACCCAGGAGGTTGTCCAGGTGATAGTCCAGCACCGTGAGCGCGTCGTCGGGCGAGCGCTGCCCTACTGCGACATCAACGCCCAGGCTGGTGATCAGACTCCAACAGATGTCGGCGTCGATCAGTCCGTTGCCTCGCGGGGGCGTACCCCGCTCCTGCCGAGCGGCAGCGATGAGCGTCGCAGTGAACTCCAGGAGTTCACTGCTTCCCGGTGCCAGAACGCTGACCATGGCGGGATCCGAGATCGACCTCCCGACGACCGCGACCGATAGCTGCAGCAGGCGCAGGCTCTCCGGGTCGCGGGAGAGCAGCGCGCGCAGACACTCACGCAACGTCGTCTCCGCACTCGCCGAGTCGGTGGCTCTGATAGCGGCATCGATCCGGGCATTGAGTGCTTGGACCGCACGGTCGAGCGCGTCCCGGACCAGTTGCTCCCGGGTGGCGTAGTAATGCTGCACCTGCCCCATGGACACGCCGGCCTCCACCGCGACCTTGCGCAGCGTCACCCCCTCCAGCCCGTCGCGCAGCGTCAGTGACCAGACCGCTTCAGCTAGGCGGTGCCGGCGCTGGTCGTGGTCGACGATCTTCGGCATGCGTCCCTCCTGGCGATCCCATGCGCTCGCATTGCATCGCCATGCACAGTCTATTACAATGCAACTGCATTGCAAAAATGACCCCAGGGAGAGAACCGTGAAGTTCGTCGTACTACTGATCATCGGAATGGCTCTGGTGGTCTTCGGGGGCCAAGGCGCGATCCGGCTGCTCATCGATCACCACAACGGCGGTGCACTGAGCGGACTGCCGTTCCCGGCTGCCCTGTGCATCTATCTCGCTACCACCGCCGGCGGTGCCCTTCTCGCCGGTTGGGCGCAGGGCCGCGCCAAGGCCCTCGGCCGCCTCAAGTAGCACCCGGGCGACAGCACCTTGCGATGGTCGTCACCAGAACATCGCCACGTGGTCAGGACGGGGCGATCACCGTCTCTTGCCTACGGTCTCGCCGCCGCATGCGCACGATCGCCGTCACCGGCGTGCGACAAGCGGATCGTTCCGCATGGACACCTGGCAGACCCTGCGACGTCGGGCGGTCAGGGCAGCGGGTGGCGGGCGGCGAGGCGTCGGGGTGCCTGCGCGGCCCACGCCTGACGTACCCAGTCGTGCAGCCGCTCGGGTGCGACCCCGTCCAGGACGACCTCCAGGCCGAGGAAGCTGCGTCGAGCGTCCTGTCGGCGTACCAGCGTGGTGTGCTCGGGATCGGCCGCCGCCGCCTGCGCCGCCGCCTCCTCGGTCAGGCAGCAGACGACGGTCGACTCGTCCGCGCCCATGCCGAGGAAGGTCCTGCCGTGCACCGACCATTTCGGCGTCCAGAACCGGAAGTGCAGCGTCTCGGTCACCTCGGGCAGCGCGCTCGCCCAGGCGCGGATGTCTGTCGTGTCGGTCATGACGTTCATTCTGCCGGCCGGGCGAGCAGCCGCCCCGCATCCGCCGCTCGCCGCCGTTCGCCGCCGGCGCCGGCGCCGAGCAGCAGAGCGGGAAGCGGTGCGCAGCGAGCGTTGCCCGGGGAGCGGGAGCGGCGGCCGGCGCCCTTGGTGCGGCCACGGGTTGCTCGGGTCACCGCTCGGTGGCGGTGATCCGCTCCGGTACCCGGCGTTGCGGCGCGGCGCCGTCGGCGTCCGGGACGACCCGGGCCGTGACGGCCGCGGCGACCAACCACACCAGTGCGGCGGCGATCCCGAGCCGGTGCAACCCGGCGACGAAGTGGTACGGGTGGGTCGCGGCGCCGACGACCGCGCCGAACACCGCGATCCCCAACGCGGTACCGGCCTGCCGGGCGGTGTTGACGACCCCGTTGGCGAGGCCGGCCCGGCCGGGCGGCGCGGACCGCAGCGCCGCGGCCACCACCGGCGCGGTGAACAGCCCGACACCCACGCCGACCCCGAGCAACGTCGGCAGCAGCGACAGGTACCCGTCGCGGTGCGGATCGGCGGTGGTGGCGAGCAGCGCCGCCGAGCCGACCGCGGCGATCAGGGCGCCGGCGAGCATCGGCCGGCGCGGACCGTACCGGGCCGTCAACCGGCCGGCGAGCGGCGAGAGCGCCACCAGCGGTACGAAGATCGGCACCAGCAGCAGGCCCGCGGTGGCCGGCGGCACCCCGCGTACCGACTGCAGGTAGAGGGTGACCACGAACAGGGTGCCGTTGGTGGCCAGGTTCATCGTCAGCGCGAGCAGGTTGGTGCCGGTGAACGCCTTGCCGCGCAACGCATCCAGCGGCAGTGTGGGGGCGGTGGCGCGCCGCTCGACGGCGATCAGACCGGCGGCGGCGCACACCGCCACCGCGGCGGCACCGGCAACCAGCGGCCAGCCTGCGCCGCGACCGGCGGCGATCACCGCGTACACCAGGCTCGCCAGGGCGACCGCGGCCAGCGCCGCGCCGGCCGGATCGAGCCGGCGGCGCCGGTCGGCGCGACCGGCGGGCACCGCGAGCAATGTGGCGATCACGACCGCGACGACGATCGGCGGGTTGACCCAGAAGATCGACTGCCAGCCGAACACCTGCACCAGCACGCCACCCAGCAGCGGACCGGCCGGCAGCGCGAGCGACGACACGCCGGCCCAGATGCCGAGGGCGCGCGCCTGCTCGGCCCGACCCGGGTACGCCTCGGTGATGACCGCGACGCTGCACGGCAGCAGCAGCGCCGCGCCCACACCCTGCCCGGCGCGCGCCGCGACCAGTACCGCGAGGCTGGGCGCCAGCGCACAGGCCACGCTGGCCAGGCCGAACACCAGCAGGCCGGCGACGACGGCGCGCCGGTGCCCGATCCGGTCACCGAGCACGCCACCGGACAGCAGCAGCGCGGCCAACACGACCGCGTACCCGTCGACCACCCAGCCCACGCCGCCGGTGTCGGTGGAAAGCCCGGCCGCGATCGCCGGTATCGCCACGTTGATCACCGACACGTCGAGCAACACCAGGAACATCCCGGCGCACATCAGCAGCAGGACCAGTTTCGGACGCGTTGTCATGCGCTCCACGCTGGCACCGGAACACTTCCGTGCCGGTGGAAGTGTCGCCGTGGCAGGCTCGAGGCATGGCAGCTCGAGACACCCCACCGGTCGCCGCCGTCCCGAGCGTCCCGCACGGCGGCGGGGACATCGACGTGTCGCAGGTGGCCGCGCTGTTCGCCGATCGCACCAGGGCCCGGGTGCTGACCGCGCTCGCCGACGGGCGGGCGCTGCCGGCCAGCGTGCTCGCCGCCGAGGCAGGAGTAACCGCGCAGGCCGCGAGCGCCCAGTTGGCGCGGCTGCTGTCGGCCGGGCTGGTCACGGTCGAACGATCCGGCCGGCACCGGTACTACCGGATGGCCGGCGCACCGGTCGCGGCGGTGCTGGAGGCGCTGGCCCGCATCTCCCCCACCGAGCCGGTCCGGTCGCTGCGGCAGGGCACCCGGGCCGCGGCCCTGCGCGCCGCCCGTACCTGCTACGACCATCTCGCCGGGCGGCTCGGCGTGCAGGTCATGCAGGGCCTGCTGGATCGCGGCGCGCTGGTCGCCACCGACGGCGTGCGCACCCCGCGACGCCGGGCCGGCGACGGGCTGGCACAGCAGCTGCGTACCCATCCGTACCGGCTGGGGCCGGCCGCGGCGGACGTGTTCGCAGCGCTCGGCGTACCGGTGCGTCGGCTGGCGCCCGCGACCACCGGACGGCCGCTGCTGCGCGCCTGCCTGGACTGGAGCGAGCAACAGCACCACCTGGCCGGTCGGCTCGGCGCCGACCTGCTCACCGGCCTGGTCGAGCACGGCTGGGTGACCCGGCCGCCGACCCGCCGCGCGGTGCGGCTCACCCCGGCCGGCGCGGCCGGGCTGTCCCGGGTGCTGGGCGTCACCACCGAAGCGGCGCAACCGGAACCCGCCCACCGCGCCTGACCCGAACCGGCCGCGCTCTGCCGGACGCCGCCGGTGCCCGCGCGGAAACCCACCCCAGTTCCGGCAATCCGGGCCGGCGCGCGGCGCACGGTCCTAGCATCGGTTCCGGGACGCGGCAACGGTTTCGCGTGGGCGAGGCCGTGCAGTCGTGCCGTACCAGCGCGGGTTGTCACGGTGGCCGTCGACGCCGGGTGGGCGGGCGTCGGATGCCGCACGGTGCGCGCCGCGCAGAGGATCGCGCCGGGCGCAGGGGGTGTCGCGGTGACCGCAACGGTCGACAACCACAGCGGAGACGAGGAAGCGCTGCGGGTACTGGAGTCGCTCGCCCGGCTGCCCGCCGGCGACCCGGACCGGCAGCGGCGCCGGGAGGCCGCGATCCGCGCGTTCCTGCCGCTGGCCCGGCGGCTGGCCCACCGGTACGCGCACACCAGCGAGGATCCGCAGGATCTGGTGCAGGTGGCGACGGTCGGGCTGATCTGTGCGGTCGACCGGTACGACCCCGGGCACGGGACGAGCTTCTACGCCTACGCGGTACCGACGATCCGCGGCGAGCTCAAACGCCACTTCCGGGACCGCTGCTGGATGATCCAGCCGCCGCGGTCGATTCAGGAGCTGCGGCTCGCCGTCAACGCGGCCCGGCAGCGGCTGGTGCACGACCTGGGCCGAATGCCGACCGTACCGGAGCTCGCGGACGCGGTCGGCACGAGCGCGCGGCGGGTGCGCGAGGTGATGGCCGCCGAACAGGGCTACCAACCGGTGTCGCTCAACGTGCCGTGCCCCGGCCCGGACGGCGCCGACGGTGCCGAGCTGGCGGAGCTGCTCGGCGCGCCCGACCCGGCGATGGAGTCGGTACCCGACCGGATGTCGCTGCCGGGCGCGCTGGCCCAGCTGACCGACCGGGACCGCGCGGTGCTCGTGCAGCGCTTCGTGCACCGACGTACCCAGACCCAGATCGGCCGATCGCTGGGCATCTCGCAGATGCACGTGTCCCGGCTGATCGCCCGGGCGCTGGCGCAGCTGCGGGCCTACCTGGAGGGGACGCCGCCGGTGCCGTCGGTGACGCCGCGGACGCACCGCCAGGCGGCGTGAGCCAAACAGTGCGGTTTCGATCGCCCGGATCGGGGTAATCGCCGGGCATTCGGGCGAATCGGGAGGTGACCGGCGATGTCCGAGCCGGCGGGCGCAACCGTACTGGACCGGTTGGATCAGCGGACACCGACCCGCTTCTACTGGTCGCTGACGATCCTCGCCACGATCGGCGGGTTCCTGTTCGGCTACGACACGTCGAACATCGGCGCGGCGTTGAACTTCGTCCCGTTCCACCTGTCCGGGTTCGCGCTGGGCTATCTGGTGGCCGGTACGTCGATCGGCGCCGCGGCGGGCGCGCTCGCCGCCGGGCCGTTGACCGACCGGTTCGGCCGCAAGTCGCTGCTGATCGCCGACGCCGCGATCTACGCCGCCGGCTCGCTGCTCGCCGGCCTGTCCTGGCACGCCTGGGTACTGATCATCGCCCGGACCCTGATCGGCCTGGCGATCGGCGCCGACTCGGCGATCGCCACCGCCTACATCGCCGAGTACGCGCCGGCCGGCAAGCGCGGCTCGCTGAGCCTGTTGCAGCAGTGGATGATCACCATCGGCATCCTCGTCTCGTACCTGGTGGCGTTGGTGATCCTGCGGATCGCGCCCGGTGCGGCGACCACGGTCGACTGGCGGCTGATGTTCGCGCTCGGTGCGCTCCCGGCGATCGTCGGCCTGATCTTCCGTACCCGGATGCCGGAGTCGCCGCGCTGGCTGCTGCACCACGGGAAGTTCGACAAGGCCCGGCAGTCGCTCGGCATGCTCGGCGTGGACACCACCGACGAGCAGATCAGGGCGGCGGCGCGCGACGTGGCCGAACGCGAACGCCAGGAGAAGAGGCAGCGGCGCCGGAAGTGGACCCCGGCGGTGCGGCGCGCGGTGATCATCGTCGCGGTGTTCTTCGTCTTCCAGCAGATCACCGGCATCAACGTCCCGCTGTACTACGGGCCGACGCTGCTCGCGCCGATCCTGGGCGGGGCGCATTCGACCGTGGCGCAACAGATCCAGGCGGTGGAGATCACCTCGATCATGACGGTGATCAACGTCGGGGCGACCTACTTCGGCTTCAAGTACATCGACAAGCTCGGTCGGCGCAAGATGTCGATCGGCGGGTACGGCGGGATGATCGTCTCGGCGCTGATCGCCGCGGCGGGCCTGGGACTGCTGCACGGTACGGCCGAGATCGTGGTCGGGATGATCGGGCTGTGCCTGTTCATCGCGTCGTTCGCGGTGGGCGTCGGCGGCACCGGCTGGCTGCTGCAGGGCGAGTCGTTTCCGACCGAGGTACGGGGCCGGGCGGCGGCGATCTGCGCGACGGCCGACTGGCTGGCCAACTTCGCGCTGATCCAGGTGTTCCCGGTGTGGCAGTCGGGGATCGGGCTGCCCTGGGTGCTGGTCTGCTTCGCCGGGCTGGCCGCGATGGCGATCGTGTTCATCTCGATCTTCCTGCCGGAGACCAAGGGGCTGCCGGTCGAGGAGGTGGTCCGCCGCTACGAGCGGCACGCCGCCCCCGGCGCCGCCGAGATGACCAACTGACCGGCGCTATCCAGCCGGTACCAACGGTTTCCGTCGCCGCCGAGCCGGACGGCGGCAAGGTCAGGCGCGGCTGGCCGCGTGCTCGATGAACCGGCCGAGCAACTCGTGCAGCCGCTCGCGGTCGGCGGTGGACAGCGGCGCGAGCAGCTCGGCCATCACCTGCTCGGTGACCCGTTCGGCGGTGGCGAGCCGGTCCCGGCCGGCCGCGGTGAGGTGCACGTCGTAGCTGCGCCGGTCCCGTTCGTTGCGCCGCCGCTCGGCCAGGCCCTGCCGCTCCAGCTCGTCGATGATCAGCACCATGGACGATTTGTCCAGCTGCAGCCGGTCGACCAGGGCGCGCTGGCTGACCGGGCCGGTCTCGGCGAGCGCGCCGAGCACGCCGAGGTGGCGCAGCTCGACGTGGTGCTCG
This sequence comes from Actinocatenispora comari, assembly GCF_017312725.1. Classification (GTDB taxonomy): domain Bacteria; phylum Actinomycetota; class Actinomycetes; order Mycobacteriales; family Micromonosporaceae; genus Actinocatenispora; species Actinocatenispora comari. Next base: position 173,888 of record NZ_BOPO01000055.1, on the reverse strand, counting down.
CGCAGGGCCTTGTTGCCCGCCAGCCGGGCGTACCGGTGGGCGAGGAAGAGCTGACCGCCGATCTCGGCGTTGGGGGTCGCGGCATCGGTCACTCCGACAGGTTAGCTGATGACAGATGATCTGAGCTCAGATAATCTCGCCTCATGCATATCACTGTCGTGGGCGCCGGCCTGTCCGGTCCCCTCCTCGCCCAGGGGCTCCGACGCGCCGGCATCGACGTGCTCGTCCACGAACGAGACGAGCCGGACCGACCCGACCAGGGCTACCGCATCGCCATCGCACCCGAGGGCGACCTCGCGCTGCGCTCCTGCCTGCCGCCGAGCCGCTACCAGCGGGTACTCGACACGGTCGGCAAGCGCGGCTCCGGCTGGCGGGTGCTCGACCCGCAGCTGCGGATCGTCCAGGAAACGCTGGTGCCGACCCCACCCGACGAGGAACGGACCGGGCGGCACCTCACCGTCGACCGGCAGACGCTGCGCCGGATCCTGCTCGACGGCCTCGACGTGCGCTACCGCGCGCCCTTCGAGCGGTACGAGCTGCTGCCCGGCGACCGGGTCCGCGCCCACTTCGGCGACGGTACGAGCGTCGAGACCGACCTGCTCGTCGGCGCCGACGGCACCCACTCCCGGGTCCGGCCGCAACTGCTGCCGGACGCCGAGATCGTGGAGTTGGGCCAGACCGAGATCTTCGGCAAGACCAGGCTGACCGGCGAGGCCCGCCGCCTGGCGCCGCCGGTCGCACTCGACGGGTTCTGCGTGATCACCGGGCCGGACGGGCGATTCATGCCGCTCGCCGCCCACGAGTTCCGCAACGGCGGCGACGACTACCTGATGTGGGTGGTGGCCGGCCCGAGCGAGCTGTTCCCGGCCGAACTGTCCACCATGGACAAATCTGACCGCCGCGAGCACGCGGCGCGGCTCGTCGCGGACTGGCATCCCAGCCTCGCCGCGCTGGTCCGGCTGGGTGACCCGGCCACCGTCGGCAGCACCACGATCCGCACCGCGAAACCGGTGCCGCACTGGGAAACCGTGCCGGTCACCCTGCTCGGCGACGCGGCGCACACGATGGTCCCGCAGGGCACCAGCGCGGCCGTCGCGCTGCGCGACGCCGGGCTGCTGTGCCGCCGCATCACCGAGCGCGGCGACCGCCCGCTGCTGGACTCGGTCGCGGCCTACGAGACCGAGATGCTGGAGTACGGATTCGCCGAGGTGGCGCGCTCGCTCGCGTCCGCCTCGTCCTGAGCCGCGCCACCGTCACCCGGCCGTTGCCGCCGCCCGCCGTTCGCAGCCCGCCCGACCGTTCACCGGCGCCCGGGCGTTCGCCGCCCGGCCGGCGCACGGCGGCCCCGGCGGCAGCGGGCCGCCGGTGGGGCGCTCCGGCTGCGCGGGCGCTGTGGTGCCGCCGCCGCCCGGCACCGGACGGCGGCGGATCCGCTCAGGCCACGGCGAGCCAGGGGTTCTCCAGCAGGTGCGCCAGCGAGCGGAGGAACTCGGCGCCCTGCGCACCGTCGACGGCGCGGTGGTCGACCGACAGCGTCACCGTCATCCGCTTCACCACGGCCAGCGCACCGTCGACCACGCCGGCCTCCTCGCGCACCGCGCCGACGGCCAGGATCCCCGCCTCCGGCGGGTTGATGACCGCGCAGAACTGGTCCACCCCGAACATGCCGAGGTTACTGACGCTGAACGTCGAGCCGGTCATCTCCTCCGGCCGCAACTTGCGGTCCCGCGCCTTGCCGGCGAGTTCCCGCGCGGCGGCGGCGATGTCGGTCAGGCTGCGGGTGTCGGCGTCCCGCAGCACCGGCACCACCAGGCCGGCAGGGGTCGCCACGGCCATCCCGACGTGTACCCGCCGGTGCGTGACGAGCTGGTCGCCGGCGAACGACGAGTTCATCTCCGGGTGCTGGCGCAGCGCGACCGCGACCGCACGCAGCACGATGTCGTTCAGGCTCACCTTCGGCCGCTCGGCGGCGACGAGCTTCGCGTTCAGCTGCGCCCGCAGCTCGCTCATCGGCCCGGCGTCGACGGTACGGGTCAGGTAGAAGTGCGGGGTGTCCCGGGCGCTCTCGGTGAGCCGGCGCGCGATCGTGCGCCGCATCGAGCCGAGCGGCGTGACCTCGTCGTCCTCGGTCACCGGTACCGCGACCGCCGCCGGCTGCTCCGCCGGTACCGCGGCGGCCGGGGCCGGCGCGGCGGCCGGTGCCGGGGCCGCCCGGTCCAGGTCGGCGCGGATGATCCGGCCACCCGGTCCGCTACCGGTGAGGGTACCGAGATCGACGCCGGACTCGCGGGCGAGCCGGCGCACCAGCGGCGTGGCGCGAACCCGGGCGCCATCGGCACCGGCAGCCGGCTCGGCGACCGGCGCCGGCGTGGCCGCGCTCGCCGCGGCGGTGTCCGGTGTGGACGGTGTGGTGGCCGCGGCGGGCTGGGCCGGCGCCGACCCCTCGGCGGCTCCGGCCGGTGTCGCGGCGGCCTGCTCCGGCTCTCCGGCGACCCGCATCCGGCCGATCGGCGCACCGATGTCGGCCGAACCGCCCTCCGGCACCAGGATCTCGGTGAGCACACCGTCCTGATAGGACTCGTGCTCCATCAGCGCCTTGTCGGTCTCGATCTCCACCAGGATCTCGCCGGCATGCACCTCGTCGCCGACCTTGGCGTGCCAGCTCGCGACGACGCCTTCCTCCATCGTGTCGGACAGGCGCGGCATCAGGATGTCCATCGTGTTCTCCGTCTCGACGCGGCGCTCACCATCCACACTGGACGGTCTCGCCGACGATCCAGTGGTGTCAGCCGCGGCCGGTGGCGCGCAGGGTCTGCTCGGCGGCGACGACGATGTCGTCCACCGCGGGCAGCGCGGCGGTCTCCAGCGACTTCGCGTACGGCAGCGGGACCTCGGCCATCGCCACCCGGCGCACCGGCGCGTCCAGCCAGTCGAACGCGCCGTCGGAGATGGACGCGGCCACCTCCGCGCCGATCCCGTACGTCAGCCAGTCGTCCTCGACCACCACCGCACAGCTGGTCCTGCGGACCGACTCGACGACCGTCTGCCGGTCCAGCGGACGCAGGCTGCGCAGGTCGACCACCTCGGCGCTGAAACCCTTGGCGGCCAACCGGTCCGCGGCCTCCAGCGCCATCCGGGCGGTACGCGAGTAGCCGATCAGGGTGATGTCGGTACCGGGCCGGCTGATCGCGGCGCGACCGATCTCGATCGGCGTGTCGTCGGTCGGCACCTCGCCCTTGGTGTTGTACAGCGCGAGGTTCTCCAGGAACAGCACCGGGTCGTCGTCGCGGATCGCGGCGAGCAGCAGCCCCTTCGCGTCCGCCGGGTTCGACGGCGCGACGACCTTCAGGCCGGGGGTGAACGCGTAGAACAGCTCGACGTTCTGCGAGTGCGTCGCGGCGAGCTGCTGGCCGCCGCCACCCGGCGTACGGATCACCAGCGGCACCTTGGCCTGGCCGCCGAACATGCCGTAGATCTTCGCCGCGTGGTTGATGATCTGGTCCAACGCCAGCAGCGAGAAGTTGATCGTCATGACCTCGACGACCGGCCGCAGGCCCAGCATCGCGGCACCCACCGCGGCGCCGGTGAAGCCTTCCTCGGCGATCGGGGTGTCCTTGACCCGCTTCGGCCCGAACTCGTCCAGCAGCCCGGCGGTGATCTTGTACGACCCCTCGAAGCGGCCGATCTCCTCGCCCATCAGCAGGACGTTCTCGTCCCGCAGCAGCTCGGCGCGCAGCGTGTCGTGCAGCGCCTGCCGGTAGCTCATCGTCGTGGTGCCCGCAGCCGGGGCAACATCGGTCGGCGCGGTCACTTCGCCACCACCTCGGGGAAGAGCGGCTCGGCCGGTCGACGTCGGGTGTCGTTGGGCACCGGGCTCGCGTACGTGTAGTCGAACAGCGTGCCGACCTCGGGCTTCGGGCTCGACTCGGCGAACTCGACCGCCTTGGTCACCACGGTGGTCACGTCCTGCTCGATCGCGGCGAGCGACTCGTCGCCCACGCCCGCGGCCTGCAACTGCGCGTGCAACGCGAGCACCGGGTCGGCCTTGCGCACCGCGGCGACCTCCTCGGCCGACCGGTACGCCGCCGGGTCGACCACCGAGTGACCGCGCAGTCGACCGACCGTCGCCTCCAGCAGGAACGGGCCCTTGCCGGACCGGGCGTGCGCGGCGGCCTCCCGCATCGCGTCACGGACCGCGGTCACGTCGTTGCCGTCCACCCGGGCCGAGGCCATCCGGTAGGCGGCACCGCGCTTGTACAGCTCCGGCTCGGCCGAGGACATCTCGACCGTGGTGCCCATCCCGAGCGCGTTGTTGACCACCGCGAACACGATCGGCAACTGCCAGAGCGCGGCGATGTTCAGCGCCTCGTGGAACGCACCGATGTTGGTCGCACCGTCGCCGAGCTGGCACAGCACGATCTCGTCGGTCTCCTTGTACTGCAACGCCAGCGCCGCGCCGGTCGCGAGCGGCAACTGGCCACCGACGATGCCGTACCCACCGAGTTGGCGGGTCTCGACGTCGAACAGGTGCATCGAGCCGCCCCAGCCGCGCGAGACGCCGTCGGAGCGCCCGTACAGCTCGGCCATCACCCGGCCCGGGTCCATCCCGCGCAGCAGCGCGTACCCGTGGTCGCGGTAGCTGACGAACAGGTAGTCGCGCGCCTCGATGCCGTCCATCAGGCCGACGACGGTGGCCTCCTCGCCAAGGTTGAGGTGGCAGTAGCCACCGATCTTGGCCTCGGTGTAGGCGCGCGCGGTACGCTCCTCGAAGCGTCGGACCAGCAGCATCCGCCGGTAGAACTCGGTCAGCTGCTCGACGTCGGGTTTGTCACTCGCGCCGGATTTCCGCCTCGCCACGGCAGTCCTCTCACGCCCACCGGGGTCACCGGATGGAGCACGACTCGGTAATGAAACGATGCCGTGACATTATCTATCCGGGTGGTCGGCCGGCAAGCGGCCCCCTCGAACCGGGATGGAGACCGTGACCACAACCCGTGCCCGCCGCCCCGCACGTCGCGGGCGACCGCCGGAGGCCGAGCGCGCCGCCCGCCGGGACGCACTGCTGGCCACCGCACAACAGCTGTTCCTGCGCCTGGGCTTCGGCCGTACCACCATCGACGCCGTCGCCGCCGAAGCGCACGTCGCGAAGCGCACCATCTACGACACGGTGGGCGACAAGGCCGACCTGTTCGTCGCCGTGGTACGCCGGCTGAGCGACCAGGTGCTCGCCGCGCTGCCGGCCCCCGACTCCCCCACCGGCCGAGACGACCTGCGCGACTTCTCCCGTACCCTGCTCGGCGCGCTGCTGACCGACGAGGCGGTCGGGATGAAGCGGCTGATGATCGCCGAAGCCGGGCATTTCCCGGAGATCGCCGAGCGGCTGTACGACAACGGGCCGCACCGCTACATCGAGATGCTGCGCGCCCTGCTGCCGCCGTGCCTGCCCGACGCAACCGACGCCGAACTCGACTCGACCGCCGAGGACCTGTTCGCCGGGCTGCTCGGCGAACCGCACCGGCGCCGGCTGTTCGGCGTGGCACCGGCACCGACGCCGGAGGAGACCGCCGTACAGGTCGACCGCGTCCTCGCCCGCTTCCTTCCCACCGAGTCGTGAGCGCCCCCGTTCCGGCACCGGGCGCGCGACACGTGCCCTGCGGGTCTGGACGAACCGCACCCGGTCGGGAAGGCTGGGCCGGATGAGGCTGCTGCTCACCTCCGCCGGCATCCAGAACGCCACCATCCGCGACACCTTGGTCGAGTTGCTGGGCAAACCGATCAGCGACTCCCGCGCCCTGTGCGTACCCACCGGGATCTACCCGTTCCCCGGCGGGGCCGAGCTGGCCGGCCGGCTGATCCGCGGCCAGACCCAGGGCCCGCTGTGCGACCTGGGTTGGAAGTCGTTGGGAATACTCGAACTCACCGCCCTGCCCAGCATCGACGAGGGCGTGTGGACCGAGACGGTCCGGGCCGCCGACGCGCTGCTGGTCTGGGGCGGCGACCCGCTCTACCTGTCGTACTGGATGCGCCGGTCGGGGCTGGCCGACGTGCTGCCGTCGCTGCCGGAGACCGTCTACGTCGGCGTCAGCGCCGGGTCGATGGCCGCGACCGCGCTGTTCGGCGAGACCTATCCGGAACCGCCGCACGGCACCGGCAGCCCGCTCAGCACGGAACACCTCACGTTCCCCACCCCCGACGGGGTCGCCGAGCGCACCTTCGTCACCGCCCGGGGCGCCGGCCTGGTCGACTTCGCCGTGATCCCGCACTTCGAGCACGAACACCACCCGGACGCGTCCCGGCACAACGCGCAAACCTGGGCCGGCAAGCTGCCGGTCCCGACGTACGCGATCGACGACGAGTCCGCCGTCCGGGTCGCCGACGGCACCGCCGAGGTCGTCTCCGAGGGCCTCTGGACCCTGTTCGAGCCGGCCTCCTGACCCCCGAGCCGCACCACCGCCCGGCACCCGCGCCCGCCGGCACCGCCGACCGACCGCGCCGGGCGCGAGATCGAGCCCCGTGGAACGGCTCGCGCGGCCGGGCCGAGGTGGCCCGGCCGCACCGGGGGCGGGGCCGCCCGCCTAGGGCAGGGGCGCCAACCAGGTGACGACGTCGCCGGGGCGGTCCACCACGTGCACGGCCCGGTAGAACTGGCGCAGATCGAGGTGCACCCCGGACGCCAGCCGGATGCTCACCGAGGTGCCGTCCGGCCGGTACACGTCCAGTCCGCTGCTGCCGTCCGTGTCGCCGAACAGGTCGGCCGGGCACCCGTCGACGGTCGTGTTGGTCCCGTCCCGCGCCGGGTCGTGCGCGCGCACCACGAGGTCGACGTCGTAGCGGCCCAGGCGGTTCGAGCCACCCGGGCGCACCAGCGACAGCCGGCCGCTTCGCACCGCCCGGTTCGTCGAGGTCGCCGTCGGCGTCCATCCGGCGAACTGCCCGGTGAGCCGGAACGGCGCGGTCATCGGTCGCGGGCGGGTCAGATGAACGGTCCTCGCCAGTGCCCGGATCCGGCTCTCCGCCAGGGGATCCGGGTCTCCGGGCGGAGATCCGACGGTCCCCCACGCCCCGGGCAGGTACTGGAAGGCGAACAACTGGCACGGTTTCCCGGCCGCGGTGAGGCAGCGCGCCGGCCGACCGTGCACCGGGGCCACCGGCCTTCCCCGGCCGGCGACCTCCGCGCCGTACCGCGAGCCACCCGGGTAGATCTTGACCGACACGTGGTCCTTCGGCGTGTCGGTCGACGCAGTCGACGCGGCGTCGTACCCCGCGCTCAGGGCCTGCATCTCGGCGGTGACCTCGACGCTCACGTTCGTCAAGCGGCCCCCGGTGGCACCCACCGTCAACGTCTGCACCGTCGGGTCGAACGTGCTGGGCGCGGTGGACACCGCGGGCGACGGGGTGGTCGCCGGGTCGGCACCGTGGGTGCCACCACGGATCACGGTCGCACCGGCGACCCCGGCGCCCACCAGCAGCGCCACCACCGCGGCCCCGGCTGCCACGGCCACCCTGCGCCGACGCGTCCGGTACGCCGTCCGCACCGCCAGCTCGATGTCCACAGTGGATGGTGGTGGGTCGGTGACGTAGTCGCGGAACCGGCGCTCGCCGGCCGCGGCCTCGCCATCGACCACATCTCCTCCTCGTGCCCCGTCCCCCCTTCCGACGGTGGCCACCAGGATCCGGTTGCATCAGCGGGCCGGCACGATCCGGACGCGAACAGCCGCCGTGTCCCCAGGACGGGCCACGGCGGCGGGACGGAGTTCGCGTCAGGCGGACGGGGCGGGCGGCGCACCGTGCGTGACCGCCTCGACGTTGTGGCCGTCCGGGTCGCGCAGGAACACCGCGTAGTAGCCGGGGTGGTACTCCGGCCACTCGCGCGGCGCGTGCAGCACCTCGACGCCGGCGTCGAGGGCGGCGGCATGCACGGCGTCGATCGCCGCGCGGTCGGCGGCCGGGAACGCGACGTGCAGCTCCCTGGTCTCGGCACCCTGGGCCGGGGAGAACCACAACGCCGGGTTGTCGCCGGTGGCCAGCGCCACGATCAGCGCACCGTCGTGCTCGAAGCGCTTCGTCTCCCGCATGCCGAGCGGTGCGAAGACACGCAGGTAGAACGCCACCGTGGCCTCGACGTCGGCCACCTGAATCCCGATGTGATCGAACATGCGACGGAACCTAGCCGAGCCGTACGACGGTTTTCCGGCAACCGACGACGGCGAATCCCGCTGGCCGGGTGTTCGGTACACCGATATCGCAGCGACAACGATCGATGCGATATCGTTCGAAACCGCACAGTGCTCATCAGCTGGAGCGGTCGACCTGATACCGCGTGTCCGGGGAGGTAGGCGTGCACGAGCCAGGGTCGCAGCCATGCTGAGATGGCGACGCCGGCGCTCCCGCCGGGCGGCGACGCACGAGGCGGTCACCCCTACCCCGGTCCCACCACCGGCGCCGACCGGGCCGGCGCCGACGATGCCGTCGATGGACATCGACGTGACACAGTCGATCCCGATCGTGGGTCACGATCCGGCGAACCGGGCGGACCCGGCCGATGCCTACCGGTCCACCGAGCCGGCCGCCAACGGTCCGGCCACCGCCGCGGGCGCGGCCGACCGGCCCGGCTGGCCGCAGTCGGCGGGCTGGCCACAGCCGCCGGCCGGTCCCGTTGCCACCCCACCGAGCCCACCGCCGGCCACCGCATCGGGCGCTCCGCCGGCCACCTCCGTGAGCGGCCTGCCGGCCGCGGGCACGAGCGGTTCGCTGATCGCGGCGTCGGGTGGGTCGCTGGGTGCGCCGCCGGCCGATCGCCCGGTGTCCGGCGGTCCGATCGTCGCGCCCGCCGACCGGACGCCGGCGCCGTCGGACGCCGGCCGAGCCTTCGCACAGCCGCCCACCGACCTGGCGGCGCCGGCCGGCGTGGTCGAGGAGGCGTCACCGCAGCGCGGCCAGGCCGACGGCGAGCCCGGCGCCGCGGAGGTGCTGCCGATCCTCGCGGTGCGGTTGGCCGCGCTGCTCGGCCCGGCCCGCGACAGCCTGGAGGCGCTGGAGGAGCGCGAGCAGGACCCGGAACGCCTCGCCCAGCTGTACCGGATCGACCACGCGCTCACGCTCGCCCGGCGGCAGGCCGAGCTGGGCCAGGTGCTCTGCGGGGTGACCGTCGAGGACGCCAATCCGCAGACCACGGCGCTGATCGACGTGCTGCGGGCGGCGGCCTCCGCCGTCGAGTACTACCCGCGGGTGCAGCTCGGCCGCACCGTCGAGCTGGGCATCGTCCAGTTCGCCGCGGACGACGTGATCCGGGTGCTGACCGAGCTGATGGACAACGCCACCCGGCTCTCGCCGCCGCAGGCGACCGTGACCGTCTCGACCCACCTGACCGACACCGGCAGCGCGCTGATCCGGGTCGAGGACCACGGCGTCGGGCTGTCCGACGCCGACCTGGCCGGCTGGAACAGCATGCTCGACGGGGGGCCGACGCCGGCCGCGGTGCGCCAGCGCGGTACGGCGCGGATCGGGCTGGTCGCGGTGCGCCGGCTGGCCGCGGCGCACGGCCTGACGGTGCGGCTGGCCTCCCGGCCGGCAGGCGGTACCACCGCCACCGTCGCGGTGCCGGAGCGGCTGCTGGTCGAGCTGCCGGTGGCGAGCCCCACCGGTACCGTGCTGCCCGGCGCGTTCCCGGCCGGCGCCCCGGCCACCCGCACCGACGCGCCGGTTCGCCTGGTGCCGCAGCCGACGCCGAACTCGGTCGCCGACGCGTCGTCCGAGCCCAGCCGTGCCGGCGCGGGCAGCGCCGACCGGGCGGCCGACTCGGGCTGGCCGAGCATGTCGGCCCGGCAGCTGGCCGCGACCGGGCTGCCGCCGGCCGCGGAGGCCGGCGAGCCGGACGAACTGCCGCAGCGAGTGTCCGCCAGCCTGCGCGAGACCGACGCCGACGCCGGCCGACCGAGCCTGCCGGAGCCGCCACCGGCGCACCATCGCGAACACCTCGGCTCCTGGGCGGACGATGTCGCCGCCTTCGCCGACGGTACGAGCCGAGCAGAGAGTGACCGAGGATGACCGACAAGGAGCAGCTGCGCTGGCTGCTGGAGCAGTTCATGGCCGACAGCCCCGGGGTGACGCACGTCGTCGTCACCTCGCTGGACGGGCTGCGGCTGGTGACGTCGGCGTCGGTCGACCGCGACCTGGGCGACTCGCTGTCCGCGTTGTCGGCCGGGCTGCTGTCGATGGCATCCCGCACCTCGGCGCTGCTCGCGCTGGGCGACTGCGAGTACATGACGTTGCGGCTCGCCGGCGGGCACCTGCTGCTGATGCGCATCGACGAGGCGTCCGGCGTGATCGTCGCGGCCACCCCGGACGCCGACCTGCGGGTCGTGGCGTACAACATGACGCACCTGTTCGGCAGCGCCTCGCACGCGCTGTCACCGCAGTTGAGGACCACGCCGTCGGTCGCCGGATCACCCGGCCCGGCCGGCGCATAGCCAGGGGAGCCGTCTTCGTGGCCACACCGCGCACCCATCCGAAGGTCCGGCCGTACGTGCTCACCGGCGGGCGCACCGTCACCCGGCACCGGCTGCTGGTGCACACGCTCGTCACCGTGCCCTACTACGACCCGGGCCTCGCCGCGGCCATGCTGCCCGAGGCACGCACGCTGTACGAGCAGGCCCGGGACGGCTGCTCGGTCGCCGAGCTGTCCGCGCTGAGCGGGCTCTCGCTCGGCGTCACCCGGGTCATCGTGTCCGACCTGGCCGCCGCACAGCGGGTCCGGGTGCACGCGGAGACCTATGGTTCCCCGTTCGACCGGCGTCTTCTGGAGAGGGTCCGTGATGGTCTCCGCGCACTCGCCTGAGCACTCGACGACGACCGCGAAGATCGTCGTGGCCGGCGGGTTCGGCGCCGGGAAGACCACGCTGGTCAGCGCGATCAGCGAGATCCCGCCGATCAACACCGAGGCGTGGATGACCACCGCGGGCACCCTGGACGACCCGCTGGAGCCGGACAGCGACAAGTCCACCACCACGGTGGCGATGGACTTCGGCCGCCGCACGCTGGCCGACGACCTGGTGCTGTACCTGTTCGGGACGCCGGGCCAGCAGCGCTTCTGGCCGATGTGGGACGACCTGTGCCGGGGCGCGTCCGGCGCGCTGGTGCTGGTCGACACCCGGCACCTGGACCGGTCGTTCGCCGCGGTCAACTACTTCGAGAACGACTCGACGGTGCCGTTCGTGGTGGGCGTGAACATGTTCCACGGCGAGCAGACGCACCGGCTCGACGCGGTGCGCCAGGCGCTGTCGCTGCACGAGTCGGTACCGCTGTGCGCGTTCGACGCCCGGGACCGCGCCCAGGTGGCCGGCGCGCTGGTCGGCGTGGTGGAGCACAGCATGGCCCGCACCGCGCGGCCGGCGCCGCCCCGCCCGATGGCGCCGGCGCTGCGCTGACCCGTACCCATCCACCCCTCAAGGAGGCTCCGGGATGCCCCACATTCTCATCGTCGGCGCCGGCCAGTCCGGGCTGCAGCTCGGCCTGAACCTGCTCGCCGCCGGCATGGACGTGACCATCATGAGCGCGCGCACCCCGGAGGAGATCCGCGGCGGCTCGCCCACCTCCACCCAGTGCATGTTCCAGCCGGCGTTGCAGATCGAACGCGATCTGGGGCTGAACTTCTGGGAGGAGCAGTGCCCGAAGCTGACCGCGCAGCGCTACAACCTGGGGCTGCCGCCGGACGGCTACCCCGATGCCCGGCAGACCACCGGTGAGGCGGCGCCGCCGTGGCTGCGCACCGAGGTCACGCCGTTCACCCGGGCGATCCGGTTCACCGGGCCGTGGGAGCACTACACCCAGAGCGTCGACCAGCGGATCAAGATGTCCAGCTGGCTCGCCGAGTTCGAGAACCGCGGCGGCACGGTGATCTACCAGGGCGTGATGACCTCGGATCTGGACAGCCTCACCGCCCTCGGCCGGTACGACCTGACCATCGTCGCGGCCGGCAAGGGCGAGCTGGTGGGGCTGTTCGACCGGGACGCGTCCCGCTCGCCGTACGACCGGCCGCAGCGGGCGCTGTCGTGCATCTACACCCGCGGCATGACCTTCGACCCGGAGTACCAGGACTGGGCGGTGTCGTTCGCCAACATCGCCGGCGTCGGCGAGTTCTTCAACATGCCGGGGCTGACCGTCGACGGGGACGGCATGCAGCCGTGCAACATCCTGCTGTTCGCCGGCTTCCCGGAGGGACCGCTGGGCTTCCACGCCTGGCGGGAGCGGCTGTCGCCGACCGAGCACCTGGACCGGATAGTGCGGGCGATGCGCGAGTACGTGCCGTGGGAGGCCGACCTGGCCGGCGACATCGAGATCACCGACCCGCGGCCGAGCCTGATCGGCGGGTACACCCCGACCGTGCGGCACCCGATCGGGCACCTGCCGTCCGGCGGGCTGGTGCTGGGCATGGGCGACGTGGTCGTCGCGAACGACCCGATCACCGGGCAGGGCGCCAACAACGCCGCGCACTCGGCGCACATCTACGCCCGGCACATCATCGACAACGCCGACGGCCGGTACGACGAGGCGTGGATGCAGGCCACCTTCGACGACTACTGGAACTACGCGAAGCACCCGACCGTGTTCACCAACGCGATGCTGGGCCAGGAGCCGCCCGAGCACGTCGGCCGCATCCTGGCCGCGGCGCAGGCCGGGCACGAGGCGGGCAAGCCGGTCATCGCCGCCCGCATCGCCTACGGCTACACCACCCCGTCCGACCTCGGCTGGATGCTCGACCCGGACGAGGCCAACAAGTACCTGGCCGAGGTGGCCCCCGAGTTCGCCACCCCCGCCCCGGCCAACCCGTAGCCCGTCGGGCACGCCGCTCGGGGTACTGGCGGGTAACGTCAGGCTTCCAGTGGCGGGGCGAAGGAGGCGACGGATGGCGGACGCGGACGCGATCGCGATCGTGGTGGGTGCCGGGCTGGCCGGGCTGGTGGCCACCGCCGAGCTGGCCGCCGCCGGCCGCCGGGTGCTGCTGCTCGACCAGGAGCCGGAGTCCGGCCTGGGTGGGCAGGCGCACTGGTCGTTCGGCGGCCTGTTCCTGGTCGACTCGCCGGAGCAGCGGCGGCTGGGCGTGCGCGACTCGTACGAGCTGGCCCGCAGCGACTGGGCCGGTACGGCCGGGTTCGACCGCGGCGTCGCCGACCCGCTCGGCGAGGACCACTGGGCGTCTCGCTGGGCCGAGGCGTACCTGCAGTTCGCCGCCGGGGAGAAGCGGTCCTGGCTGCACGGGCTCGGAGTGCGCTGGTTCCCGATCGTCGGCTGGGCCGAGCGGGGCGGCTCGCTCGCCACCGGCCACGGCAACTCGGTGCCACGCTTCCACGTCACCTGGGGTACCGGGCCGGGCGTGGTGGCGCCGTTCGTCCGGCTGGTGCGCGAAGCCGTCGACGCGGGGCTGGTGTCGCTGCGGTTCCGGCACCAGGTGGACGCGCTGACCGTCACCGGCGGCGCGGTCGACGGGGTGCGCGGCACGCTGCTCGCCGACAGCGACGCGGCCCGCGGGACCCGCTCGTCGCGGGACGCGGCCGGCGAGTTCGAGCTGCACGCCCCGGTCGTGCTGGTCACCTCCGGCGGCATCGGCGCCGATCACGACCTGGTCCGGGCGAACTGGCCGGCGCGGCTCGGTCCGGCGCCGAAGAACATGATCAGCGGCGTACCGGAACACGTGGACGGCCGGATGCTCGGCATCACCGAGCAGGCCGGCGGTCGCATCGTCAACCGGGACCGGATGTGGCACTACACCGAGGGCATCCGCAACTGGGACCCGATCTGGCACCGGCACGGCATCCGGATCCTGCCGGGCCCGTCGTCGCTGTGGTTCGATGCGACCGGTCGCCGGTTCGGCGCACCCAACTTCCCCGGGTTCGACACGCTCGCCACCCTCGCCGCGATCGGCGAGTCCGGCCACGACCACTCCTGGTTCGTGCTGACCCAGAAGATCATCGAGAAGGAGTTCGCGCTGTCGGGCTCCGAGCAGAACCCGGACCTGACCGGTAAGTCCATCCCGACGACGCTGTCCCGGGTGTTGCCGGGCGCGCCGGCGCCGGTCGAGGCGTTCAAGCAGCGCGGCGCCGACTTCGTGGTGGCCGACTCGCTGACCAAGCTGGTCGACGGGATGAACCGGCTCACCGACGAGCCGCTGCTGTCGGTCGGCCCGCTGCACGACGCCATCGTGGCGCGCGACCTGCAGCTGGCCAACCCGTACACGAAGGATGCGCAGGTGGCGGCGATCCACGTGGCCCGGCGCTACCGCGGGGACCGGCTGTCGCGGGTGGCCACGCCGCACCGGATCCTCGACCCCAAGGCGGGGCCGCTGATCGCGGTGCGGCTCAACATCCTGACCCGCAAGACGCTCGGCGGCCTGCAGACCGACCTGTCCGGCCGGGTGCTGCGCGCCGACGGCACCCCGCTGCCCGGCCTGTACGCGGCGGGTGAGGTCGCCGGTTTCGGCGGCGGCGGCATGCACGGCTACCGCTCGCTGGAGGGCACCTTCCTGGGCGGCTGCCTGTTCGGCGGCCGTACCGCCGGCCGCGCCGCCGCCGACGCCACCGGCTGACCCGCGCGCGGTTGGCGGCCCGGCAGCGCCCGGGCGGCCACGCGCTGGGAGGGTCGGTGCCGTCCCGCGTCAGGCGTGGCTGACCACCTTGGCATGGCAGGTGTCGTACAGGATCGTCTGCGAGCCGTACTCACCGAGGCAGACGTTCCAGTCGACCTCGACGCCCTCGGCGATGTTCATGTTGTGGTCGACCGGCACCGAGTTGGCGCCGTTGTGGTTCCACGCGAGGTTGACCTGGCACCGGCCGGTGACCGGACTGCAGATGTCGTGCCGCACGTAGCGCACGACCACGGAGTGCCCGTCCGCCTTGAGGTCCGCGATGTAGAAGTGCTCGCCGACCGGTTCGAACTTGGCCTCGCCGGCGCATCCCGACGTGCACACGTAGTCGCTGGCCGATGCGGGCGCACTCATCATGCCGAGGCCGAGGGCGGCGACGGACAGCGGAACGAGAACCCGGCGGGCGATCCGACCTCTGGACATGATTCCCCTAGTGATCATGCGATAGGACTGACGCATCTTGCCAGGGGGACGAGCGATCCAACAAGGCCGTGGGGACCGGCTGCCGACTCGACGCTCGGCACCGGACCGGTAGTGCAGGGTCTCGGCCGCCGAACCCGTACCTGCTCGCGGAGGGCGCCGAAATCCGGTGCCAGCGACGGGTTCCGCGTCGTAGAGTGCGTCGCGGTGTGCGGCTGGCAGCGGGGCCACGTGGCTCGTGGCAGGCGCGTAGACCCGGCGAGGAGAGGCGAGCGATGAGAGCAGCAGACCGCCGGGACGCGGTGGCCGCCGGTGTCGCGACGGCGACCGAGCTGGGGTTGCCGGTCGACGAGACGACCGTGCTGCAGGACTCCAACCGGATCACGCTGCGGCTGCTGCCCTGTGACGTGCTGGCTCAGGTGGCGCCGGAGGGCCACCTGGCCGCCCCGTTCGAGCTCGACCTGGCGCAACGGCTCGCCGCGACCGGCAGCCCGGTGGCCGCGCCCGATCCGCGGGTGCCGCCGCGGCCGTACCCGCGGGCCGGCTTCGTGGTCACGCTGTGGACCTACTACCCCTCCGTACGGCGGCCGGAGGACGCACCGGCCGAGTACGCCGACGCGTTGCATCGGCTGCACGCCGGGCTGCGCCGCGTCGAGGTGGCCGCACCGCACTTCACCGACCGGGTCGATCAGGCGCAACGGCTCGTGGCCAGCCCCGCGCGGACACCGGCGATGTCCGACGCCGACCGGGTGTTTCTCGGCGAAGCGCTCCGGGACCTGCGACGATCGGTCACCGGGCGGGCGGGGGCCGACCAACTGCTGCACGGCGAGCCGCACCCCGGCAACGTGCTGGCGACGCCGGACGGCATGCGGTTCGTCGACCTCGAGACGTGCTGCCGCGGGCCGGTCGAGTTCGACCTGGCCCACGCGCCGGACGAGGTCGCCGACCACTATCCCGACGCGGATCGCACGCTGCTGCGCGACTGCCGGTCGCTGGCGCTGGCGCTGGCCACCGCGTGGCGCTGGGATCGCGACGACCACCTGCCGAACGGGTCGGCGCTGGGCATCGAGTGGCTCGGCCAGCTCCGGGCCACCCTCGATCGCCACCGCCCGGATCCGCGCCCCTGAGATCCCGCCCGTCGGGGCCGGAGAACTCCCGCGCTCTCCGGCCCCGACGTGGGGTTGGCCTGCGGCAGGCCGGCGATCAGTTCCGGACGAGCTGGTACAGCTCGCTGCCGCGGCCGAAGTAGATGGTGCCGTCGGAACCCATCGTCCACACGTCGTCGGCGTCGGTGACGAGGGTCTGCACCGATCCGGTGGCGGTGTCGACGCAGGCGATGGTGGCGCGGAAGTTGCCGCACAGCGAACCGTCCGGCGCGAAGGCGAGGTGCACGCTGCGCCAGACGTGGTCCACGTTCCAGTCGAACGGCACGATCTCGATGGTGCGCAACACGGTGCGGCTGACCGGATCGAACTCGAACAGGCTGCCCGAGGTCCCGCCCCACAGGTGTCCGTCCGGCCCGACGATCAGCTTCGTGATCGCCTTCTCCCCGGGTACCGGCACGCCCTCCCAGACCTTGGTTCCGGTGGCGGGATCGAAGGCGAACAGCTTCGCCTCGGTCTGCGTCGGGGTCGACCCGAGACCGCCCCAGACGCTGGTACCGCCGTAGATCAGGCCACCGGTGTAGGCGAGCGCGGAGACGCTCTGGTCCGGCACCACGTTGCGGTACACGCTCTTGTCACCGGTTGCCGGATCGACCAGGGCGAGGGCCCCGCCGAGCTGCCCGTACTCGGGGATCGTGCCGACGGCGAGCCGGTCGCCCGCGCCGGTGATGGCGAACGGCCGGTCCTGGTGGTCGGCGGTCAGCGCGGTGAACTCGCGCGGGTTGCTGCCCTTGACGACCGGGGACGACGGATCGAACTCGTACAGGTGTGCCCCGGGGTAGACGCCCGCGTAGACCTTGCCGCGCCAGTTGCCGAAACCTTCGACCTGGCCGATCACCGGGTTCTCCTGGAACGTACCGGTTGCCGGGTCGTAGGCGGTCAGCCCACCGCTGGGATAGGCGCTGGCGTAGATCCGGCCGTCCGGCCCGGTATGCAGGGTCTGCAGTTGCGCCGGCCGCCCCGGTACCGGGGTGGACACCACCTTCGACGCGCCGGTGGTCGGGTTGTAGTAGGTGAGATGGGCGCTGAAGTCGGCGGTGACCAGTGTCCGTCCGGGAAACTCGGTGGTGTCCAGGTGGGTCCAGCCGAAGCCGCGGGCGCTGCCCATCCCGGCGAGCCCCGTCGCCCGCACCGCACCGGTACGCAGGTTGTAGGAGGTCAGCCGGCCGTCGCCGGCCACGTAGTAGACGTTGTCGGCCGAGTCGGGCGGCGAGGCGTCGACGCCCTTGCCGGTACCGAGGTCGGCCACCCACCGGCCGGTGCCGAGGTCGTAGACGAGCATCCGGTTGCTGTTGGCCACCCGGGCGACGACGTGCCCGTGCGCGGCGTTCAGGTCGTACACGAACGTCTCGGAGCGGTACCGCTCCGGCAGCGGGATCTCCTGTCGCGCACCGGTTTCGATGTCGACCTGGACCAGCTTCGCGGTCGTGCCGAGCCCGGCGTACACCTTGCCGCGCGCCACCGCGACGCTGCGGACGTACTGCTCGCCGGCCGAGACCTGGCCGTAGTCGCGCAGCCGGCCGGTGACGTGGTCGTAGGAGTAGAGCTTCCCGCCGGGGTAGGTGCCGACGAAGACGCGGCGGCCGTCGGTGGCCGCTCGCCAGCCGGTCGTCTCGCCGGGCAGCGGGACGCCGAGGTCCTCGACGTGGTCGGCGCCCGGCCGGTACCGGAACAGCTTCGCGTCGGCCGCGAGGTAGACGGTGCCGTCGTCGACGACCGTGCCGCCCCACGAACCGGTCGCGCCGGGCAGCTCGAAACTGGCCGTCAACGCGCCGGTACCGGTGTCGACGACGTTCAGCGCGCCGGGGTTTCCGCGGGTGACCAGGTAGCCGTAGTCGTGGCCGTCCGCCGCCGAGCCGAAGGCGGCTCCGTACACAGCGAGGTTGTGCAGCGGCTCGCCCAGGGGCGTGACCGTGGCGGCGCCCGTATCGGCCTGGACCGGAATTGCTCCGACGGACACCACGGCGGTGGTAATCGCGACGATCCCGACTGCTCTTCGTAGTAGACCACGCATGACGCACTCCGTCTCGATGGGCGGCAGGTTTCGGCGCAACCGTAATTACGACCAGCCGTGCCGTCAATGGCCGACATCGACCGGTCGGTCCGGGCGGATCGGTGCGGCGCGGCGGTCCGTTGACAACAGCCGCAGCGGGCGACTAGGTTCCTCTGGAACCGGTTCCGGGACCGGTTCCAGAGACCTCGCGGAGGATCCGATGGCTCGGGTGACGATCGCTCAGGTCGCCGCGGCCGCCGGAGTCTCGAAGGCCACCGCGTCGCGGGCGCTCAACGACCATCCGGACGTCGGCGCGGGCGCCGTCGCGCGGGTTCGCGCCGCCGCCCGCAACCTCGGATTCGTCCCGAGTGCCAGCGCCGTGCGGCTCGCCCGAGGCAGCCAACGCACCGTCGGACTGCTGGTGTCCTCGTTGGCGTGGCCGTGGATGCTCCAGGTGCTCGGCGGCGTCGCCGCCGAAGCCGAAGCGCGGGGCTTCACTCTCGTGCTGCAGACCCTGTCGCGCGGCGAGAAGTCGCTCACCGCGTTCCTGCATCAGGTGCAGAGCAACGCGATCGACGGCATCGTCGCGATCGAACCACCCGGCGGCCTACCCGCGCTGACCGAGCTGCACGAGCGACGCGGCCTCCCGATCGTGATGATCGACGACCGGGTCAGCCGTCCCCGCTTCCCGTCGGTGGCCACCACCAACGAGCGCGGCGCGTACGAGGTGGCCCGCCACCTTGCCGAGACCGGCGCCCGCCGCATCGGCGTGATCACCGGCCCCCCGGAGTACACGTTCTGCGCCGAACGCGATCGCGGCTGGCGCCGAGCGTTGCGCGAACACGGCATCGAACTGCGTGACGAGCTGGTCCTGCGCACCGACATGAGCGATCGCCGGTCGTATGACGCGACCGGTGAACTGCTGGCCCGCGACCCCGACCTCGACGCGGTTCTCGCGGTCGGCGACGTGGTCGCGCTCGCCGCGCTGCGCCGGCTGCGAGAGGACGGCGTCCGGGTGCCCGACGACGTCGCGGTCGTGGGATTCGACGACATCCCGGCCGCCGCACTGGCCGTACCGTCGCTGACGACCGTGCGGCAACCGATGTACGCCATGGGCGAGGTGGCGGTGCGCCTGCTCATCGACCTGATCGGCGGCGCCGCGGCACCCGCCGAACCGCTGGTCACGCCGACCGAACTGATCGTCCGGGAGTCCTCGACCCGGCATTGACGAAACGCTGCTCGATCACCGCACCCGACGATCGGCACGCCCAGGCACGCCGGTCCGGCCGCGGCAACCTCGGGTTGGTGGGTCAGTGCGTGGCGGTGCCGGCAGGTGCGGCGACGCGGTGCCCGCCGGCGCGGTCGGGGCCGATGCCGGGCAGCGCGTAGGCGGCGCCCAGCAGGCATCCGGTCAGCACCCCGACTCCGTGGTTGTTGGCGATCAGGCACAGCACCGCACCGGCGATCGGGACGAGCAACAGCGACCAGCGTCGAAGGTCACTGCCCCGCAGCAGGTACCAGACCGCCAGCGCGCCGACGAGGCCGCAGATGGCCACCGAGTCTCCCCCGCCGGTCGGCGACCAGCCGGCGACCATGCTCACCGCCTGCGCGGCCACTCCGCTGACGAGGAAGGTCACGATCATCCGCACCGACCCGAACACCCGCGCGGCCACCGGCGCCACCACGATCAGCGCGGCCAGGTTGAACAGCAACTGCACCCACCCCGACGTCTGGACCAGCAGGGCGGTGCCACACCGCCACCAGCCGCCGCCGGGCTCGCGCTGCAGCGTGGTCAGCACCTGCGGGTACACCGTCTGCACCACGGCCATGGCGACGAACAGCACGACCAGCGCCACCGCCGCGACCGGCACCGGGCGCCGCCAGCAGCGGCGCAGCATGTCGACCGGATGGCTGCCCGAGACCAGCTGCCGGATCAGCAACCAGCCCGGCAGCACCACCGCCGCCGCACCCGCGTACTTGACCACCGTCACCGCGCCGACCATGGGACTTCCTCCTTCGACAACGACCAGCATCGCGGAGACACGGCGCGGCGCGGCAGATTCGAAAGTTCTCGACCCGACAGTACAAATGTCCTCTCGCCGGCGCGGTCGCTTCGGGCTCGGCGGCGTTCCCGGACCCGAAGGATCGAGCATCCGAGGCTCCAGACCCCGTGGTGGAGAGCGCGAACGGGCTCGGGACGTCTCCACTCTTGCTTGACAGCGGTGTCCGGAGCGCAGAATGCGGGGCATGGTCTTCACCCAGGCAGAGCAGGACTATCTGGCGGGACAGCGGCTCGGCCGGCTGGCCACCGTCTCTCCCGAGGGCCAGGTACAGAACAATCCGGTGGGGTTCTTCGTGGACGCCGAGGCCGGCACGATCATCATCGGCGGTCACGCGCTGGGCGAGTCCAGGAAGTTCCGGAACATCCAGCGTGGCAGCACCGTGTCGTTCGTCGTCGACGACGTGGTCTCGGTCGACCCCTGGTCGGTGCGCGGCATCGAGATCCGCGGTTCGGCGACCGCGCTGACCGACCACGAGCCGCCGCTGCCGTTCTTCTCGCGGGAGATCATCGTGATCGCACCGCGCCGGATCATCTCCTGGGGGCTGGACGGGCAGCGGTCGAGCCGCACGGTGTGACGGGCCGGCCGGGATTACCTGACGATGCCGCCGTTGGCTCGACAGGTGTCGCGCACGTGCCAGAAGTCGGCGAGGTACTCGTCGTGGCTGCCCTGATCCAGCACCCGAAGCATCGCCTCGTCGGCCTGGCGCAGCTCACCCCAGGCGAGGTTGGGGCTGCCGGTCCACAGGTGCGCGCCGGGATCCCCGGTGATGCCGCCGTTGATCAGCAGGTACTTCGAGTGCAGCCGGATGCGCCGGCCGTCGGTGCTGTAGTCGCACTTGGTGACCTGGAGATTCCTGGTCGAGCTGAGCGCGGCGTCGGCGCCGGTACTGACGTTGCTGTAGACCACGTCCACCCAGCATCCGTCCTGCGCCAACGTGTCGAGTTGCTGCGCCACGTCGGTACGGTCCAGCGCCCAGTTGGCGACGCGGATGAGCGTCTGGTGCGTCGAGCCGTCCGGGTTGGTGTGCGTGCACGCCACCGACCGCAGGATGTTGTAGACCGTGTCGCTGGACGAGTCGGTGAAGCTCGCACCGGCCGGCTCGTGGCGCGGGAAGAAGAACACCCGGTACCTGGTGCCGGTACCGGAGTCGCGGTAGTAGTCGTTGTCGCCGGTGCTGCTGTGCCGGTAGTCGCGCAGATCGTCGAAGTACTGGGCGTAGTAGCCGTAGGTGCGCGGGTCGGTGTAGGTGAAGGCGTTGTTGTAGGCGTTCTGGGAGTCCCAGCTGCCGATGTTGGCCGACGCCTGGTAGACCACGTCGGAGACGGTGCCCGACGCCAGCGCCACCTGTGAGAACAGCGCGAACTTGTTGTGGTTGTAGGCGTTGGTGGGCGTGCTGGTGCCCGGCCACAGGTACTGGCGGGTGCCGATGCAGCCCCGGTCGGGCCCGTCGGGGAACTGGTCCTTGCAGTCGACCACGTACGACGAGGCCGTGTCGTCGCTGCCCAGCGCGGAGCGCAGGGTGTCGACCGGGGCGTTGGCCGCCGAGGCATGGTCGACGATGACGCGGACGTGCACTCCCCGCTGGTACGCGGCGATCAGGTCGGCGGCGAGGTCCGGCGCGCCGGCACCGGCGACGACATCGAAGCCGTAGGTGGTCAGCTCGATGTCCTGCCCGGCCGGTACCCGCTCGATCAGCCCGGCCAGTTGGGTGAACACGGCGTCCTGCGCGGTCGCCGAGCCGGCCGGGTCGTTGAACACGGCGTGCCCGATCACCGGCTCCGGGGTGGCGGCCGAGGCGGCAGTCGCCCCGACCGCGCCCGCGGCCACGGCGACGAGCGCCGTGGCCACCAGTGCGACACCACACGATCGACGACGCATGTGCCCTCCCCTGCCGCGGCAGTGGTCCAGAACCTCCGCTACGAAAGGTCCTTAACGCGCATACGATCATTATGGCGACATATTTCAGCAACGGGAACAGGCCAGCAGGACGAACAGCGTCGAGCGCCGGTGCGCCGGATCCGCCTCCCGACGACGCTCTCCCGCGGCGAGCTCAGAACTCCGTGGTCAGGCCCTCGGGGCTGTCCGGCGGCCACTCCACCAGTTCGAGCCGGTAGCCGTCCGGGTCGGTGAGCCAGGAGGTCTTCGGGCCGTCCGGACCACCCGGGTACTCGACCGGGCCCGGCTCCAGGCCCGCGCCGGTCAACCGCTCCAAGGTGGCGGCCAGCGCGTCCACCTCGATCGCCAGGTGGTCGAAACCGCTGCCCACCTCGACCGGTCCACCGCCGGCACGGTGCACCAGTTCGAGCGAGGCCGCCGGCTCGTCGGGGAACTTGAGGATCACCAGCCGGCCGCCGTCGCCAAGATCCACCCGGCCCAGCTCGGCGTAGCCGAGAGCGCGGTAGAAGGCGAGCGAGCGGCCCAGGTCGGTGACGCGGTAGCTGACGAACAGCGTCTTCATGCCGTCTCCCCCGGGCGGCGCACCCGGTAGCGCAGGTGCGTGACATCTCGGTCGTCGAGCCGCCGGACGAGGTCGAGTTCGATGTGCTCGCCACCTGGATGGTCGAACAGCCGTCGGCCATCCCCGAGCAGTACCTGAACCAGATGGATCTCCATCTCGTCGAGGTGCCCGGCCCGCAGCAGCGACTGCGCCGCGCTCGCCCCGTGCACCAGCACCGGCCGATCCCCGGCGGCCGCGCGAGCCTGCGCCGCGCAGTCGTCGACGTCGGTGACGAACCGCGCGTGGCCGGGCGGCACGTCCCCGTCGTCCACCCGATGCGTCAGGACGAGGATCGGCACGCCGTCGTGATGGTCGCCCTGCCAGCGCCCGGCCAGTTCGAAGGTCCGCCGGCCGGAGATCACCGCGCCGGTCGCCAGCGCCTCGCGGTACACCTGGCCGCTCGGGCCGTCGGAGCTCCGGTCGTCGAGCCAGTTGAACAGGCGGCCGCCGTCGCGGCCGAGCTCCTGGCCGGGCCGATCGTCGGGGCCGGCGATGTAGCCGTCCAGCGACATCGACATGTACAGCCGAATCGGAGCGCTCATCCTGGCCTCCCTCTCCACTTCGTACCAGGGGATCCTGCGCCTCGCGTCGGGTCGAGGCGATGGGTACGCAGTGCAGACGCGGGCCGGCACCCGAACTCATCGTTCCGACACACCGCGGCCGATCGGCCGGCGGGAGCCGTTCCCGTGCGTGGCGAGCCTCGGCAGCCCGCTTCGGGCGAACCCGAGGCGAGTTGCCACGGCGGCCGCCCGTTGCGCTACTACGTGGCACGTACTATCGTGGCGCGTACTAAATCGGAGCGGAGGGCATGCATGGCTCGGGACGGGTTGGCGAGCGAGGTGCGGCGCGCATCGTGGTGCTGCGTCGTGATGGCGGGGATGTACACGGCGTTCGCGTGGACCACGACGCAGCTCGGCGCGGTGCGGGCGCACAGCGCGTGGCAGGACGACCCGTACGACGTGGTGGTCTCCGGCACGCAGGTGCTCGTACCGGTGCTGGCCGCGGCACTGGTGCTGCGGATCGTCGGCCACCGCGCAGGCGTCGCGGCGGGCTCCGATCCGGCGGTGGCGGGCGAGTTGCTTCGCGCCGGCCGAGTGCTGGTCGGGCTGGTCGCGGCGACCGTGGCCGTCGACTGGATCGCGGTCGGTCTGCGGACGCACCAGAACCGTTGGGGCGACACCGGTCGAGCGCTGATCCTGGCGCTCGCCGTCGTGACGCTCGTCGCCGCGACGGCCGCCGGGGCGCTGAGACTGGCCGGGCGCGGCGGTACACCCCAGCGCACCCCGAACACACCGGACTGGGCCGACAGCCTGCTCGACGCGGTCGCCGGCCTGGCCGCCTCCCGCGGGCGGCCGGGACGAGCGGTGGCCCGCGCCGCGCGGTGGCTGCGGCGGGTCGTCGTCGGCGGCCGGTACGGGCTGCGCCGGCACCGGCTGTCCGCCGCGGTGCTGCTCTGCGGCGCGGTCTCGGCCGGACTCACGCTGGGCGAGGCGCTCGGCGACGGCCTCGGCGCGCGGCCCTGGGCCGCGGCGATCGGCCGCACCGTCATCGGTACCGCCTGCCTGCTGACCGTGGTCCTCCCGGCCGGCGCCTACCTGGGCGTCCTTCGCCCCATCCCCGATGGCTCCGGGCGCCGGCCGGCCCTGGTCCGTGCCGGCTACGCGATGATCGCGAGCGTGCCGGTCGCGGTCGGGCTGCGCGCCGGGATCGGTGCCATGGTCGACTATCCGGTCACCGGCTGGGGCCGGCTCGCCCGCCTCACGGTCGTGGTCGCGGTGCTGGTGGGTCTCGTCGCGCTCCTGACCCAGGCGGTACGCCGTCGCCGGCATCCCGCCGCCCGGGTGCTGCTCGCGCTGCCGCTCGCGATCGTGCTGGCGCTGACCGGCACGGTGACCTACCTCGGCGTCCGGCACGTGCTGCCGCGGGCCCTGCCGCCGCCCACCGGGCCGTACCGGGTGGGTCGCACCGCCTTCGACTGGACCGATTCGGGCCGCCTCGACCCGCTCGCCCCCGAACCGGGACGACCCCGCGAGCTGTCGGTCTGGGTCTGGTACCCGGCACCGGCCGGCACCGCGGGCCCGCCCGCACCGTACGCGCCGGGCCACTGGGCCGGGGTGCTGCAGTTCGGCCTGCTCGCCAACCGGCTCGACGCGCTACGCACCCATTCGATCGTCGCAGCGCCGGTGGCGTCGGGCCGGTTCCCGCTGGTGGTACTGGAACCCGGGATGGGGCTGAGCGCGCCGCAGTTCGCCACGCTCGCCGAGGATCTCGCCAGCCACGGCTACCTGGTCGCCGGCGTCACCCCCACCTACAGCGCCAACCTCACCGTGCTGCACGGGCATCCGGTACGCGCCACCGCGCGGGGCAATCCGCAGAACTTCAGCCAGCCCGCCGGCGACCGGCTGGTACCGGTGTGGGCCGGTGACGCCCGCTTCACCGCCGCGCGGATGGCCGGAGTGCGCGGTGCGCTGGCGGGGCACGTCGATGCCACGCACGTCGTGTACCTCGGGCACTCCTTCGGTGGAGCCGCCTCGCTGCAGGCCTGCCACGACGACCCGCACTGCGCCGGGGCCGCCGATCTGGACGGCACCCCGTACGGGCCGGTGGTCGGCACCGGGCTGACCGCGCCGATGATGCTGCTGGGCACGCCGGGCGACTGCCTGGCCGGCCGGTGCCACCCGAAGGACGCCGACCAGCGCGCGATCCGTACCGCCAGCCGGTCGTTGCGGTCGGCCAGCAGCGGCCCGTGCTTCCGGTACGAGATCGCCGGCACCGAGCACTTCAACTTCACCGACTACGGTGCCTACTACATCCCGGCGGCGCTGCACGGATTGGCTCAGCTGGGGCCGATCGACGGTGATCGCGGGCTGGCCGTCGTCTCGGCCTACGTCACCGCGTTCGTCGATCACGTGCTGCGCGCCGGCCCGCCGCCGGCACCGAGCCACCGCTATCCGGAGGCCCACCGCATGTCGTGAGCCCCCCGGTCCGGCAAGCCGGTGGCGCCGACGGACCGGCGCCACCGGTCGTCAGCAGCTCTTGGTGCCGTCGTACCGACGAGCGGGCGGGACGTTCAGTTCCTCGTCGCTGAACCTGACCTCACCGCCGTGCCTGATCGTGAAGCACGTCGAGTCGTTGCCGTGCCACACGATGACCTTCCGAGACGACCAGGCCGGCGAGGCCCAGCGAGGACACCGCCGCACCGCCTCGGCGCCGGGCTGTCGGTGGGTTGCCGTAGGCTTCCCGCCGCCACGGACCCCACCGGGAGGAACCGCAGTTGACCGGCCTGCCTGCTTTCCCGCTGCCCTTTCACGCGTCCCGCTCCGCAGCGTTCGCGACACCCCGCACCCTGCGGGAGCTGCAGATGATGCAGTGCAGCGCGCACATCCGGGCGAAGCCCGGCTGGTACGACAAGATGAACGACCCCGAGATCGCCGAGCGGTGGACGCGGGAGGCGATCGACCAGGGCATGACCGAGGCGCAGGTGCGGTACGTCCTCGCCGAACTCGCGCACTACGCCGCGCTGCGGGATGCCGCGACCGGCGCCGAGGTGTCCGCCGTCGACGGCGTCTGGCAGTCCGACACCCTGGTCGACACCGAGCTGGCCGACCGGCTGCGGGCGGCGGTCTCGGTGCTGGAACAGGTACCCGAAGCGGAGCAGGACTGGCATCCCGGGTCCGACGGCCAGGTGCTCGACCTGGTCCACCCCTCGCTGTTCTGCCTGGTGAGGGAGGTGAGCGGGGCACCCGAGCGGGCGTGGCGGAACCCGACCGACCACTACTCGCGGTACGAGTTCTCGGAGCAGTTCCAGTGGCTGCCCACCGACGTCGACGTCAGCGCGGACGGTGACGTCAGCTTCCGCTCGTACGTCAACAACCTCCACCCCGAGCGGCATCACGAGCTGGCCGCCGTACTGCCGGAGTTGTTCGCGCGGATGCGGCCGCTGCTGGAGAACGTGCTCACCGACCTGCGCCGGCCGCGGCCGCTGCGGATCGAGGCCGACCCGTACGGGTGGTACGACTCCGAGCCGGAGTACCCGGACAGGTCCTCCTTCAGCGACGACGAGGCCTACAAGCAGGCCATGGACGCGTGGGAGGTGGCCAACGACGACTGGTGGGAGAACCGCCGCCCGGTCGTCCCGGACGCCCCGGTCTTCACCGCGCCCGAGGTGCCCGACGCGTCCGCCCGGGTCGATCTGCGCGGCCGCCGGCTCCAGGTCATCGTCAAGCTCGCCACGATCCACCTCACCCCCGACAAGCCCGAGTACGCCGGCGGTTCCTGGCATGTCGAGGGCATGTTGAACGAGCGGATCGTCTCGACCGGCATCTACTACTGGGACAGCGAGAACATCACCGAGAGCCGGCTGAGCTTCCGGACCGCCCTCGACGACCCGGAGTACGAGCAGAACGACGACAGCGGCGTGCGCGCGGTCTACGGTCTGGAGGACGAGGACGCGCTGAACCAGCTGCTGGGCTCGGCATCGACCCCGGCGGGCCGCTGCCTGGCTTTTCCGAACGTCCTGCAACACCGCGTCGGTTCGTTCCGCCTCAGCGACCCCACCCGGCCCGGGCACCGCAAGATCCTGGTGTTCTTCCTGATCGATCCGTCCGAGCCGATCGTGTCGACCTCCGACATCCCGCCACAGCAGCCGTGGTCGGACAGCTCGACCATGACGCTGGAACAGGCCAAGGGCTACCGCGAGCAGCTCATGCGGGAGCGCAAGTTCTTCGTCGACGAGCACAACGAGCAGCTCTACGAACGCCAGTTCTCGCTCTGCGAGCACTGAGAAGCTGCCCGGAGACGGCCGGACGACAAGAGGCGCCTCGCCGGCGTGCCGACGCAACGGCGCCTCTTCGCCGTACCAGCCAGGTCACGCCGGTGCCGGCCTGGCCGGCGGCGCGGTGCGGGCCGACCCCGGCGGTGGTCGGGGCCGGCCGCGCCGGTTACTTGTCGGCGAGCAGCTTGCCGCCCGCCGCGTACCGGTCCGCGGGGTACTCCTCGATCCAGACGTGCACGGCCTCGGCCGGCGTCTGGCACGCGTCGACGAACGCATCGGTGATGCGGCGCACGAGGTCGCGGGTGGCCTCCGGCGACTTGGGCAGCTGTTGGACGATCACGTTGGGCATGCCGAGCTCCTCGAATCTGTGCAGCAGCACCGTTTCCCGGTGCTGACGAGGAGTTCACCAGAACGCGGTGCGCGCACCAAGGTTCAGCTGGCGATGGCTACGATCACGACCCGTGATCAATGCGGGGAGTCTCGCGCTGACGGTGGCTCGTCCCGACGGCGACGCCACCCGGTCCCACGGCAATCATGACGGACGGCAGCCAGCCGCAACACTGTGTACAGTCGGCTCGCATCGGGGGATGAGGTCGGCACCGTCGACGGCGAGGGGACGCGGAGTGATCGACACACCGTACGCGGCATCGGAGCGAGACATGCTCCTGGCATACCTGCGCCGTCAGCGAGAACTGGTGTGCTGGAAGGTGACCGGGCTCGATGACGAAGCCGCCCGCAAGACGAGTACCGCCAGTGGGCTCACCATTCACTGGTTGGTGTGGCACCTCGGCGGCGCGGAGTACTGGTGGCTGTCCTGCCGGCTCGGCGGCCAGTCGCCCGAGGACGGCGATCCGGGCCTCGACCCGGACACCGCGACGCTGGCCGAGCTGGTGAACGACTACCGGAACGAGTGCCGGCGTTCCGACGAGATCATCGCGGCGCACCAGCTCGACGACGTCGCCGCGGACGGCCCGCCGCAGACCCTGCGGTGGATGTTGCAACACCTGATCGAGGAGACCTCGCGGCACCTCGGGCATCTGGACCTGCTGTGCGAGCAGGCCGACGGCCGCACCGGCGAGGCCCCCGAGTAGACCGCCGACCGTGGTACGCCGGGAAGATCTCGGCCGCGCCGG
Source organism: Actinocatenispora comari (assembly GCF_017312725.1). Lineage (GTDB taxonomy): Bacteria > Actinomycetota > Actinomycetes > Mycobacteriales > Micromonosporaceae > Actinocatenispora > Actinocatenispora comari. The sequence continues at coordinate 145,207 of NZ_BOPO01000055.1, read as the reverse complement.
TCAGTCCGATGTCGCGCCGGTACGGCCGGGCGCCGTTGCGGGCGGTGGGTCGAGGTCGGTCACGGCGGCGAGGGCGCTGTCGCGGGCGGTGGGTCGAGGTCGGCCACGGCGGAGAGGGCGCCGGTCAGTGCGCCGAGGCAGACGTCGCGCAGTTCGGTGCGGGAGAACGCCCTGCTGGTGAGCCATTCCGTGCACAGCACCCGGACCGACACCAGCCAACCCGCCAGCGCCGCCGAGGCCAGGGCCCGCGCGTGCTCGGTGAGTCCGGCGGCGTCGACGATGCGTTCCCGCAACGCGGCCAGCTCGTCGGTGATCACCGCCTGGATGACCGGATCACCGGCGAGCGTGCGGTTGGCGGCGAGGACAGTGTTGCGGTTGGCCAGGAAGTAGTCGATGTGCGCGTCGAGACCGGCGGACACCTGGTCGAGGACGGGCAGCGCCGGGTCGAGCCTGGTCTGGGCAAGCAGCTGGTCGGCCGCCTGCCGGTAGACGGCGGCGAACAGGTCGCGCTTGGCCGGGAAGTACTTGTACAGCAGGGCGCGGGACACGCCGGCGCGTTCGGCGACGTGTTCCATCCGTACCTCGTCGTAGGGCCGGTCGGCGAACAGGCGCGCGCCGACGTCGAGGAGCTGGCCACGGCGTTCGGCCGGGTCGAGCCGGCGGCGTGCGGTCACGGACCACAGCCTAGTTGACAGTCGTCCACTAACGCCATACGGTCCCTTGGTAGATGGTTGTCTACCAACGTGGATCGCGTGGGGGGACCGTGGCACGGCTGCTCAAGGTGCTGCTGCTGGTGATGGGCGTGGCCTGCGTGGCGATCGGGGTGTTCCACTTCGTCCTCGGCACCGCGTCCGTCCCGGGCGAGGCCGCCGCCGGCGCCACCGTCGACAGCCGCGAGCGGTACTACGGCGCGATCTTCGCCGGGTACGGAGTTGCCTGGCTCTGGGCCGCCCGGCAGACGCCGATCCGCGCCGTCGCCGTCCGCTGGCTCGCCGGGATCTTCCTGCTGGGCGGCATCGGCCGGATCGTCTCCCTGGCCCTGCATGGCGCGCCGCAGTGGTTCCAGCTCGTGCTCGCGGCGCTCGAACTCGTCCTGCCGCCCGTCTACTTCGCGCTCGCCACCGCCGACGAGCGCCGGGCGGCGGCGACCCGGACAGCCTGATCGTGCCGGCGACGCGACAGTCGCCCCGAACGCCGCGACCCCGACACGCAGGTCCGGACGGCCGACCCCGGCAGGCACGTCCGAACGCCGCGACCCCGGCACGCAGGTCCGGACGGCCGACCACGGTACGCAGGTCCGGACGGCCGACCACGGTACGCAGCCGAGATTGCCGACGCGGCCGCGCGCCGCGCTGCCCGCGGGTCGCCGGTCAGGCGCCACCCGCTCGGCGCTGCCGCCCCGGCCGAGCCGACGGCGCTCGGTTGCCGGCACGGGCGGTCGAGGCCGGCTTGGGCCCGCCGGCGGCCATCGCGGCCAGCAGCGGGCGCACCCGGTCGGCGAAGTCGTCGGCCCGGCCGCGAGCCGTGCGGGCCCCCGCGAGCCGGTCGAACACCAACCCGTCGAGGTAGGCGACGAGGTCCGCGGCACGCTCCGGCTCCACCGGCACGCCCGCTGCGGCGAGCAGGTCGACCACCCGGTCCCGGAGTCGGGCGCCGGTGTCGGACAGCAGTTCCCGGATCCGCGGTCGGCGATTGGCCTCCAGCGCCAGCTCGTAGCGGGCGAGGTGTCGATCGGCCTCCTCGGTCACCCACCGTTCGAGCACCGCGGCGATCGCGCGGGCGAGCCCGTCGAGCCCGCCGGGCGCCGAGGTCGGCACCGCGCCGAGATCGCCGGCGGTCACCTCGGCCAGTCGCCGCACCACCGCCTCGAGCAGCGCGTCCCGGGTGCGGAAGTAGTACGACGTGGATCCTTCCGGCAGCCCCGCGGCGCGGTCGACGGCGCGATGGGTCAGCCCGCGCATCCCCTCCCGGGCGAGGGTCGCGATCGCCACGTCTGCCAGCTCTTGCCTGCGCGACATCCTACAAATGTAGAGTACTCTACATCCGTAGAGTCAGAGACCGGCCACGGCCGCGGGGACATCGAGCCTGGTCGCGGCAGAACCATGGAGGGAGAACCGATGCGCAAGGCGATCGTCGTCGGCGGCGGCATCGGTGGGCTGAGCACGGCGGTCGGCCTGCACAAGGCCGGATGGCAGGTCACCGTCGCCGAACGGGCGGCGCGGTTTCGGCCCAGCGGTTCCGGCATCACGTTGTGGCCCAACGCCTTGCGCGGGCTGGCCGAGCTGGGCGTGGCGGAGCGCCTGGGCCCGGGCCTGACCGCGGCCACCGCCGAGCTGCGCGACAGCCGCGGCCGCCTGATCCTGCCGTTCGACGGTACGGCCTTCGAGGACTGCTTCGGGCACTTCCTGGCCGGCGTGCACCGGGCCACTCTCGTCGAGGCGCTGCGCGCCGGCCTGCCCGACTCGTGTCTGCGACCCGGCACCGAGGTCGTCTCGGCGGATCGGGACGGACGAGTCAGCTTCCGCGACGGCAGCAGCGACCGGGCCGACGTCGTCGTCGGCGCCGACGGCATCCACAGTCGCCTGCGCGCCTGCCTGTGGCCCGGGCACGCAGCGACGCGGTACGCGGGTTCCACCGCGTTCCGCGGCGTCGCGCCGGCGGCGGCCGACGCGCCGGTCGGGATCGTCTGGGAGCCCGGCGTGGAGTTCGGTGTCGTCCCGCTTCCGGCCGGCCGTCGGTACTGGTACGTCGCGCTGGTCGCGCCGCCGGGCCGGACCCACGACGATCCGCAGCGATACCTGCTGGAGCGCTTCGCCGGCTGGCCCGCCGCACTGCGCGGCCTGATCGCGGCCACCCCGAGCGAGGCGGTCCTGCACCACGACATCCAGGTACTCGCCCGGCCGCTGCGCAACTACGTCAGCGGCCGCGTCGCACTGGTGGGCGACGCCGCGCACGCCATGACCCCGTTCCTCGGCCAGGGCGGATGCCAGGCCATCGAGGACGGTGTCGCGCTGGCGGCGGCGCTCGCGGAGGGCGACGAGACCGGCATCGACGACGCGCTGGACAGCTACGACCGGTCGAGGCGACCGCGCGCGCAGTCCATCGTCGCCGCCTCCGAGCAGATGGGCCGGCTCGGGCATCGCCGCCGCAACCGCCTCGTCGTCGCCGCCCGCCGGCTGGTGCTCGCCCACACGCCGACATCGGTGAGTCTGCGCAGGATGGCGCGGACCGCCGACTGGCAGCCACCGTCCATCCGCCCGCAGGCCGGTACGCCCAGCGAGACCCGAGATCGGTAGCCAGGTGCACCGGTGGGGCCGCCCGGCTGCTAGGGTCTCGTTTACCGACCGCGGTCGGTAAACTGAGGAGTGGAACGCATGCGTCACCTGCCCAAGTGGGATCTGCACCATCACGTGGTGCCGAACTGCTACGTCGATGCCATGCGCGCCGCCGGCGTGACGCAGGTCGGCGGATTCCGGTTCCCCCGCTGGACACCGGAACGCTCGCTGCGGACGATGGACTCGCTGCACATCGAGCGCGCCTGGCTCTCGCTCTCGTCGCCGGGCGTATGCGTGGACGGCATCGCCGACCCGGCCGCGCTCGCCCGGCAGCTCAACGACACGCTCGCCGCGATCGTGGCCACTCGGCCCGACCGGTTCGGCTGGTTCACCACGCTGCCGCAGGCCGACGTGGCCGCGAGCGTGGCCGAGATCGAACGTACCGACACCCGCGCCGTCGGCCTGCTGTCCAACGCGGCCGACGTGCACTTCGGCCACCCCGACCTGGATCCGCTCTGGTCCACTCTGGACGAACGCAGCGCGGTCGTGTACGTGCACCCCAACGGACGGCCGGGCACCGACGACGCCGGCCTGCTGAACCCGCTGTACCTGTGGCAGAACGACACCGCGCGCACCATGCTCGACTTCCTGCGCGCCGGCGGGCACGTGCGCTACCCGAACATCCGTTGGGTGCTCTCCCACGCGGGCGGCCCGCTGCCTGCCATCCTCGACGACGTACTGCGTGGCCTGCGCCGGGAGCGCCCGGCGATCGACGCGGAACTCGACGCGTGGCGCCCGCACGTCTTCCTCGACACCGCGTCGAAGGCCTACGACGAGCAGGTACCGGCGATCCTGGCGTTCGGTGGCCCGGGGCAGGTGACGTTCGGCTCGGACTTCCCGTGGGCCCGCCCGACCGCGGCCAGGATGATCGCCCGCGCCTACCAGCGGGCCGCGCAGCGGCTCGAACTCGGCGAGGAGCAGCTGCGGGGCATCTTCCGCGACAACGCGGTCCGCCTGTTCGCGCGCGAGGACCGACCCGCACCGCGGACGACTCCCCCGGCGTTCTCCGACTTCCCGGCAACGACCGGCCCGCAACCGGGCGGCAGGCCGCTACCGGACGGGTTCTGGGACGGCGGCGACGCGCCGGTACGGGAACGCATCGTGCTGCACAACGACTCCCTCGGCGCCGGCGACCTGGCGGTGGTCGACATGCTGCAGCCCGACTTCTCCATCGACGAGATCGGCCGGTGTCGCCGGCGGGGCGTGGCCGGCCTGCGCGTCCCGCTCGACCTTGCCGGGCTCGCTCCGGGGCAGGACTTCGTCGACCAGCGGCTGCTCGACGCCCTCGCCAAGGGAACCGATCTGCTGCGCTTCGAGCCGCGCGCCGACGGGCTGCCGCTGCTGACCGAGGGCCGGCTGGATGCCGTGCTGTTCTGCGCGCAGGGGCAGTGGCTGCGCCGCCTCGACCGCATCCGCGGCTCGCGCGTGATCCTCGCACAGACCGCGGGAGCCATTCCCTACCTCGCCCGGCCGATCGATATCCTTCGCTACCTGGGCCGCGGCAGGCTCGGCGCGCTCGCCTACGCCTGGGCCACCTTCGTCGTGCGGCGGCCCGCCGGCTACCGCTGGCTCCGGGCGACCGGACGGGAGTGAGGGGAACAGCATGGGCCGGCCCGCGACCCAGCACGATCCCCGCCGGCGGGCGCTCGTGGCCGCCGCCGAAGAGGTCTTCGTCGTCAAGGGCTACCGGGCGACCACCATCGGCGACCTGCTGGCCGTGACCGGCCTGTCCAAGGGCGGCTTCTACCACTACTTCGCGTCCAAGGAGGACGTGCTGCGGGCGTCGCTGGACGGCCTGCTCGACGAGGCCGAGAGCGTGCTGCGGGAGGCCGGCACCCTACCTGGTACGCCGACCGACCGGCTCCGCGCCGTCTTCCGCGGCATGCGCGAGCTGCGGTCGCGGCGAGGTGAGTTCCCCCGCACGCTCGCCGTCGTCCTCGGCGACGAGACCCCGGCGGCCGCCTTCCACCGCGACCTCATCCAGCGGCTCGGCCCGCCGTTGGCCGACATCCTCGCCGGATTCCCCGTCGCCGAGCCCCGCTGTACCGCCGAGCTGATCCTCGACCTGCTCACCGCGGTCACCCGCAGCCCCAACCGCGCGGCGTACCTGACCGATCCGGACGCCCGGGCGCGGCTGACCACCTCGTTGCGCGAGCTGATCGCCCGCACGCTCGGCCTGGATCCGGCCGACCCGGCCCTCCTCGACTTCGGTTGGTGAGTGCCTCGGCCGCCTGTCGTCGGTGACCTACGTGCTGGTCCGCCAGGACGGCACCTGGCAGGTCACCGCGTTCCAGAACACCCGCTACCGGGGTGCGGGCCAGTGCTTCGGCCTTCAGGTCGGGAGTGAGGGCCCGAGCTGGGAGGGCCGTCAGGGCCTGGGCAGTGTCTTATGCGGGACGGTTCTGCTGCTGGATGTAAATGCTTCACAGCGCTCAGCGGTGCGCCGCCGACGGAGCCTGCGAAGTACGAGCCCGACCAGAGTTTGTTGGCCTGGTAGTAGTGGCGTACAAGGTCGGGGAACTCCTGCCGCAGGTGGCGCGAGGAGACGCCCTTGAGACTATTGACCAGTCGGGCCACCGCCATCTTGGGCGGGAAGGTGCCTAGCAGGGGGACGTGCTCGTTCTCGCCGTTGAACTCGACCAGCTCCGCCTGGAAGCCGGCACAGACGTGCCGCATGATCGCTTCCATCCGGGTCAGGTGCCAGACGGTGAACACCTTGTGTCGGAACTTCGATACGAAAACCAAATGGGTGTCCATCGCGAAACACAGTTCCTATCGGAGCGGATACCTTCAAGTTCTGCCATAAAGGAACCGGTACGATGCTTCTCGTGCAGCTCCGGTACAACTTCCGCGTGTATCCGACGCCCGACCAGCAGGTCGAGCTGGCCAAGGCATTCGGGTGCGCGCGGGTGGTGTTCAACGACGGGCTGCGCCTGCGCCAGGCCGCGCGGGAGGCGGGCGAGAAGTACATCTCCGACGCCGAGCTGTCCCGGCGGGTGATCACCGAGGCGAAGCTGACCCCCAAGCGGGCCTGGCTGGGCGAGGTGTCGGCGGTGGTGTTGCAGCAGGCCCTCGCGGACTTGAACACCGCCTACCACAACTTCTTCGTCTCGATCACGGGCAAACGCAAGGGCCGCAAGCTGGCCCCGCCCCGCTTCCGGTCCCGCAAGGACAACCGGCAGGCCATCCGGTTCACCAAGAACAGCCGGTTCCGTGTGCTCGACAGCGGCCGGCTCAGGCTGCCGAAGATCGGCGACCTGTCGGTGCGCTGGTCGCGGACGCTGCCCTCGGCCCCGTCCAGCGTGGCGATCATCCGGGACGCGGCCGGCCGGTACTTCGCCTCGTTCGTCGTGCAGACCACCGACGAGACGTTGCCTCCGGTCGATTCCGAGGTCGGTATCGACCTGGGCCTGGCCCACTTCGCGGTGCTGTCGGACGGCACCAAGGTGCCCGCGCCAAGGTTTCTGCGCCGAGCCGCTCGCAAGCTGCGCAAGTTGCAGAAGAATCTCTCGCGTAAGCAGCGCGGGAGCCAGAACCGCAAGAAGGCCGTCGTCAAGGTTGCTCTCGCCCATGCGCGGGTGGCCGATACCCGGCGGGACTGGCAACACAAGCTGTCCACGAGCATCGTTCGCGACAACCAAGCGATCTATGTCGAGGACCTGTGCGTGGCCGGTCTCGGCCGGACTCGGCTGGCGAAGTCGGTGCACGATGCCGGGTGGGCCAGCTTCACCGACATGCTGGAGTACAAAGCCGCCCGGTACGGGCGGACCTTCGGCCGCATCGACCGGTTCGCGCCCACCAGCCAGACGTGCTCGGCGTGCGGCCGGATCGATGGCCCCAAGCCGTTGCATGTCCGGTCGTGGACCTGCTTGTGCGGGGCAGTCCACGACCGGGACATCAACGCGGCGATCAACGTGTTGGCCGCCGGGCAGGCGGACAACTCAAACGACCGTGGAGCGCAGGTAAGACCGGCGTCCGTGCCGGCACCGCGCCGTGAAGCGGTAACCCACCCGGACGCCGCGCGTTCGGCGCGCAGCGTGGAGGGGATCTCCGTCCTATCGGGCGGAGAGGATGCCAACGGCCCTGGTCGCGCACCCTGTTCGGCCGCCTGACGACCCGCGGCGCGGCGACGTCCGCAAGTACGGTCAGGTGATCTTCATGCCGAGCGCGGGGACGAAGGCGAACCGCTGCTCGGCGTCGGCGGGCAGGACCGCGCCGCTGCCCGGCTCGTTCAGGTCGGCCCGGCTGATCACGCCGTCGACGATGGGGAACGGCTTGCCCTGGGTGGCCTCGCGCATCGGGTTCTTCAGCGTGCAGACCTCGAGCAACGGCATCCCGAGCGCGAAAGCCACGTGCGCGCTGTTGAGCAGTTGCACGCCACTGCCCCACACGTGCGGGATGGAGTCGACTCCGCGATCGCGCGCATCGGCGACGACGCGGGCGAACTGGCTGAAACCACCGACCATGCCGACGTCGGGCTGCACGACGCGCACACCGTCGGCGGCCATCAGGTGCCCGAAGTCCTCGCGCACGCTGTAGCTCTCCACTCCCGAGACGGGGACCGTCAGCGCCGCGGTGACCTCCGCGTAGCCGGGCACGTCCTCGGCCGCGCACGGCTCCTCGTACCAGTGGTACGGCAGGATCGACTCGAACGCCCTCCCCACCTCGATCGCGTCGGCGATCCGCCACGGCCGGGATGCGCAGCCCTGTACCAGATCCAGCGCGACGCGGGTGCCCGGGCGAAGCCGGGGGGCCAGGTACTCGAGCAGGCCGACCGTCGTCTCGGGGTCGCGCATGGCGCGGATCTTGACCGTCTCGAAGCCGGCGCTCTCCTGCTCGGCCACCCAGCCGGCGACCTGCTGCTCGGTGACACCTAACCCGCCGCTCGCGTAGCCGCGAATCGATTCGGGCACCCGATCGACCCGGGCACCGCCGGCGTGGCCGAGCTGGTCGAGCTGGCCGGCGAGGTGCTGCCACAACGGGACACCCTGCTCCTTGGCCTCGGCGTCCAGGCAGGCCAGCTCGACCGCCGCGATCACCCCGGAGGCGATCCCGCCGCGGGCCCAGAACCGGGTGTACGAGCGGAGCTGGTCGCCGATCGCGATCGCCGCGAACTCGCCGTCGGGCAGGTACGGCCGCAGCGCGGTGAGCAGCCCCGGTACCGCCTCGGCGGCCATGGTGGCCTGGGAGACCTCGCCGAGCCCCACCGCGCCGGTGCTGGTTCGTACCTCGACGAGGGCGGCGTTCCAGGCCCAGATGCGGCCACCGACCCACTCCAGCGGCGGGTCGTCGCGGTTGTCGTAGCTGAGCAGGACGGGACGAATGGCTTCGATGCGCACGGACACTCCCCCGGCAGATCTGGCGATTGGCTGGGCCACACGGATCGCGTTTCGCCGAAGGTTACGCCAGATGACGAGAGCACGCTAGATATTGGCCCAACCAATTTACGGCCAGGTCGGCCACGCGCGGTCGCGGCCTCAGCCCGCCGGTTCGACGTCGGTCAGCGCTTCGCGCAGCCGACGCTCGACCGCGCCCACGTGCGCGGCCGCGGCGGCGCTCGCCCGGGCCGGATCCCGGTCCCGGATCGCCGCGTAGATCGGCGCATGCTCGCTGCGCGCGTCGGTCGGGCGGCTGCTCGTGCGATAGAGCCCACCGCCGACCCGCAGCCGGAACGTCGTGCTGTTGAGCGTGGCGTCCAGTGCGGTCAGGGCAGGGTTCCGGGCCGCCTCGTTGACGAGTTGGTGGAACCGGATGTCCGCCGCGACGGTCTCGGGCGAGGTCGTGGTCTCGGTCCCCGGCGTCTCCGGCATCGACAGCAGGCACCGATGCAGTTCGTCGAGTTCCTCGTCGGTGATCCGCACCGATGCCAGTGCCGCCGCCTCGGCCTCGATGATCCGGCGTAGGGTCAGAAAGTCGACCAGGGTGGCGATCGGCGACACGTCGATCATGAACTCGACGCCGTCGAGCAGCGAGTGCGCCCGCCATTCGCGGACGAAGGCGCCGGAACCGCGCTTGATCTCGATCGCCCCGATCCGCTCCAGCGCGCCGAGCGCTTCCCGGATCGTGTTCCTCGAGACGTTCATCTCGGCCGCGAGGGACCGTTCGGGCGGCAGCTTGTCGCCCGGTCCGAGCCCGCGGGAGGTGATGTGGGTCTTGATCCGGCCGACGATCAGATCGACGGCCGAAGCGTCGCGGGACTGCTGCGGCGGCGTGTCCTCAGGCATGGCGGAAGCGTCTCATTCCGCCATGCCTGCCCGCCACTGGGCCACAGTCACACCGCTCCCACGGCAGCCTGGTCCGCCTCGACGGCCGCGTGGCCGCGGTTGGGCAGGATCACCAGGAAGGTCATGGCGCCGATGACGGCGATGGCACCGGTCAGTACCAACGGAAGGACGAACGAGCCGGTTGCGGTGATGATGGCGCCGGTGACGATCGGGCCGAGGAACCCGGCGACGTTGCCGGCGGAGTTCTGCACCCCGGCCAGCGCGCCGGTCTGCGAGCTGCTCGGCGCGTAGATCGCCGGGAACGTGCCCAGCGACGGCCCACCGATCAGCAGCGCACCGTAGCTGACCGCCAGCAACGCCAGCGCGGCGCCGGCCGAGGGGACCAGTACCGCCAGCGCGATCACGCTGGAGACCAGCATGCCGCTGACGATGAACCCCTTCCGGACCCGGATCGGATTCCGCCCCCGGACGATGAACCTGTCCTGCAGGAACCCGCTGGCCAGCTCGGTGACCACCGCGACCAGGCCCGGGATCGCGCCGAAGAAGCCCAGCTTGAGCAGGTCGAACCCGCGGTCCTTGACCAGGTACGACGGGAACCAGGTGATGAAGAAGTAGGCGGTGTAGTTGAAGCAGAAGTACCCCAGGATCAGCGCCCAGGTCGACCGGTGCCGGAACAGCTCGCGCCAGCGGGCCCTGGGTCGGTCGGCCGGCGCGGCGTCGGACCCGGCGGTACCGATCAGCTCCCGCTCCCTGGCATTGACCCGGCGGTGCCGCTGCGGGTCGCGGTACTCGATCAGCCAGCCGACCGCCCACAGCAGCGCCAGGGCGCCGACGACCAGGAAGGCGACCCGCCAGCCGGCCACGGCGATGATCCCGGCCACCAGCGGCAGGGTGATGACCCCGCCGACCCGGGCGCCCATGTCCCAGAGCCCGGTGGCCGTGGTGCGCTCGCGCGACGGGAACCAGCGCTGGGTCGCCTGGATGCACGAGGGGTACTGCGACGCCTCGCCGATGCCCAGCAGCAGTCGCAGTCCCAGCAACGAGGCGATGCCGGTGACCGCCGCGGTGGCGAGGGTGGCGATGCCCCACAGCAACCCACCGACTCCGTAGACCAGCCGAGCGCCGAGCTTGTCGACCAGGACCCCCGCCGGCAGCAGCACGATCGCGTAGGCGAGGAAGAACCAGCTCAGCACCAGCCCCTCGACCAGCGGCGGGATGTGCAGGTCGTGCCCCATGAACGGCAGCGCCACGCTGATCGTCGAGCGGTCGATGTTGGTGATCACCGTGCCCAGTCCGGCTAGCCCGGCGATCTGCCAGCGGACCCGGCTGGCGCGCCCCAGGGTGGATGTCATCAGTGCTCCTCGTCGAGTCGTGCGACCGCGGCGGGCTCTCTCGGCTCCGGCGGGCTCCGACCGAGTAGGCGAACGCGGGACGATATTGGTTGGGCCAATAGATCACGCTCTCCCGCTCATGGCAAGACCTACGCCACATTTTCGCCGTGCGGTCCAACCAATCTGTTGACGCTCTGCAGGAGTTGCTCTACGGTTCGGAGCAAGATCCGCCACAACCCTCGCAAGGAGACGCCGCTGTGCCCAGCGCTCGATCCCGTGCCGAACTCGACGCTCGCGTCACCTCGGACCAACTGTCCGACTCCCTGGACGCGCTGGGCGTACGAGGGCAGGTCATGACCGGTGACATCGGCGCCCTGCAGCGGCCCGCGCGCATCGCCGGGCCGGCCCGGACGCTCCGGTTCGCCCCGGTCACCACCAGCGTGGACGACGCGTACCGGGCGCCCGACCCGTACCGCCCGTTCATCGAGTTCATGGACGGGGTGCGGCCGGGCGAGGTCATCGTCATCGCCACCGGCGGCGACCGGCGCACCGCGTACTGGGGCGAGCTGTTCTCCGCCGCTGCGCTGGGGCGTGGTGCCGTCGGCGTGGTCTGCGACTCCTACACGCGGGATCGCCCGAAGGTCGAGGCGCTGGGCTTCCCGGTCTTCTCGGCCGGTACCCGTCCGCTCGACTACCGGGCCCGGATGCAGATCGTCGCCGCCCAGGTGCCGGTGCGCTGCGGCGACGTCGACGTCGCCCCGGGGGATCTGGTACTGGCCGACACCGACGGGATCGTCGTGGTGCCCGACGGCGTGCACGAGCAGGCGGTGTCCCGGGCCAACCAGCGGGCCGCCACCGAGTCCAGCGTGCTCGACCAGCTGTTGGCCGGTCGGTCGATCGGCGAGGTCTGGACGACCTACGGGGTGCTGTGACACCCGCATCCGCGCCGCCCCCACCCGATCCATCTCCTGTCGAGAGGAAGCCGACCATGCGCGCCGCCACCTACCGAGGTGACCGGAACATCTCGGTGCAGTCGTTGCCGGTAGCCGATCCCGCGCCGGACCAGGTGCAGCTGTCCGTGGCCTACGTCGGGCTGTGCGGCACCGACCTGCACGTGTTCCACGGCGACATGGACCGCCGGGTCAGCATGCCCGCCGTGCTCGGACACGAGATGTCGGGCACGATCTCCGCCGTCGGCGCGTCCGTCACCGGCTGGGCGCCGGGCGAGCGGGTCAGCGTGATCCCGCTGGTGTGGGACGGCACCTGCCCCGCCTGCCGCGCCGGCCACCAGCACATCTGCCAGAACCTCGACTTCGTCGGCATCGACTCGCCCGGCGCCCTGCAGGAGCGCTGGAACGTACGGCCGGACACGCTGGTCCGGCTGCCCGACACGCTCTCGCTGCGGCACGCCGCGCTCACCGAACCGGTCGCCGTCGCCGTGCACGACGTACGCCGCGGCGAGGTCGCCGCCGGCGACCGTGTCGTCGTACTGGGCGGTGGGCCGATCGGGGTGCTCATCGCCACCGTCGCGGCCGAGTTCGGTGCCGAGGTCGTGGTGGTCGAGCCGGACGCGCACCGCCGTGCCGTGGTGGCCTCGCTGGGCTTCCGGGCCATCGATCCCGGTGCCGGCGACCTGTCGGGGTGGGTCGACAGCTGGTCCGGCGGGGCCGGCGCCGACGTGGTCTTCGAGGTCTCCGGCGCGGCCTCGGCCGTACTGTCGGCCACCGACCTGGTCAAGGTGCGCGGCCGGCTGGTGGTGGTCGCGATCCACGGGCAACCGCGCCCGGTCGACCTGCATCGCATCTTCTGGCGGGAACTGACCGTCGTGGGCGCCCGCGTCTACCAGCGCGCGGACTTCGACACCGCCGTGGAGCTACTCGCTCGGCAGGTCGTGCCGGCCGACCGGCTGATCACCCGTACGGTGCCGCTGGAGGAGACCGGCGCGGCGCTGACGGCGCTGGGCCACGGCGCGGAGCTGAAGGTACTCGTGGAACTCGAACGGCAGCGGGAGGCGGCGTGAACTCGTCCTTCGATCTCAGTGGCCGCACCGCCCTGGTCACCGGCGCCCGGCGGGGCATCGGGCTCGCCATGGCCGAGGCGCTGGCCGCCGCGGGTGCCGACATCATCGCCGCGTCCGCCCACCTCGAACCCGACTCCAGCGAGGTCTCCGAACGGGTGCGGGCGCTGGGCCGCCGCTTCACCGGCCACCGGGTCGACTTCGCCGACCGGGCAGCCGTGATCGACTTCGCCGAGACGCTGGTGACCGACGAGGCCACCCGGATCGACATCCTGGTCAACAATGCCGGCACCATCCGCCGTACCCCGGCCGCCGAGCACTCCCTGCAGGACTGGGACGAGGTGCTCACGGTCGACCTGTCCAGCCAGTTCGCGCTGACCCAGATCCTGGCTCGGCCCATGCTGGCCCGCGGCCACGGCCGCATCGTGTTCACCGCGTCGCTGCTCAGCTTCCAGGGCGGCATCAACATCCCCGGCTACACCGCCGCGAAGTCCGGCATCGCCGGGCTGACCCGGGCGCTGGCCAACGAGTGGACCGGCCAGGGGGTGACCGTGAACGCGATCGCGCCGGGCTACATCGCCACCGACAACACCCAACCGTTGCGAGCCGACCCGGAGCGCTCCCGGACGATCCTCGACCGCATCCCCGCCGGCCGGTGGGGCGACCCGGCCGATCTCGGTGGCGCGACCGTGTTCCTGGCCAGCGACGCGGCGGCCTACGTGTCCGGGACGATCCTCCCGGTCGACGGGGGTTGGCTCGGGCGCTGACCCGGTCGGCCGGCGACCGGCCCGCCCCCCTGTCCGCCCACCTGTCACCGGAAGCGAGGTCGAGACGATGAGCTACGACGCGGCGGCCAACCGCATCACCGAGGTGACGATCCGGGTGTGCCGCGGGCAGGACTCGGCTGCCGACGTCACCGCCGCCGCGAACCTGCGCGGCGGCACCCGACCGCCGTTTCTGGTGTTGACGCTGACGACCGCGGACGGTACGGCCGGAACGTCGTTCGGGTTCGCCACCCTGAACCCGCGGGCGGCGGGTGAGGCGATGGTGCCGATCAAGCAGTTCTTCCTCGGCCGGGACGCCTACGAGCGGGAGCGGGCGGCACTGGAGTTCCGCCGGTTCGACCGCAGCTGGACGCTGTCGCCCAGCTACAGCTACGGCCCGTTCGACAACGCGCTGTGGGACATCATCGGCAAGAAGTCCGGAGTCTCGGTGTCCCGGCTGCTCGGCCGCTGGCGCGACCGGGTGCCGGTCTACGTCAGCTCGATGTTCCACGCCGAGGGCACCGCCGCCTACGTCGAGGAGGCCCGCGCGGTACAGGCGGCCGGCTACCACGGCTACAAGCTGCACCCGCCCGGCGTCCTCGCCCAGGACCTCGAGCTGTACGCGGCGGTACGCGACGCGGTCGGCCCGACGTTCACGCTGATGGCCGATCCCGTCGGCGCCTACGGCTACGAGGACGCCATGATCGTCGGCCGGGAGCTGGAACGGTTGCGGTACCGGTGGCTGGAGGAGCCGGTGCACGACGTCGACTGGCACAGCCAGCAGCGACTGCGGGAGAAGCTCGACATCCCGATCCTCGGTACCGAGACGAGCCCGTGGGGGCACCGGGGCACGTCGGCGGCGATCGCGCACGGCCACGTCGACGCGGTACGCACCGACGTGTCGTGGCGCGGTGGCGTGACCGAGGTGATGAAGGTCGGCAGTCTCGCGGACGCCTTCGGCATGCGCTGCGAACTGCACTCCTGCATCTACCATGCACTCGAGCTGATCAACCTGCAGTGCGCCTCGGCCATGACCAACTGCACCTACCTGGAACTGCTGTATCCGTTGCAGGACTACGACTTCGGGCTACGAGCCGGGCTGCGGATCACCGATGGACACGCCGCGGTCCCGGACCTGCCCGGCCTGGGGATCGACTACGACTGGGACTTCATCGACGACGCGACCGTCGCCGTGCTGTAGCCGCCCGGGCCGATGCCGGGAGTTCGGCACCATGGGCGCACCGGTCGTCGCAGCCCGTCTTGAGGGGTCCCGTCGTCGGGGGTGGCGAGGGAAGCCGGGCGGCGCCGGTGCGCCCATGGTGGGTCAGAGGACGAACTTGCAGGTGTCGAAGCCGTGGCCGATCTGGACGCGGGTCCCGAACCCGTTGCCGCTGTGCGGGTAGTACCAGAGGTAGCCGGCGGAGTCGACGGCGAGCACGTCGGCGTGCCCGTCCCCGCTGAAGTCCGCGGCGAACACCGACGTGAACGTCTGGAAACCGTGCCCGATCTCGACGGGAGAGCTCAGCCCGTTGCCGTTGTGCGGGTAGTACCAGAGCTTGCCCGAGGCGTCGACGCCCAGCACGTCGGCATGACCGTCCCCGCTCCAGTCCGCCGCCATCACCTGACGAAACGTCGACCAACCATGCCCGATCTTCACCGGACTGCTCAGCCCGTTGCCGTTGTGCGGGTAGTACAACAGGTCACCGGCGGCGTTGACGCCCAGCACGTCCGCGTGCCCGTCGCCGCTCCAGTCCGCCGCCATCACCTGACGAAACGTCGACCAACCGTGCCCGATCTTCACCGGACTGCTCAGCCCGTTGCCGTTGTGCGGGTAGTACAACAGATCGCCGGCGGCGTTGACGCCGAGCACGTCGGCGGCACCGTCGCCGCTCCAGTCCGCGGCGGTGACGAACCGGAAGGTACCCCACCCCGGGCCGATCTCGCTGTTGCCGCTCAGCTTCAGGCCGTTGTTCGGGTAGTAGTGCAGCTCCCCGTTGTTCCACACCGCGAGTACGTCGGCGTAGCCGTCACCGCTGAAGTCCGACACGTGGTCGCTCAGCGCCAGCTTCACCCGGGCGATCAGCGCGCTGGCCGCGCCCTGCGCCTGGTCGTAGCGGTCCGGGTAGGCCGAGACCTGTACCTTCTGGGCCACCTGGCCGGCCGACAGTCCCGGATACGCGGCCGCGACGTTGATCGCGCGGGTGAAGAACGAGTTCGACGCGTACGCGACGTTCATGATCTGTGCGGCGGTGCCCCAGCCCTGGGAGGGGCGCTGCTGGAACACGCCGAGCGAGTCGCGGTCGCCGCAGGGCAGGTTGTTCATGTTCGACTCGACCAGACCGGCCTCGAACCCGGCGAGCAGCACCTTGCTGCTCGCGCCGAGCTGGCGGCCGACCCGGTAGACCGTCTTCGCGACCGACAGGTCGGGGTTCGGCGGGATGTAGTCGCAGCTCTGCGGGGCCATGACGTAGCTCGGCAGGCCGACACTCGTGCCGGTCGGCGCCGCCGACGCCGTCGTACTCGACAGCACCACCACCGCGGCCACGGCGACGGCCATCCCCAGGCCGCTGCCACCGGCCCATCTTCGCCAGCCACCCGATCCGTTGCGGAACATACGTTCTCCTTTCCTCGTGCCCACGCCGATCCCGTCGATGCCGTTCACCGGCGGGGATCAGAGGACGAACGTGCAGCTGCCGAAGCCGTGGCCGATCTGCACCCGGGCGCCGAATCCGTTGCCGCTGTGCGGGTAGTACCACAGGTCACCGGCCGCATCGACGGCGAGGATGTCGGCGTGCCCGTCCCCGCTGAAGTCGGCGGCGACCACCGACGTGAAGCTCTGGAACCCGTGCCCGATCGTCACCGGGGAGCTCAGACCGTTGCCGTTGTGCGGGTAGTACAGCAGGTCGCCCGCGGCGTCGACGCCGAGCACGTCCGCGTGCCCGTCACCGCTCCAGTCCGCGGCCATCACCTGTCGGAACGACGACCACCCGTGGCCGATCTGGACCGGCGAGCCCAGCCCGTTGCCACTGTGCGGGTAGTACAGCAGGTCGCCCGCGGCGTCGACGCCGAGCACGTCCGCGTGCCCGTCACCGCTCCAGTCCGCGGCCATCACCTGTCGGAACGACGACCACCCGTGCCCGATCGTCAGCGGCGAGCTCAGCCCGCCGCCGTTGTGCGGGTAGTACAACAGGTCACCCGCCGCATTCACACCCAGCACGTCGGCGTACCCGTCGCCGCTCCAGTCCGCCGCGGTGACGAACCGGAACGTGCCCCAGCCGTGTCCGATCAGGCTGTTGCCACTCAGCGTCAGGCCGTTGTTCGGGTAGTAGTGCAACTCCCCGTTGTCCCACACCGCGAGGACGTCGGCGTAGCCGTCACCGCTCCAGTCGGCGATCGGCTCCTGCGACCACGGTCCGGTGCGCACGTACTCCCAGTGCCACGGCTCGCCGGCCGCCTGCCCGGTCGCCCAGCTCCAGCCGTACCCGGCCGCATGGCCCTGCAGCCACGAGAACTGGTTGCCGGGCAGGCTGAAGTCGACCGCCAGCGCCCACCCGTGGTTGGAGGTGCCGGGATACGCGGCGACGTTGCCCTGCCCCGACTGGTAGAGATTCCAGTAGTACCACTGGGTGGCGAGATCGCGGTAACCCTCGTTGATGGCGAGCGTGCCACCGGTCTGCGCGTGGTACGCGGCCTGCATCCGGCTTATCGAGATCGCCGCGTCGCGCCGCAGGTACAGGTTCGTCCCGTCCGCGCTGCGGCCCAGGTAGGTCAGCGCCGAGGTGGGGATCTGCCCGTTGGAGTACCCGCCCCACGCGCCGACGTGCGGCGAGATCGTCGACGGTTCGGCCGGTGCGCCCACCGCGGCGGTGGGAACGACCAGCGCGGCTGCCGCCGCCAGCGCCAGCGCGGCGATCCGGAGCGGCCAGGCTCTCCTGTGCGAGTGGGGCACCTCGTCTCCTCTCGGGTGGAGTACCGGGTCGGCGCCGACCGCGAAGTTTGCCCAGAATGTAGACAGGCCACGCCGCCTCGGCATCGGGCGTTCGACCGACGACCCGTGCACCCGGCCGCGCTCGGACCAGCAGTTCCCCTGAACGGTCGGCGGTATAGTTCCTCGCCCTCGACGGTTCGCGGGTTTCCGACCGCGGCCTCGGCGACCGGCTCGGAGAGGCGGTGATCGCGATGCCCACGCTGCCCGCCCGCCGCACCGCGTCTGCCCGCTGCACCGCGTCTGCTCACTGTGCCGGGGCGGCCCGCTGCACCGCGTCTGCTCGCTACACCGCGGCGGCCCGCTGCGGCACGCCGGTACCGGCTGCCGGCGGGGCACGGTGACCGTCATGGCGACGAGCGTGCGGTACGGCACCGTCGAGACCGCGTTCCTGGCCTCGGCGCGCCGGCTCGCCGGCCCGGTTCGCGGCGTCGGTGTGGCCCTGATCAGCGGGTTCGGCCTGCTCATGCTGCCGGGTCGGGCGTTGCCGGTGGGGCTCGCCGTCTTCGGCCTGGTGCTGGTCGGTTCGGCGGTCGACTGCTGGGTCGGGTTCTCCGGTCGCGCGGCGCCGCTGGCACTGACGTTCGCCGCCGCCCGGGTGGTGGCGGTGTGCGTGATGCTGGACTGGGGTGGCGTGCCGCCGAACCCGTGGGCGCTCAACGTGCTGACCACCACGGCGATCACGCTGCAGTGGGAGTGGCCGGCCCGCATCGCCGTGCCGGTCACGGCGGGGCTGCTCGCCGTCGATCTGGCCGTACTCGGCACCGGCGACGCCGGCTCGCTCGTGCCCCGGCTGGTGGTCGAGTGCGTACTGGCACGCCTGGGGTTCCTGCTGCTGCTGCGTTCGAGCCGGCGCACCGACGAGGTACGCGAACACCGGTCGGCGCTGGCGCGGGCCGAGGCGCTCGCCCGGGCCCGGCACCAGCGGCAACGCGAGTACCTGGCGCTGCTGCACGACACCGCGTCGTCGACCTTCCTGCAGATCGCGATGCGCGCGGACAGCGACCCGGCGCAGGTCGCCCGGTACGCCCGGCACGACCTGGCGATACTCACCGGCGTCGCCGGCGCGCCCGACGGCACGGACAGCTCGGTGGAGCTCGCCGCGTCGCTGCAGGCCGTGGTGTCCCGCAGCCGGCTGTCGGTGGAACTTGTCCAGCAGGGCGACTGGCTGGTACCGGCGTCGGTCGCGCTCGCCCTGGTGCGTGCCGTCCGCGAGGGCCTGGCGAACGTCGAACGCCACGCCCAGGTCGACACCGCCACCCTGGCCGTACGCACCGAGCAGGACCTGGTGATGGTCACGCTGCGGGACGCGGGCGTGGGGTTCGACCCCGACGAGGTGCCCCGGTCCTGCCGGGGAATCCGCGGCTCGGTCGTGGAACGCATGCGCGCCACCGGCGGCGACGCCGCGGTGGTCTCGGCGCCCGGCCGCGGCACCTGCGTCCGGCTGGTGTGGCCCGGTGGCTGAGAAGACGGCCGCGGCCGACACGGCACCCCGCGATCGGCCACCCCGGGCCGATCCGCCGAGTCGGGTGACCGGCCCCGGCCTGCCCGACGACAACGTGCACGCGACCATGCGGGTGGCGTTGTGGTGCGTCACCGCGCTGCTGCTGGTCGGGTTGTCACTGCGGCCGCTGCTGACCCAGCACTACCGGCAGCACTGGCTCGCGGTCACCGCGTTCGTCGCCTTGGCCGGCGTCACCGCGGTCAGCAGCGGATGGGTGCTGCGCCGCCGGCCGATGCCCCCCGCCCTCACGGCGGTCGGTACCGCGACCGCGCTGGCCGCCGGGTACTGCGCGACCAGCGCCGTCGGCGCCGGCGCGCACTTCGGCGCGGCGGACTGGTCCTTCGGCCTGGTCGAGTGGTACCTGCTGTTGCTGCTGCTCGACCGGGTCGCGCTGCTGCTCGCGGCGCTGGCCACGCACCTGGCGCTCAGCGTCGCGCTGTTCCTGGCTGCGGGGCAACCGGACCGCGTCGACATCGGCGCGGTGGGCATCGTCGTACTCGGCGGCGCCACCGTCCAGCTCGCGGTCGTGGTGATCGCCCGGGCGCTGGCGCGCGGTACCCGGCGCACGACGGCCGCGATCGCCGCGCGCGACCGGATGCGGACCAGGCTGCTGCTGGCCGAAGGGTGGGAGCGCGGGCAGCGCAACGACTTCGCCGGGCAGCTGGGACTGACGCTGCCGCTGCTGGCCGAGCTGGCCGACGGGCTGGCCGACCCGCGCGATCCCGACACCCGGCGCCGCTGCGCGCTGGCCGCCACCCAGCTGCGCCGGTTGTTCGCCGAGAACGACGAGTCGCCCGACCCGCTGGTACACGAGATCACCGCGTGCGTCGACATCGCCGAGCGGCGCGGCGTCGTGGTGTCGCTCGCCGTCAGCGGCAGCACGGTGGCGGTGCCCGCGGCGGTACGGCACGAGTTGACCGGACCGGTGGTGGCGGCGTTGTCGGCGGCGCGCGACCGTGCCAGGGTGAGCGTGCTGCGTACCGTGGCGGAGGTCCGGGTCGCCGTGGTCACCGACGCCGAGGGCGCCCGTACCGCCCCACCCGGCGCCGCGGACGTCGAGGTCGAGTACGGCAGCTACGGTCGGGACAGGCGAATGGAGGCCAGGTGGCGCAGGCCGAGCAGCTGACCGCGGTGATCGTCGACGACCACCCCGCGGTGCGCGACGGCGTCACGCACTGGTTGGCGACCGGTACCCCACCGATCCGGGTGGTCGCCGCCGGCGACGATGTCCGCGTCGCGTGGGTCGGTGACGGCGCCACCGCCGACGTCGTGATCCTCGATCTGCACCTCGGCCGGACCATCCCCGCCATGGGCGAGCTGCGCCGGCTGACCCAGGCCGGTCGCCGGGTCGTGGTCTACTCGATGCGCGCCGACGACGCGATCGCGCTGCAGTGCCTGGAGTTGGGCGCGCTGAGCTACCTGACGAAGGTCGAGGGGTCGCAGCACCTCATCGAAGCCACCGTGACCGCCGCGGCCGGCCGCGCCTACACCCCGCCGTCGCTGGCCGGGGCGCTCGCCGGCGACCGTTCCAGCAATCGACCGGCGCTGTCCGCCCGGGAGACCGAGGTGCTCGTCGAGTGGTTCCAGTCGGAGTCGAAGGACTTCGTCGCGCAGCGCCTGGGCATCTCCCCCAGCACCGTCAACACCCATCTCGAACACATCCGGGTCAAGTACGCGATGCGGGGCCGGCAGGCGCCCACCAAGGCGGCGCTGGTCGCCCGCGCGATCCAGGACGGCCTGGTCCAACTCGACGACCTCTGACCGCCGACCTGAGACAGGTTCGTCTCGCCTCATGGACCGCGCCGTCCGGGTCATCAACAGGTACGTGCTCGTGTCCGGAATGACAGGGGCATGACAGCGGCGGTACGGACCGTGTCACCGGGCGGCGGGCACCCTCGACGGGGTTGACGACCTCGACCGACGGGACGCGCCATGGACAACGCCACGATCGAAGTCAGCGGACTGCGCAAACGGTTCGGGCCCACGGTCGCGCTGGACGGCATGTCGTTCACCGTGCAGCCCGGCCGGGTGACCGGCTTCGTCGGCCCCAACGGCGCCGGTAAGAGCACCACGATGCGCGTCGTGCTGGGCCTCGACACCGCCGACGCCGGTACCGCGCTGGTCGGCGGCCGCCCGTACCGGCAGCTGCGGACGCCGCTGCGGCAGGTCGGGGCGCTGCTGGACGCCAACGCCGTGCAGCCGAGCCGATCGGCGCGCAACCACCTGCTCTGGCTGGCCCACTCGCAGGGGATCGGCCGGGCCCGGGTCGACACGGTACTCGGCCAGGTGGGCCTGGCCGCGGTGGCGCGGCGCCGGGCCGGCGGCTTCTCGCTCGGCATGCGGCAGCGGCTCGGCATCGCCGCGGCGCTGCTCGGTGATCCGCCGATACTGCTGCTCGACGAGCCGGTCAACGGCCTGGACCCGGAGGGCGTCATCTGGATCCGCGGGCTGCTGCGCTCGCTGGCCGCCGAAGGTCGCGCGGTGCTGGTGTCCAGCCATCTGATGAGCGAACTGCAGGACACCGCCGACCAGCTGGTCGTCGTGGGTCGCGGCCGGGTCATCGCCGACGCGAACGTCACCGAGCTGCTCGCCGCGGCCGCCCGCGGCCGGGTCGTGGTGCGCACCCGCGCGCCGGAGACGGCCCGTACCGAACTGCTGCGGGCCGGGGCCACCGCGACGGTCACCGGCCCGGACACCCTCGACGTGGCCGGGCCGTCGGCCGAACGCGTGGTGGCGCTGCTGACCGCGGGCCGGGTGCCCGTCGCCGAGGTGTCGGCCTACCAGGCGAGCCTGGAGGAGGCGTACCTGACGCTGACCCGGGAC
The DNA here is from genome assembly GCF_017312725.1 of Actinocatenispora comari. Classification (GTDB taxonomy): domain Bacteria; phylum Actinomycetota; class Actinomycetes; order Mycobacteriales; family Micromonosporaceae; genus Actinocatenispora; species Actinocatenispora comari. Next base: position 123,224 of record NZ_BOPO01000055.1, on the reverse strand, counting down.
GCGGTCGAGTTCCAGGCCGGGCAGGTGGCGCGATGAGGCACCTGATCCGGGCCGAGTGGACCAAGGTACGCACCGTACCGGGCTGGACGATCGCCGTGCTGCTGTCGGTACTGGCCACGATCGGTCTCGGCGTGCTGACCGCCGCCGGCAACCACTCCTCGTGCGGCGGCGCGAGCACGGTCTGCCCGCCTCCGCCGCTCGGCCCCGACGGTACGGCCGTCGACGACCACTTCTTCTTCGTGCACCGCGCGCTGGCCGGCGACGGCAGCATCACCGTACGGCTGAGCTCGATGACCGGGCAGCGGCGACTGCCCGACGCGACCCCCGGCGTGCGGCGGGTCGCCTCCGGTCTGGTGCCGTGGGCCAAGGCCGGCATCATGGTCAAGGACGGAACCCGGCCCGGCGCCTCGTACGCGGCGTTGATGGCCACCGGCACGCACGGCGTGCGGCTGCAGTACGACTTCAGTCACGACGTGCCCGGCAGCGCGAGCCGGGTCGGCGCCGGCACGCCATGCTGGCTGCGGCTGGTGCGCACCGGCCGGCACCTCACCGGGTACGAGTCCGCCGACGGCCACCGCTGGACCCGGGTCGGCACCGCGTCGCTGCCCGGGCTGCCCACCCGCGTCCAGATCGGCCTGTTCGCCGCGTCGCCGGGCGCGCTGCGGGTGGCCCGCGCCGATCTCGGCGGCTCGGTCGAGACGATCAGCTTCTCCTCGACCACCGCCCGCTTCGACCACGTCGGCCTGGACGGAACGGCCACCGGCGGCTGGCACCGGACCGACGTCGGCGCCACCGTCGACCCGGACGGTTCGGTGCACCACCCCGGCTCCGCCCGCTGGTCCGCCGGCAGGTACACGGTGACCGGGGTCGGTGACATCGCACCGCGGGTGGACGGGATGACCGTCGAGAAGACGCTCAGCGGGCTGCTGGTCGGGCTGCTGATCGTGATCGTGGTGGCCGCCGGGTTCGTCGCCGCCGAGTACCGGACCGGGCTGGTCCGCACCACGCTGACCACCGATCCGCGCCGGGGCCGGGTGCTCGGCGCCAAGGCCGTCGTGCTCGCCGGGACGGCGTTCGTGGCCGGGCTCGCCGCCACCGCCGCGACGCTACCGATCGGTACGCACGTGTTGCGCGCCAACAGAAACACCGTGCTGCCCGTCGATACGCTCAGCGTGTTGCGCATCGTCGTCGGCACCGGCCTGCTGGTCGCGCTGATCGCGGTGCTCGTACTGGCACTGGCGACGCTGCTGCGGCGCGCCAGCGCGGCGATCGCCGCCGGTGTCGCGCTCGTGCTGGTACCGCGCATCCTCGCCACCACCTCGGTGCTGCCCGACAGCGCCGCGCAGTGGGTGCTGCGGCTGACCCCGGCGGCCGGATTCGCCATCCAGCAGAGCATCCCCACCTACCGGCAGGTGACGGCGCACCTGGTGCCGCAGGCCGGCTACTACCCGCTGCCGCCCTGGGCGGGGCTCGCGGTCACCGCCGGGTACGCCGCGGTCGCGCTGCTGCTCGCGGTCGTCGTCTTGCGGCGGAGGGACGCGTGAGGTACGCGCTGCACGCCGAGTACACGAAGCTGCGGACCCTGCCGAGCACCGGCTGGCTGCTGCTGGCCGTGGTCGCCCTGACCGTCGGGGTCGGCGCCGCGGCCGCCGCGACCGTGTCCTGCCACGCCACCGGATGCGGCTACGACGCCCCGAAACTGGCCCTGTCCGGTGTCCTCGCCGGGCAGGCGGTCGTCGCGCTGCTCGCCATCACCGCCGTCACCGGCGAGCACTCGACCGGTACGGCGGCCGTCACGCTCGCGGCCGTACCCCGGCGCGGCCGGGTACTCGTCGCGAAGGCGATCGTGCTGGCCGGCCTGACCGGCGCCGCCGGTACCGTCGGGGTGCTCTGCTCCGTGCTGGTCGCGCGGCTTCTGCTGCCGGGCAACGGATTCACCGCGGCGAACGGATACCCGCCGCTGTCGCTGGCCGACGGTGCGACACTGCGTGCCGCGGCCGGCTCGGTGCTGTACCTGATCCTGATCGCGCTGTTCGGCCTCGGCGTCGGGACCGCGGCACGCGACGCGGCAGCAAGCGTCGGCGTCACCGGCGGGGTGGTCTACGTACTGCAGATCGCACCGTTCCTGGTGACCGACCCCGACTGGCAGCAGGCCCTGTGGCGGCTGTCCCCCACCAACGCCGGCCTCACCATCCAGGCGACCCGAAACCTGTCCGCCTACCCACTCGGCCCGTGGGCGGGACTGGGTGTCCTCGCCGCCTGGACCACCGTCGCCCTCGCCATCGGCGCCGTCCTGTCGCACCGCCGCGATCTGTGACGTTCCGGCGCCGCGGCCCGGCACCAACCACACCCGGGTGGTACCCGAGCCCGCCGCCGTACCGCCACCCGGGTGGCGCCTGCCGCCCTGGTGGCGTGGACTCCCGCCACCCGCCCGGAACGAACGGGTAGTCGCCGACAGCGGCGCCGTACCGTACCGGCGAACCCAACATCTGTTGACATCCTCTCCGCCCTAAAGGGCGGAGATTCCCTCCACGCTGCGCGCCGAGCGCGGGGCGTCCGGGTGGGTTACCGCTTCACAGCGCGGTGCCGGCACGGACGCCGGTCTTACCTGCGCTCCACGGTCGTTTCCGTTGTCCGCCTGCCCGGCGGCCAACACGTTGATCGCTGCGTTGATGTCGCGGTCGTGGTGACTGCCGCAGGGGCAGTCCCACGCTCGAACGTTCAGGGCCATCTTGTCGTTGATGCGTCCGCAGTCCGAGCACATCCGGGTGGATGGGAAGAACCGGTCCACCCGGCCGAACACCCTGCGGTACCGGGCCGCCTTGTACTCCAGCATGCCGGTGAAGCTGGCCCACCCGGCATCGTGCACCGACTTCGCCAGCCTCGTGCGGCCGAGACCGGCCACGCACAGGTCCTCGACATAGATCGCTTGGTTGTCGCGAACGATGATCGTGGACAGCTTGTGCTGCCAGTCCCGCCGGGTATCGGCCACCCGCGCGTGCGCCCTGGCGAGGTTCACGACGGCCTTCTTGCGGTTGTTCGACCCCTTGGCCTTGCGGCTCAGGGACTTCTGCAACTTGCGCAGCTTGCGGGCTGCCCGGCGCAGGAACCTCGGCGCCGCGACCTTCGTGCCGTCCGACAGCACCGCGAAGTGCGTCAGCCCCAGGTCGATACCGACCTCGCACTCGACCGGAGGCAACGCCTCGTCGGTGGCCTGCACAACGAACGAGGCGAAGTACCGGCCCGCCGCGTCCCGGATGATCGCCACACTGGACGGGTCCGAAGGCAGCGTCCGAGACCACCGGACCGACAGGTCACCGATCTTCGGCAACCTGAGCCGGCCGTCGTCGAGCACACGGAACCGGCTGTTCTTGGTGAACCGGATGGCCTGCCGGTTGTCCTTGCGAGACCGGAACCGGGGCGGGGCCACCTTGCGCCCCTTGCGCATGCCAGAGACCGAGGCGAAGAAGTTGCGGTACGCGGTGTTCAGATCGGCCAGGGCTTGCTGGAGCACGACCGAGGACACCTCGCCAAGCCAGGCGCGAACCTCGGTCTTCTTCGCCTCCGTGATGACCCGCCTCGACAGCTCGGCGTCCGACACGTACGGCAGACCATTCTCCCGCGCGGACTGGCGCAGCCTCAGCCCGTCGTTGAACACCACCCGCGCACACCCGAACGCCCGAGCCAGCTCAATCTGCTGGCCAGGCGTCGGGTAGACGCGGAAGTTATACCGCAGCTGCACGACGAGCACTGTACATCCAACAGCAGAACCGTCCCGCATAAGACACTGCCCGGGCCTTGACGGCCATCCCAACACGGGCCCTCACCCCCGGCCTGAAGGCCGGAGCACTGGCCCGCATGCTGGTAGCAGAACGCCCACAGGTCACGGCGCCGCTCGCGCAGGAACTCGTCCAGCGTCGTCTCGGCCCGGTCCGGGTGCATGACCTCAGTATCCAGACCCCCACGACACCGGTCGCCGGGCAGCCCGCCGATGCCGCTCGTCCGTGACCCGCGGCGGTGCGCTCACATCCCGGCCATGCCCGCGCCGTGGTCCGTCATCTCGTGCATGGCCGACATGCCCAGCTGCATCGCCACGAGCATGTAGGCCATGCCGAGCGCCATCAGCGCCAGGGTGATCCGCAGTGCGGCTTGACGCCGGTTGCGCACGGCGACGACCGTCGGGGCGGCGGTACGGTCGAGCACGCCCACCGGGCCCGATGACCGCGCGGGCAGCAGGGTCGGGTCCCGGCGCAGCCCGGCGACCCGAAGAGTCACCGGCGCGGGAGCGTCCAGCGACGGCAGCACACCGGCCAGCCAGCCGACCGCCTCCAGCGCGAACCAGCCGGCCAGTACCCAGATCAACAGGTCGAACCCGGCCCTCGGCATCGCGAACATGGCCAGCATCCCCGCGTGGCCCACCGCCGACAGCAGCCAGGGCAGGCAGCGTCGATGCCGACCCAGTTGGGCCAGCCCGATGCCGAGGGCGCACACGGTGCACGACGCGAAGATCACCTCGCCGACCATCGCCGGCACCGGCGGCCGGCCCAGCGGCACGGTCATGTCGATCATGCCCAGCGCCATCACGACGTGCCCCGCGTGCCAGGCACGGGCTTCACGGTCACCGTGCCGTGCGTGCCGGACGTGGGCTGCCGCGACGAGTACGAACAGGGCCGTGGCGAGTGCTCTGAACCAGGTCGGTAGCCAGGCAGTGGTCATCATGGTCATCCCGACCTCCGGAACGTCGCCTCGGTGTTCCTTCACCCGTATCCGTCGGCGCGAGCCCGCGCGCAGTTCCCGCGAAGCCCGGTCGGGTGCGCGGTCGGGTGCGCGGTCGCGGGCCTTCGGCGCCGATCGCGACGAGATTCGACTCCCCCGGGAACCGACGAGCCCGCTCCGGCGACCAAGAGAGTGGGGTTTGTCGTGGCACCAGCCGATCCGTGCGGTCGGTGCCCGGATCGCGGAAGGGTCGTCTCGATGTTGACCGGTACCGGTGTGGTCCTGGCGCTGCCTCCGGCGTTGACGGCCACCCGGGCCGTCTCGGCCTGGCGCTGGGACCCGGTCGTGGTGGTGGCGGTCCTGGTGGCCGCGGCGGCGTACGGGTGGGGCATGTGGCGGGTGCGCCGCCGCCACCCGGCGCGGCCGTGGCCGGCGGCGCGGGCCGTCGCGTTCGGTGCCGGGCTGGCCGCCGTGGTGGTGGCGCTGTGCAGCAGCGTCGGGGTCTACCAGGACACCCTGTTCTGGGTGCACATGGTGCAGCACCTGCTGCTGATCATGGTGGCGCCGGCGCTGCTGGTGGTGGGGCGGCCGCTGATGCTGCTGCTGCACGCCAGCCGCAACCCGGTGCACCGCACCGTCAAGCGGATCCTGCGCTCCCGGCCGGTCACCGTGCTGACCTGCCCGCTGGTCGGCGTACCGATCTACGCCGCCGCGGTGGTCGGCACGCACCTGACCGGGTTCATGAACGAGGTGATCACCAACCCGTGGGCGCAGACCGGCGAGCACGCGCTCTACCTGATCGCCGGCTGGTTGTACCTGGCGCCCGGGTTCGGCCGCGAACCGATCCGCTGGCGGCTGTCTCCGCCGGCCAAGATCCTGCTGGTGATACTCGCGATGCCGATCGACACGTTCACCGGGGTGGTGCTGCTGATGACCCGGCACGAGCCGTGGTCCGCCTACCTCGCCCAGCACCGCGGTTGGGGGCCGAGCCCGCTGACCGACGTGCACTGGGGCGGCGCGGTGATGTGGATCGGCGCGGATGCGGTGATGATGGTACTGATCGTGGCGGCGCTGTTCTCCTGGCTCGCCGCACCGGCCCGGGGGCGTGGCCTGCGCTGGGTGGAGCAGGCCCGGGCGGCCGCGCTCGAACAGCGCATCGGGGTGGCGGGCCGCGGGCACACCGACGTCGACGAGGACGACCAGCGACTGGCCGCCTACAACGACTGGCTGGCTCGCACGGCGCGCGAGCCACGACGGCGCTGACCGGCCGGCCGCCACGACGGCGGCGCGGCTGACCCGATCCGCACGCGTCGGGAACCACCCTGGCGTCCCGGACGACTGCCTGGTCATGGAGCGCGATCGGCCGACCCCGGGTACCGCTGGCCGCAGGTTCCCGCGCGGGCTGGCCGTACCGGTCGCCGTACTGCTCGCCGCCGGCTCGGTCGTCGCGGTGGCCGGCCTCGCCGGGATCGGCCCGTACCGGGCGCTGGGCAACGGCGACCCCGGCGCCCTGGTCCGCTACGGTGCCCCGCTGGTACGGCTCGCGGTGGATGCCGCCGCGACGGTGTGCATCGGGTTCCTGGTCGCCGCCGTGCTGTTCAGCGGCCGGCCACAGGCGTCCGGCGTGATCACCCCGATCGGGTACGCCCGGCTGCGCGTCGCCGGGCGGTGGGCGGTGGGGTGGCTGCTGGCCGTCGTGGTGCTGATCCCGCTCGACGCGGCCGACACCGGCGGCATCCCGCTCGCGCGCGCACTCGCCCCGCGGTCCTGGATCCCGTTGCTGTCGGCGCTGGAGGCGCCGAAGGCCTGGCTGGGCGTCGCCGTGCTGGCCGGGCTGGTCGCGATCGGCTGCCGCGTCGCCCTGCGCTGGACCACGGTGCTCGTCCTGGCGGCGCTGGCCGTGGCGGCGCTGCTCCCGCCGCTGGTGACCGCGCACGTGTCGTCGGACACCGGGCACGACGTGTCGACCTCGGCGCTGCTGCTGCACGTACCGGCCGCGGTGGTCTGGCTGGGCACGCTGGTGGCGCTGGCCTGGCGAGCGGGCGGTTGGTCGCCGGCCGTGGCCGACCGCTATCGCCGGCTGGCGACCTGGTGCTGGCTGGTGCTGGCCGCCTCCGGCCTGGTCGACGCGTTCTCCCTGGTACCGGCGAGCGGCGTCGCGAGCGGCTACGGCCTGCTGCTGGCCGGCAAGGTGGTCCTGGTGGGCGGGGTCGGCTGGCTCGGCTGGCGACTGCGCGGGCGGGCCATGGCGAAGCGACCGCGCCGCCGGGCCGCAGTGGAGCGCCTGCCGGCTCGGAACGTCGCGGCGCGACTGCACGGCCGGGACGCGGCGACGCGACTGCACGGCCGGGCCGGGCCGGAACGGTTGCGCGGCCGGGCTTCGCCGGGGCGGCTGCGGCTGGCCGTCGTCGAAGTGCTGGTGCTCGCCGCCACGTTCGGTGCGTCGGTGGGGCTGACGCATCTCGCCCCACCCGGGCTGGTCGGTCAGCCGGTCAGCGCGGACCAGACGCTGCTGGGCTACGACCTGGCCGGCCCGCCGACGCTGCTGCGGCTGGCGTTCGACTGGCGGGTCGACCCGATCTTCCTGGCGCTGGTCGTGCTGCTGGCGGCCGGCTACCTGACGGGGTTGCGCCGGCTCCGGTTCCGGCAGCGGCCCTGGCCGGCGTCGCGCACCGCGGCGTGGTTCGGCGGCTGCGCGGTGCTGCTGGTGGCCACCTGCTCCGGCGTCGGGCGGTACGCCGCGGCGATGTTCAGCGTGCACCTGGCGGCGCACATGCTCGTCGGGATGGTGGCGCCGGTCCTGCTCGCGCTGGGCGCGCCGGTCGGCCTCGCCGCATCGGTCCTGCCCCGGACCGGCGGCCTGTGGCGCTGCCTGCGCGCGCTCCGCGACTCGACCGGGCTGCGCTGGGCGAGCCATCCGGCGGTCGCGGCGACACTGTTCACCGCGGCGCCCTTCCTGCTGTACTTCACCGACCTGTTCGACCTCGCGGCCCGGTTCCACTGGGCGCACGTGGGCGCCAACCTCGCCTTCCTGGCCCTCGGGTACCTGTTCGCCTGGGTGGCGGTCGGCCCGGACCCGCTGCCCCGCGAGGTACCGCAGCTGGCCCGGCTGGGCATGCTGCTCGCGGCGATGCCGTTCGACGTGCTGTTCGGTGCGCTGGTGATCGGCAGCCACCGGATCCTCGGCAACGGCGCCGCCGGCGCGAACATGTACTCCGCCCTGGGACTGCCGTGGGTGCCCAGCCTCGCCGCGGACCAGCGGCTGGCCGGCGCGCTCGCCCTGGTACTGGGTGAGCTCGCGCTGCTGATCGCGCTGGTCGCCCTGGTGGTCGGCTGGCGGCGGGCCGAACACCGCGACGACACCGGCTACGAGCAGCTGCTCGCCGCGCTGCGGTCAGCGGGCCGAGCTGCCCCGGTCGGACCTGTCGAAGCCGCGCAGCCGCAGGCTGTTGGACACCACGAGCAGCGAGGACAACGCCATCGCCCCGCCGGCGATCAGCGGGTTGAGCAGCCCCGCGGCGGCGACCGGTAGCGCCGCCAGGTTGTACCCGAACGCCCAGACCAGGTTGCCGCGGATGGTGCGCAGAGTGGCCCGCGCCAACCGGATCGCCGCCGGCACCACCATCAGGTCGTCGCGCACCAGGATGACGTCGGCGGCGGCGATCGCCACGTCGGTACCGGTGACCACGGCGAGGCCGAGATGCGCCGCGGCCAGGGCGGGTGCGTCGTTGACGCCGTCGCCGACCATCGCCACCGACCGACCCCCGCGGCGCAGGTCGGCGACCACCGCGGCCTTGTCGGCCGGCAGCACCTCGGCGATCACCTCGTCGACACCGACCCGTTCGGCCACCGCGGTGGCAGCCGCCTTGCGGTCGCCGCTGAGCAGCACCGTGCGCAGCCCCATCCGGCGAAGCTCGGCGACCGCGTCGGGCGCCTCCGGCCGCAGCGTGTCCGCCAGCGCGAACCCGCCGGCCAGCGCGCCGTCGACCGCCACCAGCACGCCGGTCCGGCCCTGCTGCTCCCACTCGGCGAGACGGGGTTCGGCCGCGGTGGTGTCGACGCCGGTCGCGGCGAGCATCCGCGCGGAGCCGATCACCACCCGGCGATCCTCGACCCGGCCGGCCGCGCCCAGCCCGGCCACCGCACCGAACTCGTCCACCGCCGGGATCTCCGCGACCACGCGCCGCGCGTACGCGTCGATCGCCCGCGCGGCCGGGTGTTCCGCGGCGTGCTCCACCGCGGCGGCGCGACGCAGCAGCAGGTCCCGGTCCACGCCGGCGGCCAGCCACAGGTCCGTCACCGACATCCGTCCGGTGGTCAACGTCCCCGTCTTGTCCAGTACCACGGTGTCCACGGCGCGGGCGGCCTCCAACGCCTGATGCCCCTTGAGAAAGATGCCCAACTGCGCACCACGCCCGGAAGCGGCCAGCAACGCGGTCGGGGTGGCGAGGCCCAGCGCGCACGGACAGGCGATGATCAGCACCGCCAGCCCGGCACTGAACGCCGGCTCGAACGGTTGGCCGAACAGCAGCAGCCGCACCGCCACGGTCGCCACCGCAAGGAGCAACACCACCGGGACGAACACCGCCGAGATCCGGTCCGCGAGCCGCTGCACCCGGGCCTTGTCGGTCTGCGCCCGCTCCACCAGCGAGACCAGCTGGGAGAGCTGGGTGTCGGCGCCGACGCGGGTCGCCCGCACGACCAACCGGCCGGCCACCGCGGTGGTCCCCCCGGTCACCGGGTCGCCGGCCACCACCTCGGTCGGCCAGGACTCCCCGGTCATCGCGCTGGTGTCGATCGCGCTCTCCCCGGACAGCACCGTGCCGTCGGTGGCGATCGTCTCGCCCGGCCGCACCACGAACCGGTCACCGACCCGCAGCCGCGCCACCGGTACGCGTCGCTCGGCTCCCTCGGCGTCGATCACGGTGACGTCCCGGGCGCCGAGCATCGCCAAGGCGCGCAACGCATCCCCGGCGGCCCGCTTCGCCTTCGCCTCGAACAACCGGCCGGCCAGCACGAAGATCGTCACCACCGCCGCGACGTCCAGGTACACCGATCCCGCCGGCCGCAACAGCAGCCCGAGCGCGCCGTCCGGGTGGCCGGCCCCGCCGCCGGTCCGGAAGATCGTGTACAGCGACCAGGCCGACGCGGCGACGATGCCCAGCGACACCAGCGTGTCCATCGAACTGGTCCCGTGCCGCGCGGCGGTCACCGCCTTGCGGTGGAACGGCCACGCGCACCACGTCACCACCGGCAACGTCAACGCCGCCACCACCCACTGCCAGCCGGGGAACCGCAACGACGGCGCCAGCACCATCGTCAGCGACAGGTCCGCCAGCGGTACCCCGATCAGCAGTGCCACCGCCAACCGCCGCCACAGCGACCGGACCCGGTCGTCCGGCCGCTCCGGTTCGGCCCGCCGTACCGGTCGAGCCTGGTACCCGGCCCGCTCCACCTCGGCGACCAGCGCCGCCACCGGCAGCTCCGGCGGCGCCTGGACCGCCGCCTTCTCGGTGGCGTAGTTGACCGACGCCGTGACTCCGGGCAGCTTGTTGAGCCGCCGCTCGACCCGCGCCGCGCACGCCGCACACGTCATCCCACCCACGGCCAGCTCCACCGACCGGGTCACCTCGACCGCCGACGACACCGCACACCCCCAGCACGAACCGGCGCGCCGCCACGACGCCCACCAGTACTGTCGTCGCGGCAACCACGCGAGTTCCGCGGATCGGTGCCGAATGCGGATCGTCCGGCCGCACGTGTCCGGTCGCGATCACGGCCAGGGGTCGGAGTGGCGCGGGTCGTACTCGCCGGAGAGCCAGCGCAGGAACCGCACGGGGTGCACCACGTAGGTCTCGATCGTGCTGCGCGGGTGGTGTCCGGTCTCCTCCAGCATCTGGTGGTATCGGGCCAGTTCGACGTACAGCTGCCTGATCGTGTAACGACGTTCGGGGTCTATGGAGCTGGCCACACCGGCATTCCTTACTTCCTCGGAGAGCGTCTCGGTGCCGCCGAATCGGGGCACGCGACATCGCCCGGGCGCGGCATCGCCGGCCGGGCACGGGGCCGGCGGCACGCGCGAGATGTGCCGCCGACCCTGCCGCATCCCGTGGTCCAGCGACCCCAGGTGGTGCTCGGCCATTGCACAGTACAATAATGTCCTGGTGCACGAAACGGCTGCGGGTGAAGATCTCGTCGATGCGTTGATCTCGGCCAGCCGGGCGCTGGTGGCGGTGGCCGCACGATCGGTGTCCGGATTGCCGTCGGAGGTGACGCTGCCGCAGTACCGTGCGCTGGTCGTGCTGGCCAGTCGCGGGCCGCAGCGCGGCGTCGAGCTCGCCGCCGAGCTCGGGGTCAACCCGTCCACGGCGACGCGACTGATCGAGCGGCTGGTGCGCGCCGATCTGGTCGAGCGCCGGCCCGTCCCGGGCGACCGCCGGGCGGTGTCGGTGGCGTTGCGCCCGGCCGGCAGCCGGTTGGTCCGCACGGTCACGCGCCGCCGCCGCAGCGAGGTGGCGCGGATCGTCGCGGCGATGCCGGCCGCGCAACGGATCGGCGCGGAGGGAGCACTGCGGGCGTTCGCCGAGGCGGCCGGCGAGGTCCCGGAACAAGGATGGTGGCTGGGGTTCGCGATGCCCGACGAGGAGGAGACCCGGACATGATCCGGCACGTCGGGGCAGCGCTGCCGGGCCGCACCAGTACCTCGAACCACGGAGAGCGGGCATGAGCAGCGAGTCCCCGGCGTCGATCGTGCGGCGTCCCTCGACTCGGTGGGCGCGCGGCTTCGACTGGCTGCGCGGAACACCGACCGGACTGGTCCCGCTGGCGCTGGCGGTCGGTGCCGGTGCCGGCCTCGGCGCGGTCGCCTTCCGGTACCTGATCGGCTGGTTCACCGAACTGTTCACCGGCCACGCCGACTACTCCGCCGGCGGGCATGCGATCAACCCGCTGGTGCCGTGGCTGGGCATCTTCTTCGTCGTGCTGGCACCGGCGGTCGGCGGCCTGGTGTACGGGCCGATCGTGCAGCGGTTCGCCCGGGAGGCGCGCGGGCACGGGGTGCCGGAGGTGATGCTCGCGGTCGCCGAACGGGGCGGCCGGATCGGCCCGCAGGTGGCGGTGGTCAAGGCGCTGGCCTCGGCGCTGTGCATCGGTTCGGGCGGATCGGTGGGCCGGGAGGGCCCCATCGTGCAGATCGGCTCCGCACTGGGATCCTCGCTGGGCCAGCTGGTACGGCTGCCGGAGCGGCGGCTGCGGCTGCTGGTCGCCTGCGGCGCCGCCGGCGGGATCTCGGCGACGTTCAACGCGCCGATCGCCGGCGTGTTCTTCGCGATGGAGCTCATCCTCGGCGACTTCGGCGTCGAGTCGTTCGGCGCGGTGGTCCTCGCCTCGGTCACCTCGGCGGTGATCGGACGGGCGGTGTTCGGCGACGAGCCGTTCCTGCACCTGCCCGCGTTCCACCTGACCTCGCCTGCCGAGTTCGGCGCGTACGCCCTGCTCGGGTTGCTCGCCGCCGTGGTGGGCGTGGCGTTCGTCAAGGTGCTCTACGGGATCGAGGACCTCGCCGACAAGCTGTGGCGGGGCCCGGAGTGGCTGCGGCCCGCCGTCGGCGGCCTGCTGCTGGGCGGCGTGCTGCTCGTCCTGCCGCAACTGTACGGAGTCGGCTATCCGGTGCTGTCCGGTGCGATCGACGGGCACTACGTGCTGTGGTTCCTGCTGATCCTCCTTGCCGGCAAGATGGTGGCGACCAGCCTGACCATCGCCGTCGGCGGCTCCGGCGGGGTGTTCGCGCCGTCGCTGTTTCTCGGCGCGATGCTGGGCACCGCGTTCGGTCAGCTGGCGCACGCCGGGCTGCCGGGCATCGTCGGCTCGGCCGGCGCGTACGGGATCGTCGGGATGGGGGCGGTGTTCGCCGCCACGGCCCGGGCACCGATCACCGCGGTGCTGATCATCTTCGAGCTGACCGGCGACTACTCGATCATCCTGCCGCTGATGACCGCGGTGGTGTTGGCCACGGCGCTGTCGAAGAAGCTGTCCCGGGACACGATCTACACGCTCAAGCTGCGGCGCCGGGGCATCGATCTGTTGCGGGGCAAGCCGGCCAGCCCGCTGGAGTCGATGCCGGTGTCCACCGCGATGCGGGCCATGCCACCACCGATCGGGGTGGACGCGACGCTGGACGCCGTGCTGGCACGGCTGACCGACACCCACGATGCGGTGGTGCCGGTGGTCGACGACGCGGGCCGCTACCGCGGCGTGTTGACCTCCCGGGACGCCGAGCGTGCCGCCACCGACAACGCCCTCGACGACAGCGCCGGCCGGCTCGCCGCGCTCCCGCCCGCACTGGCCGGTACGCAGAACCTCAGCAGCGCACTGGATCTGCTCAACGAGGCCGACGAGGACGGCCTGCCGGTACTGTCCGACGACGGTACCCGGATCGTCGGCTGGCTGACCCACCGCGACGTGCTCACCGCGTACCGGCAGACGGTGCGCGGCACCGCCGAACGCGCCCGCCCCGACCGCCCCGCGATCGGCGGATTCCGCGTGGTGACACTGGAGTTGACCGGCCCCGGCCCGTTGGTGGACTCCCGCATCGACCAGGTCGACTGGCCCCCGAACACGCGGGTGATGGCGTTGCGTCGCGACGGCCACGGCATGCCGGTCACCGCCGACACGACGCTGGCCCGGGGCGACCGACTCACCGTCCTGGTACCGCCCGAACATGCCGACAGCCTGACCGACCTGGCCACGGACCGCGCTTCGGCGTGACAGCGGCGTCCGCGGCGCACCGACCGACCCTGACCTCGTGGCGCGTCCCCACCGGCCATGACGGTTCGTCTCGGCACCGTCGTCCTCAGCGAGGTAGTTGGTACCCGCGGCGGACAAGGTTGTCGAACAGCCGTTGCGGCAGCAGGGTCCTCGCGCGCGGCACCCAGAAACTCCCGCTGCCGACGCCGTACCGGCCGCGTGGCCTGCTGGCCGAGGCGACCGAGACGATCCGTTCGGCGGCGGCGCGGGGGTCCCCGCCGCGCCGCATCGACTCGTGCAGGGTTCGGCGAGCGTTCTCGCGCGGCCCGTCGAAGTCACCGATCGTGGCCGGGGCGGGAGTGGAGGCCCGCAGGACGTCGGTGGTGAACGCGGCCGGCTCCACCAGGCTGACCGCGATGCCCAGGTGCCAGACCTCGTGCCGCAGCGCCTCGGAGTAGCGCGCCAGAGCCGCCTTGGACGCGGCGTAGAAACCCTCGCCCGGTTCGCCGATCCAGCCGGCGAGTGAGCCGATGTTGACGATGCGGCCGCGGCGACGTGCCCGCATACCCGGCAGTACCGCATGGGTGACGCGCACGGTGCCGAAGAAGTTGGTGTCCAACACCGCCTGCGCCGCAGCGAGATCGGTCTCCTCGGCGAAGCCTTCGCACATCACTCCGGCGTTGTTGACCAGCACGTCGATCCGCCCGCACCGGTCGACGACCGCGCCGACGCAGGCACGTACCGACTCCGCCGACCGCACGTCGAGCACCAGCATCTCCACGCCGTCCTCGTCCGGCCGGGATCGGCGTGAGGTACCGAACACGCGGGCGCCACGCCGCGCGAACAGCCGGGCCGTCGCCGCACCGATCCCTCCGGAGGCGCCAGTCACCAGCACGGTCGGAGCAGCGGGAACGGCCGACATCGCAGATCCTCTCGACGGCGCCTCGACCATATCGCCCTATCGCGTGCGACCACGGCACGTCGACGCTCGCCTTGCCCCACGGTCCGCTTCGGCCGCCACCTCACCCGTTTGCGCACCGTGGCGCGGGCGCGCTACTGTCAGGGCAGTCGTACAGGGCGATCGTACAGGTCGATCGCCCGGACGGGAGGGGCGATGGATGCGGCAGCGCGGGGGCGGGACGTACGGCAGCGATTGTTGGCCGCGGCGGTCGAGCTGATCCCGGAGCGGGGCTGGACCGCGGTGAGCACCCGGGTGCTGGCCGAGCGGGCCGGGGTCACACCCAGCGTGGTGCACTACCACTTCCCGTCGGTCGCGGCGCTGCTCGACGAGGCGGTGGTCGGGTTCATGCGGGGCGTGGTCGGCGGCATCGACGAGGTGCTCGCGGCTGCCGAGACCCCGGCCGCGGCGGTCGATGCGCTGGTCGGCTCGGTGACCCGCTACACCGGATCGGACCCGATGTCGCTGCTGGCGGTGGAGGCGTGCCTGGCCGCCACCCGCGACGAGCGACTCCGCGACCAGATCGCCGGCGTACTCGCCGAGTCCCGGCACCGGGTCGGTCGATGGCTCGCCGACCATGAGGTACCCGAGCCGGAGACGACCGCCGCGATGCTGCTCGCCGCGGTCGACGGGCTGCTGCTGCACCGCAGCCTGGCCGCCGGTCCGGACCCGGCCGCCACCGCGACCGTGCTGCGCCGGCTGCTCGGCGCCGATCCCAGCACGTCCGATGCCGTCGGGGAGGAAACTCGATGAAGGTCGTCGTCTGCGGTGCCGGCATCGCCGGCCTCGCACTGGCCAACCGGCTCGCCGCGCACGGCGCCGAGGTCGTCGTGCTGGAGCGCTCCGCCGCGCCCCGCCAGCAGGGCTACATGGTCGACTTCTTCGGCCCCGGCTACGACGCGCTGGAGGCGATGGGGCTGGTGCCCGCCGCCCGGCAGGTCGCCTACGAATTGGACGAGGCGGTGCTGCTCGACGAGGCCGGCAACCGGCGCGCGGCGCTGAACCCGAAGCAGTTCGCGAACGGCCCGCACCTGGACTTCATGCGCCCCGACCTGGAACGCGTGCTGCACGACAGCCTGCCGCCGGAGGTGTCGGTGCGCTACGGCGCCGGCCTGGTCGAGGTCGCCCACGACGAGGACGGGGTCACGGTCGCCTGCGCCGACGGCAGTACGGTCCACGCCGACCTGCTGGTCGGCGCCGATGGCATCCACTCGACGGTGCGCCGGCTGGTGTTCGGGCCGGAGGCCGGCTTCCTGCGCTATCTCGGGTACCAGACCGCGGCGTTCGTGTTCGACGCGCCCGACATCCATCGCGCCACCGCCGGCCGGTTCTGCCTGACCGACACGATCGGCCGGCAGATGGGCTTCTACGGCCTGCGCGACGGCCGCGTCGCCTCCTACGCGGTGCACCGCTCCCCCGATCCGACCCTGCCGGCGGACCCGCGCGCGGCGGTCCGCGAGATCTACCGGGGCCTGGGATGGGTGGTGCCCCAGGCGTTGCAGGCGTGCCCGCCGTCGGAACAGCTGTACTACGACCAGGTGGCCCAGATCGTCGTACCACGCTGGAGTCGCGGCCGGGTCGTGCTGGTCGGCGATGCCTGCTACGCCGTGTCCCTGCTCGCCGGGCTCGGCTCCTCGCTGGCCGTCGCCGGGGCGTACGTGCTCGCCGAGCAGCTGCACCGCACCGCGTCGATCCCCGACGCACTGGCCGGTTACGAACGGATCTGGCGTCCCCTGGCGGAGGAGAAGCAACAGACCGGTCGCAACGGCGCGCGCTGGTTCCTGCCCGAGACCCCGATGCAGCTGCGGCTGCGCCGCACCGCGCTGCGGTTCATGCGACTGCCGGTGGTCAACCGTTACGTCGCGGCCATCGTCGGCGGCAAGTCCACCGCGGTCATCAAGAACCTCACCGACGACACCGCCTCCGCCGCGCCGACGACGCGCTGACACCTCCGTGGGGTCGGTACCGGACCGAGCTCAGGTGCGTCGGCGGTAGGCGACGACCGCCGCCGGGGCGAAGACGGCGACCAGCCCGATCGACCACAGCAGCGACTCGACGACGGGTACCGCGGTGTCGCCACCGACGAGCAGGCCGCGGGACGCCGCCATGGTGTGCTCGATCGGGTTGACCCGTGCCCACGCCTGCAACCAGCCGGGCAGCGTGTCGACGGGCGCCACCATGTCGGTACCGAAGGCGAGAGGGAAGATGCTCAACGACACGATCGTCTGCACCAGCGTCGTTTCCCTGATGACCATCGCCAGCAGCACCCACACCCAGCTGAGCGCCATGCCGAAGGCGATGGTGACCCCGGCCGCGGCCAGCGCCGCCAGCGGGCTCGTCTGGACCCGGAAACCCATCAGGAACCCCACCACGAAGACCGTGGCAACGGCCACCAGGTAGCGCACCACATCCGCCAGCACGGAGCCGATCAGCGGGGCCGATCGCCCGATGGGCAGGCTCCGGAAGCGGTCGAAGATCCCCTTCTTGATGTCGATGGACAGGTTGACGCCGGTGGCGATCATCCCCGCCATGATCGCCGACAGCACCAGGATCGCCGGCAGCGTGCGCTGCAGGTACGCGTGCGTGGAGCCGCCGACGGCACCACCGAACATGTACACGAACACCACCAGGAACAGCACCGGCGCGAGCACCGCGTCACCGATGCTGACGGGGTTTCGCCTGATCTTGGCGAGGTTGCGCCGAGCCAGTGCCAGGCTGTGCCACAGCAGTGCGCCCCGCCGGGCGGGGATCGGCGGCGCACCCGCCCGTACGGGCGCCGTCGTCGTTGTCGTCACCGTGTCGCTCACGCCGCATCCTCCTTGCTGGTACCGGATTCGTCCGGCCGTTGCGCGCCGTGGCCGGTGAGCGCGAAGAACACCTCGTCCAGGCTCGGTAGCCGCAGCGCGAGTTCGGCCACGCCGATGCCGGCGGCCCGCAGCCGCCGCACCGTCTCGTCGAGTGCCCCGTCGCCGTCCACCTGGACCGTGGCCACGTCACGGCGTGGTGTCTCGGCCCGATGGCCGGCGACCGTTCCGAGGACGGTGATCACGTCCGCCAGGCGCGTCGGGTCGGCCGGGCGGACCTCGATGGTGTGCCCGCCGACCAGGGCCTTCAACTGCGCCGCGGTACCGTGCGCGATCACCCGCCCCTGGTCGATGACGACGATGTCGTCGGCCAACGCGTCGGCCTCCTCCAGGTACTGGGTGGTGAGCAGGACCGCACCGCCGTCCCGGGTCATCGCCCGGATCATGCGCCACACGTCGCCGCGTTTACCCGGATCCAGGCCGGTGGTCGGCTCGTCCAGATACACCACGGCGGGGTTGCCGATCATGCTGGCGGCCAGGTCGAGGCGGCGCCGCATCCCGCCGGAGAACGTCGCCACCTTCCTGCCCGCGACCTCGCCGAGACCGAACCGGGCCAGCAGCTGCCGGGCCCGGGGCCGGGCCTCCCGCCGACGCAGGTTGAGCAGCTGACCGATGAGTACGAGGTTCTCCAGTGCGGTGAGATCCTCGTCCACCGACGCGTACTGCCCGGTCAGTCCGATCAGTTCCCGCACCCGTGGCGCGTCGCGCACCACGTCGTGTCCCGCGACCGTCGCGCGCCCCTCGTCGGGCGCCAGCAGCGTCGCCAGAATGCGTACGGCCGTGGTCTTGCCCGCGCCGTTGGGGCCCAGCACGCCCAGCACCGAGCCCGGCGCGGCGGCCAGGTCGATCCCGGCGAGTGCCGTCGTCCGGCCGAACCGCTTCACCAGGCCCTCGGCCTCGAACACGTTGCCCATGACCATCCCTTCACCGATCCGTTTTCGCGGATCGGAACCAGCCGCGGTGGACACGTCCAGAGCAGCACCACCGGGCGCGCCGTGTCGATTACCTGCGAGGTAGTTGTCCGGCCTCGATCGAGGCGGCAACCTGGACCCATGACAGTCACGCCGCAGCCGGTCGGTCAGCTGGTTCGCCGATGGCGCGAGCACCGGCGCAGGTCGCAACTGGACGTCTCGACGGCGGCCGGGCTGTCGGCCCGGCATCTGAGCTTCATCGAGACCGGGCGAGCCACTCCCAGCCGCGACATGATCGAACGGCTCTGCGACGAGTTCGACGTACCACTGCGGGAACGCAACAGCTTCTACCTTGCCGCCGGATACGCACCGCCCTACGCCGAACGACCGCTTGCCGACCTCGGCATCGCCCGTACCGCGATCGAGGCCGTGCTGCGCGGCCACGAGCCGAACCCGGCCATGGCGATCAACGTTCGCTGGGATCTGCTGGCCGCCAACCGACCGATGCAGCGACTGCTCGAACGACTGGACCTCGCCCCACAGCACCCGGTCAACGTGCTGCGCGCGATGCTGCATCCCGACGGAATGGCCAAGCAGGTACGCAACTATGCGCAGTGGCGCGCCGACACGCTCCGGCGGGTGCGCCGCCAACTGGATCGCACCGGCGCCGAAGGCCTGGCCGAACTGCTCGACGAGCTCCGGTCCTACCCGCCGCCGCCGACGCCGCAACAGACCGAGCCCACCACGATCGCGCGCAACGACCTCGTCACCCCGGTCGTGCTGGCAACCGAGCACGGTGACCTGTCGCTGCACCACGCGCTGACCGTGTTCGGCGCCGCGCGCGACGTCACCCTCGACGAGATCGCGATCGAGACGTTCTTCCCCGCCGACGAGCAGAGCGCCGCGCTGCTGGCCGCATGGTGACGCAGCCGCGCATCGTCACTGCCGGCCCGGAACGCCGAACGCTACGCCGCCGGGCCGAAGCGATCGGCGAAGGCGGCCCGGTTGGCGGAGTCGGCGGACCGGTCCCAGACCGCGAAGACCACCCGCTCGAACGCGGCCGCGAAAGCACCGTCACCGGCCAACTGGGTGTGGAACGCGTCGGCGACCTCGTGCGGATCGTTGCGGAACACGCCACAGCCCCAGGCACCGAGCACCAGGGTGCGTGCGCCGTGGTGCGCGGCCACCGCCAGTACCCGGGCCGCGCGTCGCCGCAGGATCTGCGGGATCTCGTGCCGGGCAGCGGGATCGCGGCGCAGCAGCTCTCCGGCGTTGGGCGCCGGCGAGGTCAGGAACGACACCGGGTACGGCCGCGCCAGCAGCCGGCCGTCGGCACCGCGGACCACCGGGACGTCCGGCGACCAGATGACCCGGTCGCTGTAGCGCAGGTCGGTCGAGGCACGGTGCGCGGCGTAGTAGTCCGGCGCGGTCAGCAGGCAGGCGTACAGCAGCGCATGCCGGCACAGATCCTCCTCCTGCGCCTTGGCGCCGCCGAGGTAGCCGCCACCGGGGTTGCGGGCCGAGGCGAAGTTCAGCACGGCGATCCCGGTCGCGCCGTCCCGGTGCAGCCGGCCGGCGGCCTGCAGGCTACCCTCCCCGGTCACCTCGAACGCCGCCCGACGATCGGTCACCGGTCGTGGCCGTGCGATCGTCTCGTCGGGCGGATGGCTGACCGTACCGGCCATCGCCGCCGCCAGCGCCGGACCCACCTGCACCGTCGTACCGGCGTCGGTCGTGTACCGGCCGTCGGCGACGATCTGCTCGTTCGCCGCCGCGACGGCATGCAGTCTCCCACTCACGCCCACGCATGCTAGGCGACCAGAGCCAAGCCGCCCAACGGTTTCCGCTGTCGGCGCCGGCCGGTTTCGTCTGGGGGTCAGGCGGCGGCCGGCACGACGGCGAGGCCCGCGGCGGCGGCGTGCGGGTAGGCGTCGTCGACGTGCACCACCCGGTGACCGGCCGCCTCGAGCAGGCCGGCCGCGACGGCCGCGCGGTATCCGGAGCCGCAGTGCACCCAGATCGCGCCGGAGGGCAGCTCCGCCAACCGATCCGCGAGCTCCGGCAACGGTATGTGTACCGCGCCGTCGATGTGCTCGGCGCGCCACTCGTTGCCCAGCCGTACGTCGAGAACGACGTCGGGCGCGGGCAACCCGTCGGGTACCCGGCCGGCGCGGGCGGCGGCGAGATCGGCGAAGGTGGCCACCGGCAGCGCAGCGAGCCGCTCGACGTCGCCGCCGGCCCACTGCTCGGGCGTACCGGTGGCCGCGGCGGCCGGGCGGTCGACCCCGATGCGGGCCAGTTCGCGTTGCGCGGCGGCCACCTGCTCGCTCGACTCGCCGAGCAGGGTGAGCGGCCGGCCCGCGGGCAGCAGCCAGCCCAGCCAGGTCGCCATCGGTCCGTCGAGGCCGAAGCTGAGCGTGCCGGTCAGGTACCGCCGCAGGAACGCCGTCCGGGAGCGCAGGTCGACGACCCACTCGCCGTCGTCGATCCGGCGGCGCAGCTCGTCGGGATCGGCGCGACGGACCGGGGTCAGATCGATCGGCTCGGCGCCGGTGGCGTTGCGCACCCCCATGTGCGCGTAGTACGCGGGGTAGGCGTCGAGCCCGGCCAAGGTGGTGGCGACGAACTCGTCGGGCTCCAGCCGCAGCGCCGGGTTGGCGGTGCGTTCCTGGCCGATGGTCGAGGCGGTCGCGTCGGACTGGCTGGCGGAGCAGAAGCTGCCGAAGCCGTGCGTGGGCCACAGCTGCGCGCCGTCGGGCAGCAGGTCGGCCAGGCGGCGGGCGGAGTCGTACTGCTGGCGGGCGAGTGCCTCGGCATGCCGTTCACCGAGCAGGTCGGTGCGACCGGTGGTGCCGAACAGCAGCGAGCCACCGGTGAACACGCCGACCGGGCCGGCGGGCCCGGACACGACGTACGACAGGTGGTGGAAGGTGTGGCCCGGTGTGGCCACCGCGGACAGCCGCAGCCGGGGCGAGAGCGTGACCTCGTCGCCGTCGGCGACCGGCCTGCGGGCGAAGCCGACCTCGTCGGCGCCGGCCACCAGGTAGACCGCACCGGTGAGACGGGCCAGAGCCAGGCCACCGGACACGTAGTCGTTGTGCAGGTGGGTCTCGGCGACGTGGGTGATCCGCACGCCGAGCCGGCCGGCGAGCGTCAGGATCCGGTCGATGTCGCGCTGTGGGTCCACCACCAGCGCCACCTGCCCGTCGTGCGCGAGGTAGCTCCGGTCGCCCAGCGAGGAGGTCTCCACCACCTCGACGGCGATGCCGGCCGATCGGTCCACGGACGTCTCCTGCACCATTCCGACTCCTTCCAGATACCCCCGGGGGTATAGCCGAGGCACAGTGCGGCCGGGGCCACACCGGGTCGACCACCTTCGATCGGGACACAGCACGGTCAGGACAGCGCGAGGAACAACTTCTCCAGCTGCTCTTCACTCATCGGTGCCTCCTCGCCGCCGTCTCGCGCGACCTGGCACTGCCGCATCCCGGTGGCGACGATCTTGAACCCGGCCCGCCCCACGGCCCGGGACACCGCCGCCAGCTGGGTCAGCACGCGCTCGCAGTCGTCGCCGTTCTCGATCATGGCGATCACCCCGCCGAGCTGACCGTGCGCCCGCTTCAACCGTGTCACAGCCTCCGCCATCGCGCCGGCGTCCATCTCCATCTCGCCACCTCCGCTCCCGAACATACCCCCGGGGGTATCGGTGCGTCGCGTGAAGCGCCTCACCGACGACCTCCCGCGTACCGCCGCGTTCGCGTCACGGCAGGCCGACCCGGAGCCGGCCCGTCACCCGCGGTCCGCGCGCGTCAGCGCCCGCGCAGCCGAGCCCACAGCCCCCGCGGCGCCGGTTCGGCGGGCGTCTCGTCGTCATGGCCGGCGCACCGCTGATCCTGCGGCACCGCCTGCATCACCTGGTCGACGTGCTGGCCACAGCCGGCCCACGTCGTCTTGCCACACCGGCGACACTTCACCGCTCGACACATCCGACAACCTCCACCGGTCGGTCGTTCCTGATACCCCCTGGGGTATCCACTGCCACGCTCCACTCTATACCCCCAGGGGTATCACCCGCGCGTTTCTCCCGGCGGCGCCGCCGGCTTCGCTAGAGTCAGGGACGGTGTGCCGGGAAGTCTGGTCGGCGATGGTTGTCCGCTGCCCGGAAGAAGGTGCCCATGCACGCCGTCGAGCTGGCCGTCGAGCTCCCGCTGCTGCCGCGCTCCAGCAGCATCTCCGACACGTTCCGGCTGATCGCCGAGCACGACCTGCTGGCCGTGGTGATCATCGGCGACGACGGACGGGTGGAGGCGATCGCCTCCCCGGTCGACATCACCCGCCTGGTACTGCCCGGGTACGCGCTGGCGGACCTGTCGCTGGCCGGGCTGCTGGACGACTCCAGCCTCGAGGAGCTGTTCACCGAGGCCGACGCCCGCACCGTCGGGGCCGCGATCGACGCCGGCGACCTGGGCGTGCGTGGCGTCGTCGAGATCGACGCGGACGCCACCGTGCTGGAGACCGCCTGCCACATGGTCGCCAACAAGGCGCAGCTGGTGCGCCTGAGCGGGGACGGTACCCCGCGGTTCGTGTTCCTGTCGGCGGTGCTCGACGCGCTGCTCGCCGCCCGCGACGGCCGGGCGGGCCGGCCGTGAGTTGGCAGCTCGTCGCGGCCATCGCGGTGTTCGCGGCCGCCTACGTGCTGATCGCCACCGAGAAGCTGCCCCGGGCGACCGTCACCCTCACCGGCGCCGCGGTGATGGTGCTGATCGGCGCCACCGGCGGCGACGACGTGTTCTTCTCCGCCGACACCGGCATCGACTGGAACGTGCTGTTCCTGTTGCTGGGCATGATGATGGTGGTCGGCATCGCCCGGCAGTCCGGCATGTTCGAGTACCTCGCCGTCTGGTCGGCGAAGCTCGCCCGCGGACGCCCGTTCGCCATCCTGGCGATGTTCGCGGTCATCACCGCCGTCGCCTCGGCGTTCCTGGACAACGTCACCACGGTGCTGCTGATCGCCCCGGTCACCTTGCTGGTGTGCCAGCGCCTGGCGGTGACGCCGGTGCCGTACCTGATCACCGAGGTACTGGCGAGCAACATCGGCGGCACCGCCACGCTGATCGGCGACCCGCCCAACCTGATCGTGGGCAGCCGCGCCGGCCTCGGGTTCACCGACTTTCTGGTCGCGCTCGGCCCGATCATCGCGATCCTGCTGGTGGTACTGATCGGGCTGGCATGGCTGATGTTTCGCCGTCAGCTGCACTACGACCCGCAGCGCGCCACCCAGGTGATGGCGTTGCGGCAACGGGAAACCATTCGCGACGGGCGACTGCTGGTCGTCTCCCTGTCGGTGCTGGGCGCGATCCTGGTCGGCTTTCTCACCAGCCGGCTCACCGGTCTGCAGCCCGCGATGGTCGCGCTGATCGGCGCCGGGCTGCTGGTACTGATCACCCGGATGGAACCGGCCAAGATCTTCGCCGACGTGGAGTGGGAGACCCTGCTGTTCTTCGCCGGGCTGTTCGTGATGGTCGGAGCGCTGGTCAACCTCGGCGTGATCAAGGCGCTCGGCGCCGCGGCGGCCGGCGCGATCGACGGGCACTGGGCCCTCGGCGCGGTGGGACTGCTGATCGGCTCCGCCATCCTGTCCGGCGTGATCGACAACATCCCCTACGTCGCCACGCTCGCGCCGCTCACGCAGGACCTGGTCGATGCCGGCGGCTCGGCCGCGCAGCCGCTGTGGTGGGCGCTGACGCTCGGCGCCGACCTTGGCGGCAACGCCACCGCGATCGGCGCCAGTGCCAACGTCGTCCTGCTCGGGGTGGCCCGGCGCAACGGACACCCGATCAGCTTCTGGCAGTTCACCAGGTACGGCCTGATCACCACGGCGGTCACGATCGCTCTCAGCACCGCCTACCTGCTGCTTCGCTACTACGTCTGACGGCCCCGTCGATCCCGGGCGCTCGCCGACGAAGCGTCGCGAACGCCGCGGGCGAGCAGCGGTTACCGCGGACCGGAGTCGGCGCGGCGCGCCGCCCGCACGACCGCCAGGGCCGGGCGCCGGTTCTCCCCCTCCGGACACTGGGCCGCGGCTGGTGCGCCGACTGGACCGGTACGGACCGAGCCCGACGGTCGGCGCCGGCAGCCACCGACCGTCGGCGGACAGGGCTCGCCGGATGCCAGAGCCGGAACCACCGGCAGCGTCCCGCGGCCTCACGGACGGACGCTGATGATCGTCTTTCCCCGGTGGCGGTCGGTCGAGTTGAACGTGGACACCGCGTCGTCGAGGGTCGCCACGGTACCGATGTTCGTGCGCAGGCGCCCGTCCTGCACCCGCCGGACGATCTCGCCGAGTTGCGCGCGGTCGGCCTCGACCACGAAGTCGATGGCCAGGCCGTTGGCCGGCTGCGCCTCCACCGGCCCGACGACCGACACCAGCGTTCCACCCGGCCGTACCAGCCGCGCGGACCGCTTCTGCACGTCCCCGCCGATGACGTCGAACACCAGGTCGACCCCGCCGACCTCCTCCAGGGCGCCGCCGTCGAGGTCGACGAACTCCTGCGCCCCGAACTCGAGCACCTTCTGCCGGTCCGCGGCACGTCCGGTACCGATGACGTAGGCGCCGAACTCCCGGGCCAGCTGGGTCACCATGGTGCCGACCGCGCCGGCCGCGCCGTGCGCGAGGACCCGCTGCCCGGCCCGCAGCCGGCCATGGTCGAACAGTCCCTGCCAGGCGGTCAGCCCCGAGATCGGCAGGCTCGCGGCCGCCGCGAAGTCGACGTCACCGGGCAGCCCGGCGAGGTTGCGTGCCTCCATCGCCACGTACTGCGCCAGTGTGCCGTCGCGGTGCCAGTCCGCGAGGCCGAACACCCGCTGCCCCACCGACAACCCCGTCGTGCCGTACCCCAGGGAGGTGACCACGCCGGCCAGCTCGTGCCCGGGCACCGACGGGGTGCGGTCCCGACCGGCACGGTCGACCCAGGTCGACGGCCACTCCAGCTCGGTCGGGACGAACCCCGACGCGTGCACCTGCACGACCACGTCGTTGATCGCCGCTGCCGGCTCGGGCCGCTCGGCCAGCGTCATCCCGGCCGTACCCGCGGCCTCGTCGGTCACCACGATCGCCTTCATTCGGCACTCCCCACACCAGGGCCTCGCCGCGCGACGAGGCCGCCTCACCTCTGCCCCGCGACACCGCGGCTCCACCTCGCCACCTTGGACCATGAAGTCCAACCTCGATGACGACTCGCCGCGAATGTCGCTAGCTCCTTATCTTACTGGACTCTATAGTCCACTCTTGTCGCCGCCGAGTCCACTCGTCGACGTCGGCGGGCGAGCCGTCCACGATCTCGGCTGGGCGCGTCGCATCGACCAGCCCGGGCGCCGCGGGCGGCGACCGGATCGGTCCCGGTACGCATCGAGTCTCGCGCGAGCGGCACGGCGGCACCGCACGATCGGCTCAACCCGCCGACACGCTCTCCAGGTACGCGAGTGCCATGTCGAGCGAGGTGGCCATCGGCGTCACGTCGTGGGCGGTCTGGGCCAACAGGTACCCGCCCTGCAACGCACCCATCAGCCCGGTCGCGAGCCGCTCGACCGATGCGTCCGGAGGGAGCTCACCGGCGTCCCGCAGCCGGCGCAGCACGTCGGTCAGCAGCTCCTGCCACTCGGTGAACAGGTTCGCCAGCGCCTTGCGCGCCAGGTCGTCCTGGTCGGCGACCGCGGAGGCCAGCGCGCCGAGCGCGCACCCGTACGCGCCGTGCCGGAGCGCGTTGTTGCGCACCAACGCGTCCCGCCAGCGGCGCAGGCCACGCAGCGTCGAGACCCGGCCGAGGGCGTCGCGTTCCCGGTCGAGGACGCGCTCTCCGACGAGGTCGACGACGGCCCGCACGAGGGCGTCCTTGCCCTCGAAGTGGTGGTACAGCTGCGACTTGCTGACCCCGCTGGCCGCCAGCACGTCGTCGAGCGTGGTACCTCCGACGCCCTGGACGTACATCAGATCGGCTGCCGCGGCGACGATCCTGGCCCGCGTCCTCGCGCCGCGCGCCGTCAGGCGCCGGCCGTCCTGCGAGTCGCTGATCGTCACGTCCCCATGGTACTGACCGGCCCCCGCGCCCCGCTCGCGCGAATCGGCGCCGGCTCGCGGACGAGGTGGCCCGGGTCAGCGGGTACGGGACGGGGCCTGTGCGGGCCGATCGTCGGCGGCCGGCGTCTCGGGTTCCCAGCGCAGCAGGTCGCCCGGCTGGCAGTCGAACACCTCGCAGAGCGCGGCGAGCGTGGAGAACCGCACCGCCTTGGCCCGGCCGTTCTTGAGTACGGCCAGGTTGGCGGGCGTGATCCCGACGCGGTCGGCGAGCTCGCCCACGGACATCTTCCGCTTGGCCAGCAGCACGTCGATGTCGACGACGATCGGCATCAGATCACCTCGTCCAGCTCGGCCCGGAGCTGGCTCGCCTCCGCGTCTCGGTCGACGGCCTGGGCCAGCAGCATCCGCAGCAGCAGCACCAGCAGGGCGACGCCGAGGATGGCCAGCCCGATGCCGCCCATGATGACGGTGACGCCCGGGTCGGCGCGTTGACCGGGCGCGTTGAGGATGGTGACGGCGAACCACACGAGCGCGGCCGCCACGATCGCACCGATGACGATGTTCACGTACCGGAAGGCGGCGGGCGAGAACACCGTGCCGCGGCGCACCATCGCGACCAGCCGCCAGATGCAGACCAGTACGACCTGGACCGTCACCAGGCCGAGGATCGTGATCAGCCGCAGCGGGGTGAGCGGCAGCGATCCGCGCTCCGGGTCGGTGAACAACGCCCACACCATCAGCGCCTGCACGAGCACCGTGCCGGTGAACACCACCGCGAGCACGGCGCGAAGCGCGCCTACCGTCAGTCTGCCCACGATCGCCCCTCCCATCGAATCACGATGGAAATCTATCGAATATCGATAGCCGACGCAAGGCTGTGGCCGACCGTCGCCGCGGTTGACGCGGCGGCGTCCCGCGGTCAATATGACAGTCGATTCATTTTTCGGCCGAGGAGCGGACGTGACCGATCTCGGTGCCCAGCTGCGCCGGCGCGCGGGCCTCGGCGGCACCGCCGTGGTCTGCGGCGACCAGGCCGTGGGGTACCGGGAGCTGGA
This sequence comes from Actinocatenispora comari, assembly GCF_017312725.1. Lineage (GTDB taxonomy): Bacteria > Actinomycetota > Actinomycetes > Mycobacteriales > Micromonosporaceae > Actinocatenispora > Actinocatenispora comari. The sequence continues at coordinate 95,898 of NZ_BOPO01000055.1, read as the reverse complement.
CGCGCGGGCCGACGCCTGGGCCGCCGTCCTGGGCGAGCGGCTCCGGCCCGGGCAGCGCGTCGCGACCCTGTGCCGGGCCGGGATCGAGCAGATCGCCCTGCTGTACGGCTGCGCCCGCGCCGGCCTGCTGCTCGTGCCGCTGCCGTACCGGCTGCGTCCCGGCGAGCTCGCGGTGCTGCTCGACGACGCGGCGCCGGCGCTGCTGCTCACCGACCCGGCGCACCGGGAGGCGGCCGTGGCCGCCGTCGCGCTGGCCGCCCAGCGGATCCCCGTCGAGCCGCTGGCCACCCCGCCCGCGGCGGATCGCGTCGACGCCGCGGGCGATCCGGACGCGCCGGTGCTGCTGTGCTACACGTCCGGAAGCAGTGGCCGGCCGCGCGGGGTACCGCTGAGCAGCCGGATGTGCATCGCCACCGACGACGCGCTGGACGGTGTGGCCCGGTTGACCGCCGACGACGTCGTGCTGCAACTGCTGCCGCAGTACCACGTGGGCGGCTGGACGGTGCTGCCGCTGCTGGCGGTGGCCCGCGGCGCCACCCTGGTGCTGGAACCCGACTTCGACCCGGCCCGGGCCCTGCGGCTGATCGCCGCGCACCGGGTGAGCGTCACCATGGCGGTGCCGGCCATGTACCGGACGATGCTCGCCGCCGCGGCGGGCGCCGAGCTGTCCTCGCTGCGGCTGGCCATCTGCGGCGGCGGCGCCCTGCCCGGCGAACTGGCACGGTCCTGGTGGGAGCTGGGCGTACCGCTGTGCCAGGGCTACGGGTTGACCGAGGCCGGCCCGAACGTGCTGTGCGTGCCGCCGGCCGAGGTGCACTCCTCGGCGGGGTTCGCCGGCGTGCCCTATCCCGGCGTCGAGGTCGCGCTGGCCGGGGTGCCGGCCGGCCCGGGCCGCGGCGAGTTGCTGGTGCGTGGTGCCGGCACCTTCGCCGGCTACTGGCGGGGGCCGCGGCACCGCGGCTGGCTGCACACCGGCGACCTGGCCGAGCGCGACGAGCGCGGCTGGTACCGCATCGTCGGGCGGCTCGACGACCGGTACGTCTCCGGCGGCGAGAACGTGCACCCGGCCGAGGTGGAACGGGCGCTGCTGGCGCATCCCGCCGTCACCGACGCGGCGGTGGTCGGCGTGCCGGACAGGCGGTGGGGCGCGGTGGGTGTCGCCTTCGTGGTGGCGAGGAGCGCGCTGGAACCCGAGTCGGTACGCGACTGGTGCCGGCACCGGGTCGCCGGCTTCAAGGTACCGGCCCGGGTGCTGGTGGTGCCCGAGCTGCCGCGTACCGGAATCGGGAAGGTGCGCCGCGATGCGTTGCGGGACAGGGCGATGCGGGGGCAGCGATGACCGAGACCACGGCCGACCAGAGCCGGCGGCTGGGTGCCAAGGGCGCCCGCACCCGGCAACGCATCCTCGACGCGGCCGAGGCCGTCTTCGTCGAGTACGGGTACCACGACGCGTCGATCGTCAAGATCACCGAAACCGCGGGCGTGGCGCAGGGCACCTTCTACATCTACTTCCCGGGCAAGCACGAGCTGTTCGCCGAGCTGGTCGACGACCTCAACCGCCGGGTACGGCGGGCGATGGCGCAGGCGTCCGACGCGCACCGCACCCGGCTGGCGGCCGAGCGGGCCGGCTTCGCCGCGTACTTCGGTTTCGTCGGCGAGCATCCCGGCCTCTACCGGATCATGCGGCAGGCCGAGTTCGTCGCCCCGGAGCAACTGCGCCGCCACTACGACCGGATCGTGTCCGGGTACTCCTCGCGGCTGGCCGCGGCGATGGACACCGGCGAGATCCCGCGCGGCGACCCGGAACTGATGGCCTGGTCGCTGATGGGACTCGGCGAGATGGTCGGCATGCGCTGGGTGCTGTGGCAGCAGCACGAGGCGGTGCCGGACACGGTGCTCGCCGGTACCGGCGAGATCATCGCCCGGATCCTGGGCGTGCCGGAGCCGCCGGTACCGGACTGACCGGCTCGGCGGGGTCGCAGCGGCAGGAGACGAAGGGAGTGCAGAAGTGGGACACGAGACGAGCCTTGCCGGACGCACCGCGGTGGTGACCGGTGCCGCCTCCGGGATCGGCGCGGCATGCGCCCGGCGACTCGCCGACGACGGCGCGTCGCTGGTGTTGCTCGACCGGGACGAGCGGGTGATCGAGGCGGCGGACCAGCTCGGCGGGCGCGGCCTGGTGGTCGATCTGACCGACACCGCCGCACTGTCCACCATGGAGCTCGACGCCGACATCCTGGTCAACAACGCCGGCGTCCAGCACGTGTCGCCGATCGAGCAGTTCCCCCCGGAACGCTTCCACCAGATCCTCACGCTGATGGTCGAGGCGCCGTTCCTGCTGCTGCGGGCGGTACTGCCGGGCATGTACCAGCGCGGTTGGGGCCGGGTGGTGCACATCTCGTCGGTGCACGGGATGCGCGCATCGGCGTACAAGAGCGCCTACGTCGCGGCCAAGCACGCCACCGAGGGCCTGTCCAAGACGGTGGCGCTGGAGGGTGGGCCGCGCGGCGTCACCTCGAACACGGTGTGCCCCGCCTACGTGCGCACCCCGTTGGTGGAGGGGCAGATCGCCGCGCAGGCGGCCACCCACCAGATCCCGGAGGCGGAGGTGGTGGAGCGCATCATGCTCACCGAGCCGGCGATCAAGCGGCTGATCGAGCCGGCGGAGGTCGCCGCGGCGGTCAGCTACCTGTGCTCGCCGGACGCCTCGTTCGTCAACGGCAGCTCGCTGGTGCTCGACGGCGGCTGGAGCGCGCGATGAGGGTACCGGTGGCCGGCGGCGAGCTGACGGTGGGCGTCTGGGGCGACGGGCCGCGCACCGTCCTCGCGCTGCACGGCATCACGGCCAACCACCTGGCCTGGCAGCCGGTCGCCGACCGGTTGCCGCCCGGGGTACGGCTGGTCGCACCGGATCTGCGCGGCCGGGGCGACTCGCCGTTGCCCGGCCCGTACGGGATGGCCGCGCACGCCGCCGACGCCGTCGCCGTGCTCGACGCGCTGGAGGCAGCCACCGCCACGGTCGTCGGTCACTCGATGGGCGGGTTCGTGGCGCTGGTCCTCGCCGACCGCCACCCCGAACGGGTCGACCGGCTGCTGCTGGTCGACGGCGGCCCGCCGCTGCCGATGCCGCCCGGTGACACCGCCGACGAGCGCGTCGCCGCGGTGATCGGACCGGCCGCGGCCCGGCTGGCGATGACCTTCGCCGACGTGACCGAGCATCGTGACTTCTGGCGCCGGCACCCGGCGTTCACCGAATGGAACACCGACATCGAGTCGTACCTGGACTACGACCTGACCGGGCAGCCACCGCGGCTGCACAGCAAGGTCTCGGCCGAGGCGGTGCGCGCCGACTCGATCGACACCTTCGCCGGGCCGGCACTCGCCGACGCCTGGCGCCGGCTGCGACACCGACCCCTGCTGCTGCGCGCCGAGTACGGGATGCTCGGCGCGTTGCCGGCGCTCTACCCGGATCCGGCCGCGCTGGCCGACCGGCTCACCGTGCGCACCGTCGACGGTACGAACCACTACACGATCCTGCTCGGCGAGCGCGGCGCCGCCGCGGTGGCCGACTCGCTGCGGAGCTGACGGCCCGTCGGCTCCCCGAACCGGGAGGTGCAATGCGTCGCTTGTGGACAGTCGTGGTCGCCGCGCTGATCGGCGCGCTGCTGGTACCGACCGCGGCGCACGCCGCCGCGATCCCGTCCTACCTGACCATGGAGCAGCGCTACCCCAGCGTCGCGAACGGGTGGGACTCCGTGGAGCGCTACCTGGACAGCACGCCCGGTTTCACCCAGGAGGACTACCCGCCCGACGGCCGCGGCGACCAGGACGGGCAGCGCGTCACGTTCTTCGGTGGGGTCAAGCAACCGTTCTCCGGCCGGTTCCTGCTCTACTCCGCCCCCGGCGCCACCACCAACCCGAAGCCGGTACCGGTACTGCTGGTGCACGGCGCCAACGACAACCCGGACCGCGCCTGGGCCAACCCCGGGGAGTCGGGCGGGTTCGGCTGCGGCGCGGTGAGCTGCCCCGGCACCGGCATGATGCAGTACCTGTCGAACGCCGGGTACCGGGTGTTCGCCATCGGGTTCGCGCACAAGGAGGGCGACAACCTGATGCAGGCGCAGGAGGTCGGTGACGCGATCGCGATCATCAAGGCCAGGCTCGGTGTGTCCACAGTGGACCTCGTCGGCTGGAGCAAGGGCGAGCTGGCGGCCCGGATGTACGTCTCGTCGGTGCGGCCGAGCTGGGGCCGGCCGTACGCGGGCGACGTGCGCAAGCTGATCACCCTCGGCGGCCCGAACGCCGGGTACGACTACCCGTTCGCGCACGGCTGGTCGCACGACCTGTCGATCTGGCCGGAGTGCGGGGGCAGCATCAACTCGCCGGCCCCGCACACCTACATGACCTGTTACGGCGTCTACGCCTACCATCCGGAGTTCTCGTTCGTGCCGACCGGCGGCTACGACTGCTATCCGGGCCAGCGGCAGATGCTGGCCCGCTTCGACCAGACCTACGGCGTCGACCAGACCCAGCAGGACTGGTACACCACCTACTACGGCGGGCAGGGCTTCTACACCAAGGGACCGGGTATCCAGGCGGCGATCGACGCCGGCTCGCTGATCTCCCGCATCCAACAGGCCGGCGTACCCGCCTCGGTGTCCACCTACCTGCTCGCGGGTGGATCGCCCAGCGTCGTGGGCATCTTCAACGAGGACCGCGGACCCAGCGACGGCGTGGTGTTCGAGAGCAGCGCACTGGCCACCGCGGGCATCGCCACGGTGGCGGGCACGGCGCTGGTCGCCGGCGCCAACCACCTCGAACTCGGCTGGTACCCGGCGGTCGAGGCCCAGGTGGCCACCTGGCTCGCAGAGGGGAACTGAACCGATGACCACGCTACTGCCCGGCATCGTCGCCGAGCGCATCGAGACCGAACGCCTGCACGTCAACGTCCTGAGCGTCGAGTCGCGTACCGACGGGGCCCCGGTGCTGTTCGTGCACGGCAACGTGTCGTCCAGCCTGTTCTGGCAGGACACGATGCTCGCGCTGCCGGCCGGGCTGCGACCGCTGGCGATGGATCTGCGCGGGTTCGGCGACACCGATCCCGCGCCGGTCGACGCCACCCGCGGCCTGTCGGACTACGCCGACGACCTCGCCGCGCTGGTCGACGCGCTCGATCTGGCGCCGGTGCACCTGGTCGGCTGGAGCATGGGCGGCGGGGTGGTCCTGCGCCACCTGCTCGACGCGCCGGACCGCATCGCGTCGCTGACCCTGGTCGACCCCGTCTCCCCGTACGGGTTCGGCGGCACCCGCGGCACCAACGGGGAGTTGCTCGACCCGGGCGGGGCGGGCGCCGGCGGCGGGGCGGCGAACCCGGAGTTCGTCCGGCGCCTCGCCGAGGGCGACACCGGTTCGGGCTCGCCGCTGTCGCCCCGCGAGGTGCTGCTCGCCCAGTACGTCAAGCCGCCGTTCGTACCGCCGCACCTGGACATGCTCGTCGAGTCGATGCTGTCCACCCGCACCGGCGACGACCACTACCCCGGCGATTCCGCCCCGACCGACACCTGGCCCGGGATCCGGCCGGGCCAGCGCGGCGTGCTGAACACCATGGCGCCCAACCACTTCCGCATCGACGACCTGTCGTCGGTGCAGCCGAAGCCGCCGATCCTGTGGCTGCACGGCGCCGACGACGTGATCGTCTCGGACACCTCGCTGCACGATCTCGCCCATCTCGGCCAGCTCGGCGCGGTCCCCGGCTGGCCCGGCGCGGACGTCGCCCCGGCGCAGCCGATGGTGGCGCAGACCCGCGCCGTGCTCGACACGTACGGCAACTACCGGGAGGTCGTGATCCCCGACGCCGGGCACGGTCCGCACCTCGACCAGCCCGACGCCTTCCGTGCCGCCCTGCTCCCCCACCTGGGCGTTCCCTCCTGATCGGCTCGGCCGGGTGCCCGCCCCCTCGGGCACCCGGCCACGGCCCGATCCCGGCTGCCCGCGGCGCAGTCGAACGGACCCGGGCGGGCGTTCTGAGATAGAAATTTTTCTCAGGGTATTGAGGCTCGCGCCACTTTGTGAGAATAATTTCGAGCATGTCGGAGGCTGACGTGCTCGTCGAACTGCGCCGGGTCGCGCCCGAACTGCCCGCCGCGCTGCGGCGAGTCAGCGACGAGATCCTCGCCGACCCGGCCGGCAGCGCCCGTGGCACCATCGTCGACCTGGCCGAGCGCTGCGGTACCTCGGCGTCGGCGGTGACGCGGCTCGCCCGGCGCCTGGGCTTCGCCGGCTTCCCGGCGCTGCGGGTCGCGGTCGCCGCGTCCGCGTCGGTCGGCGGCGCCTGGGACGAACGGGTCCGCCGCGAGTTCACCAGCGACACCACGCTCGCCGAGGTGGCCGAGGGGCTGGCGGTCGCGCAGTCCCGGTCGGTACGGGAAACCGTGGCCGCGCTCGACCTGACCGCGCTGGACGCGGCGGCGACCGCGATCGCACGCGCCGGCCGGGTCGACGTGTTCGGCGTGGCCGGCAGCGCCATCATGGCCGCCGAACTGCGGATGCGACTGCACGGCATCGGCGTACCGGCGTGCGTGAGCGCCGACGTGCACGAGGGGCTCACCGCGGCCGCGTTGCAGTCGGCCGGCGACGTCACCGTCGGCGTGTCCCACCGGGGCAACACCCGGGAGACGCTCGATGTGCTGCGCCGGGCCCGCACTGGCGGCGCCAGCACCGTCGCGATCACCGGGTACCCACAGGCGCCGATCGGCGCGATCAGCGACCACGTCCTGACCACCGTGTCGCAACAGACCACGTTCCGGGACGGCCCGCTGGCCGCCCGGCACTCCGAACTGACCGTCGTCGAGCTGCTGTACGTCGCGGTCGCGCAACGGACCTACGACCGGTCCGTGCACGCCATGCACGCCACCGCCGAGGCGGTCCGAACGCACCTGGAGGGCGCATGACATCACCGAGAGCCGGGCTGCGCCGCCGCGCCGTCCTGGCCGGGGGCGTGGCCGCGGCCGGGCTGGCCGCGACGGCGCGGTCCGAGGTGGCCCACGCGGCCCCGCCTCCCGCCGTACCGGCCGGCGGCCCGGCGGTCAGCCCCGCCGATCTGCCGCTGACCGGCGGCAGCCAGTTCCCGATCGGCGTGTTCTGGCCGCCACCGCCGACCTTCACCACGCCGGAGCGCTACGCCGAGATCGCCGACGCCGGCTTCACCTTCCTGCTCAACGGCAACTACCTCTGGGACGCCACCGGCATCACCTACGCGCTGCGGCTCGCCGAGCAGGCCGGGCTCAAGATGCTGGTGACCGGCGACCCGCTCGAGGTCGTCACCGCCGGCAACTTCTGGATCGCCGGCGATCCGAGCGGCAACCGGCCACAGCTGTCGGTCGACGACGCGACCGTGGTGCTGCGCGCGGTGCTCAACACCTACCGGAAGTACCCGGCCTTCGCCGGCCTGGACCTGGTGGACGACCCGGCCGCGAACCGGTTCACCACCCTCGCCGCGCTGGTCGGGATCGTGCGTCGGCTCGCGCCGACCGTACTGCCCTACATCAACTTCCGCCGGCTCGGCCAACCGTGGGGTGCGTGGGGCACCCCCGGCATGGACGCGGCGACCTACACCACCTACGTGCAGCAGGCCGTCGACACGATCGGCCCCTCGGTGCTCAGCTACGACCGGTACCCGTTGAACGCCAACGGCACCGACGATCCGCTGTACTTCCAGAACTGGGCGATCGTGCGCGAGGCCGGGCTCAGGGCCAACCTGCCGACCTGGATCTACCTGCAGTCGGTGCAGTACGCCGGGCACCGGTTGCCGACCGCCGCGGAACTGGCCTGGCAGGCCAACGTCTCGCTCGCCTACGGCGCCAAGGGCGTCCAGTACTTCACCTACTGGACGCCGGATCCCAGTCGTGGCAGCGGTTTCGTCCCGGCGCAGGCGCTGATCACCGTGGCCGGACAACGCACCGACCTGTACGACGCGGCGAAGGCGTTCAACACCGGCTGGTTGCAGCCGGCCGGCAGCCAACTCAAGCCGCTGGTGTCGGAGTCGGTGGTGCACGCCAACGACACGCCGCTGCCGGCCGGTGCCACCGCCTTCACCCCCGACGACCTGCTGCGCCGGGCCAGCGGGGATGCCGTGGTGCTGGGCCGGTTCCGTCCCACCGACCCCGCGGACCGCACCCGGTGGCTGCTGGTCGCGAACCGGTCGCCGCGCGCCGCGGCCACGGCCCGGCTGGACCTGCACGCCGAGCGCGTCGCGCGGGTCGGCGCGTTCGACCCGGGCACGGGATCGTATGTGCCGCAGCCGAACCCGGCGATCGTCAACGTCACGCTGCGGCCCGGCGCCGCGGCTCTCTACCGGCTCGATCCACGCTGAGCGCGCAGTCCGGGGCCGCCGGGCCGCGCTGGTACCGGAACCTTGCGGTGTCGCCCCGACACCGCAAGGTTTCTCACCCCGCCCGCCCGGCGCACTCGCTCCGGCTCGGCCACCCCGCGGGCTCAGCGCGGCGGCGTGCCGCCCGGCGACTCGGCTGGCGTACCGACGATCGAGCGGTGCAGCGCGACCGGGTCGGCGATGCCGGGCAGCGCGGCCGCGGCGAGCCAGGCGGCGCCGGCCGCGCCACTTCCGGCGGTCAACACCCGCGGCGCCGGCTGGTGCGGCTGCGGCGACCAGGTGGCAAGGCGCCGGCGCAACTCGGCGCCGACCGGGGTGGCCGGGCCGATCACGCTGCCGGACAGCACCAGCGGGCCGCCCCCGTACGCCGCCGTGGCCAGCGTGAACAGGTGCCGGCCGGCGCGCGCCACGATGTCTCGCGCGACCGGGTCGCCGGCCTCGGCGGCGGTACTGACCAGCGACGCCAGCCGGGCGAGCCGGAGCGGGTGGGCGTGGTCGATCGCGGTGACGGTGCGTTCGGTCTCGCTGCCCGGGTTCGCCGGGTCGAGCGGCAGCTCGGCGGCGACCAGGTCGGTGAGGATGCCGGGATCCTGCAGGCCGTCGGTGACCAGCAGCCGGGCCCGGACCGCCTCGCGGCCGAGCCAGAACCCGGCACCCTCGTCGCCGAGCAGCCAGCCGTACCCGGCGAACGCGCGGGCGAGCCGGTGACCGGTGATGCGGCCGGCCGAGGTACCGGTGCCGGCGATCAGCAGCGTGCCGTCGGGCTCCGCGGTGCCCGCGGCGTAGGCGACCTCGACGTCGCTGACGACCTGCATCGGGCAGCGCAGGCCCAGCTCGTGCCAGGCGCGGCGGAACGTGTCGCCGACGGCGGGGACGGTGAGCACGTTGCCGCCGGCGACGCCGAGCACGCCCAGGCCCACCGCGGCGGGGTCGTGGTCGCCCAGCGCCGCGCGCACCGCCTCGCGCAACGCACCGGCCGCGTGCTCGGGTGCGTGCGCGAACGGGTTGCCGGGGCCGGCCGCCCCGGTGCCGAGCACGGCACCCGTCTCGGCGGCGAGCACCGCGCGGGTCGCGGTGCCGCCCATGTCCAGGCCGAGGGCCAGCCGCATCGGTGCTCCCGGGTCGAGCGGGTACGACAATCGTGCATGATACGTGTGGTGACTGACGAGAGTTGATCGAAGTACGGCACATTCGCGCCCTGGTCGTCACCGATGCGCGTTGTGTGCCGAGACGGCCGACCGGTACGGCGTCGCCGGCGCGGTGCCGGCGGCGCGAGCGAGAGTAAGGGTGAGGACCGAATGACGGTGGATGGTGCGGCCTACGCGGCTGCCGCCCGCACGGTGCTGGACCGGGTGATCGCCAGCCAGGCCGACGGCGTGGCGCAGGCGGCGGACCTGATCGCGGCGAGCCTGCGCGACGGCGGGGTGATCCAGGCGTTCGGCAGCGGACACTCCGAGGCGCTGGCGATGGAGATCGCCGGCCGGGCCGGCGGGCTGGTGCCGACCAACAAGCTGGCGCTGCGCGACGTGGTCGTGTTCGGTGGCGAACCGCCGGCGCTGTTGTCCGACCCGCTGCTGGAGCGCGACCCGACCATCGCCCACCGGGTCCTGGAACTGGCGAACATCCAGCCCAGCGACGTGTTCGTGATCGCCTCCAGCTCAGGCATCAACGGTTCCACGGTGGAACTCGCCCGTACCGTCAAGCAGCGCGGGCACCAGCTGATCGCGATCACCTCGCTGGACCACACGGCGAAGGCCGAGCCGCGGCACCCGTCCGGGCAGCGGCTGTCGGACGTGGCCGACGTGGTGCTCGACAACGGCGCCCCGTTCGGCGACGCGGTACTGCCGCTGCCCGGTGGCGGCGCGGTCGGGGCCGTGTCCTCGCTGACCGCGGCGATGCTGGCCCAGCTGATCACCACCGAGGTGGTGCGCCGCCTGCTCGACGCCGGCGAGACGCCGCCGATCTACCTGTCTGCGAACGTGCCCGGCGGCGACGAGCACAACCGGGCGCTGGAGGAGCGCTACGCCGGCCGGATCCGCCGCACCGCCTGAGCGACACGTCCACGGCCTCTGCCGGACACTGAACGGTATGAAGAAGATCCTGCTGATCATCCTGTGCTTCTTCCTGCCGTTCCTCGCGGTGCTGTTCCACGAGGGCCTCACCAGGCGGGTGCTGTGGGCGATCCTGTTCCAGCTCATCGGCCACATCCCGGGCGTCATCTACGGCATCTACGTCGTCACCTCGGAGCCGCGTGGCCGGCGCTGACCGGTATCCGGGCGCACCGCCCGGTCACCGACCTGCCGTACCTCGACGTCTGGCGTGATGATCACAGTGCGGCACGGTAATAGACTCCGGAGTCCTCGGCGCGGATGAGGAGTGCAGCGGTGCGGACGGACCCCACGGTGGACGTTGCCGGCGAGTTGCGGGCCATGACGCGGCAGGTCGAGGCGGTCGACGGCATCGAACGGATCCTCGACCGGCTCGGCCGGCGGCTGGACAGCATCGCGGTACTGGTCGCGCCGTCCGGGACGACCGTGCCGGGTGACCGGCCGGTCCCGGCGGCGCTCGCCGCCGACCTGCGCGCGGTGCGTACCGGCAGGGCCGGGGCGATCGCCGCCGACCTCGACGGCCGCCCGGTCTGCCTGGTCGCGCTCACCGGCCCGGCACCGCGCCCGGCCCTGGTCGTTCGCCGCGACACCGGGCGCGACTTCTCGCCGGACGAGCGGGCGCTGCTGGCCGATGCGAGCGTCCCGCTCGGCCTCGCCTGGCGGGAACGGCAGCTACGGGCCCGAGCGGCCCAGCTCGATCGGGTCGAGGCACGCAACCGCGAGGTCGTGCTGCACCAGCTGCAGGCCGGCCACATCGCGGACGCGCGCCACGCCGCGGCCGTGCTGGGGCCGGACCTGCCGGACCGGGTGCGCATCCACATCGTGGAGTCCGCGGACCCGCGGGTGACCGAGACGCTGAGTTGGTGCCGGGAGACCGCGCAGCGCTGGGCCTGGGTGGTGCGCTGTCCGGTCCACCGCCGCCACGTCGTGGTCATCGCGCATGCCGACGCCGACGCGCTGACCAACTCGTTGCGAGCCCGAGCCGTCGAGGAGGCCGCGTTCCACCTGGGCAGCAGCGAGGAGTTGGCGCTTCGCGACTGCGTCACCGGTTACACCCACGCGTTTCACGCGCTCTCGGTCGCCCGGCACCGACCCGAACGCCACGCCACCTTCCGCGGACACGGCGAACTGTCCGCCCTGCTCGCCGAGCTGGGCTCTGGCTGGGCGGCCCGCACGCTCGCCCCGCTGCTGTCGTACCGCTCCGCGCGGCCGCAGGATCCCGACGCCGGCGAGCTGGTGCACACCCTGGCCTCCTGGCTGACCTTTCACGGTCTCGCCACCCGCCAGTTGAAGGTGCATCGCAACACGCTGGCCGCCCGGCTACGGCTGATCGGATCGCTGCTGGACGCCGAGCTGGCCGAGGTGGCGACCCAGGCGCGGTTGCAGCTCGCGCTGCAGGTGGTCGGCACGCCGGGTGGTTCCGGCGCACCGCTGGAGCAGCTGCTGACCCGCCCCGAGGTACGTGATTGGGCGGCGCAGCAACGCGCACCGCTGCGTGGCGCCGATCCCCGGCTGGTCGACACCCTGCGCGCCTGGCTGGACAACCGGGCGCAGATCGGTGCGACCGCAACGGCTCTCGGCGTCTCGCCCTCCGGGGTACGCAAGCGGCTGGGCCGGGTCGAGCAGCTCGTCCAACGCTCGCTGCTCGACTCGCCGTCCGCCCGGTACGACCTGTGCCTGGCATTCGGCCTCACCGACCGGTGATGCGGCGACGGTTCACCGCAGACCGTGGTACTGCCCGGAGAACACCGGCGGCTTCGGCGGCTCGGCGTGCATCCGGGCCACCCGCTTCCTGATCACCGCGACGTAGCGGATCGTGAACACCATCGGTACGACGAAGTGGCCGACCTGGACGCCGATGACCAGCCCGCGGCCGGCACCGGCGGCGGCGCAGGCCGCGAGCAGCACGGCGCCGGCGGTGAAGCAGATCGCCCACACCGCCGTGATGATGACGTTGGTACGGACGAACAGCGGCTGACGCCAGACCTCCGGCGGCTCCTTCAGCTTCGCGATGCCCAGGGTGAACGGGTTGCGGATGAGCAGCGAGAACCAGGCGATGAGCCCCACCCACAGCGCCGACACCGCCGGCAGGTACGGATGCAGGGCGGTGCCGGGGTCGGCGAGCGCGAGGGTCGTCCCGGCGGCGAAGAACATCATCGATCCGATCTCGATGATCATCGCCGCGGCCGGCCGGCGTCGTGCCACCGCCGCGACGAAGATCGCCACCGAGATCGCCAGTGCGGCGAGCATCGACCACTGCCACCACACCGCGGGGATCACCGCGTAGAGGATCCAGGGTGAAAAGGCGATGGCGTACAACACGGGGACTCCCGGAGTGAAGAGCTTGTCGGACCTTGCAGCTGGATCCTGCTGCCGGCCGCCCGCCGGGACCAGTGCCGTCTCGCCCAGCGACGTCCACGTCCGCTGCGTGAACGGGCACGAGCACACCGGCGGCCGGGCGGGGACGATCGGGTACGGAACGGGTCGCGAACGGTGGGCGCGGCGCGGCCGGGACGCGCATAGTGGGGTGATGGGATCGGCGTTCCCGGTGCCGGAGTCTCCCGCCGCGCTCGCGGCGGCGCTGGCACGTACCGGTTACCTGGCCGACGACGGGCTCGCCACCGCCGGCTACCTGGCGATCCGGCTGGGCCGGCCGGTGTTCCTGGAGGGCGACGCCGGCGTCGGCAAGACCTCGTTCGCCACCGCGCTGGCCGAGGCGACCGGCGCGACCCCCATCCGGCTGCAGTGCTACGAGGGGCTGTCGGCCGCGCAGGCGCTGTACGACTGGGACTTCCCCCGCCAGCTGCTGCACCTGCAGGCGGTCCGGGCGGCCGGCCAGGACGCCGATCCGACGGCGCTGGAAGCCGAACTGTACGACCGGCGGTTCCTGCTGGCCCGCCCGCTGCTGGCGGCGCTGACCACCAGCCCGTGCGTGCTGCTGGTCGACGAGATCGACCGCGCCGACGACGAGTTCGAGGCGTACCTGCTGGAGGTGCTCGCCGACGCCGCGGTCACGGTGCCCGAACTCGGCCGCATCGTCGCCGAGCACCCGCCGGTCACGGTGCTGACCTCCAACCGCACCCGCGAGGTGCACGACGCGCTCAAGCGACGCTGCCTGTACCACTGGCTCGACCACCCCGACCTCGACCGGGAGATCGCGATCGTCCGGTCCCGGCTGCCCGAGGTCAGCGCCCGGCTGGCCGAGCAGGTGGCCGCCGCGACCGCCCGGATGCGCACGCTGGAGCTGCTCAAGCCGCCCGGCGTGGCGGAGGCGATCGACTGGGCCGCCGCCCTCGACACGCTCGGCGCGACCGAGCTGACCGCGGAGCTGGCGTCGGCGACGCTCGGCGCGGTGCTCAAGTACCGCGAGGACACCGAACGGGTGCGGGCCGCCGCGATCCTCGACCCCGGGACCGATCCGTGACCGGCGCGGACGGGACGGCGGTGCTGGTCGGGTTCGCGCGGGCGGCGCGGGAGGCGGGGGTGCCGGCCGAGGCGCAGCGCACCCAGGCCATGCTGGCCGCCGCCGACGCGCTCGGCCCGGCCGACCCGGCCGCGCTGTACTGGGCGGGGCGGCTGACCCTGTGCGCCGAGCCGGACGACCTGCCCCGCTACGACGCCGCGTTCGCCCGCTACTTCGGCGCCGCGGCGGCACCGCGGCGGGCCCGCACCCGCACCGGCCCGCCCCGCCGACCGTCCGTGGGCTTCGGCGCCGACGAGGCGGGCACCGACGCCGAGCCCACCGCCACCCTGACCGTACGGGTCTCGGCCAGCGCGGCGGAGACCCTGCGGCACCGCGACGTGGCCGCACTGACCGACACCGAACGCGCCGAGGTACGCCGGCTGATCGCGCTGCTGGCACCGGCGACCGCGCCGCGCCCGTCCCGCCGGTACCGGCCGGCGCCGCGGGGCGAGCTGGACCCGGCCGGCACGGTACGCGAGATGCTCCGTGCCGGCGGCGAACCGGTGCGGCTGGCCCGCCGTACCCGCCGGGTGCGCTCGCGCCGGCTGGTGCTGCTGATCGACGTGTCCGGTTCGATGGCCCCGTACTCCGACGCCCTGCTGCGGTTCGCGCACGCCGCGGTGCGCCGCCGGCCGACCCGGACCGAGGTGTTCACCGTCGGCACCCGGCTGACCCGCGTCACCCCGGCGCTGCGGGCCCGCGATCCGGACGTGGCGCTCACCCACGCGGGCCGGGCGATCCCGGACTGGCGCGGCGGTACCCGGCTGGGCGAGACGCTGCGCGCCTTCCTCGACCGGTGGGGCCAGCGCGGTACCGCCCGGCAGGCGGTCGTGGTGCTCGCCAGCGACGGCTGGGAGCGCGGCGACCCGGCGCTGCTCGGCGAGCAGCTGGCTCGGCTGTCCCGGCTGGCCTACCGGGTGGTGTGGGTCAACCCGCACGCCGGCCGGGTCGGGTACCAGCCGCTGACCGGCGGGATGGTCGCGGCGCTGCCGCACCTGGACGCGTTCGTGGCCGGGCACAGCCTGGCCGCGCTGACCGAGCTGGTCGGGGTGATCGGCGATGGATGACGTGCTCGCCGCGCTGCACGCGCGGTGGGCGGCTGGTGAGCCGGCCGGACTGGCCACCGTGGTCGCGACCTGGCACAGCGCGCCGCGCCAGCCCGGTGCGGCGATGCTCGTCGCCGCGGACGGTACGGTCACCGGCTCGGTGTCGGGTGGCTGCGTGGAGGGCGACCTGTACGAGGTGGCCGGCGAGGTCCGCGACACCGGCCGCGCGGTGCTGCGCCGGTACGGCGTCTCCGACGACGACGCGTTCGCCGTCGGCCTGACCTGCGGCGGCATTCTCGACATCTACGTCGAACGGGTCGATCGGCCCGCGTTCCCGGCACTGTCGGAGGTGACCGCCGCGATCGCCGACGGCCGGCCGGTCGCGGTCGCCACCGTCGTCGCGGACCGCTGCGCCGGTGCCGCCCTGCCGGACGACAGCCCCGGCGCGGCCACCGCGGTGGCCGCCGGCCTGGTCGGCCGCCGCCTGATCGTCTGGCCCGACCCCACCCCGGCGTCCGGCGAGCCGGCCGGCGGCAGCGCCCCGGTGGCGGACACCACGGCGGCCGTGGCCGGGGCCGGCTCCGTACGGGCGGATGCCGGGGGGCGGCTCGGCACGCTCGGGTCGGCGCGGCTGGACGACGCGGTGACCGACGACGCCCGGGGGCTGCTGGCCGCCGGGCACACCGGGACGCTGACCTACGGCCACGACGGGCAGCGACGCGGCGACGATCTGACCGTGTTCGTCGCGAGCCACGCGCCCCGACCCCGGATGATCGTTTTCGGCGCGATCGACTTCGCGGCGGCCGTGGCGCGTGCCGGTTCCTTCCTCGGCTACCGCGTGACGGTCTGCGACGCGCGCCCGGTGTTCGCCACCCGCGCCCGGTTCCCGCAGGCGGACGAGGTCGTGGTGGAGTGGCCGCACCGCTACCTCGCGGCCGAGGCGGCGGCCGGCCGGCTGGACGCCCGCACGGTGGTGTGCGTGCTGACCCACGACCCGAAGTTCGACGTCCCGGTACTCACCGAGGCGTTACGGCTGCCGCTGGCCTACGTCGGGGCGATGGGGTCCCGGCGCACCCACGACGACCGGCTCGCCCGGCTGCGCGAGGCGGGCCTGACCGACGTCGAGCTGGCCCGGCTCGCCTCCCCGATCGGCCTGGACATCGGCGCCCGTACGCCGGAGGAGACCGCGGTCAGCGTCGCCGCGGAGATCGTCTCCCGCCGCTGGCACGGCACCGGTTCCCCCCTCTCCGCCACCACCGGCCGCATCCACCACTGACGAAGCCGGGTCACTCGGTTGCGATGACTCGCCCACTGACCCGGCTGGCATCCCCAGGCGCGAACGATGCAGGCCAAACGGCTGGCCTGAATGGCCGGCCCTTGGCCTGCACCCAACTGAAAGAAGCTGTTAGTCAAGCGTCACAAGCTCGCCGTCTGGGAACTCGGCAATGACCTTCACACGCCCACCGAGCGCCCGAATGTATGCCTCAACGGTGCCGAGTTCGGTCCGGCTGAGTTCGCCGTTCTCCACTGCAGACACGCGCCGCTGCGTGACGCGCATCGACTCTGCGATGTCTTCCTGCCGAAGGCCGTGCGCTTTGCGAAGCTCGGACAGACGATACGCGAGTTGCTCAGCACGATACTGCTCAAAGTGCTGGGCGACCCGCTGCGGGTCGATCTGGCCAGTATCAACAGCCTGCTTACGGATATCACGCCAATTACGTGCCATCGCTCATCACCTCTCCTCGTCGTATCCGCCGACTTCCCATTTCGCGAACCTCTGTTCTGCAATGGGGATGTTTTCGTCGTACCACTTCTGCCACTGCCCCGCCTTGTCACCTGCGACGAGCAGGATCGCTTGTCGCCTGGTGTCGAAACAGAACAGGATCCGGATGGATCCGGGTCGCAGTTCTTTCAGGTTCGGTAGCGTGGATCCCGTTATCGTGTCCGCAGTCGGTCTCCCTAACATCGGGCCATGTTCTGCCAGTTGATCGATGGCGCCTGCGACACGTTCAGCGTCATCTTTGGGCAACTTGACGAACCAGTCGTCAACTTCGTCCACGAGGATCACTCCCACACCACGTGGCAAGTGTAGAACGTGTACGTTCTGCGGGCATCCTCCTGAAGGAGGAGGCCGCCGGCGGCGTCGGAGGTTCACGATGCGGTCTCCCCATGCCCACGGTTTGCGGATGGCCTACGGCCCAGCCAGCCCGGTGATCCCGCGCCGGCACCGCTGGGGAGCACTCGAAGCCACCACCAGGGGTACTCGCCTGGGTAACGCTGGCCGTCGCTCAGCGGCTGGCTGTTCGGTTCACCAGTCACTGGTCACTGGCGCGGGCAAGAGGACCGGGCGTCTGCCGCCAATGCGCAGCACGCTGCGTCAGCCGCTCGTTCGTCGGAACATGCATTCTGGTCGCGCCGCTCAGGCAGCAGCCGCCCTACTCCATGCCACAAGGAACATCCCGTGGTGTGCGACCGCTGTTCGGGCCGACCTTGCGCGATCGGGCGCTACGCGATCAACTGGATACGTACCGTCTGGAGGTAACCCCGACCGGCGCGGTGCGGGGTGCGATGAGGTCCGGTCAGGGCCTCGAGGCCGGCCGGCTCCGGCGGACGGCGACCGGAGCTGACCCGAAGTCGGGAGGGCCGATGACCCGGATCAGCGTGAGCGTCGACGGTACCGAAGCCGTCGACGAGATCGAACCGAGAACGCTGCTGGTGCAGTACCTGCGAGAGCAGCGAGGCCGCACCGGTACCCCGGTCGGCTGCGACACGAGCAACTGCGGCGCGTGCACCGTGCTGGTCGACGGCCGGGCGGTCAAGAGCTGCGCGCTGCTCGCGGTGCAGGCCGACGGCGCCGAGGTGACCACCATCCAGGGGCTCGCCAACGGCGAGCTGCACCCGATGCAGAAGGCGTTCCACGAGCACCACGCCCTGCAGTGCGGCTACTGCACGCCCGGCATGATCATGGCCGCCGTCGACCTGGTCGGCGAGGTCGCCGACCCGAGCGAGCAGCAGGTGCGCGAGGGGCTGGAAGGCAACCTCTGCCGGTGCACCGGGTACCAGAACATCGTGGCGGCGGTGCGGGACGCGGCGGCCGAGATGCGGGGTGCGTCATGAGCGAGCGGCAGCGAGCGAATCACGGGTACGGCCCGGCCGTGCCTCACGGCCGGCTGGGGCGAAGCGGAGGCCGGGCATGAGCACGACACAGGAGCAGGAGGTCGGCGCCGCCCGACGGCGCAAGGAGGACGCGCACCTGATCACCGGCCAGACGACCTGGACCGACAACATCCAGCTGCCCGGTACCGTGCACGCGGCGCTGCTGCGCAGCCCGATGGCGCACGCCCGGATCCGGGTCGACGTCTCGGCGGCCCGGGACGAGCCCGGCGTCGTCGCCGCCTACAGCGGCGCGGACCTGGCCGACGAGCTGGCCGGCCTGCCGTCCGCATGGCAGGTCACCCCGGACTGGGTGGCGCCCGAGCACAAGCCGCTGGCCGTCGACGAGGCCCGCTACGCGGGGGACGCGATCGCGGTGGTGGTCGCCGACACTCGGGCGCACGCGGTCGACGCGCTCGACGCCATCGAGGTCGACTACGAGCCGCTGCCGGTGGTACTCGACATGGAGCAGGCGATGGCCGACGGCTCGCCGCTGGTGCACACCGACGCCGGTACCAACGTGTGCTTCCGCTACGCCGACACGTTCGGCGACCTCGACGCGGCGTTCGCCGACGCCCCGGTACGCATCCGCCGCCGGTTCGTGCAGCAGCGGCTGGTGGCGTGCGCGATGGAGCCGCGGTCGGTGCTGGTGGCGCCGGTGCCGGCGGCCGGCGAGTACACCGTCTGGTCGTCGACGCAGATCCCGCACTTCGTCCGGCTGTTCCTGGCGATGCTCAGTGGGGTACCGGAGTCGCGGATCCGGGTGATCGCACCGGACGTCGGCGGCGGGTTCGGCTCGAAGCTGGACATCTACGCCGAGGAGCTGCTGGCGTTCACGCTGGCGAAGAAGCTGGGCCGGCCGGTGAAGTGGACCGAGACGCGCAGCGAGGCGTTCCAGGCGACCGTGCACGGCCGCGACCAGATCCAGGACCTGGAGCTCGCCGCCGACGCCGACGGCCGCATCCGCGGCCTGCGGGTCGACCTGCTCGCCGACATGGGTGCGTACCTGCAGCTGCTGACGCCGGCGATCCCGCTGCTGGGCCGGGCGATGTTCCCGGGCATCTACAAGATGGACGCGTACCGGTTCGGCTGCGTCGGCGTGTTCACCGACAAGACGCCGACCGACGCGTACCGGGGTGCCGGGCGGCCGGAGGCCACGTTCGCGATCGAGCGGATGCTCGACGAGCTGGCCGCCGAGCTGCATGTCGACCCGCTGGAGATGCGGCGGCGCAACTGGATCGGGCACGAGGAGTTCCCGTACACCCAGATCGCCGGGCTGACCTACGACTCGGGCAACTACGAGGCGGCGACGGCGCGGGCCACCGAGCTGTTCGACTACGACGGGCTGCGCGCCGAGCAGGCCCGCCGGCGCGAGGAGCACGACCCGGTGCAGCTGGGCATCGGGGTGTCCACCTACACCGAGATGTGCGGGCTCGCCCCGTCGCGCTGGCTCGGCGAGCGCGGCTACGCCGGCGGCGGCTGGGAGGCGGCCACGGTACGGGTGCTGCCGACCGGCAAGGTGGAGGCGGTGATCGGCACCAGCCCGCACGGGCAGGGCCACGTCACCACGTTCAGCCAGCTGGTCGCCGACACCCTGGGCGTACCGTTCGACGACGTCGAGGTGATCCACGGCGACACGGCGGCCGCGCCGGCCGGGCTCGACACGTACGGGTCGCGGTCGCTCGCGGTGGGCGGGGTCGCGGTGTGGCGGGCCGCGCAACGGGTGCTGGGCAAGGCGAAGACGCTCGCCGCGCACCTGCTGGAGGTGTCCGAGGACGACCTGGAGTTCTCCGGCGGCAACTTCGCGGTCCGCGGCACGCCCGGCGCGGCGAAGTCGATCCAGGAGGTCGCGTTCGCCGCGTTCGCCGCGCACTCGATGCCGGACGGGATGGAGCCGACCCTGTCGGCCGACTTCGTGCTGGAGCCGGACGACTTCTCCTTCCCGCACGGTACGCACCTGTGCGCGGTCGAGGTGGACACCGAGACCGGCCGGGTCGAGATCCGCAGCTACGTGGCGGTCGACGACGTCGGCAAGGTGGTCAACCCGATGATCGTCGAGGGCCAGGTGCACGGCGGGCTGGCGCAGGGCATCGCGCAGGCGCTGCACGAGGTCGCCCGGTACGACGCGGACGGCAACCTGACCACCGGCACGATGGTCGACTACACCCCGCCGACCGCGGCCGACCTGCCCTCGTTCGTGCTCGACCGCACCGAGACGCCGTCGACGACGAACCCGTTGGGGGTCAAGGGGGTCGGCGAGGCCGGCACGATCGCCTCCACCCCGGCGGTGGTCAACGCGGTGGTGGATGCGTTGCGGCCGTTCGGGGTGGTGGACGTACCGATGCCGTGCACGCCGGAGAACGTCTGGCGGGCGCTGCACGAGGCGCAGGGAGGTGCGGCATGATCCCGGTCGCGTTCGAGTACACCCGACCGTCCACAGTGGAGGACGCGGTGGCGGTGCTGGCCGCCGACCCGGACGCCAAGGTGCTCGCCGGCGGGCAGAGCCTGCTGCCGGTGCTGCGGCTGCGCCTGGCCGCGCCCAGCACCCTGGTCGACCTGCGCGACGTCGAGTCGCTGCACGGCGTCCGGGTCGCCGACGGCGAACTGGTCATCGGCGCGATGACCACGCACGCCGAGATCCTGCACGACCGGCGGGTCGCGGAGCACGCCCCGCTGATCGCCGCGGCCACCGCGACCGTCGGCGACCGGCAGGTGCGTCACCTGGGTACGTTCGGCGGTTCGCTGTCGCACGCCGACCCGGCCGGTGACCTGCCCGCGGTGGCGCTGGCGCTGTCGGCGACCATGGTCGCGGTCGGGCCGGGCGGCCGGCGGGAGATCCCCGCCGCCGACTTCTTCGTCGACTACCTGACCACCGCGCTGGCGCCGGACGAGATCCTCGCCGAGGTCCGCGTCCCGGACACCGCCGGGTGGGGCTACCGGTACGAGAAGTTCAGCCGGATGGCGCAGGCGTGGGCGGTCGTCGCCGTCGCCGCGCTGGTGCGCCGGGCCGACGGCGGTGTCGCCGACACCCGGGTCGCGCTGACCAGCATGGCCAGCCGGCCGGTGCGGGCGACCGCGGTCGAGCAGGCCCTCACCGGTACCGACGGGGACAGCGGCGCGATCACCGCCGCCGCCGGGCACGCCGACGAGGGCACCGAACCGCCGGACGACGTGAACGGCGCCGCCGACTACCGCGCCCACCTGGCCCGGGTGTTGACCCGCCGGGCCCTGACCGCCGCGGCCGGAGCGTGACGATGGAACTGACCAACACGTTCACCGTGCCGGCCCCGGTCGACGAGGCGTGGACCCGGCTGCTCGACCTGCCCGCGATCGCGCCGTGCCTGCCGGGCGCCACCCTGACCGGCGTCGACGGCGACGACTTCACCGGTACGGTCAAGGTCAAGCTGGGCCCGATCTCGTTGACGTACAAGGGGTCCGGGCACATCCGGGAGCGGGACGAGGCGGCGCACCGGGTGGTGGTGGAGGCATCCGGCCGGGAGACCCGGGGGCCGGGCACGGCCACCGCGACCATCACCGCCACGCTGGCGGCCGACGGCGACGGTACCCGCGTCGATGTGGCCACCGACCTGACCGTCACCGGCCGCCCGGCGCAGTTCGGCCGGGGCATGCTCGGCGACGTGAGCACCCGGCTGCTGGACCAGTTCGCGGACTGCCTCGGCAGGCAGTTGCGGCCGCCGGCGCCGCCGGAGGAGCCGGCGGCAACCGAGGCACCGGCCGGGACGCCGACCGCGGTCACCTCGCCGTCGCCCGAGACGACGACGGTGTCGGACGAGGCGACGCCGATCGACCTGCTCGAGGTCACCGGGGCGCAGGAACTGGTCCGCCGCGCCGCCGGCTACGCGCTGGCCTTCGCGGCCGGTGCGCTCGTCGCCACCGCCGTCTGCCGGCTGCGCCGCCGCGCCACCCGCTGACGCCGGTGCCGGCCCGGCCGCCCCGCGGCGACCGGGCCGGCACCGCGGAAGTCGGGCCGACCCGTACGCGTGCGCGCCGGCCGAACGCACCGACCGCGGCGGGGTTCCCGGGTTCCGCGGCTGGTGCCGACGGCGGACGGGCGCCTCGTCTGGTCAGGACAGGGCGACGAGGTCGCGGTAGCCGTCCTTCCAGAGGTCCTCCTCGGCGTCGGGGAGGAACAGCACCCGGTCGGGCCGCAACGCGTCGAGGGCACCCTCGTCGTGCGTGACCATCACGATCGCGCCGGGGTAGGAGCCGACGGCGGCCAGCACCTCGTCCCGGGAGGCGGGGTCGAGGTTGTTCGTCGGCTCGTCCAGCAACAGCACGTTGGCCCCGGAGTGGACCAGCCCCGCCAACGCCAGGCGGGTCTTCTCCCCGCCGGAGAGCACCCCGGCCGGCTTGTCCGCATCGTCGCCGGAGAACAGGAACGCGCCCAGTACCTGCCGGGCCTCGCCGTCGGTGAGGTGCGGCGCGGCGTCCGCAAGGTTCTGCCGGACGGTACGGGCCGGGTCGAGGGTGTCGTGCTCCTGCGCGAAGTAGCCCACGCGAAGCCCGTGCCCGGCGACCACCCGTCCGGAGTCCGGCCGGTCCACGCCGGCGAGGATGCGCAGCAGGGTGGTCTTGCCGGCGCCGTTGAGGCCCAGGACCACCATCCGGCTTCCCCGGTCCACCGCGAGATCGACGCCGTCGAGGACCCGGTGGCCGTCGTACGACCTGCTCAGCGAGACCGCGCCCAGCGGCATCCGGCCGCACGGCGCCGGTTCGGGCAGCCGGATCCGCGCGGTTCTCTCCCGGCGCCGCGCCGGCTCCAGCGCGGCGAGCATGCGGTCGGCGCGGCGGCTCATGCTGCGCGCCGTCACCGCGGTCGCCGACCGCGCCTTCATCCGGTCCGCCTGGGCGTGCAGGGACGCCGCCTTGCGCTCGGTGTTGGCCCGTTCCCGCTCGCGGCGCCGCGCGGCCGACTCCCGCTGGGCCAGGTACGTCGACCAGTCGGTGTTGTGGATGTCGATCGCCGCCCGGGTGGCGTCGAGGTGGAAGACCCGGTTCACGGTCTGAGCCAGCAGGCCGTCGTCGTGGCTGATGATCATCAGGCCGCCCTCGTGTGCCTGCAGGAACGTGCGCAACCAGCCGACCGAGTCGACGTCCAGGTGGTTGGTCGGCTCGTCCAGCAGCAGCACCCGGTCACGCCCGCCGAACAGGATCCGGGCCAGTTCCACCCGGCGCCGCTGGCCACCGGACAGGTGACCGAGCGGCCGGGCCAGCGTCGCCTCGGGCAGTCCGAGCCCGGCGGCGATGCGGGCCGCCTCCGACTCGGCGGCGTACCCGCCGCCGGCCTGGAAGGCCGTCTCCGCCCGCGCGTACGCGGACATCGCCCGCGCGAGCGCACCCGCATGGTCACCGGCCTCGGCCATCGCGGCCTCGGCCGCGCGCAGCCGGCGTACCGCCTGGTCCAGGCCCCGGGCCGACAGGATCCGATCCGTCACCGTGACGGTCGGATCGGCGGCGCGGGAATCCTGGGCGAGATGGCCGATCTGACCGGTACGGGTCAGCGACCCGGAAGCGGGCCGGACGCGCCCGGCCAGCGCGTTCAGCAGGGTGGTCTTGCCGGCTCCGTTCCGGCCGACCAGGCCGATGCGGTCGCCGGGCGAAACGGTGAAGGAGAGGTCGGACAGCAGCAGGCGGGCACCCACCCGCAGCTCGATATCGCGAACGGTGATCATGTTGATACGCCTCGAAAAGGAGAAAGGACACACTTCTAGCCCGGAAGTGGGTCCTCACCTAGGAAACACGAGGCGTAGCCATGCGCCGATCGTAGCCGCCGACTCCCGCACCGGCACTCGAGTTCCGGTCCGGCCCGCACCAGCCGCCCGATCCGGCCGGATCGGGCGACCTCGTCTCACGGTCGGGCGCGGCAGCGAGCGCGTGCCTCGCCACGTACCCGTCAGCGGGCGAACATGGTGGCCCAGGCGCGGATGCGGTGCTCGACCACCGTCCCGTCGCGGACGAACGGATCACCGGCGACGAACCGCCGGCGGCCCGCCGGCTGCGGCACACCGCCATCGTGCGCAGGTGTACGGTCTTGGCCCACGTCAACGGTTTCCCGGCGCCGGGAAACCGTAGCTGGTCCAGTTGTCCAGGACGCGTTGCTGGATCTCGGTGGGCCAGCCGTTCTCGAAGCTGCCCTTGACCGGTCGCTTCCCGACCGGGTACAGGTCGGCGAGCAGGCAGTTGTAGATCACCTTGCCGGCCATGAACGTGCGGGACTCCTCCGCGGTCAGATACACGGCGAGCTGGTCGCTGACCGCCGGCGGGTAGTGGAACTCCCCGCGCTCGACGTCCGGGTGCGACCGGGTGGCGAACGCCCACACCACCTGCGCGAGGTCGGTGATGTCGACGTCGTCCTCGACCAGCAGGATCTTCGGCGCGTTGACCGACGGCTTGCCGTGGAAGATGACCGCGGCGATGCGCTCGGCCAGCTCGTGCGAGCCCAGCCCGGTGGTCTCGTGCCAGTCCTGTCGCACCGCAAGGGTCAGCCAGTGCACCGCGGCCTCGAAGTTGTACCAGGCCGACGAGATCGGCAGGCCGGCCTCGCGCAGCAGGTACAGGATCTCGGCGGCGGAGGTGGTGCCGATGATGGTGTGGTCCTCCTCCACCGGCGGCCCGGCCGCGACGACCGGCTGGATCGCGCCGTCCCGGTAAGTGATCGCCGAGACGTGGAACACCGCCTTGGGGGACGCCTCGATGGCGTTGTAGCCGGGAAACTCGTTGAACGGGCCCTCCATCGCGGTCTCGTCCGGCAGCGCAACGTGGCCCTCGACCACGATCTCGGCGGTGGCCGGGACCAGCAGGTCGACCGTCTCGGCCGGTACGACCTCGATGCCCTCGCCGAACAGCGCGCCGAGGAAGTGCGACTCGTCCGCGCCTTCGGGCAGCGGCATCCCGCCGACCCACGGCAGGCCCGGCTCGACCCCGATGGCCAGCGCGATCGGCATCGGCTCGCCGCGCTCGATCCACTGCTGCCGGATGATGCCCAGGTGCTGCGGTGCCGGGATCAGGCACGCCAAGGTGTTGCGATCGGAGATCATCATCCGGTTGATCGACCAGTTGGTCCACGACCCGTCCGGCGTCCTGACGATGTTCATCCCGTAGGTCTGAATGTAGCGGCCGCCGTCGTTGCCGTGCACCAGCGGCGTCGGGAACGCGTACAGGTCGACGTCCGCGCCGAGCATGACGTTCTGCTTGCAGGCCGCCTGCTCCCTCGGTACCCGCACGGGCGGGATCCCCGGCCTGCCCCGCGCCGCGACCAGCGTCTCGACGATCTGCTGACCGGTGGCCGACGCCGGCAACCCGAGCGCCAGCGCGATCCGGGCGAACGGGAAGCCGGACGCCGACAGCGCGCCGGGAGCGCCGAGCAGCCGGAACCCGGTGTCGCCGTACCCGGTCAGGTTGGTGAACAGCGGCGCGGGCGCCTGCAGGTCGTAGCAGCGGCGCAGCACCGCTCCGGCCTCCAGGTTCCAGTCGACCTCCTGCTCGATCTGCTGCAGGTCACCGATCCTCGCCAGTTCGTCGACGAACTCGCGCAGGCTCTTGAGGTGCTTCATCAGCGGCGTTCCTCTCTCACTCGCCCCAGCGAGGCAGGTCGGGGACCTCGATCCCCAGCAGGTCCAAGGCTCGTCCGGCGGTGTGCTCGACCATCTCGTCGACGCTGCGCGGACGCAAGTAGAACGCGGGTACCGGTGGCATCACGATCGCGCCGGACTCGGTGACGGCGGTCATCGCGCGAAGATGCCCCAGCGTCAGCGGGGTCTCGCGCACCATCAGCACCAGCCGCCGGCGCTCCTTGAGCGTCACGTCCGCGGCCCGGGTCAGCAGGTTGTCTCCGTTGCCGTACGCGACCGCCGACAGGGTCCGGATCGAACACGGCGCCACGATCATCCCCGCGGTACGAAACGAGCCGGAGGCGATCGCCGCACCGATCTGCGCGGGCCGGTGGCTGACGTCGGCCATCGCGGCCAGGTCGGCGGCGGACAGCCCGGTCTCGTAAGCCCGGGTCTGCTGACCGGCGGGAGTGACCACCAGGTGGGTCTCCACTCCCGCCTTGCGGGCCAGCTCCAGCACGCGCAGCCCGTACCCGATGCCGGTCGCCCCGCTGATCCCGACGATCAGGCGACGCTTGCCCATCCACCGTCTCCCGCCCTGCCACCGGCGGGCGCCGCCGCCTGGCGGAAGTAGTCGTCGAGATGTCGTTGCCCGGCAGGCGGGGCGAGCACGTCGTGGGTGAGCACGGTGAGCGGGAACTCGGCGGTGCCGTGTACCCGCAACGGCGTCACCCGCCGCAGCACGGCCAGGCTCGCGGTCAGCAGCCACGCCGGGATGCGGGTGATGCGCGGATCCGTGCCCAGCGCGGCGAACGCCTCCCGGGCGATCCGTTCGTGGCTGAGCACGTCGGGGCCGCCGAGCTCGACCTCCGTGACGTCGGTGGTGAGCGCGTCGACGGCCGCCGCGGCGACATCGGCACCGTCGATGGGATTGATCCGGAAACCGCCGTTGCCGAAGACGTACACACGGCCCTTGCGGGCCATGCCGAGATAGGTGTCGAAGTCGGCGAAGAAACCGTTCGGGAACAGGATCGTGTGGGCGATCCCGGAGTCACGCAGCCGCTGTTCGAACGCGCGCTTGGCGCGGACCAGCGGCAACTTCTCCAGGGCGGGCGCGCGCACCACCGAGCAGTAGACGAACTTGCCCAGGCCGGCCCGTACGGCCTCGGCCAGCAGGTTCCGGTTGGCCCCGTAGTCGACGTCCCAGCAGGTCCGGCCGCCACCCTTGCCGACCAGCCCGACGGTACTGACGATCGCGTCGACGCCGTCGCAGCAGCCGGCGAGCGCGGCCGGATCGGTGGCGTCGGCGGTGAACACCTCGTCGACCGCGTTCCGGATCGGCGCCAGCTTCGCCGGATCGCGGGCCAGCGCCCGGACGTGGTGCCCGTGCCCCTTCAGCTCCCGGACGACGTGGGAGCCCAGATAGCCGGTCGAACCGGCGACGAAGACCTTCACCGCTGCCTCTCCTTCGGATAGTGGGACGGGTTCGGCAGGATGCTGCCGACGTCGCCGAAGCCGAACCGCAACAGCGGTGCGGCGGCGTCGCGCAGGACGAGCCGGGTGAGCACGCGCTGGGCGCGTCGGCCGGCGCGGGTGGCCGGCACGAGCCCACGGGTGAAGCGGCGGGCGCGCCGCTGCCGCTCCGCGACGTACGGCCGGACCCGCGCCTGGTAGGCGGCGAACGCGTCGGTGTGCGCGCCCGGGTGCGCGGCCAGCGCGGCGGCGAGCAGGTACCCGCCGGCCATGGCCACCGAGGCGCCCTGCGCGGAGCTGAGCGTCAGCGCGCCGCAGGCGTCGCCGATCAGCACCACCCGGCCGCGGTGCCAGGCCGGCAGCTCGATCTGGGTGAGCTCGTCCAGGAACAGCTCGGCCGGGGCGTGCGCGAGCAGCTCCGGGGTGTGCCAGCCGGCACCGCGGTAGGCCGCCCGCAGCCGGGCCACGCGCTCGGTGCGCGGGATGCTGCCGTGCCGCTGGGAGCGATAGAGAAACAGCGCCACCGAGGTGCCGACCGTGTCGGTCGGGTACAGCACCGTCTGGCGGCCGGGCTCGGTGTAGTGGGCGCGCACGTCGGTGCATCCGGCGACGTCCGGCACCGGGTAGCAGGCCATGCTGAAGCCCAGCCGGCGGGCCCAGCGCGGCTCGGGTCCGAAGGCGAGCGCGCGGGTGTGCGAGTGCACGCCGTCGGCGCCGACCACCACGTCGAAGCGCTCCCGCGTGCCGTCGGCGAAGGCGACCAGTACGTCGTCGTCGTTCTGCCGCAGCGTGCCGATGCTCTGCCGATGGCGGATCTCGACGGTGTCCTCGACGGTGGTGGCGAGCACCTCCTCGAGGGTGCTGTGCATCAGCCCGAGGTAGGGGCCGCGCAGCATCTTCTCCGCCAACGGCCGGTCCAGCCGGGCGGTGATCCGGTCAGCGGCGTCGACCAGGGCGACGGAGTCGACCCGCAACTGCCGGGCGGCGAGCCGGTCGAGGATGCCCATCCGGCCGGCGACGTCGTACCCGCTGCCGGACAGGTCGATGCCGTAGCCACCCTGCGGGCCGGGCGCGGCGCGCTCGACGACGACGGGCGTGTGGCCCGCCGCGCGCAGCCAGTAGGCGCAGGTCAGGCCGGCGACCCCGGCGCCGGAGACGAGCACCCTCACGGCCGGTCCCCGAGCAGGTCGCCGAGCGCGGTCAGCGCCTCGTCGACGGGCAGGGCGGTGTCCAGCAGGCGGTGCAGCAGCAGCCCGTCCACCAGCGCCACGATCACGGTGGCCGCGCCGGCGCGCCGCTCCGGCGACCAGGAGGGATGCAACTCGGCGAGCCGGGCACCGATCCGTTCCCGGGCCCGGCGCAGCTCCTGCCGCAGCACCTCGCCCAGCACCGGATCGCGCAGCGAGCCGGCCATGACCTCCACCGCGAGCCGCATCCGCTGGCCGTCGGCGGTCGTGGCCGGCACCAGCGCGCGGACCGTGTCCAGCGCCGCGGCCGGGTCCGGCGCCTCCACCAGCACGTCGACGACCGAACCGACGATCTCGTCACCGGCCCTGCGGGCGATGGCCTCGTGCAGGCCGGGCAGGCCGCCGAAGTGGTAGTGGATCAACCCGACGTTGGTGCCGGCCCGCTCGGCCACCGCTCGGGTGGTCACCGCGGGCCAACCGCCCTCGGCCAGCAGGGTGAAGCCCGCCTCGATCAACTGATCGCGGCGCCGGCGGCCGCGGCCCGAAGTTGGTCGATTGACTAAGTTGGTCACTCGACCAAGTTAGCGCACTCGATCCGGCCTGCCAAGCCGTCGCCCCGACCAGCCGGGCACGACCCCGACGCGTACCGCGAGGTTTAACCGAGCTTTTCCACTCGGCCATGGTGTGAGCAACATGACATTGTTAGTGTCGTTTGGTCATATTTTGTCTGGCTTACCGCTGCACGCCGCGGCAGCCCAGCGGGCTGCGCCGCAGCACGTGGTCGATCGAAGGAGGAACAAGCGATGGCGCTGTCCAAGCGGTGCGTGGGTGCGGCGGTACTGGCGGCCGGGCTGCTGTGCGCGGTGAGTCAGACCGCCACCGCCGCCCCTGCGACCGGCCCGGGCGAACCGGCTCCGCTCGCCACGTGTTCCCAGTCGTACCTGCCGTTGCCCGACCCGGCCTGCACCCCCGGCGCCAAGAACCCGGACGTCACGCAGTCGACGATCGACTCGACGATCTGCGTGTCGGGGTGGACCTCCACGATCCGGCCGCCGACCTCCTACACCAACCCGCTCAAGGAGCAGGGGATCGCCGACTACGGCTACTCCGACACGAGCATGTCCGACTACGAGGAGGACCACTTCCTGCCGCTGGAGCTCGGCGGAGATCCGCGCGCGCCGGAGAACCTGTGGCCCGAACCGCACGCCGGCGACGAGAACTCCTACTCCAAGGACAGCGTGGAGAACCGGCTGAAGAAGGCGGTGTGCGACGGCGAGGTCACGTTGAACGCCGCGCAGGACGCGATGCTGACCGACTGGACCACCGCGGAATCGGTACTGGGCCTCGGCTGAGCCGACGCCGCCGGCTCAGCCGCCGTCGCCGGTGCCCGCCCGGTCGAGGACGTCCTGGGTGAGCTGGGTGCGCTTGTCGAGGCCGAGCCGATGCAGCAGATCGGCCGCGTAGCCCTCCACGGTGCGTTCACTCAGGTGCAGCGCCTCGGCGACCTGCGCGTAGGTCAGGCCGCGAACCATCAGCCGGGCCACCTCCAGTTGCCGGCGGGTCAGCTTGCCGGTCGGGTGCTGCCGGGCCGGCCGGCGATCGTCGAGCGCGTAGTCGACCGCCTGGTGATGCCGACGGCGACCGTCGTCGAGCTGCCGCTCCAGCGTGCGCGGGTCGAGCACCGCACCGACGCGGGCCATGACGCGTTCGTGCAATTGCGCCAGTGGCCGGAGTCCGGCGATGCGCACGCCGATGAGCCGGCGCCGCTCCTCGGCCGCGGCGGCCAGCCACGCCGCCCGCTGCGCCTGGCGCTGGTCGGGCCGGTCGGGGTCGAGCGATTCGGTCACGATCGCCGCGGCCACCAGCAGCGACCAGGTCAGCCCCCACAGGTCGCCGATGCCGTCCTGCAGCAGCAGCGCCTGCCGGCACTGGTCGCGGGCGTCGGCCAGGTGGTGGTGGCCCAGCGCCGCCAGCGCGCGGACCCAGTGCGCCCAGGACACGTTCCACGGCGCCTGCGCGCCCTGCGCCACGCGCAGGTACTCCGCCGCCGCCGCCTCGGCGTCCGGCGCGGCGATGAAACCCTGCGCCATGGCCCACATCATCGTCGCCATCTGGTGATCGCCCCCGGTCTCGGGGGCGTCGAACGCGGTACGGGCGGCGTCGAGCAGCGGCACCGCGGCCGGGTCACCGTAGGCGAGGGCGAGCGCCCCGCCCTCGGCGAACAGCAGCGGCGGGGTGGGCTCCAGCTGCCACTGCTCGTGCAGCTTGTGGCTGGCGGCGATCAGCTCGAACGCGCGGTCGGGGAAGCCCTGGGTGACCGTGACCCACCCGTCGGTGGCCATCGTGGCGGCCAGCAGCACCGCTTCCTGCGGGCCGCCGACCGCGGGCTCGCCGGCCGGCGGCGGGCGGTGGAAGGCGCGGATGACCCGGTCGGCGATGTCGCGGACGTCGGACAGCCCACCGCACAGGAACGGGCTCCGGCTCCGGGTCAGGTCGCACACGATCGTGCAGGCACCCACCAGCTCACCGTCGGCGATGCGGTAGTCGACCGCGTTCGCGATGTGGTCGAGCTGGGCGTGCACGCCGTGCAGCACCTCGACCTCCGCCGGCCCCATCCAGTCGGCCACGGCCGCGGTCGTGAGCGAGGCGTAGTAGCTGCTGTGCGCGGCGCGGGCGGCGGGCAGCAGACCGGCGGCGGCGAGCTTCTCGGCGCCGTACTGGCGCTCGGTCTCCAGCAGGTAGAGCCGCGGGACCCGGTCGCGGCCGATTCCGGCGCTGAGGATCCGCTTGTCGCGCAGCCCCGCGACGGCCCGCGCGATCGCCGGGCGCGCCAGCCCGGTACCGGCGCACACCGCCACCAGCTCGTGCTGGGCGGCCGGGTTGCGGAACACCGAGATCCACTGCCAGACCTGCTGTTCGGCCGGGGTGCACAGGCTCCACGACCAGTCGTCGACGCGGCGCAGCGCGCTGTGTCGCCCGTCCGGTTCGGCCTCCGGCCGCAGGTCCACCACGGTGTGCCAGCGGTCGGCGGTCACCGCGTGGATCAGCACCGCCAGGCTGGTGGTGGCGAGCCAGGCGCTGGCCAACCGCAGCGCCAGCGGCAGCCGGTCCAGCGCCTCCACCAGCGTGGTGATCTGCTGGAGCTCGGCGCGCGCCTGCGGATCGGAGGCCGCCCCGGTACCGCCGGCGGCCAGTCGCGCTCCGCCCGCGCTGGCGTAGGCCAGGAACGCCTCGATCGCGTCGGTGGTCGACAGCGGCGCCAGGTCGACCACCTGTTCACCGGCCTCGTGCAGGTGCAGGGGTTGCCGGCTGGTGGCGAGGATCCGCAGCCCGGGCACCCCGGCCAGCAGCGCCGTGACCGCCTCGCGCACCGGCGCCGCGACGTGTTCGCAGTTGTCCAGCACCAGCAGGCTGCGGTGTTCGTCGAGGTAGTCGACGAGCACGTCGAGCCCGGACTGTTGGTTGAAGCTGCCGGTGGCCCGCCCGATGGCGGCGTAGATCTGCTGGACCGTGGTGGTGCCCAGCGGCGGCAACCCGGCCAGCTCCACCACGCAGGCGCCACCGGGCATCGAGGCCGCCACGGAGTTGGCGATGCGCACCGCCAGCCGGGTCTTCCCGACCCCGCCGGTCCCGGTGAGGGTGACCAGCGGGTTGCGGTCCAGCAGCGTCATGACACGCCGTTCCTCGGCGAGCCGCCCGACCAGCGGACCGTAGTCCAACGGCAACCGCGCGGAGCGGTCGTTCTCCGACACCGACAACCATCCGTTCCGTTACGCAACTCTCGGAATCACCATACGACGAAAGTGACGACTGTACGGGGACAAACCGGGTACCGGAAGGCGGAAAATACGGTACGCCGCGATACCGGAACCACGTACCTACCGGTACGGTGTTGCGACTCTCCCGTACATGTACGGATGCAGCCGGCGGAAGGCGCGGAGGAGACTCGAAACGCCCGAGCGATCGGGCGAGGTCGACTCGCAGACGTACCGGGGGTTGAGGTGTCGCACGCGGCCATCCGCGCCGCCGTGCAGCACAGCGGCCTCCCTGCGAGCGACCCGTACCGCTGGTCGCCAGCCGCTGCGCACCTCCGCGCGCCGGCTGGCGACCAACGATCTCGGGCAGTCCGCCCTCGGCCGTGGTGCTCTTCCCCGGCCTGCGCCGCGACGCCCCACTCCCCGCCGGCGACCAGCTCGGCACCCCGTCGCCGTCGTCGACCGGCCTTTGGGGCATACCGGCCTCGGCGATAGGTTCGTCCCCACCGTCCTTTGACTCGGGAAAGGGCCCCCCTCATGCCCAAGATCGCCATCGTCGGCGCCGGCCAGTGCGGGCTGACGCTCGCCGCCGGACTGCTGCGCACCGGCGACCACGAGGTCACCATCGTCTCCGCGCTGACCGCCGACCAGGTTCGCAGCCGGCGGCCCACCTCCACCCAGGTGATGTTCGAGCCCACCCTCGCCATCGAGCGCGACCGCGGCCTGGCTCTCTGGGACGACCAGACCCCCGCGATCGAGGCGCTGCACATGACGCTCGCGCCCACCCCGCAGACGCCCCGGCTGGACCTGGTCGGCCGGTTGCCGGCGCCGGCCCGGTCGGTCGACCAGCGGGTCAAGATGGCGCGACTGCTCGACGAGCTGGACCAGCACGTACGCACCCAGACCGTCACCGTCGACGACCTGGAGGGCTACCTGGACTCCGGGCGCTACGACCTGGTCGTGGTCGCGGCCGGCCGCGGTGAGCTCGCCGAGCTGTTCACCCGCATCCCGGAACGCTCCCCGTACACCACGCCGCAACGGAAACTGGCGGTCTGCTACGTGCGCGGCATGGCGCCCGACCCCGACGTCGACGTCGTCGACGGGCACTTCAACGTCGTACCGGGGGCCGGCGAGATCATCGTCATCCCCGCCCTGACCACCACCGGTACCTGCGACATCATCTTCGTCGAGGCCATCCCCGGTGGCCCGATGGACGTGTTCGACGCCGGCATGACCCCGCAGCAGCACCTCGCCGCGCTGCAGGACGTGCTGCGCACGAACGCGCCGTGGCTGGCCGAGCGCTGCACCGCGATCACCCCCACCGACCCGAACGCCAACCTCGTCGGCGCCTTCACCCCCACCGTGCGCAACCCGGTCGGGATCCTGCCGTCCGGTCGCGCCGTGCTCGGGCTGGCCGACGTGGTGCTGGCCAACGACCCGATCACCGCGCAGGGCTCCAACGCCGCCGCCCGCGCGGCCGCGTTCTGGGAGCAGGCCATCCGCGACCACGGCGACGGGCCGTTCGGCACCGACTGGATGCACGCCAACGCCGAACGGTTCTGGACCGAGATCGGCGAGACACCGACCCGCTGGACCAACGAGCTGATGCTGCCGCACCCGCCGGCGCCGCACGTCGCGCAGATCCTCGGCGCGGCAACCCAGTTCCCCGAGGTGGCCGACCGCATCGCCTACGGGTTCACCGACCCCGACGACCTCAACGACTGGTTCATGACCCCCGAGGCCGCGGAACGCTACCTCGGCGAGGTCGTCGCACGGCACCAGGCCGCCACCTCGTAGCCGGCGGCCCGATCGTGGCACCCGACGCCAGCCCGCAGCCCGGCGACCCGGTACCGACCGTCGGCATCCTCGGCGGTACCGGACGGCAGGGCCGCGGGCTGGCGTACCGGCTCGCCGTGGCCGGCCGTACCGTGCTGCTCGGCTCCCGCCGGGAAGAGCACGCCCGCGACCGGGCCGCGCGGCTGATGGCCATGCCCCGGGTCACCGGCACGATCCGCGGCACCAGCAACGCGCACGCCGCCTGCGCCGCGCTGGTGATCGCCGCGCTCCCCTACCCCGCGCATGCCGACACCCTGGGCGCGCTGCGCGACCAGCTGGCCGGCGCCACCCTGATCGACTGCACCAACCCGATCCGCCGTACCGCGGCCGGCATCGGCCTGATCAGCGTGCCGGCCGGCAGCGCGGCCGAGGAGGCCGCCGCGGTACTGCCCGGCACGCTGGTGGCCGCGGCGCTGCACCACGTCTCGTCCGCGAGCCTGATCAACCCGGCCAACGCCACGCTGACCGGAACCGTCCCGGTCTACAGCGACCACCCGGACGCGGTCGAGGCGGCGTGCACGCTGATCCGGCACCTCGGCGGGCTCCAGCCGTACCGGGCCGGGCCGCTGCGCGACGCCCGCGACGCCGAGAGCCGGGCCCCCGCACTGATCACCGCCGCGCTCGCGCCGGGACATCGCCAGGCACGCACCGACCCACCACGCGACCGGACGTCGTAGGCCGCACGACGGGTCGCCTGGCGCCACGCTCGGTGGAACCACGTTGCGGCAGTCGCGCACCGCGCCGGCGATGCCGCCGGTCAGTCGCGCATCGCGGTGTGGAACCGCTGCTGGTAGGTACGCGGTGGCACGCCGAGGTGTCGGACGAACGCGCGGCGGAGCGTCTCCGTACTGCCGAACCCGCTGCGCAGCGCGGTGTCGGTGACCGAGTGGCCGGAGTCGAGCAGGTCCCGGGCCGTGTCGAACCGGACCTGCTCGACGTAGCGGGCCGGGGTGGTGTCCAGCTCCTCCCGGAACAGCCGGGTCAGGTGGCGCGGGCTGAGGTGAGCCAGCACGGCGAGCCGGTCCAGCCGGTAGTCGCCCGCCGGGTCGGCGACGATGGTGTCGCGCAGCCGGCGCAGCGGCGAGGTACGCGGCAGCGCGGAGCGCAGCGACGGGGAGAACTGCGACTGTCCACCGGGCCGTTGCAGGAACACCACCAGGGACCGGGCGACGTCGCGGGCCATGCCCGGTCCGTGGTCGCGTTCCACCAGCGCGAGGGCGAGGTCGATCCCCGCGCTGACCCCGGCGGAGGAGAGCATCGGCCCGTCCTCGACGTAGATCGCATCCGGATCCACCTCGATCCCCGGGTACGCACGGGCGAGGGTCCGGGAGTGCTGCCAGTGCGTTGTGGCCCGCCGGCCGTCCAGCAGCCCGGCCGCGGCCAGGAGGAACGCACCGGTGCAGATCGAGGCGGTACGGGCGGCCCGTCCCGACAGCGTCCGTGCCGCGGCCACGAGAGCCGCACCGATCGGCCGGGTGGGCAGGTCGTCCCCGCCCGCCACCAGGACCGTGGACAGCGGCCCGCCGCCGGCCGCGGCCGCATCCACGCTGATCCGCATGCCGGTGGAGGACGTGACGTCGTTGCCGTCGGGCGAGTACAGGAGGTCGTAGTCGGCACCGAACCGGTTCGCCTCGCTGAACACCTCGCTGGGGCCCGCGACGTCGAGCAGCTTGACCCCGTCGAAGACCAGGATGCCGATCTCCACCGCGCCTCCCCGAGTCCGGATCCGTGCGATCCACGGCCGGTATCGCGGGGCGCGGACCCGGCCCGCCGGGCGAGGCTGGCCGTGCGGCCGAAAACCGCCGTCACCGTCGCCGAGCGTACCGACCGGTGCGCCGGGGCACGGTGCACCACGCGACGGCGTCCGGACGCCGGCCGTCGCCCGAGTACGGCGACGTCGCTCACCGAACAGGAGACAGCCATGCCCGACGAGCCGACCGCGGCCGGGATCGCGGTGCCCGACACGGCGCTCGCCCGCGACGCCACCGAGCTGGTCCGCGCGGCCACCGACGACCTGATCTACCACCACTCCCGGCGGGTCTACTGGTGGGGCGCCCTGCAGGGCCGCAACCGCGGGCTCAGCCACGATCCGGAGCTGCTGTACGTCGCGGCGATGTTCCACGATCTCGGGCTCGGCGCCGAACACCGGCACAGCGGCCGCCGGTTCGAGGTGGACGGCGCCGACGAGGCACGCCGCTTCCTGCGCCGGCACGCGGTACCGGAGGACAGCATCCGCCGGGTGTGGACCGCCATCGCGCTGCACACCACGCCCGGCATCCCCGAGTACATGGAGCCGGAGGTCGCCCTGGTCACCGCCGGCGTGGAGTACGACGTGCTCGGGATCGGCTACCACGACATCAGTGCCGCCGACCGGGCCGCGATCACCGCCCTGCACCCGCGCCCCGACTTCAAGCGGCGGATCCTCGCCGCCTTCACCGAGGGCATCGAGGCCAAGCCGGAGACCACGTTCGGCAACGTCAAGGCCGACGTGCTGGACCGGTTCGTACCCGGCTTCCGGCGCGGGAACTTCGTCGACGTCATCGAAGGCTCCGACTGGGCCGAGTAGCCGGTCGTGCGCCACGCTCAGCGAGCGTCCCCGGCGGGTCGGTCGGACGGTTCGTCGGTGATCCGGCCGATCGCGTCGGCCAGCTGTTCGCGGTGCTCGTCGAGGGCGTCGCGGGTGAGGCCGGCGCCGGCGGCCCGGGCGAGGCGGTCGGTCGCCACCCGCAGCACCGCACCGAGGGTGGCCGCGCGTACCTGCACGGCAAGGCTGTCGCGGTCCTCGCCGAGGCGCTCGGCCAGCACCTCGGCGAGGGTTGCTTCGGCGCGTTCCTGCAGCATCAGGTAGGTCGCCCGCAACGCCGGCTCGTACCGGGTCATCCGGACCACCTGCAGTACCGCGTCCACGTCGGACGCCGACGGCGCGCCGATCAGCGGGGTGTAGGTGGTACGCAGGTGCTCGGCCAGCGCGACGCCGCGCGGCCAGGCGCGAACGGCGGCCTGGAAGGCGTCGACCATGGTGGTCAGCAGCGGTTCGACGCAGCTGTCCTTGCTGCGGAACAGGCGCCACAGGGTGCGTTCGGAGATCCCGGCGGCCCGGGCGATCTGCTCGCCGGTGGTGGTGGCGACGCCGTGCTCGGCGAACAGGCGCACGGCGTGGCGCGAGACGTCCAGGCGCCGGCGTTGCCGTTGCCGGTCGCTGACCGGCGGCCGGCCCCGCCGCGGCGCCTCGCCTGCGCCGGTCACCCCGCTCACCTCCGTACCGGTCGGGTCGGCATCCCGCGATGAAAGCACGTGGCCGCCCGCGACACCGGCCGCACGGTTTGTTGTCGTACAGTGCCAATAAATAGTATGGTCGACTTGCCCGATATGACCGTCAGGAGCTGCCGATGAGCGTTGCCGCCGAACCCGTCCAGTTACCCCTTGCCCGGCCGAACGTGCTCGACCTCGCCCCCCTGTACGAGGTGTTGCGTCGCGAGGCGCCGATCGCCGCCGCCACCACCCCCGCCGGGGATCCGGCCTGGCTGGTCACCCGGTTCACCGAGGTCCGCGACCTGCTCGGCGACAAGCGGCTCGGACGCTCGCACCCGCACCCCGAGCAGGCGGCCCGGATCACCACCGCCGCCATCCAGAACGGCCCGTCGGGCAACTACGACACCGAGCAGGCCGACCACACCAGGATGCGGCGGCTGCTGACGCCCGCCTTCTCCGCCAAGCGGATGCGGCTGCTCGGCGACTACGTGCAGCGCCTCGTCGACGGGTACGTCGACCAGCTCGTCACCGACCACGCCGCCGCGCCCGACCGGGTGGTCGACCTGCGCGACGGCCTCGCCTTCCCGCTGCCGGTCTCGGTCATCTGCCGGCTGCTCGGCGCACCCGAGCAGGACCGCGAACGCTTCCACGGGCTGTCCGAACGGATGGCCAACTACGCCATCGGCGCCGACGCCGAGCGCGCCCGGGCCGAGTTCAGCGAGTACATGACCGGGCTGGTCGAGGCCAAGCGCGCCGAGCCCGGCGAGGACGTGATCTCCGATCTGGTCCGCGCGCAGAGCGCCGACGAGGCCTTCGACTACGCCGAGATGGTGCGGTTGTGCGTCGGGCTGCTGTTCGCCGGGCACGAGACCACCGTCAACCGAATCGGCCTCGGCACCCTGTTCCTGCTCACCCACCTCGACCAGTGGCAGGCGCTGACCGCCGACCCGGACGGGCGGGTCAACGCCACCGTAGAGGAGATCATGCGGCTCGGCGCACCCGGCGAGCTCGGCCTGCTGCGGTACGCGCACACCGACCTCGACGTCGCCGGCGTCACCATCCGGCGCGGCGACGCCGTGATCCTGTCGATCAACGCCGCCAACCGGGACGCCTCCGTCTACGCCGACGCGGAGACGTTCGACCCGGACCGCGCCGAGCGCAACCACCTCGGGTTCGGCCACGGCGCGCACTTCTGCATCGGCGCCAGCCTGGCCCGTACCGAGCTGCGCATCGTGTTCGCCACCCTGGCCCGCCGGCTGCCCGGGCTCCGGCTCGCCTGCACGCTCGACGAGCTGGAGGTCTCCCCCACCCTGACCGGCAGCCTCGCCGCGCTTCCGGTGACCTGGTGATCACCGGTACGGCCACGCCGCCTCACCCCACCCGCCGCATCGAGGAGAACGTCGTGAAAGTTTCCGTCGACCAGGACGCCTGCGTGTCATCCGGGCAGTGCGCGCTGACCGCCGACGACGTGTTCGACCAGCGGGACTCCGACGGAGTCGTGGAACTGCTGGACGCCAACCCGCCGCAGCAACGCCTGCGCGACGTGCAGTCCGCCGCCGCGGGCTGCCCCGCCATGGCCATCACCGTGCGGCCGTAACCGAGCTCGGCCGCCGGGCCCCTGCTCATGCGGAGCGGACCGGTTGCCTTGCCCTCCCTGCGATCGCCGACAGGCAAGGGGTGGCCCGGCCATGCGGCCGGGCCACCCCTTCGCTCGGGCGACAGAACGAAGGACAGCCCGAGGTGGAGAACGAACAGGGTGCCGGCGGCGGTCAGGACGGTGTTGACCTTCCTCAGCGGCATGATGCTCCGTCTTGGACGGCAGGGTTCACGGGCGGACGCGGCGCGGACGGCCGATGGCGTGCCAGCTGATGGATGCCGTGGACAGGATCGCCTTGGCCGGTGTCACGACCCGGCGCCGCCCGGGGTGAGGATTTCCATCAGATGCCCGTCGGGATCGCGGAAGTAGAGGCCGCGGCGACCTTCCGTCCGTTCGCTGTGATAGATCTGCCCCACCTCCTGGCAGGCGGGATCGCCGTAGTGGGTGACTCCACCGCGCCGGATACGGGACAGGGCGGCGTCGAACTCCTGCTCGCTGACCATGAACGCGTAATGATGTGGCTCGAAGTCGTCCAGCTGGTCGTAGTCCAGGCTGATCCCGTTGGCCAGCGTGACCGGCGTGAAGTGCGCCAGCGGCGGATCGACACTCAGGCCGAGGATCTCGGCCAAGAACTGCGCCGACGCTCGCGGGTCATGGGCAGGGGCGATGGTGTGATTCAGGTCCACGGACATGGGTTGTCTCCATCCATCGGGTCATTCGTGCGGGCCGGGCGGCCACGGTTGCCGGGTCAGGCGTCGAGCCGCTGGAAGATGTGCGGATACGACACGATGTCGGCCGGGAACTCGGCCGCAATGCGTTGGAACTGCGGGTTGCCGAGAGCGGCGGCGAGCGCCCGGGTCGATTCCCAGACCGCGACGTTCAGCAGCAGCCGGCTGCCCGCCGTTCCCTGATGCAGTTGCAGGGAGACGAATCCCGGCTGGCTCCGCATGAGCTCCGCCTGCCGCCGGAACAGGGCCAGGAACGATTCGGTCCGCTCCGTCGGTACGAGGAAGGTGTTGGCCAGCACGATGGGCCCGGTCTCCTCGGTGAGCTGGGCGAACATCGGCGTGTTCGGGTCCAGGCTGCGCAGCTCGGCCATCTTCGGTACGTCCTTTCGCGGTCGGGCGTCAAGGTTGCCAACGCATGTTGGCCAACGACTGTTGGCAACAGTAGAGCGACCATCCTCGGCTGTCAACACGTGATGGCCTACGCTTGTTTGCATGACCGGCAGCACCGAGCAGCAGCCCGCCCGCCGTTCCGACGCCACCCGCGCGACGATCCTCGACGCGGCCCGCGCGCGGTTCGCGGCGGACGGCTACGAGAAGGCGACCATCCGGGCCATCGCGCGCGACGCGGAAATCGACCCGTCGATGGTGATGCGGTACTACGGCAACAAGGCAGGTCTGTTCGCGGCGGCCGTCTCGATCGACCCCCGACTGCCCGCCCTGTCGTTCGACCAACGCGAGGAGATCGGCCGCACGCTGGTGCGCCACTTCCTCGCCCTGTGGGAGGAGAACGGCGAGCTCACCGCGCTGCTGCGGGTCGGCGCCACCGATCCGGAGGTCGCCGAGCGCACGCAGAGCGTGCTGCAGGACCAGTTGATCCCGCTGGCCCGCCGGGTCGGGCCCGAGCCGGAGCAGGCGCCGGTTCGGGCGGCGCTGTGCGCCTCGACCGTGCTCGGGCTCGCGCTGACGCGCTACGTACTGCGCTTCCCGGCGAGCGTGGCACTCGGCCGCGAGGAGATCGTGGAGTGGCTCGGCCCCACGATCCAGCGCTACCTCACCGCGCCCACGCCATGACGAACGAGCCGCGATGCCGGGCCCGCGTCGCGCCCTCTTGGCGGTCGCCCGACTCGTACTGACACCAGCCGGCCGCGACGCGATCCGCCGCGTCACCACCGACGGTGCGCGGCACGCGCGCCCGGTGCGGTACGTCACGGGGTCGGGAGGGTGACTCGGTGCGACGGAGTGTCGGCGGGGGGTCGTATCGTTCGGGGCGTTGTTGTACGGGGGCGGGTGGGGTCGTGGCCGGGAGAAGTGCCGAGCAGTTGCTGCACGAGTTCAGCAGCAACGCCGAGGCGGACGTGACGATGTCGTTGCTGCGCTCGGCCGACGCGCTGCTGCACCTGGCGTTGATGGCGGCGCATCTGGGTGACGGTCAGGTGGTGGACGGAGCGGCGCTGGCGACGGCGATCGACCGCGACCTGCCGCGGCTGGTCCGGTCGGCACCGTTGCCCGGCGACGGCCCCGGGCTGGCGTTCGCCGACGCCGACGCGCTGCTGACCCGGTGGACGAAGAAGGGCTGGGCGCACCGCACCGTCGATCCCGAGTCGCGCTCCGAGCGGTACCAGCTGACCGCCGGTGCGGCGCAGGCGGTGCGGCAGATGCGCAACCTGCGCCGGCACACCTCCACCGCGACCGAGTCGGCGCTGGCGATGGTGATGGCCGGCGTGCACCAGATCGCGACGGAGGCCGACCCCGACCTCGACTCGCGCCGGGCCGAGATCGACGAGCAGATCCGGGCGCTGCGCGCCAAGCGCGACGAGCTGGATCGCGGTGAGGTTCCCGCGGTGGCGCACGCCGAGCTGGTGGAACGGATCTCGACGCTGATGCATCTGGTCGAGCGGATCCCGGCCGACATCGCCCGGTACGGGGAACGCATGCAGGCCAACACGATGGCGCTGATCCGGCAGAGCCTGTCGGACGACGCGGAGGAGTTCGCCGAGTCGTTGCGGCGAATGTTCGAGGGCCACGACGTGATCGCCGAATCGCCCGAGGGGCAGGCGTTCCGGGCGTTCGCGACGCTGATCGGCACGCCCTCGCAGCGCTCCCGGCTGGAGACCGACATCGCCGACGTGCTGCTGCGCGTCGAGGGGCTGCCGGCGGAGGTGGCGGAGGCGCTCGACGGGTTCATCGACGCGATGTGGCAGCGGGTCCGCGAGGTCGAGCAGGCCCGCGCGATGGCGTTCCGGCGCATCAGCACGTTCGTGCGCGGCGGCGACATCGCGCACTACCGCAGCATGCGCACCCGGGTGGCGGAGGCACAGACCGCGGCGGCCGAGGCGTTCGCGGTGACCCACGGCGGCCGCGACATCGGCTTCGCCGTACCGATGAGCGGGGTCGACACCAGCTCGGTGGGGCGGCTGCGGCTGCGCGAGGGCCCGCCGGAGCGCCCCGACCCGCTGGTCGACGACGCCGGGTTCGCCATCGACCCGGCGAGCCTGATCGGCGCCGAGTCGATCGACTGGGCCGCGCTGCGGCGGGCGGTGAACGCGGCGATCGAGGCGCACCACGGCATCGCGACGCTGCCCGACGTGCTGGAGCTGCTGGCGCAGCCACGTACCGGCGACATCATCGGGCTGTGGTCGCTCGCGGCCCGGTTCGGCAAGGCCGACCTGCAGTCCCGGGTCACCGTGGTGGCGCACACCGCGCAGGGGTTGCGCCCGCTCACCCTGCCCTACCTGCTGTTCGGCGACCAGCTTCCCGACCCGGCCGAGCGCGGCGGCCCGCCCCGCCCGCGGCCCGGCCAGGGCAACCTGCTCACGGAGGTGCCGGCGCATGCCTGACGACCCCGAGGCCGTCGACCCGGCGCTGTTCGCCGAGACACCCGCGACGCCGCTGGACCCGACCGAGGTCTTCGACACCGAGCCGGCCGCCGCGCCGGTCGGCGCGCACCTGGAGCGCGACCACGAACCACGCTT
This sequence comes from Actinocatenispora comari, assembly GCF_017312725.1. Lineage (GTDB taxonomy): Bacteria > Actinomycetota > Actinomycetes > Mycobacteriales > Micromonosporaceae > Actinocatenispora > Actinocatenispora comari. The sequence goes on along the minus strand of NZ_BOPO01000055.1, from coordinate 53,368 downwards.
CGACGGCGACACCAGCGCCCTGCCGCCCGAGGTGTGCTGGACGCTGCAGGAGCTGGTCGCCGCACCGCACCTGACCGACAAGGCGAAGAAGCACTGGGCGATCGTGCTGCAGTACGAGCAGGTGCTACGCAGCCGGCTCTCGGAGCTGGGGCTGCTGCTGGAGGTCAACCGGGAACACCGGTACGCGTTCACCCGGCAGGCCGACGACCCGAGCCCGCACGGCCGTACCATCCTGCGCACCCGCACGCTGAGCCTCGCCGCCAGTGCCCTGGCGCTGCACCTCTACCAGCAGTACCTGACCGCGCCGGACGACCCGGTGGTCTCGACCACCGACCTGATCGACCACATGTTCGCCTACAAGCGGGCCACCGACACCGACGCGGCCGCGTTCGACAAGAAGATCCGCACCGCGATCAAGTCGCTGGACGACGCGTCGATCATCCAGCCGATCCGGGGCACCGACCGGTACCTGATCCTGCCGGTGATCACCGCGATCCTGACCGCCGACCGGGTCGAGGCGCTGACCGACACCTACACCGCGATCGCCCGCGGCGACATCGGCGACACCGCCGAGGAGGACGACGATGAGTGAGCGCGCTCGTACCATCCACCTCGGGCAGGTGCGGCTGACCCGGCTGCAGGTGATCAACTGGGCCACCTTCACCGGCTACAAGGACTTCCCGATCGACGAGCGGGGCGTGCTGTTCACCGGCCCGTCCGGTTCCGGGAAGTCGTCGCTGATGGACGCGCACTCGCTGGTGCTGCTGCCCACCCACGACCAGCGGTTCAACGCCTCGGCCGACCTGAGCGCCCGCGGCGCCAAGCAGGCCACCCGCAGCGTCGCCGACTACGTGCGCGGCGCCTGGTCGCAGACCAACGACGCCAACGCCCAGGCCCGCACCCGGTACCTGCGCGGCGGCAAGCCGACCTGGTCGGCGGTGGCGGCCACCTACGACGACGGGCTGGGCACCGTCACCACGGCGGTGGTGGTCAAGTGGTTCACCGGCGCCGAGACCGACAACGCGTCGCTCAAGTCGCTGTTCCACCTGTACGAGGGGGCGTTCGAGCTCACCGCGCTGACCGGCTGGGCCGAGCGCGGCTTCGACACCCGCTGGCTGCGCGCCACGTTCGCCTGCACGCACTGCGACGGGCCGGTCAAGTTCTCCCGCGAGCTGTCCCGCCGCATCGGGCTCGGCAACTCCAGCATGGCGCTGTCGTTGCTGGGCAAGGCGAAGGCGATGAAGAACGTCGGCGACCTGAACCTGTTCATCCGGGAGAACATGCTCGACGAGCCGGAGACGTTCGCCGCCGCCACCGACATGCTGGACACCTTCACCCCGCTCAACGACGCGTACGAGACGGCCCGGCGCGCGCACGCCCAGGAGAAGGCGCTGCACGAGCTGCCGGACGCCTGGCAGCGCTACCAGCACTCCGAGCAGCGTCAGACGATGGCCGACGAGCTGCTCGGCGCCACGCTCGACCACTACGTGCGGGCCGTCCAGCTGCGGGCCGCGCAGACCGCGCTGGACGAGATCGACGCGACGATCGAGCGACTCGACGCCGAGCTGTCGGCGGCGAACACCCAGGTCGAGGAGGCGTCCGAGCGCTATCAGTCGCTGGAGGCGCAGCTGCGCCGGGACGGCTCGATCCTCGGCGAGCTGCAGACCCAACTGCGCGCCGCGCAGAGCGAAACGCAGGCCCGGCGGCGCGCGTACCAGAGCTTCACCGGTCTGGTCGACCAGCTGGACCAGCCGGCACCGACCAACCGGCAGGAGTTCGACGAGTTCCACACCCGGCTCGGCAGCCTGGTGTCCACCGCGGCCCGCGAACGCACCCAGCTCGCCGGCCGGCGACACGCGGTGTTCGCCGCCGCAGCGGCCGCCCGGAACCGGCACAAGGACAAGGCCGCCGAGCTGGCGGGGCTGCGCTCGGCGCGCTCGCTGATCCCGCCCCGGCAGCGCGAACGCCGCGAGCTGATCGCCCACGGAGCCGGCATTCCCGTCGACGACCTGGCGTTCGCCGCGGAGCTGATCGACGTCGCCGACGGCGAGGAGCGCTGGCGGCCGGCGGCCGAGAAGGTCCTCCGCGGCTTCGGGCTGCGCCTGCTCGTGCCGGCGCGCCACCAGCAGGCGGTGATGCGGTTCGTGGACGAGCACGACATGCGCGGCGTCGTCGAGTACAGCATCGTCAGCCCCGTCACCGCCGCGGCGGCGCGGCCGGCGGCGGACACGCTGGCCGGCAAGCTGACCGTCGACACCGACCACCCCAGCGGCGGCTGGCTGTCGAACCAGCTCGCCAAGCGGTTCCAGCACGTGTGCGTCGAGTCCGCCCGCAAGCTGGAGCCGCACCCGATCGCGGTCACCCCGCACGGCACCGTCAAACAGCCCGGCAACGTCTTCCGCAAGGACGACCGGCCCGAGCTGACCAGCCGCTCCTCGTACATCCTGGGCGCCAACACCGCCGCCAAGATCGCCGCGCTGGAAGACGAGCTGGCCACCCTCGACGAGCGCAGCCGCGCCGCACAGGCCGACGCCGACCAGCTGGACGGGCGGTGGACGGCGCTGGAGCGCATCGGCCGGTGCGGAGCCCAACTGGCCGACCACACCGACTGGGAGCAGCTCGACCACTGGACCGCCGGGCGGCAGGCCGACGAGCTGGCCGACCGGCTGGCCGAGGTCCGCGCCAACAACGCCAACCTGCAGCTGCTGGAGAAGCGCCGCGACGAGGCCAAGCAGCAGTGGGAGGACCTGGTCGACCAGCGCGCCACCCTCAAGACCCAGCTGTCCGGGCACAACACCCGGCAGCAGGCGCTGGTCGACGTCCTCGACGCCGAGCAGGACCGGCCGCACGAGCTCGACGACGCCGCCCGCGACTACCTCGACGAGGCGCTCGCCGCGACCGAGGTCGAACTCGACCCGGAGAACGTCGGCCCGACCAGGACGGCGTTGCGCCGCGAGCTGCAGAACCGGCGGGAGGCGGCCAACGCCGAACGCCTGCACGCCCGTACCCGGGTCAAGAGCGCGATCGACCGGTTCTGCGAGCAGTGGCCCGACTCCGCCCCGGACACCAGCGGCGACGTCGACGCCTGCGGCGCGGACTTCGCCGCACTGCACGCCGACATCCGGCAACGCAAGCTGCCCCAGGCGATGGACCGCTTCCAGCAGATGATCAGCGAAGACATGGTGCCGTCGATCAGCGTGCTGCAACGCGCCATCGAGAACGCCACCGACGACATCCGGCGGCGCGTCGACATGGTCAACAACGGGCTGCGCCGGGTCGAGTTCAACACCGGCCGGTACCTGCAGATCGCCTACAAGGCCGCCCGCTCCGCCGACATGCGCGACTTCCGCACCATGGTCGACACGCTGCTCAGCCAGGCACCCGCCGCCCGCGGCAACGCGAGCAGGCTGCTCGGCCAGTTCCAGCGGGTGCAGAAGCTGATGGCGCAGTTCACCGCCGACACCGCCGAAGCCCGAGCCTGGCGGCGCAACGTCCTCGACGTGCGCACCAGCTACGGCTTCTACGGCCAGGAGGTCGACGAGGCCGGCGAGATCCACTACACGTACCGCAACACCTCGTCCAACTCCGGCGGCGAGCAGGAGAAACTCGTCGCGTTCTGCCTGGCCGCCGCGCTCAGCTACAACCTGGCCGACCCGGACGGCGACGGGCTGCCCACGTTCGCGCCGCTGATGCTCGACGAGGCGTTCAGCAAGTCAGACGAGGAGTTCTCCCGGCAGGCGCTCGCCGCGTTCGACGACTTCGGCTTCCAGCTGGTGATCGCCGCACCGATCCGGATGGCCGGCATCCTCGAACCGTTCATCGGCCAGGCCATCCTGGTCGACAAGCGGCTGCTGCCGCACGGCGCCCAGTCCGACGCCGCCACCGCCACCTTCGGCGAGTTGATCACCCGCGCCGAACATCCCGACGAGACCCGCGCCACCGCCTGAGACTGGTACCGGCTACCGCAGCGGCCCACTCGGCGAGCGCCTCAGCCGGTCGCCCAGTCCACCCGGGCGCCGGCGATGCCGGCCCTTGTAATGAGCAGGACGCCGAATACTGCGTTTGTCGCTCATGCCACTGCGGATACCCGCACCCGCGGGGTCGCGAAACATGGCGAGGGCCGGCTCGCTCACCCGAAGCCACGGCCGGCGAGCAGCAGGGGCCGGCGGTTGAGCGCTGACCGCGCGGTCACGGCTCAGTAGAACTGCGACAGGCAGAACTCGTTGCCTTCGGGGTCGGTCATCACCACGACCACGCCCTCGTCGTAGTCGTGGCGTTCGCCGGTGTACCCGCCGCCGAGCGAGACGACCTGCGCGATCCCCGCGTCGATGTCGTCGACCAGCACGTCGAGATGCAGTCGTACCTTGCCCTGCTTCGGTTCGGTGACGGGCTGGAAGACCAGCCGAGGCTGCGCGTCGTCGACGTGTCCCAGATAGATCCAGCCCGGCATGGACGGACCCTGCGGTCGGTCGAGCAGCACGCTCCAGAAACTCGCCACCCGCCGCACGTCGAGGCAGTCGACCGTGACACCGACCCACCGGTTCGCCATCTCTCGCTCTCCTCCTGTCGTCCGGCCCGATCGTGCCGGCGCCGCCGTCCGGGTCACCGGTTGTCGCCGGCGCCGCCGAGGACGCCGCGGCGTTGCCGGCTGGCGAGCTTGGCCAGGTTGCCCGCGGCGACCTCGTCCAGCGACAGGTCAAGGTGGTCGGCGAGCACCGCCAGGTACCAGAGCACGTCGCCGAGTTCCTTGGCGATGTCGGCCCGGTCGATCCGCGCCTCGTCGCTGTCGGCGTCGCGGACCCACTTCTTGAACTTCTCCGCGACCTCCCCCGACTCCCCGACCAGCCCGAGCACCAGGTGCAGCAGCTCGTTCTTCTTGTCGCGGGGAGCCGCGGTACGCAGGGCGCCACGCTGGTACTCGTCCAGGTCCATGACCGCCCAGTATGGTCGACCGCCGCTCCCGCCAGCCAGTCGGATTCGGCTCAGACGCGCTGCCCGTGTGGCACCTCGGCCGGCAACGTTCGATGGTTCGGGAGGCGACGGATGCCCGGTACCGCCAGTGCGACTCCGACGAGGACGAGCACCGTGCCGGCCAGCACGACGAGGAGCTGCCGGTGCCCCGACACCGCGAGCAGCAGGGCGAGAAACGGCACGAGCCCCTGAACGAAGAACACCAACCCGACCGTCCGACCGACCACCTCGGCGGGTGCGTGCAGTTCGAGCACCGTCTCCGACAGCATCGCGAACACCATGCCGGTGGTCGACGCGACGGTCAGCGCGGTCGCCGACAGCCACCAGGCCGCCGAACCAGCGACCGCGGCCAGCGCCGGCACCACCCCCAGGCACACGAGCAGTGCCAGCCGCGCGGGCCGGCGTACCGGCATCCGGGTGAGCAGGCAGGCGACCCCGATCACCGCCAGCGGGACGGCGATCTGGCGCGGCAGGTCGGGACCGGCGTCGACGTGGAACCCGGCCGGCAGGTTCATCACCGCGTCGGGCGCGGCCGCGATCGCCGCCAGCACCCCGAGCCCGGTGACCAGCCCCCACATCCACCACCGCGGGCGCGTGCGGACACCGGGCTCGCGACCGGCGGTACGGCCGGGCTCGCGACCGGCGGTACGGCCGGGCTCGCCATCGGCGGTACGGCCGGGCTCGCCATCGGCGGTACGGCCCGCCTCGCCGCCGGCGCTACGAAACGGCTCGCCGCCGGCGCTACGGCCCGGCTCGGCGATCCGCTCGCCGTGCCGCCGGCGCCAGTGGACGAGCAGCGCCAGCACCGCTGCCGCGGCGCTGAGCAGGATGGCCGGGACCAGCAGTGCCGACCAGCCGAACGGAACCGCGATCAGCAACGGCCCCGACGTTCCCACGACGAACTTGGCCGCGACGGTCGCCGCCAGCAGCAGCGCGTTGGCCCGCAGCAGTCGCCGGTCGGGCACCAGTTGCTGGATCAGGCCGCTCGTCGCCGGGAGGAACAGCCCGACCCCGCTGCCGATCACCGCTGCCGCGCCGACGGCCACCACCGGCCGTGCGCCCCACGCGACCACCGCCACCCAGGCGATCGTCGCGCCGGCCGCACCGACGACGGTCACGACGCTGCGCGACCAGCGGTCGGCGAGTTGCCCGCCGACGAGGGCCAGCACCGCCTGCATCAGCGCCATCAGCATGATGGCCCCGCTGCTGACGACCAGCTGGTGCGGTAACCGCCCGAGACTCAGGCCGAGGACGCCGACCGGTACCGAGCTGACCAGTGCGGTGCGCGAGGCGACCACCAACGTCGCGGTCTGCACACGCCCAGCCATCACGCCATTGTGGCGCAGGCGTACTCGGCGGCACAGCGGTCAGTCGAGGCGGAAGATCTCCGGCAGCAGGCCCGGCCCGTCGTCGTCGACGCGTTGTTCCAGCAGCTCTGCCATCCGGTCCTGCCAGCGGGTGTTGACCTCGGTCGCGGCCATCGCCGCCAGCGCCGCCGCCGGGTCGTCGGCCTCGAAGTAGCCGAACGCCTGCCGGCCGGACAGGTGGATCGAGTAGTTGCGGAATCCCGCCTCCCGCAGGGCATCCCGCATCTCCGGCCACACCTCCCGGTGCGCCGCCAGGTACTGCTCGACCTTGTCCGGCCTGATCGTCAACACGAACGCGGCCCGCGCCATCTCCACACCTCCGTGCACGACGTCTTCGTCGTTCACCGGTTCCGGTACTTGAGAAGCCCTTCGATGCCGAGCAGGAACGTCTCGCCGATCGGCTTCGGGTCGGTCAGGCAGCCGGCGGCCATGGCGCCGTCGCGCAGCATGACGAAGTGCCGGGCGGCCGGTTCCGGGTCGGTCTCGCCGGTGGCGGCGAGCAGTTCGGTGACCGTGTCCAGGAACCACTGCCGGTGTCGGAGGACCGCCTGGTGCACCGGATGCGCCGGATCGGGGTACTCGGCGGCCGCGTTGAGGAACGCGCAGCCGCGGAACCCCTGGCTCTGGAGGTCGTCGGCGATGTGCCGGCCGACGGCTCGTACGACGTCGTCGGGTGCGGCGTCCGCCGCCCGAGCGGCGGCGGTGCGCGCCCGGATCGCCTCGTCGGCGGCGGTCAGGTACGCGACGACGAGGTCGTCCTTGCTCGCGAAGTGCCGGTACAGCGTGGCGCGGGTGACCTGCGCGACGGCGATGACGCGGTCGACGCCGACGGCGTGGATGCCCTCGGCGTAGAACAGCTCGGTCGCCGTGCGCAGCAGCCGGTCCCGTGCCTCCGACATGTACCTGCCTCCTTCGCGGTCCGCCGCTCCGAGCCTAGCAGATAGAACGGTCGGTCTTGACAACGTCGCGGGGCGGACGCATGCTGAGACGAGACCGATCGTTCTATCTCGCAGATCGATCCCGCATCGAGGGGGAAACATGTCCACATCCGTCGACACCGGCGCCCAGATCGACGTCACCAGCGGCACCAGAGGGCTGCGAAACCTCTATTACGTCCGGTTCGCGTTCGCCATCGTCTGGGCCGGGCTGATCGTGCTCGTCGCCGCGACGCTCAACCCGGCGAGCATCGGCCTGCTGGTCGTCTACCCGCTGTTCGACGCCGCCGCCGCGGTGATCGACTTCCGTACCTCGGGGACCGACCGGCCACGAGCCCCGCTGTACGTCAACATGGCGCTGAGCTTCCTCACCTTCCTCGGCCTGGCCGCCGCGGCCACCTCCGGCGTGCCGAGCGTGCTCGCGGTGTGGGGCGCGTGGGCGATCACCGCGGGCATCGTGCAGCTGGTCGTCGCGATCCTGCGGTACCGGCTCGGCGGCCAGTGGGCGATGATCCTCAGCGGCGCGATCTCGGTCGTCGCCGGCGCGAGCTTCCTGCTGCAGTCCGGTGGCAAGAGCTCGTCGCTGACCAACATCGCCGGGTACGCCACCCTGGGCGGCATCTTCTTCCTGGTCTCGGCGATCCGGCTGCACCGCCGCGCAACCAAGGAGAAGTGACATGACTATCCCAACCCCGGACACCGTGTACGACGTCGTGGTCATCGGCGCCGGCCCGACCGGCGAGAACGTCGCCGACCGCGCGGTGCAGGGCGGGCTGACCGCCGCGATCGTCGAACACGAGCTGGTCGGCGGCGAGTGCTCCTACTGGGCCTGCATGCCCACCAAGGCGCTGCTGCGAGACGCCGCCGCGCTCCGCGCCGCGCGTGACCTGCCCGCCGCGGGCAGGGCGGTGCGGGGCGAGCTCGACCCCGCCGCGGTGCTGGGCCGGCGCGACCGGTTCGCCGCGGACTGGAACGACGCCGGGCAGGTCGACTGGCTCGAACAGGCCGGCATCACCCTGCTGCGCGGCCACGGCCGGATCGTGGACACCCGGACGGTGGCGGTCACCGGCGCCGACGGCGCCACCACCGTCGCGCGGGCCCGGCACGCGGTCGTCGTCGCCACCGGCAGCAGCGCCCGGATCCCGGCCGTTCCAGGGCTCGCCGGCGTGGCGCCGTGGACGAGCCGGGACGCCGCCAGCGCCCATCACGTCCCGCAGCGGCTGGCGATCATCGGCGGCGGCGTGGTCGGAACCGAGATGGCCACCGCGTTCGGTGCGCTCGGCGCGCAGGTGACGCTGCTGTCCCGGACCCGGCTGCTGCCCGGCATGGAACCGTTCGCCGGCGAGCGGGTGGCCGACGCGCTGCGTACCGCCGGTGCCTCGGTACTGGTGGACACCGAGGTCGCCGCGGCCCGGCGAGACGACACCGGTACGGTGCGGCTCACCCTCGCCGACGGACGGATCGTCGCCGCCGACGAGGTGCTCGTGGCCACCGGGCGCACCGCGAACACCAAGGACCTCGGGCTCGACCTGCTCGGCCTGGTTCCGGGCGACTGGCTCGCGGTCGACGACGCGCTCGCCGTGCTCGGCCGCGACGGTACGCCGGCCGGGCCGGGCTGGCTCTACGCCGCCGGCGACGTGAACCACCGCGCGCTGCTCACCCACCAGGGCAAGTACCAGGCCCGCGCGCTGGGCGACGCGATCGCCGCCCGGGCCCGGGGCGACCGGCCCGACCTGGGTGCCTGGGGACGCCACGCGTCGACCGCCGACGAGCGGGCGGTCAGCCAGGTCGTGTTCAGCGACCCGGAGGTCGCCTCCGTCGGGCTGACCGCCGCTGCCGCATCCGGTGCCGGCATCCCGGTGCGGGTCGTCGACCACGACCTCGGCAGCGTCGCCGGCGCCGCGCTGCACGCCGACGGGTACGGCGGGCAGGCCCGGATGGTGATCGACGCGCGGCGCAACGTCCTGCTCGGCTTCACCGTGGTCGGGCCGGACGTCGCCGAACTGCTGCACGCCGCCACGATCGCGATCGTCGGCGAGGTGCCGCTCGACCGGCTCTGGCACGCGGTGCCCGCCTATCCGACCATCAGCGAGATCTGGCTCCGGCTGCTCGAAGCCGACGGCCGCGACCACCACTGACCCCGGCATCGGGGTTCCGCACAGACACCTGCCAACGAAGGGAAGCACATCATGGTGGATTCCGTGTACACCGCAGTCGCCACCTCGACCGGGGACGGCCGCGCGAACGGGCGCGCCGCCAGCAGCGACGGGCTGCTCGACGTCGCCCTCGCCATCCCCCGCGCCATGGGCGGCCCGGGCGGCGCGACCAACCCCGAGCAGTTGTTCGCCGCCGGCTGGTCCGCCTGCTTCCACTCGGCGCTGAAGGCGGTCGCCGCGAGCCGGAAGATCACCGTCACCGACTCGGCCGTCGTCGCCGAGATCGGCATCCACCCCACCGAGCAGGGCGGGTACACCCTCTCCGCGGCGCTGCACGCCGAGCTCGGCGGCATCGACCAGCCGACCGCCGACGCGCTCGTCGCCGCCGCGCACGAGGTCTGCCCGTACTCCAACGCCACCCGGGGCAACATCCCCGTCACCGTCGACGCGACCGTCGCCTGACCCCGCCCGCGGCGCCCTGACCCCGCCGGTACGGTGCGGTCGGGGCGCGGCGGGTGGCGTCGGCATCGCTTGTCCGGCAACCGATCCCGATGGTTCAGTGGCTCGACGGCGCGGCCGGGACGGGATCGGTCTCGAGGATCGCGAACAGCAGCGAGTCGTGCCACCGGCCGTGCAGGTGGACGTCCTGGCGGCGCAGGCCTTCCCGGGTCATGCCGATCTTCTCCAGGACGCGCCGCGACGCGAGGTTGTCCGGCCGGGTGAGGGCCTCCACCCGGTGTAGCCGCAGGGTGTCGAACGCGAACCGCAGCAGCAGGCCCGCTGCCTCGGTGGCGATGCCCTTGCCCCAGTGGTCGGGGTGCAGCAGGTAACCCAGCTCGGCGCAGCTCGGGTCGCCGTCGCGGAGATGGATGCCACCGGTACCGGCGAGCTGCCCGTCGACGGTGAGCGCGAGGCTGTAGTCGCGGCGATCGTCGAGCCGCTGACCGTCCTCGACGTAGCCGCTGATCAGCTGCCGGTGTCCCGCCAGCGTCGTCCCCTCCGGGGACTCGATGTAGGTGAAGATCTCCGGGACGGACTGCCAGCCGACGACGACCTCGGCGTCGTCGACGGTGATCTCGCGCCAGCCGGCCCGGCGGCCGTTGAGCTCGACAGGAAACATGACGTCATCATGGCGCCGATACGACGCCAACCCCATGCCCCTGTCTCGATGACGACATCGACGGCGTCCGGTCGACCCTCAGGCCGGCTCCACCACCAGGTGCCGCAGGTGCGCGTCGCCGTGCCGCCAGCCCGGTACCGAGACGGCGACGTAGCGGGCGGTGCCGGACAGGTCGGCCCGGCGCTGGCCGGCGCGCAGCCGGGCAACCTCGCGGTACGACAGGCCGTCGGTGCTGGTCGACACGGTGGCGGCGAGCGGGCGGCCGGACGTCCAGGTCAATTCGATGGCGCCGAGCGGCTGGTCGCTGCCCAGGTCGACCACCATCCGGCCGGCGCGACCCGGCGTCCACGCCGTCGCGTCGCTGCCGTCCACCGCGGCGACCGGGTCGGTCATGCCGGCCGGCAGCGGGCTGGTCGGGAACGTCACCCGACCCAGCGCCAGGTCGGCGATCGGGTACGCCGGGACCGACCGGAAGACCACGTCGGTGCGGTGCGCGCCGACCACGACGACCCGGTCGGCGCCGTGGCGGCTGCGCACCCGTACCGGGCCGGACGGCCCGTGCAGCCGCAGCCGCTGCGCGTCGAGCACCTCGACGACGAGCCCTGCCGGCAGCCGGTGTCCGCCGACCGGTTCGACGCCGAACCACGGCGCGAGCACCGCACCGCTGGCGGCGGGCAGCTCCGCGCGGTAGGCGGCACCGTGCACGGTCGTGGTCTGCGTACCGGCGAAGAGCGGCACCGCGTTGCCCTGCAACGGAATCGTCACGGTCCCGGTCAGCCGGGATCCGGTCAGGTTGAACAGGCTGAGGTACCCCTCGGCGAGGCTCGCGGCCAGCCCGTCGGCGTCGGTGGACGGCGCCGGGGCGGCCGCCGCCGTGCGGGTGGCGGCGGCATCCAGCCCGGGGCGCCCCTCCACCAGCAGCGGCGCGGCCGGGCCGTCGGCGAGCGTGATCACGTTGCCCTGCACGGTGATCGGGTGCTCGCTGCCGCGCACGACCAGTCCGGCGCGCCCGTCGACGTTCAGCCAGCCACCGGTGCTGGACAGGTCGGGATGCGGGTAGCTCGCCACGTCGGTCCAGCTCGCGCCGTCGGCCGACACCTGGATGCGGTAAGCACGGCCGGCCGCCGCCTCCCAGTCGATCCGCACCCGGTCGAAGCCGACCGTGCTGCCGAGATCGACCGCGAGCCAGCTGTCGGCGCGCGGTCGATCGGCCTTGGACACCGCCCAGCGGGTCGCGTCGTCGCCGTCCGTGGCGTACCCGGCGGCATGCCCGGTGTCGGCCGACGACGCGCTCGTCGCCCTGCCCTGCGCCAGGTTCGCGCCGGCGCCGTCCCGCACCGCGAACTCGATGATCGAGTACCCGTACCGGGGATCCGGGGTGACGCCGAGCATCCGCACCCAGCGCGCGCTCGTCCGGTCGAACGTGACGGTGTCGACCCGCGCCGCGCCGGACGAGTCGTCGTTCGCCGGCACGGTCACGCCGCCCTCGGCGGCGGTGTAGGTACGGTCCCCGTCGAGACCGGGCACGCCCGGCATGGTGAGGTTGTGGACCTCCAGGTGCCCCTCGCCGGCGGCGACACCGCTGGACGCGTACACCACCGAACCGCCGGGCAGCGAGGCGAACCCGGCGCGGCCGGTGTCGAAGCCGAGCACCACCGCGCTGGCGTCGAACCCGTCCCGTACCCGGGTGTAGGCGGCGACGGTGCGGCTGCGCACCGCGGCGCCGGTGGCGGGCAGGAACATCGGCGTCGGTCCACTCAGGACGAACAGCCAGTCGTCGTGCCCCGGCTGCCAGGCGAACTTGGCGAAGCCCGGCTTGCTGACCGCGCCCGCCCACGCCGCCGGCGACTGGTGCGCGACCAGACCCGGCCCGGTACCGAAGTCGAGGACGCCGGCCGCGTCGGCGAACACCTCGGCCGCCGACAGTGGCGCCACCGGGCCGCGTTCCCGGGCCCGCCACTCGTGCAACAGGTAGCTGATCGCCACCTCGGCGCGTGCCTCCGGCTCGTACTTGGGCTCGCCGGAGAACTTCGTGATCCGGTACTGCGGCGGATAGTCCTGGTAGGCGTCGAGCCGCGCGGCCAGCGCCTGCTCGGCCCACGCCGCCCGCCGGTCGCCCAGCACCTGCGCCAGGAACGCGATCGGGATGACGTCCCGGCCGTACAGGTGTTCCCGGTCGGCGACCATCGGCATCAGCGGCTCACCCGCGTCGCTCATCACCGCGAGGATGCTGCGCCACAACCGGTCCCCGTTCGGCTGCTCGGCCAGTACCGCCGGCATCGGTTGACCGGCGGTGATGAAGTGGATGCCGTTGCGGCCGGAGGTGCGCCACAGCTCGCACTGGTAGTGCGGTCCGAACGAGCCGTGGTTCTCCACCAGGAACGTGTCGTACAGGTTGTGCGCGGTGTTGCTGGACACCCGCGCGCCGTCGACGATCGCCGGGTTGGCGTGGTCGGCCGCCGGGTGGCCGGTCTCGTTGCGGCTCCACCGGTCGTACCAGTCGCGCCAGCCCGCCGCACTGGCCGCGTCCGGCGCCCAGGCCAGCGCGGGCGCGATGGACTGCGCGTAGACGCCCATCTCCTCCAGCTTGGTGTCGCCGACCCAGCCGCCGGACAACCCGTGCGGTGTCCACGATCCGGACAGCGGATCGTCGCCGCTGCCCAGCGAGACGGTGTAGTCGGCCTGCCGCCGGGCGATCAGGTCGAGGTCGGTCCGGGTCCGCGCGTCGAGCTCGTCCCACAGCAGCCGCCCGGCCAGCTGGAAGTAGAGCTGGAAGGTGGTGTCGAAGAACAGCGTCTTGCCCCACTCGGTGCCGCCGAGCAGCCGGTTCGACGCGGCGAAGTGCGACAGCGTGGCGACCGTGTGTTGCCGCAACGTCGCGGCATCGACACCGGCGAGCTCCGCGTCGTAACCGTCACGAGTCAGCAACACCGCATTGCCGAGCACGACCGCGAACGAGAAGTCCTTCGCGAGGTAGTGGCCGGCGCTCTCGTCCCACTGCGTTTCGGCCCACCGAGTGTGCCGGAGCAGTACCCGATGGTAGGTGCGCGCGACCTCGTCGGCGGCGAGCCGTCGCCGCGCGTCGGCGGTCGTGGCCGCGGCGCGATCCGGTGCAACGTAAGGCAATGCGGCGGCGAGCGCGCCGGCGGCGCCCGCCGCCTGCAGGAGTCCGCGACGACTCAGGCCGGGCTGCACGGTCGACGACTCGCCTGGCAACGTTGTCATGACCGGATCCTCACACATCCGGTACGCGCGGTCGACCCCGTGACGCTGCGCTGCGCCACCCGTCGGTCACCGAACGACGATGCCGCGAGTCCCCGATCGCCGCCGTACGTGGGCCGCGGGGTTGCGGTCAACATCGATGATGTGAGGCCACACCCTGCGGATGTAGTCTTTCCCGACTGTGTGGGTATGGCTGACCCGCAGGCCAACACACGGCGTCGACCAGGACGCCGTGGCTGACGGAGGAGAACTGCCAGCGTGACTACGATCCCGCCGACCGGGCCCGGTGGCCCGGGCGACCCCTACGACGGAGGAACGTCGCAACCCCCGTACGGGCAGGGCCCCGGTGGCCCCGGCATGCCCCCGCCGCCACCCGGCATGGGCGGCCAGCCCGCCGACACCAGCGGTAACGCGCTGAACATCATCGCGCTGGTCGCCGGCATCGTGTCGATCGTCCTCTGCTGCTTCTACGCCGGCATCTGGGGCGGCGTGCCCGCGATCATTCTCGGCGTGCTCGGCCGCAAGAAGGCCGACAACGGGCAGGCGACCAACAAGACCCTGGGCACCGTCGGCCTGATTCTCGGGATCATCGGTGCGGCGTACTTCGTCGTGCAGATCATCCTGGCGGTGTCCGGCGTCGGCCTGGACCTGATGAAGCAGGTGCAGGACCAGACCTGAGCAACTGCCGGGCGGGGAGCCGACTCCCCGCCCGGCGCGCTCCGAAGACCGGGCACGAGGCCCGAACCAGCACGGTTCGCCGACACCCGCTTGCGCGCGGGTCCATCATGGACACCAGGCGCCGCGGACCGGATCCGCCGCCACGTTCCTCTCACGTACGACCGTCTGGTAGTGAGGAAGAGGGCTCATGGCCGAGCAGCGGACCATCGTCATCACCGGGGCCAGCGACGGGATCGGCGCCGCCGCGGCCCGACAACTCACCGAACGCGGCGACGACGTGGTGCTCGTCGGCCGCTCACCGGACAAGACCAAGCGGATCGCCGACGAGCTCGGCCGCCCGTACCACCTGGCGGACTTCGTCGAGTTCGACCAGGTGCGGGCGCTCGCGCGGGAGCTGCTCGACGCGTACCCGCGGATCGACGTGCTGGCCAACAACGCCGGCGGCATCTACGGCCAGCAGACCACGACCGACGGCTTCGACTACACCCTGCAGATCAACCATCTCTCACCGTTCCTGCTCACCAGCCTGCTGCTGGAGCGGCTGATCGCCTCGAAGGCCGCGGTCATCCAGACGTCAAGCGCGATGGCCAAGGGCGGCCGGATCGACGTCGACGAGCTCGGCACCCTGCGCAAGCGCAGCGCGACCGGCGCCTACAGCGACACCAAGCTGGCCAACATCCTGTTCAGCAACGAACTGCACCGCCGCTACCACGAGCAGGGCCTGTCGGCGGCGGCGTTTCATCCCGGTGCGGTGGCGAGCAACTTCGGTTCCAGCGGCTCGGCGCTGGTGCGCCTCACGTACCAGTTGCCGGTGATGAAGCTGTTCCTGGTCGACGCGGACAAGGGCGGCGCCCGGCTGAGCTTCCTCGCCGGCGGCACTCCCGGCGAGACCTGGCAGTCCGGCGGGTACTACGAGAAGAGCCGGCCGGCCGGCCCGGTCAACCGCCAGGCCGCCGACCCGGAACTCGCCCGCGCCCTGTGGGACCGCTCCGAACAGCTGGTCTCCGCCGGCTGATCCCGGCCCGTTCCGTCCCGACCGGATCAGCCGCGGAAACCTCCCCTGGTGTACCGGTTCGGGCCTCGCGTCCGGTCCGCGGGCCACCACGTTGCAACAGGTGTTGCGTCGATGCAACACCTGTTGCACGATTGCCCGGATGAGTACGGACGAGAGCCGGGCGTGGCTGCTGATCGGCTACCGGGCGCCGGCCCAGCCGTCCACCGCACGCGTGTCCACCTGGCGGCGACTGCACCGGCTGGGCGCCGTGTACGTCGGCGCCTCGACCTGCCTGCTCCCGGCCGGCGCGGCCGACGACGCCACGCTGGCCGCGCTCGCCGCGGGCGTGACCGAGGCCGGTGGCAGCTTCGACACGTACCCGATCGACGCGATGAGCGTGCCGGCGCACCGGGCGCTGCTGGCCCGGGCGAACGCGGACCGGGACGCCGAGTACGCCGAGGTCGTCGAGCGCGCGGAGGCGCTGATCGCCGAGCTGGCCACCGAATCGGCGCGGGGCAAGTTCACCTTCGCCGAGGTGGAGGAGAACGAGGCCGACCTGGCCAAGCTGCGCCGCTGGCTGGCCGCCGTGGGCACCCGCGACCGGTACGGTGCGGCCGGCCGCGCCGCGGCCGAGCAGGCGGTGACCCGGGCCGCACGGCGACTGCGGGAGTTCACCGAACGGTCGGCCGGCGCCGACCACGAACCGGCCGGCACCGATGTGGACTGACCTGCTGATCGCCGCGGCCGGCCTGGTCGGCGGGCTGATCCTGCTGTGGCTGATCCTGGTCGCGTTTCTCGCCCTGGCCCGGCCGACCGGCGGGCTGCTCGGCGAGATGGTGCGCGTCCTGCCCGACCTGCTGCGGCTGGTGACCCGGCTGGCCCGCGACAGGTCCCTGCCCCGCGGCGTGCGGATCCGGTTGTGGCTGCTGCTGGGCTACCTCGCCCTGCCGATCGACCTGATCCCCGACTTCATCCCCGTGCTGGGCTACGCCGACGACGCCATCATCGTGGCGGTCGTGCTGCGTTCCACCATCCGCCGAGCCGGACCCGACGCGATCGCCCGGCACTGGCCCGGCACCCCCGACGGCCTCGCCGCCATCCACCGGCTCACCCGCACCGGGCTCGCACGGCGGCAACCCTGAGCGGTCCGGTGCCGTGCGCGCACCACCGTTGCGGGTCACGGTCCGGACGGGGTGACCAGGCCGGTCTCGTAGGCGGTGATGACCAGCTGGGCCCGGTCGCGGGCGGCGAGCTTCGTGAGCAGGCGTCCGACGTGCGTCTTGACGGTGGCCAGGCTGACGGTCAGGTGCGCGGCGATGTCCGGATTGGACAGTCCGCGGGCGATCAGGGCGAGCACCTCGCGTTCACGGTCGGTCAGCCCGGACAGCCGCGGCGAGAACGGCCGGGACGGCCGCGGCTGCCCGACGTACTGGGCGATCAGCCGCCGGGTGACGGTCGGGGCGAGCAGCGACTCGCCGGCGGCGACGACCCGGATACCGGCGAGCAGGTCGGCCGCGGACGTGTCCTTGAGCAGGAAGCCGGACGCGCCGGCACGCAGCGCCGCGTACACGTACTCGTCGTGGTCGAACGTGGTCAGGATCAGCACCCGCACGTCGGTCTGCGCGCAGATCCGTTGGGTGGCCTCGATTCCGGTCATGCGCGGCATCCGGACGTCCATCAGCACCACGTCCGGTCGCTCGGCCAGTGCCAGCCGCACCGCCTCGTCGCCGGTACCGGCCTCGCCGACGACCGCGAGGCCGTCCACGGCGTCGAGCAGCACCCGGAAGCTGTCTCGCAGCAGCGTCTGGTCGTCGGCGATCAGTACTCGGATCGGTTCGCTCACGGTCGTCCATCCTCCCCGACCGCCGGGTACGGAATCCGCGCCGCCACCCGGAATCCGCCGGCCGGGTGGGCCGCGGCGACGAGGGTGCCGTCGTAGGCGGCGACCCGCTCCCGCATCCCGCGCAGCCCGTGCCCGGCACCGCGCACCGCGTCCCGTGGCGGAGCACCGCGCCGGCCCTCGTCACTGATCTCGACGGTGACCGCGGTCGCATCGGCGACCACGGCCAGCCGGCAGCGGGTCGGCCCGGCGTGCCGGACCACGTTGGTCAGCGCCTCCTGCACGATCCGGTACACGGTCAGGCGTACCCCGTCCGGCGGCAGTTCCGGTCGCCGCAGCGTCACGGTCAGCTCGACCCCCGCCTGCCGGGCGCGATCCGCCAGCTCGCGCAGCTCCTCCTCGGTACCGGCGGGGGCCACGGTGTCCGCACCCTCGCGCAGCAGGCCGAGAACCCGTCGCAGCTCGGTGAGCGCCTCCCTGCTGGCCGTCTCGATCACGGCCAGCGCGTCCTGACTCTCCTGCGGCCGTGCCAGCGCCACATGGCGCGCCACGCTGGCCTTCACCGCGATCAGGGACAGGTCGTGGCCGATCACGTCGTGCATGTCCCGAGCGATGCGCAGCCGGTCCTCGGCGACCGCGTGCTCGGCCAGTTCGGTGCCGGCCCGCTCGGCCCGGGCCCGCCGGTACCCGACGTAGCGGCCGAGCGCCCACGGCGCGCACACCATCGTCGCGATCAGCACCGCCGAGCCCGAGCCGTGCCCGATCACGAGGACCGCGGCGACCGCCGCGACCACGATCGTGACCGCCGCGGCCGGGCGCGAGACCCGTACGCCCACCAGGTACTGGGTCAGGGCCACCGCCGCGTACGGCGCCGGCGCGGCCACCGTCGGTATCGCGCCGCTGCGCACGGCGAACAGGGCGGCGGCGAGCGCCACCCCCGCGGCCGGCAGCGGCCAGCGTCGCCGGACGGCGACCGGGGCACCCACCAGCACCGCGAGCGGCAGCCACGCACCGCCACCGGCGCCCAGGTCGACCATCGCGAAGCCGCTCACCGCGACCACGAGCAGCGCGGCCGCGGCGTCGGCCACGAGCCACCGCCGGCCACCCGTATCGACGATCATCCGTGCACGCTAACCCGAGCCGGGCCGGCCGGCGTCGGACCACGGTCTGACAGACCCTGCCCGTACCTGCGGCGACACCGTCATCCCGGCTCGGCGGGCACGAGGTCGGGCACCGGTCCGATGCGCCGCGAGGGTGCCGGCACCGACGCTGTGGGCATGACCAACCCGACCCGACGCTGGTACCACCGGTCCGTACCCAGCGACACGACCGACTTCCGGTTCCCGGGGCCATGGCTGTCCGGGCTGTCCCTGGCGGTGGCGCCGATCCTGCTGCTCGCCGGCACCCTGCTGCGGCTGGGCACGCCGTTCTTCTTCCCGCACCAGCTCGCCGGGTACGACCGCCACCCCGCGCTGATGTCCGCCGCGTACGCCACGTTCCTGGCCGGCGTCATCACCCTGTGGCCGGCGGTGCTGGCCGTCGCGGCGCGGGTCGGCGCCACCCGACCGCGCTGGGCCGCCGGCGGCGCCGCGCTGGTGCTGCTGGGGCTGTTCGCGCGCAGCTTCCACTACGGTGTCGACACGTTCGCGTTCAGCCTGGTCGACTCCGCCGGGGTGGGCGCGGCGACGAGCGCGGTCGCGCAGTACTACACCCATCCCGAGTACGTGGTCGCCAGCCTCGACGCGGGCATCATGGCCGGCTGGGTGGTGTTGGCCGCCGGCTGCTACCTGTCCCGGACGATGGGCGCGGTGCGCAGCGTCGCGCTGGCCCTGATGGCCGGGCTGATGATCGGCGTCCTCAAGGGCAGTACCGTCGCCTCGGTGGTCGAGGTCGCGGGGCTGGCCGTCGCGTTCGTACCGCTCGGGGTCCGTACCCTCGCCACCGCGCCGCGGCCGCGGCTCGTGGTGGCCGTCGCGGTCGTGCCGCTCGCCGTGTTCGCGGTGGTGTTCGGCCAGCTCGGGTAATCGAACCGAGCCCACTCGGGATCGAACCGAGCCCGCTCGGCACCGGCCCCGAGCGGGCTCGACGGGTACGCGACGCCGCGGAGTCACCGACCGCTCGTGGCGTCGCCGCCCGTACGGCTCGGCCTGCGGGCGAGGCGGCAGAGCGCCGGTGGAGCCGTCTGCCGTACCGGCTCAGCCGGCGTGCGGCGCGGCGGAGTCGTCGACCACGGCGAGGGCGTCGATCTCGATCCGGGCACCGGGCAGGACCAGGCCGACGACCTGGACCAGCGAGCTGGTGGGCAGCGGGCCGTCGCCGAGGAACTCGTCCCGGGCGGTACGCACCGCCGGCAGGTCGGCGAGGTCGGTGAGGAAGAACGTGAGCCGCAGCAGCTCGGGTGGTCGGGCGCCGGCCGCGGCGAGCGCGGTACCCAGGTTCGCGAACACCTGCCGGGCCTGTGCCAGGGCGTCCTCGGCCCCCACCAGGACGCCCTGCGGGTCGACCGGCAGCTGCCCGGACACCGCGACCAGCCGTCCGGCGCCGCGCGCGGCGTGACTGTAGCCGTTGGCGGGCGGCGTCCCGTCCGGCCGCTCGAAGAACTCGATCATCGTCATCCCTTCGGCACCGGGGCAGGTCAGACCCGGACCACGTACTTGCCCTGGCCGCGGCCCTCGGCGAGCAGCTGGTGCACCGCCGGCGCCGCGGCCAGGCCGTCCACCTCGGTGACCGGCAGGCCGAGCCGCCCGGCCGCCAGCAGGTCGAGGCAGCGGCCGATCGCGTCGGCGACCCGGTCCGGCGCGGTGCGGGACAGGGCGGAGATGGAGAAGCCGCCGACCGACACGTTGCCGCCCATCAGCCGGGGGATGTTCGGCAGCGCGGCGGGAGCGCCGCCGGTGGCGTTGCCGAACAGCACGATGCGGCCGCCGGGCGCGGCGAGCGCGAGGTCGTGGTCGAGTTCACCGGCACCGAGCGCGTCGAGTACCACGTCGACGCCGCCGCCGGCCGCGGCCCGCACCCGGTCCGGATAGCCGGCGTCGCGGGCGAACGCGGCATCGTAGCCGGCGGCGAGCGCGGCCGATTCCTTGCCGGCTCGTCCGACGGTGCCGATCAGCCGGCCGCCGCCGAGCACCGGTACCAGTTGCGCCACCGCGCTGCCGACGCCGCCGCTGGCCGAGTGCACCAGCACCCGCTCGCCGCCGCGGAACCGGGCCGCCTCGGTCAGCAGCAGGTACCCGGTGGCCAGCACCGCCGGGGTGGCGGCGGCGAGCGGTGCCGGCACCCCGGCGGGTACCGGCACCGTCAGCTCGGCGCGGGCCCGCGCGATGCTGGCGAGCCCGCCGGCGGTCAGGAACGCCGCGACCCGGGTACCGGCGGCGAGCCCGGTGACGCCCTCCCCCACCGCGCGCACCGTGCCGGCCACCTCGTCGCCGGGGTACGCCGGGAAGCTGTCCGCGTACGGCTGGTCGCCGCGTCGCAGCATCACGTCGACGAAGTTGATCCCGGCGTACTCGACGTCGATGGTGACCTCGCCCGGCCCCGGTGCCGGGTCGGGCAGCTCCGCGACCTGGCTGGTGTCCGGTCCGTCGGACGGTGCACCGATCACCAACGCGCGCATGGCCCCACCCTTCGATGTCCGTCGAAAGCAGACGCCACCCTACTACATAGTTCGACAATCGTCGAAAGAATCAGGGGACGAGGAGGACCGGGATCGGGGACAGCCGGGCGACGCGCTCCCCCGTGTTTCCCAGCAGCCCGGCGAGCAACCCGCCCTGGTGCCCGCCCACCACGATCAGATCGGCGTTGCTCGACGCGGCCACCTCCGACACGGTCACGGCGACCTCGGCCCGCATGGCCTCGACCACGTCGCCGTACGCGTCGACGCCGGCGCCGATCAGCTCCCCGACGGCCCGGTCCACCAGCTCGTGCGCCACCCCCTGCTCCTCCCGTACCAGGGTGGGTGCCGACGGGGTCATCCCCAGCGTGGACGGTTCGACGCAGTCGACCGCCCGCACGTGCAGGACCCGGACCCGCGCACCGGTGGTCGTGGCCAGCCCGGAGGCGTGCGCCAGCACCCGCGACGAGTCGTCCGCCCCGCTGAGCGCCACCACGATGTTTCGGTACATCACCAACCACTCCTCTCCTGCCGGCCGGCCCGGCCAGTCGGGTACAGCTACCGACCTCGACGCCTCGACGCGCCGGCCGGTGTCACTCGACGACGAACGTCGCGCTGGTACGCCGGCCGTACCGGGTCGATTCGGTGGACCACGTGTCGGCGAACGCGTCCAGGGTGATCTCGGTCAGCGCGCCGAGCTGCCCACCGCGATCGCGATGTGCCAGTACGGTGAGCCCGAGCTGGTGCGGCCGGCGCTCGACGAGCACCCGCACCTCGACCGCGCCCGCCTCGGCCGCGCCGTTGACCAGTTCACTGGCCGACAGGGCCGCCGGGGTACGCACCCATCGCGGCAGTTGCCAGTCGTGGCCGCAGGACTCGACGAGCGAACGCGCGTCGCGGGCCAGCCGCGGGCCCGGCACGAGCGTGGCGCTGCGCCGCAGTACCCGGGGCGGTTCGTCCAGCGCGGCAACGGCGTCGCGCATCGAGTCGGCGACCGGTACCCGTTCGGCCAGCACGGTTTCCTCGCACCACCGGGCCTGCTCGTCGTCGAGCCCGTACAGGCACAGCCGGCTGACCGGCCAGCCGCCGGCCCGTTCGTACGCGTGGCACAGCAGCGCCAGCGCCGCCGGGCTGGACGTGTGCAGCCGGCTGCAGTCGACCACCACCCGCGGATGGGCCATCAGGACGGCGCTGACAACCCGACGCACCTGCCGGTCGTCCGCTTCGTCGATCGATCCGGTGAGCCGAACCAGGTCGAAGCCGACGCCGTCGATCACCTCACAGCGCAACCCGTCGGTGTCCTGTGTGGACGATCCCGGCGACGCGGGCCGCGCCCCCGGTCCCGACGAGGTTTCGTCCGCAGCCAACGGTTGTCACCACCTTCGCCTCGGGTGCGGGCCGGCCGTGTCGGAGAACTCCCGGCACGTCACCCCTCCTTACCCGCGCAGGCCCCGGCGCAACCGTGCCCACCATCGCAGGCAGCCCGTGCCCGTACCCCCAGGGGGTACGGGCACGGGTGGCGGCGCGATCACCCAGCGGCGTTCACGCTGGCGGATCGAGCGTGGCGGCGAGCCAGGACAGCCAGGTCTCGGCGCGCTCCGGCGGCTGCGGCGCACCGTAGCGGTGCTCGCTGACCGCCACCGGGAGCCCGAGCGGAGTCCGGTCATGGAACCGGACGAGCGTGTCGGCGGTGCGCAGCCCGACGAAGTTCGCGCTGCGGTAGTCCACCGTACCGTCGACCTTCGACCCGTCCGGCAGCTCGATCGTCACCGGCGCACCGAGCGTCGGCGCACCGAGCGCGCGCAGCAGCCGCTCCCAGCCACCGGCGCCGGGCCCCGCCGCCTCCACGTAGGACGCCGGCTTCCCGCGGAAGTGCCGCAGGTAGGCAGCGAGCGTGTCCAGGTACATGTCCCAGCCGCTGCCGGTCATCCCCTCGTACTCGTCGCCCCAGTCGTCACCGAGGAATCCACTGTGGACGAACCGGAGCAGGCAGCTGCCGCCGTCCCGCGCCTCGATCAGGTACTCGAAGGCCTGCGTGCTGCCGTCCTCGGCCGCCGGTGTGCGGACCAGCAACCGGCGTGGCGGGTCGGCCTCGACGCCGGCCGCGTCCGGGTCGATCTCCATCGGCATGAACCAGGCTGTCAGGCCGTCCGTCGTCGAGATGGCCCGCCACACCTCCTCCGGCGTGGCCGGCAGCTCGATCTGTTTGCGCAGCGCGAATTCACGCCCCATCTCGCCCCTCCTCGGTGTGTCGCATGCTCGGGTGCAACGCCACCACGATCCGGTGCCGCCGGCCCCGCGTCGCGCTCTCGTCGTGGTACTTGGCCACCAGCCCGGCGACCGCGTCGGACAGCTCGGTGGCGAACCTCGCGCGATCCGCCGCGCTCGCGAACCGGACCTCCCCGTCGATGGTGAAGGTGGCGACCCGCCGGCCGGCCCGGGTGCCCGCGGTGAGGAGCGCGCCGACGTCCTGGACCAGCCGCGCGGCCACCGCGAGCAGCCACTGGGCGGACAGCCGATCGGGCGAGCGGGCCGGATCCGGCGCCACCGGCCCGGCCGCGGCCGGCGAGATCACGTACGCCTGGGCGCTGGCCCGCAGCACCCGCTCGGTCATGTTGCCCTTGCGGCGCTCCTCGACCAGCTCGACCAGGCCGTGCCGTTCCAGCCCGCGCAGGTGGTAGTTGACCTTCTGTCTGCTCAGCCCCAGCCGCGCCGCCAGCGTCGACGCGGAGGCCGGGCTCGCCAGCTCGTGCAGCAGGCGGGCGCGCACCGGGTCCAGCGTCGCCGCGGCGGCGGCGGGCTCGTCGATCACCCCGACATCCAACATGCCCACCACCGTGTCACCGACAACTTCTCTTGTCAAGGAGAGCATTGTTGTCGGTGGCGGCAGCACGGTCGGCGCCGACGCGGCTCCGGCGGTCAGCGCCGCCGCAGCGCACGCCGGTACGGATCGATGGCGGTCAGCGGCTCACGCCGACGGTTCGGCGCCGGGCTCGGCGTCGCGGTAGAAGCTCTCCCCGGCGTGCTCGGCGTCGGTGTAGACCTTGGTCGTGCCGTCCGGATAGGCGGCGAACGGCAGAATCATTCCGTCCGGGCACGGATGCAGGAACATCAGCGTCGGTCCGATCACCACGAACGAACGGGCCCGCGGGGTCGCGTGCTCGGTGCCGTGCTCGGAGCGCCAACCCCGCACCTGGTCCGCCGCACCGGGTTGCGCCGCGGCGCTGTGGACCTTCCCGATCAGGTCGTCGATCGCGAGCCGGTCCAGGATCTCGATCTGTAGGTTCGGTGGCTGCTGCACGTCGCGCTCCCGCCTTGCAACGGATGAACTGTCCGGTCCCGTTCCGCGCCAGGGCAACGGCAGCAGCTGTCGGGCTTCGGCCGATCGCCCGAACTCGACTATAGGCAGCCGGCCGGCGCGCCCCGACCGGTTCGGCGAAGCCGCGCGACCCGGCCGCCGTGGCGCCCGCCGAGATCGTCGCCCGCCCGACCAGGTCGGCGAAGAGGTGCGATCCGGCCGCCGAGGTCCGCGCCGGCTCCGCCGGCAGCCGTACCCGCCGACGGCTGGCGGAGCCGTGCCCGCGGCAGCTCCGTCGCCGGCCCCGGTGCGCGGTACCACCCGGCCGCGCCGGAGCGGCCCGTCGAGGATATCGGTAACGTCCATTCATACCGGGCTCTTGTGCCATTGACGACGTTAGCGTTAACGTCGCTGCGATCACCGACGAAAGGGGCAGGACGATGCACGGTGCTCGACGCGGCAGGCGGATCCGATGGCTGCTGGCGGCGCTGGCCGCACTCCCCGCGATCACGCTGGCCGGCCCGGCAGCGGCCGCGGCCCACTCCGACCGGGCACAGTGGGCGGACCGGGCCGAGGCCAGCTACCGGGCCCTGCAGAACCACCTCCACCTGGGCGACACCGGCCACCGGCTGTACGCGGAGAGCACGCCCGCGGCGCCCGGCGGCAACCCGTACTCGTACGTGTGGGAGTTCCGTGAGGCCACCCAGGCGACGCTGGAGCTGCGCGCGCTTCCCGGCAACCACCGGCGCTACGCCGACGACGTCGCGGACCGGTTCGCCGCGATCGGCCAGTACGCCGGCACCGACCCGGCGCATCCCGGGTACGACTCGTACCTGCCGGCACCGCTGGGCGGCGACGGCGACCTGTTCTACGACGACAACGCCGTGGTCGGGCTGTCGTTCGTCGACGCGTACCGCGGGGGCGGCGGCGCCGACGCGCTCGCCGGCGCGAAGCAGGCGTTCCGCACCGACCTGCGCGGCTGGGACACCGACACCAGCAAGGCCTGCCCGGGCGGCATGCACTGGGTCGAGGCGAGCTGGAACACCATCCGCGCGGCCAACGTGACCGGCTTGTTCGCCGAGCTGGCCGCGAACCTGTACGCGATCACCCGGGACGACATCTACCTCCAGTGGGCGACCCGTGCCTACCGGTGGAACCGGGACTGCCTGATGAGCTCGCCCGGCCTGTACCGCAACGACCTCGCCGACGACGGCAGCTACGACGACACGCTGTGGACCTACAACTCCGGCGCGATGATCGGCACCGCGAACGCGCTGTACCGGGCGACCGGCGACCGGCACTGGCGGTCCCTGGCACTGAGCGACGCGCGCGGCGCGATGGCGTACTGGACCACCGGCGACCGGCTCTACCAGCAGCCCGCGGTGTTCAACGCGTTCCTGTTCCGCGACCTGCTCCCGCTGCTGCCCGGCTACCGGTCCACTCTGGACAGTTACGCCACCCGGCTGTGGCAGGACAACCGGGATCCGGCCACCGGGCTGTTCCGGTTCCAGGCGTCCAACGGCGGCGCACCGGATCCGGCGCAGCCGGTCGGCACCCTCAACCAGTCCGCCGCGGTCCAGCTGTTCGCGCTGCTCGGTCGCGCCTGACGCACCGGCACGACGGGCCGGGCGCAACGGGGCGGGCGGCCCGGCGCGGCCGGATCAGCGCAGGCGGTAGAGGATCTCGCCGGCGTCGTGGACCACGAGCGTGCCGGGGTCGGCGGACCAGGCGGCCGGGTCGATGCCGGCCGGGTCGCGGTGGTTCAGGCCGAGCGAGCGGGTGGTGGCCTCGTCGATGCCGGTGGCCAGCGTGACGGTGATCCGGCACCGCTCGCCCTGCACCGGGTCGTAGCTGCCGGCGCCGCGCAGGTGCGTGGAGTGCGCCAGCACGCCCCACGGATGGTGCCGGTAGCGGTCCCACTGGGCGGTGAAGAACTCCCGGCAGTGGTAGCCGATCGCGCGGATCTCGGCGTCGTGGGTGTGGCTGACGGTGCGCACGTGCGGCGCGTACAGCACCACCTCGCCGCCGTCGGCGACCACCGGCTCCACCTTGTACATGCCCTTCGCGGCGGTCCACAGCTCGTCGTAGCGGGTCGAGATCAGCGACAGCACCCGTGGCACCGGCGCGCCCAGGTACCGCACGTGTGCCTGCGCGGCGACCTCGGCGGCGCTGGCCCAGGCGTCCTCGGTACTCCCGTAGGCGACCGAGTGCAGCGCGTCGCTGCCGGACTCGACCACCACGCACAGCGCCCGGCGGCGCGCCGGTACCAGCGCGGCGGCAGCGTCGATGACCGCGCGCACCGGCGTGGTCCCCCGGGTACCGATGATCTCGGCGCTGCCGATCAGCGCGCCGAGCCAGTGCGACAGGTCGATCACCTCCGGCCCGGCGATACCGGGGAACAGGTACTTGTTGCCGCCGGAGAAGCCGACCACCTCGTGCGGGAACACCGGCCCGACCACCAGCAGCGTGTCGTGCTCGACCGCGGCACGGTTCACGGTGACGTCGACGCCGGTCCGCAGCCGGCCGCCGGACAGCCGCGCGACGGTGGCGGCGGAGAGCCGACCCACGGTGGTCAGCTGCGCGGGATCCCACCACTCGTGGTTGCGCACCGCCATCCCCGGGTACCGGTCGGCGATACCGCCGGGCTTCGCCCCCACCAGCGCGGCCAGGTCCGGCTCGGCCAGGCCGGCGTGGGTACCGAGGGCGACCAGCACGGTGAGCCGGGCGACCCGGCCGGCCAGCGCGCCGTGCACCGCGTCGAGCAGCAGCGGCAGCGGGCAGCTGCGGGTGGCGTCGGGAACCAGCACGCACACCGAGCGGCCGGTGTGGTCGTCGGCGCCGAGCGCCTCGCGGACGAACGCGTCGACCCGTTCCGGCGCCAGCGTCTGTGCCGGCCCACCGATCGCCTCGGCCGTCATCGCACCTCCGGTCGTCCCGGCACCACGGTACCCAGGCCCGGGCCGCGCACCGCCCGGCCGGTGCGGCCGCTCACCGCGGTACCGCCGCGTGGCGACCGACGCGGCCGCTCACCGCGGTACCGCCGCGTGGCGACCGACCCGGCCGCTCACCGCGGTACCGCCGCGTGGCGACCGACCCGGCCGCGTTTCCGGGGCGCTAGGCGGCGGCCGGTGGGCGCCACATCGCCCACAGGGTCGGGCCGCCGTCGGGCACCACGATCTCGCGGGTGACCTCGAACCCGAACGAGCGGTAGTAGGGCACGTTCGCCTCGTTGCTCGACTCCAGGTACGCCGGCATCGCCTCGGCGTCGCACACCGCGAGCCGGGAGCGCAGCAGCCGGCCGCCGATGCCCTGCCGCTGCGCGGTCGGCTCGGTGCCCAGGTACGCCAGGTACCAGTGCGGTTCGTCGGGGTGCACGGCGTCGATCGCGCTGATCACCGCCTGCCCGGCCTCGACCCGACCCTGCATGGCGCGCAGCAGCGACGGCACCGCCCAGACCGTCCGCCACCACGGCGTGCGCCACCGGCCGGGCGGATCCCAGGTCGCCACGCCGAGCGGTCCGCCGGCGCCGGCGACCAGCTCGGTGGCGTGGTGGTGCAGGTGGAACCAGCGGATCATGGTGCCGAACATCCGCGGCAGGCCGGCCCGCAGCGTCGCCGCGTCGCCGAACATCCACCGCATCACCGGGTCCTCGTCGAACGCCCGGGCAAGGGTGGCCGCCGCGGCGTCCACCTCGCCTCGCCGTACCTGC
Source organism: Actinocatenispora comari (assembly GCF_017312725.1). Lineage (GTDB taxonomy): Bacteria > Actinomycetota > Actinomycetes > Mycobacteriales > Micromonosporaceae > Actinocatenispora > Actinocatenispora comari. The sequence goes on along the minus strand of NZ_BOPO01000055.1, from coordinate 25,465 downwards.
CGCACGACGTGCTGCTCGGTCACCATGCCGGCCATCCTGCCAACCGACCGCCAGCGGCCTGCTCGGCGGTAAACAGTTAAGCAACCACTTGACTTTCTGCCGGCCGGCCGCAATAGTTAAGCATGTGCCTAACCAATCCGGTGCCGATCCGATCGGCCGCGTCTTCCAGGCCCTCGCCGACCCGACCCGCCGCGCCATCGTCGAACGGCTGGTACGGGGCCCGGCGACGGTCACGGCGCTGGCCGAGCCGCTGGCGATGTCGCTGCCCGCGGTGATCCAGCACCTGCAGGTGCTGGAGCGGGCGGGCGTGATCGTGACCGAGAAGGCCGGCCGGGTGCGCAGCTGCCGGCTCGAACCGACCGCACTGCGCACCGCCGAACGGTGGCTCGGCGACCAACGCACCCACGGGGAACGGCAACTCGACCGACTCGACGAGTACCTGAAGGAATGATGATCATGGACGTGACGCACTCGACGTTCACCCTCGAACGGCACTTCCCGGCGCCCGTCGCGCGGGTGTTCGCCGCCTGGGCGACGCCGGCAGCCCGGAAGCGCTGGATGGCCCAGGGCGCCGAACACTCCCAGGACTTCACGGTCGGCGGTCTGGAGACCGTCCAGGGCCACGACGGCGACGGGCGCCCGCTGACCTACACGGCCCGCTACGCCGACATCGCCCCCGACGAACGCATTCTCACCACCTCGACCATGCACACCGGCGACCAGCTGTCCACGGTGTCGGTCACCAGCGTCGAGTTCCACCCCGACGGCGCCGGCACCCGGGTGGTCCTGACCGAGCACGGCATGTACCTGCCCGGCCAGGAGCAGCCGCAGTGGCGCGAGCAGGGCACCGCGCAGCAACTCGACACCCTGGCGGCGGAGCTCGCCGCCGACGAGCCGAAGGAGAACTGATCATGGCGCACGTGGAGCACGTACTGGCCGTCGTCGCGGTGCGCGACATCGGCACCGCCCGGGCCTGGTACTCCAGGCTGTTCGGCCGCGAACCGGACAACGACCCGATGCCGAACCTGATCGAGTGGCAGGTCGTCCCGGGCGGCTGGGTGCAGGTCACCGAGGACGCCCGGCGCGCCGGGTACGGCCTGCTCAACCTCGCCGTGTCCGACCTCGACGAGGGCGTCCGCGAGCTGCGCGAGCTGGGCCTGGACCCGGGCGAGATCATCGAGGCCAACAAGGGCGTCCGGCTCTGCCCGCTGCCCGACCCCGATGGCAACTCGATCCAGCTGGTCGGCAACTTCCGCGAGGTGTACTGACCGCGCACCCGGGCGTGGACCCGGGGGAAACACGGGTACCCGCGACCCGATCCCGGGACACACTGGTACCGACCGCTCGGGCGTCGAGGTGAGGGGTGTGGAGAATGGTCACCCGTGGGTTTCACGGCCGCAGAAGCGCCGAGGCCGACCCCAGCCGGGTACCGCCGGGCCAGTACGTGACGCGTGACTTCCCGGTGCTGTCGGCCGGGCCGACGCCACGGCGGCTCGCGGCGGACTGGACGTTCACGATTCGCGGCGCGGTGGACGAACCGGTCGTCTGGAGCTTCTACGAGCTGCGGGCGCTGCCCGCCACGAGCATCACCACCGACATCCACTGCGTGACCAAGTGGTCGAAGCTGGACACGCACTGGCGCGGCGTCTCGCTCGACACGCTGCTGGCCGACATCGACACCAGCGCCGACTACGCGCTCGCGTTCTCCGACGGCGGGTACACCACGAACCTGCCGCTGGCCGACCTGACCGGCGGCCAGGCGATGATCGCCTACGAGTACGAGGGCGAGCCGCTCACCGCCGAGCACGGCGGCCCAGCCCGGTTGCTCGTCCCGCACCTGTACTTCTGGAAGAGCGCCAAGTGGGTGCGCGGCATCGAGCTGCGCGACGACGACCACCCCGGGTTCTGGGAGAACTACGGGTACCACAACTACGGAGACCCATGGAAAGAACAGCGCTACGCCGGCGACTGAGCTGGCAGCTCGCCACCGTGCGCGAGGTCGTCGTCGAGACCGACCGCACGCACAGCATCGGCCTCGACGTGCCCGACTGGCCCGGCCACCTGGCCGGCCAGCACGTCGACGTGCGGCTCACCGCCGACGACGGGTACCAGGCGCAGCGCAGCTACTCGATCGCCTCGGCGCCGAGCGACGGGCACCTGGTCCTCACCGTCGAGCGGCTCGACGACGGGGAGGTCTCGCCGTACCTGGTCGACGAGCTGCGGGTCGGTGACCCGATCGAGCTGCGCGGCCCGGTCGGCGGGTACTTCGTCTGGCGGGCCACCGATCCCGGTCCGGCGCTGCTGGTCGCCGGCGGCTCCGGCATCGTGCCGTTTCGCGCCGTGCTGCGCGAACACGGCGCCGCGATGAGCGCCGCGCCGCTGCGGCTGCTGTACTCGGCACGCTCGTACGACGAGGTCATCTACCGCGACGAGCTGCTGCGACTGGCCGCCCGGGACGGCATCGACGTGAGCATCACGCTGACCCGCGCGCAGCCGCCCGGCTGGCACGGGTACACCGGCCGGGTCGACACCGCGCTGCTGCGCCAGGTCAGCTGGCCGCCGCAGGAGCAACCGGCGGTGTACGTCTGCGGCCCGACCGGGTTCGTCGAGGCGACGGCGAACGCGCTGGTCGGGCTCGGCCACGACCCGGGCCGGATCCGCACCGAACGTTTCGGGGGAACGTCATGACCGACCGACTGGACGGCAACGCGATCGCCGGCACCCTGCAGGCGGTGTTCGGCACCGAGATGACCACCGCGACCGGCGTCTGCGGGCACTGCGGCGACCGCAACCGGCTCGGCGCGCTCGCGGTGTACCTGGCCGGACCGGGCACCGTCGCGCGCTGCCCGGGCTGCGACACCGTACTGCTGGTGCTGGTCGAGGTTCGCGGCGTCACCTGCGTCGACGCCCTCGGCTTCGCCGACCTGAACCCCGCCGCCTGACCCGCCCACCGGGGTCGCCAGCCCTGGGGCCGGACCGGTGGTCGGCACGGGTTCGAACCCGCCACCCGACCGCGAGCATGGAGGCCTCGGACCGATCGCGGACAGCGGGGAAGAGGAACGGACATGACCGAGGCGGCGGCAGGTGGGGCGAACGGGCCCGCGCAGGACAGCTACGACGTGATCGTGCTGGGCGCCGGCCCGGTCGGGCAGGTGTTGACCGAACGCGCCCGGGCGGCCGGGCTGAGCGTCGCGGTGGTGGAGCGCGAGCTGGTCGGCGGCGAGTGCTCGTACTGGGGGTGCGTGCCGAGCAAGGCGCTGCTGCGCCCGGTCCTCGCGGTCGCCGACGCGCAGCGGGTCGACGGCGCCCGGGAGGCGGTGACCGGCCGGGTGGCGCCGGCCGGCGTGTTCGCCCGCCGGGACCGCTACGTCACCGATTGGGACGACAGCGGGCAGGCCGACTGGGTCACCGACGGCCAGGGCGCCGTCCTGGTGCGCGGACACGGCCGGCTCGACGGGCCACGCCGGGTCTCGGTGGCCACCCCCGACGACCGGATCGTCCGGCTGGCCGCCCGGCACGCGGTGGTGCTCGCGACCGGCAGCTCCCCCGCGCTGCCCGACCTGCCCGGCATCGCCGAAGCCCGCCCGTGGACCAACCGGCAGGGCACCGACAGCGGTACCGTGCCGGGCCGGCTCGCGGTCGTCGGCGGCGGCCCGGTCGGCGTCGAGATGGCCACCGCCTGGAACGGGCTGGGCGCCACGGTCACGCTGGTGGTCCGCGAGTCCGGGCTGCTGCCCCGGATGGAACCGTTCGTCGGCGAACTGGTCGGGCAGGGCTTCAAGGAGTCCGGCGTCGAGGTGCGGCTCGGCGTCACGGTCACCGAGCTGAGCCGCCCCGGCGGTACCGGGCCGGTCCGGCTGGTACTCGACGACGGCAGCGAGCTCGAGGCCGACGAGGTGCTGCTGGCCACCGGCCGCAAGCCCAACACCGGCGACCTCGGGCTGCACACGGTCGGCCTGACCGCCGGCTCGTGGCCGGACGTGGACGACAGCTGCCGGGTGCGCGGCGTCGACGGCGACTGGCTCTACGCGGTGGGCGACCTCAACCATCGCGCGCTGCTGACCCACCAGGGCAAGTACCAGTCGCGCATCGCCGGCGCCGCGATCGCGGCCCGGGCCGCCGGAGCGCCGCTCGACGACGCACCGTGGGGTGCGCACGCGGCGACCGCCGACACCGCCGCCGTACCGCAGGCCGTGTTCACCGACCCGGAGGTCGGCGCGGTGGGGCTGTCGGCGGCGCAGGCGCAACGGGCCGGGTACCGGGTCCGCGCCGTGGACGTCGACCTGGGCCGCCAGGTGGTCGGCGCGCTGCTGTACGCCGACGGGTACCAGGGGCGGGCCCGGATGGTGGTCGACCTGGACACCGAGACGCTGCTGGGCGTCACGTTCGTCGGCCCGGGTGTCGCGGAGCTGCTGCACTCGGCGACGATCGCGGTCGCCGGTCAGGTGCCGATCGACCGGCTGTGGCACGCGGTGCCGTGCTTCCCCACCATCAGCGAGGTCTGGTTGCGGTTGCTGGAGGCCTACCGCGGCTGACGGCCGCGGGGCCGCCCCGCAACGAGAGGGAACGAAGGCGTGCGCGGCCGGCACGGCCGGGTGTCGATCAGACGTGCTCGACGGTGAAGCCGAGCCGGCCGAGCACCGTGACCGCACCGGCCCGGCCGCCCTCGAAGTCGCCGGAGGCCAGCCGTTCCCCGGTCGCGAACTCGTAGGCGACCCCGAGCATCGCCTTCGGCGGGTACGACCGGCCACGGTGCACCAGGGTGTAGGTGGTGGTCGGTGCGAACCCGTGCGCGGCGAAGAACCGCCGCGGCCCGAGCGTGTCGTACTCCGTCATCGCCCGCCGCACGTCGGCCGGGGTCACCCGGTCCCACGCGATCGATCGTGTCATCGTTGCCTCCCGAAAGGTCGGCGGCCGGTCAGGCCGCCGCGGAGTGCCGGAGGCGGCGGGACAGGAAGTCGCGGATCAGCTCCGCCGCCGGCCGGTCGCCGGCCTCGCGGTGGAACGACCGGTGGCCGTCGATGATCGCGTACCGATGATGGACGGCTGGCATCGCTCTCACCCCCGCTGGCTCGACCGCGGCGCCGGGACCGGCGCACCCCCACAGCCTGCGGCCGTCGCGGTACGGGTCGCGCCCGTACCGGCCACCGGTCGGCGCCCGGGCCGGGCCGGTACGCCGGGCCCGTGCGGTCAGCGGCGCAGCTGCCGCCGGGAGGTGACGCCCAGCTTCGCGAACGTCTTGCTCAGGTGCCATTCCACCGTGCGCGGGCTGATGAACAGCCGGGCCGCGATCTCCACATTGGACAGTCCGGCCCGGACCAGGCGGACGATCTGCACCTCCTGTGGCGTCAGGTCGGCGGCGTTCCCGCCGCTGCGCCTGCGTACCGTTTCGCCCGTACTGCCGAGCTCCCGTGCCGCGCGCGCCGCGAACGCCGTCATGCCCATGTCCCCGAACATCTCGTACGCACCGCGCAACTGCCGGCGCGCATCGGCGCGCCGGTTCTGCCGCCGCAGCCACTCCCCGTAGTGCAGCCGGGTGCGGGCCAGCTCACCGCGGATCGGCGTACCCGCCAACCGATCCACCGCGCTGCGGTAGTGCGGCTCGGGGTCCGTGGCGAGCAGCGCCTGACAGCGCGCCTCCAGCCCGAGCGCCCAGTCGGTACCGGCCGCCTGCGTCATCGTCCGCAACCGCGCCACCGCGTCGGCGGCCAGCTCGTTCCGACCGAGCCGGGCCGCCGCGGTGATCAGCTCGACCAGCGAGCACCAGGTCACCACGCCCAGGTCGGCGTCCGACTCCGCCGCCGGCAGTACCGCGGCCAGCGCCTCGTCGTGCCGGCACAGGCTGTTGTAGAGCACCGCCAGCGCCCACCCGCCGGCCGCCACACCGAGCCCCTCGCCGCGTTGGGTCGCCTCCTTGGTCGTGGCCGCCACCAGCTCCGCGGTGGCGTCCTCCGCGCCCCGCCAGGCCACGAGCAGCTGGGTCGCGTACGACGGCTCGTCCAGGCCGGTGCTGGCCCGCACCGCGTCGAACTCGTGCACCAGCCCGTCCGCGGCGGCCAGCTCGCCGGTGAACACCTGCACCACGATGCGCTGCGCCAGCGCGAGCGGCAGCGCGGTCAGCGTGCCCGACCGGCGCGCCCGCGCCACGAACGCGTCGGTGATCGTGTCGGCCGCCGCGTACTGCCACCCGTCCATCGCGCAGGTGGCGGCGAACCACAGCCACCGCAGCCCCGCCTCGTCCCCCGGCCCGGCCGCCAGCTGCGACAACGCCTCCCGCAGCAGCGGCGTACCGGCCGGGAAGCCGTCCCGGTAACGCACCGCGAGGCCGGTCAGCAGCAGGTCGCAGGCGTCGGCCGGGTCCGGTGCGGCCCGGGCCGCCAGCGCCTCTGCCGCGAGCTCGCGCAGCGTCGGTCCCGGCCCGCCGTCGCCGACGAACCAGCCCGCCTGCATCGCCTCCAGGTAGGTCTCCCGCGCCAGCCGCGGGTCCAGCGGCTGCAACCGGTTCGCCGCCCGCAGCAGCAGCCCCGGCGCCGCCACTCCGCGGTCGAGGGTGAAGCTGATCCGGGCCCGCAGCAGGTACGCGTGTGCCCGCGCCACCTCGTCCAGCGGGCCGGCCTCCGCGCGGGCCAGCAGCCGTACCGACCGCTCCGGCAGCCCTGCCTGGTACTCGGCCTCGGCGGCGGCGAGCAGCCGCTGCGCGCGCCGGGCCGGGTCCGGGGTCAGCTCCGACGCGCGTGCTAGGAACGCCGCCGCGGCCGCCGGGCCGCCCCGGGCCTGCGCCCGCGCCGCGCACCGCACCAGTTCCGCGGCGACCTCCTCGTCCTCACCGACGGTGGCCTGCGCGCGGTGCCACGCACGCCGATCCGGGTCGGTGGCCGAGTCGGTGACCTGCGCCAGCGCCTGCTGGACGCGGCGACGATCCGCCGCACCGGCGGCCCGGTACACCGCCGAGCGCAGCAGCGGATGGCGGAACGTCACCCGGGCACCGAACGTCACGAACTCCTCGGTCGCCGCCCGGGACGCGGGGTCGGTGTCCACGTCGACGCCCAGCCGGTCCAGCGCCCGCCACACCAGTACCGGATCGCCCACCGGCTCGGCCGCGGCGGTCAACAGGATCTGGCGTGCAGTCGGCGACAGGACCGCGATCTGGCGCCGGAAGCTCTCCTCGATCCGGCTCGGCAGCGGTACCGAGTCGAGCAGTCCGAACCCGCCGGCCAGCTCCGCCGGGGTGAACCCGCGGGGCAGTTCCAGCAGAGCCAGCGGGTTGCCCTGGCTCTCGGCGATGATGCGGTCCAGCACACCGCCGTCGACCGGGCCCGCGTGCGCCGACGCCAGCAGGGCCCGGGCCGCCGCCTCGGGCAGCCCGGTCACCAGCAGCTCGGGCAGCCCGGCCAGTTCCGGCGCCTCGGTACGGTCGCCGCCGTCGCGGACCGCGAACACCAGCGCCACCGACTCGGCCTGCAACCGCCGCGCGGCGAACCCGAGCACCTGAGCCGAGGACCGGTCCAGCCACTGCGCGTCGTCGATCACGCACAGCAACGGCCGTTCCCGGGCGGTCTCGGCAAACAGGCTCAACGCCGCCATACCCACCAGGAACGGATCCGGCGGGCGGCCGGTGTCCAACCCGAACGCGATGGTCAACGCGACGCGCTGCGGCTCCGGAATCCGGCGCAGGCCGTCCAGCAGCGGCACGCACACCTGGTGCAGACCGGCGAACGCGAAGCCGCTCTCGGCCTCGACACCGGCGGCCGGCACGATCCGGTGATCGCCGGCCCTGCCCCGCAGGTACCGGAGCAGCTCGGTCTTGCCGATGCCGGCCTCGCCGCGCAACACCAGGGCACGGCTCTCCCCCGCCCGCACGTCGTCGAGCAGTCGGTCGAGCGCCTGCGCCTCGGTACGTCGGTCGACCAGCACGCGACCCCTCCGCACCGGGTCCGTCCGCGTCGAGACCGCCGCGCCGGCGGTGCGGACGTTGATCGGGTAGCCACCGCGAAACATGTCGCCGTACACAAGCTACGCCCGCACCCGCCTGTACCGAACCCGCTTCACCGTGTTCCTCGGTCGGCGCGGCACCTCAGGCGTGCGCGTCCAGGTACTCGACGAGGCCGACCACGTCGGCCGGTACCAGCCGACCGATCGCGCCACTGGAGTACACCGACACGACGACCCGGCCGTCGCGGTCCAGGACGAACCCGGTCGACTGCAGGTAGACCGGGTCGGGGTTGACGAACGCACCGGTCGCGGCCGCCACCTCGGCGGCGTCGGCGCCGTACCCGACCGGGAACTCCAGCCCGTGCTTGGCGACCAGCTCCGCGGTCGTCGCCTCGTCGTCGACCGACAGCGCCACCACCCGGGCATCGACCGCCGCCAGCCTGTCCTTCGCCCGCTGGAACGACGCGAGCTGCGCGTTGCAGTACGGGCACCAGGAGCCGCGGTAGACCAGCACCACACCGTAGTGGCCGGCCACCTCGTCGGGCAGGGTGAGGCTGCGGCCGGCGGGCAGGTGCACGGTCAGGTCGGGGAACGTGTCACCAGGGTTCAGCAGGGCCATCGGGATCCTTCGCAACGAGCGGGACAGGGCGGTGGCCGGCGCCGAACGACGTGCAGGGCGTCCGGCGTTTCCTGCCGACCGACGCCGGCCACACTGGTGAGTGGCGGCACCGGCCCCCTTTCTTACCGCCGGGCGGTACGGTTCTTTCCCGGCTCCGCCCTTCCTTCCGGGCGGCACCCTTCTTCCGGGCGGCACCGTTCTCCCGGACGGCGCCGTTCTTCCGGGCGGCACCGTTCTCCCGGACGGTAGGCGTTCTCCCGGACGCAGGCGTTCTTCCGGGCGGCCACGATCGCCCGGTGGGGCCAGCGCCGGGGGGAGCCTCCTTACCGACCGGAAACGGCCGCCGGCCGCTCGACCCCGCCGCCGCCGGGGCGTGCCTATATTCGGTGCGTGGCATCCGCATCGACGTCCAAGCCGCCCGGGCCGGTGGCCGACGAGCAGACCCGGGAGTGGCTCGCCGACCTGCGGGGCGCGTCGTACGTCTCCGCCCAGGCGCGGCTGCACGCCCTGCTGCTCCGGGCGGCGCGGGCCGAGACCGGTCGCCGCGCCGGGCGGCTCCGACTGGCCGGCCCGGAGCTGGACGACATCGCCCACCAGGCCGCCGACGACGCGCTGGTGTCGATCTTGCGCAAGCTGCCCGAGTTTCGCGGCGAGAGCCGGTTCACCACCTGGGTGTACAAGTTCGTGGTGTTCGAGGTCGGGGCGAAGGTCTCCCGGCACTTCTGGGCCCGTGCCGCACAGCCGCTGGAGACCGAGCAGTGGGAGCGGCTGCCGGACCGGTTCGGCTTCTCCCCGGAACAGGCGGCCCAGTCGGCCGACCTGCTGGCCGCCGTCCGGGAGGCCGTCTCGACGGTACTGACCAGCCGGCAGCGCGACGCGTTCGTGGCGATCGTGGCCGACGGCATGCCACTGGACGCCTACGTGGCCGAGATCGGGTCGAACCGCAACGCGGTCTACAAGGCGGTCTTCGACGCGCGACGCAAGATCCGGGCCCACCTGGTCGCCCACGGCCACCTCGGTGAGGATGAAGCACGATGACGAAGCCCGACCCGACGACCGACGGACGCCAGGCGCTGCTGGCCTTCCTGACCACGCACGACGACGACGCCGGCTGCGGACGCACCCGCGAGGTGCTCGACGTGTACGCCGAGGAGATCCTCGCCGGTCTGGACCCCGCCGACCGGTGGCCTGGCGTCGCGGTACACCTGCGGGTCTGCGGCCCGTGCGCGGACGACCTGGCCGGCCTGCTCGCCCTGGCCTGACCGTCGCCTGGGTACGACGACGGGCCGCCCCGTTTCACCGGACGGCCCGTCGACCGCGGGCGATCAGCCCTGCCGGGCCTTCCAGCGGCGGTTGCGCTTGTTCAGCACGAAGATGCGGCCCCGCCGGCGCACCACGAAGGAGCCGTCCTTCGCCCGAAGCGCCCGAACCGAGTTGCGTACCTTCACGTTCGACACCCCCTCCGCCGCACGCAACGCCGCACCCGGCAGCGGAATTCCCGCTTCACCCGGCGTCGGCGACGTCCCGGATCCGCCCGGTGTCGGTACCGCCGAGCCCGGAGACGAGGACCCGCGCCGAGTGTGCCGGCGAGATCAGCTCGCCGGACCGGTACGACTCGGCGAACCGCTCGACCAGGCCACCACCGACCGATTCCGGGTCCTGCTCCCGGATCCAGCCCTGCATGGCGGTGTCGACCCGGCCCGGCCGGTACACGTTGACCGTGACTCCGGTACCCGCCAGTTCCGCGGCCAGGTTGAGGCTGTGCGCTTCCAATGCGCTCTTGGCCGCCACGTAGGTGTTGCCGCGCAGCATCGCCGCCGGCCGCGCGACGACGCCGGTGGACACGTTCACGATCCGGCCCCAGCCGGCCGCGCGCATCGACGCCAGGAACGCCGCCGCGAGCAGCATCGGTGCGATCGCGTTCACCCGGTACGAGCGGTCGACGTCGGCCGCGGTCAGCTGCTCGGTCGGGCCGATCGGGCCGACGACGCCGGCGTTGTTGATCAGTACGCCCACCGGCCCGAGGTCGCGTTCGATGCGGGCGCCCAGGTCGGCCACCGCGGGCAGCTCGGCCAGATCGGTCGGGTACGCGGCGGCCGACGCGCCGGCGGCCGTCAGCTCGTCGCGCACCGCGGTCAGCTCGCCGGCGCTGCGGGCCACCAGGGCCAGCCGGGCGCCGGACCGGGCCAGCTCCAGTGTGACGGCGCGCCCGATCCCGCGGCCCGCGCCGGTGACGACCGCGAGCCGGCCGGACAGCGGGCCGGTGTGTTCGGAAGTGTGCATGACCGTTCGTGTCGGTCGCCGGCTCCGGTCTTACCGGACTGCCCTCCCCGCACGCGGCCGGCCCGCGGAACCGGGCCGGCCGCGAGCGGCGGGGTCGGCCGCCCGCGCGGTCGATCCCGCCGGTGCGGTCGAGCCCGCCGTCCGCCGCCGATGCGGTCGAGCCCGCCGTCGGCTACCGATGCGGTCCACCCCGCCATCGGCCGCCGTATGCGGTCGAGCCCGCCGTCGGTGGCCGGCAGGGTCGACCCGGTACCGCGGTCAGGAGGCGACGATGCCCTCGCCACCGACCGCACCGGGTACGGTCACCGAGCCGATCCGGGTGAGCGCGCCGGTGGGGCCGACCCGGAACTCGTCGACCGTGCCCGTCCCCCCGGTCTGCACGTAGAGGAACCGGCCGTCGGAGCTGGCACTCGCGTCCACGGTGCCCGGGTCGGTGGGCACCGTCCCGGTCGCGGTGAGCCCGCCCCGCCCCGACCGGTACTGCGAGACCGTCGCGCTGCCCGCGTTCGACACGTACACCGAGCGCCCCGACCGGGTGATCCAGCAGGTCGCCTGCTGCCCGGTCGCGGTCCGCGACGCCAGCCGCAGCGAACCGGTGCGGCCGACGGTGAACGTGGCGACCGCGTTCGGGCCGGCCTCCGCCACCAGCAGCCGACCGGCGGGGTCGAACGTGACGGCGAACGGGACGTTGCCCGCGTCCGGTGTGGTCACGGCGCGACCCAACCCCAGTGGTGACACCGGAAACACCACGATCTGGTTGCCGTTGGCCTTGGTGGTCACCACCAGCTTCGTCCCGTCCGGAGTGAACGCGACCTGCCCCGGGGTGCTGGTGAACTCCGGCGTCTGGTCCGCGTCGAGGCCGAGGCCACGGTGCCAGCCCGGGACCCGTACCAGCCGGTCGCCGAGCCGCAGGAAGCCCTGCACCGAGCCACCGTCGCGCGCGTTCAGCACGTACACCATCGAGCCGTGCACGGCGACGCTGACCGGGAACGCCCCGCCGGAGCCGAGCACCTGGCTACGGTGCAACCGGTCGCCGCGCACACCGAAGACGCTGACGGTGTTGCTGCCGGCGTTGACCGCGAACAGCGTGTTGCCCGACCTGGCCAGCGCGCCCTGCGAGGCCAGGTGATCGATCTGCGAGCCACCGAGCACTCCCCCGCGCCCGCCGGTGGCGTACGTGCCGGCCCGGTGCAGCGTGCCGTCGGCGGCCCGGTCGTACGCCACCACGCTGTTCGCGTCCGGGTTGTCGGTCTGCACGAACACCGAGCCGCCGCGCTGCCCGTGCGCCTGTGCCGTGCCGGCGGTACCCAGTGCGGCGGCCGCGGCGGCCAAGGCCGCCCCCGCCACCAGAGTCTTCCTGGCCTTCACGATGTCTCCTCACCCGGTTCCGGTAGGTCGTTGGTTGGTGGCCGCCGACCGGGCCGTACTTACCGAATCCGGGAAAGTGTGTGGATCCGCACGCTGGTGCGGGACTCACAGATCGAGGACCAGATCGCCGTCCGGGGCCGCGCAGCACAGCAGCGCGGTACCCTGCTCCGGCGGTTCGAGCGGCGCCGGCCGGTAGCGCACCCCGCCGGACAGCAGCGCCGTCTGGCAGGTGTGGCACACCCCGGTACGGCACGACCAGCGGGTCGGCACGTCGCACGCCTCGGCGAACTCCAGCACGGTACGGAAGTCGTCCCGCCACTGCACGCTCAACCCGCTGCGCGCGAACGTGATCTGCGGCGCGGTACCGGCGGCGCCCGCCGGCGGATGGGGCGGCACGCCCGCGCTTCCCGTGATGCCGGGATTGATCGGCGCCAGCGCACCGAACAGCTCGGTGTGGATGTCCGCGTCGGCGACACCCAGCTCGGCCAGTGCCGCCCGCATGGCGGTCATGAACCCCTCCGGGCCGCACAGGTAGACGACGGTACCAGCGGGCAGGTCGAGGGCGGCCAGCGCCGCCCGGTCGATCCGCCCGGCCACCGCCGGCGCGGCCGGCGGCACGGCCGGATCCGTTGCGGTGTAATAGATTCGCTCGTGCCCGTGGGGCAGCTTGGCCAGCAGCTGGTGCGCCTCGGCCGCGAACGCGTGGTCGGCCGCCGTGCGCGCGGTGTGCAGCCACCAGATCTGCCGCTCGTCGCCGGCGGCGGCCAGCGCGTGCAGCATCGCCAGTACCGGGGTGGCACCGACGCCGGCGGACAGCAGCACCACCGACGCGGCCGGCCCGGCGAGGACGAACTCGCCCCGCGGCGCGGCCACGTCCAGGGTGTCGCCCACCCGCAGCCGGCTGTGCAGGTACCCGCTCACCGCGCCGTGCGGCTCGCGCTTGACGCTGATCCGGTAGTCGCGCTCGGACGCCGCGGACAGCGAGTAGTTGCGCACCGGTGCCGGGTCGCCCGCGCCCGGCACCCGCACCGTCAGGTACTGGCCGGGGCGCGGTAGCGGCAGCGGGCCGGCGCCGTCGGTGGCGCGCAGGTGGATGGAGGTGATGGTGGCGCTCTCCGGCACGATCCGGGCGATGCGCATCGGCCGGAAGCCGGGCCAGCCGGCGGGTTCGACGCCGATCGGCGGGGCGGCGGCCGGCGCCTCCAGCAGATCGCGGAACGACTGCCGCCAGCCGGGGCTCAGCGCGGGGATGTCGAGCGCGGCGCGCAGCGCCTCCGGGTCCCGGTCGGGCAGGTACAGCAGGGCGTCGGCGGCGGCGACGGTCAGCTCGTGCGGGCCGGTCCGGGTCCGCACGATCTCGTCGCCGGCCTGCACGTACCCCTCGGTGAGCACCCGCAGGTAGAACCCGGGCCGGTGGTGGGACACCAGCAGCGACGGCATCTCCGGTACGCCCAGCCGCAGGCCGACCCGGAAGCAGGTCACCCGCGGCTGGGTGACCTCGAACTCGGCCGACCCGATCCGGTACCGGTCGCCGATGTGCACCTGGTCGTCGGGCAGCCCATCGACGGTGAAGTTCTCCCCGAAGCGGCCGGGGTCCAGATCGTCGCGGTGAAGCTCGCGGCGCCAGTGGTCGTAGGACTGGCGCTGGTAGACCAGCACGGCGCGGATCTCTCCGCCGTGCCCGGCGAGATCGCCCTGGCCGTCGCCGTCCACGTTGAGCCGGCGGACCAGCCGGGGCCCCTCGACCGGGTGCTTGACGATGCCGGTGTGCACGGTGCGGCCCTGCCAGGCCACGTCGCGCGGCAGCCCGACGTTGACCGACAACAGCGTGGCCATCTCGCCCTCCTAGTTCGCCGCGGTCGACCGGCTGCGCTGGTAGTGCCGGCGGGCCTTCATCCGGTTGCCGCAGACCGCCATCGCACACCAGCGGGCCCGGTTCGGCTTGCTGTGGTCGAGCAGGAACAGCCGGCAGTCGGGGTTCGCGCACGGTCGCAGCCGGTCGGGATGCTCGACCCGCACCTGGTCCCAGGCAAGCACGGCGCGGGCCGCCGCGTGCCCGCCCGCGGGCAGTTCGGCGGTCCAGGCGACGCCGTCGCCGGCGATCGAGGGTCGATAGCTCGCACCGGTGAGGAAGCCGGCGAGCGTGCTCGCCGGTGCCGTGCCGCGCACCACCTGCTGCAGCGCGTCGCGTGCGGCGACCAGGTGGCGGCGCTCCGCCGCCGAGTCGGGCAGACCGTGCCGGGCCAGCCAGCCACCCGCGGCGGCCGGGTCGGCCAGCTCGTCGCGCACCGCGCCGTCGAGCACCGGGGTGGTGTTCAGCAGGTCCAGCAGCAGCGTCTCCGCGCCTGTCTCCGTCATCACCTCGACCTAACCCCTCCCAATTGCTTGACAGGTTACAGCGTAGCGTGCTCCACTCTAACCAGCAATAGCTATTTAACTGGTTAGCTGGTCGCGGATCGGCCGGGCGACGTCCCGGCGACCCGGCCACGGCGCGGACGGCTTGGGGGACGATCGATGCGAACGGCGACGCGGGGCCGCACCGCAGACGCGACACCGGGTACGACGGCGACCGAGGTACGCAGAACGGACACGGTCGGGATGCCGACGGCCGAGACCACGGCCGAAATGCCCTCAGCCGGGATGCCGATGGCCGAGCTGTCCACGGCCGCGACGCCGATGGCCGGGACCCCGATGGCCGGGATGCCGATGGCCCGGATGCCGGCGGTGGGGAGGGCAGCGGCCGGGACGCCCGCGGCCGGGATGGCGCGGACCGGTACGGCGATGGCGGGAACGGCGATGAGCGGAATGTCGATGGTGGCCGGCCGGCCCGGGCGGCTCGCCCGGCTGCGCGCCGGTGAGACGACCGGCGCCGCCGTGCTGGTGGCCGCGATCGTCGCCGCGCTGGTCTGGGCCAACGCCGCACCCGACAGCTACCAGGCGCTGTGGCACTGGCCGTTGACCGTCCGGATCGGCCCCGCCGTCGCCGCGCTCGACCTGCGGGGCTGGGTCGACAGCGGCCTGATGACGCTCTTCTTCCTGGTCGTCGGGTTGGAGGCGCGGCGCGAGATCGACCTGGGCGAGCTGCGCGACCACCGCCGGCTGATCGTGCCGCTGGCCGCCGGCCTCGCCGGGATGGCGCTGCCGGCGCTGATCTACCTCGCGATCACCGCCGCCGGGCCGGGCGCCGCCGGCTGGGGCGCCGCGATGTCCACCGACACCGCTCTCGCCCTGGGCGTGTTGACCGTGGTCGGGCGCGAGTTGCCGGCCCGGATCCGGACGTTCGTGCTGACCGTGTTCGTGGTCGACGACATCGTGGCGCTGGCGGTCATCGCGATCGCCTACAGCGGCCACGTCCGCCCCGCCGCCCTCGCCGTCGCGGCGGTCGCCTACCTCGGCGTGCTCGCCTGCCGGTACCTCGGCGACCGGCACCGGATGCCGGTGTTCGTGCTGCTCGGCGTGACCGTCTGGGGTGCGTTGCTGGCCAGCGGCGTGGACCCGGTCGTCGCCGGGCTCGCGATCGGGCTCGCCACCCCGGCGCACCTGCCCCGGCGAAGCGACCTGCAGCAGGCGACCCGGGCGGTACGGCTGTTCCGCGAGCAGCCCACCCCGCAGCTGGCGCGCACCGCCACGATGGGGTTGACCGCCACGCTGTCGGCGAACGACCGGCTGCAACACACCTTCCGTACCGCCACCGGGCTGCTCGTCGTGCCGCTGTTCGCGCTGGCCAACGCCGGCGTCCCGATCGACGCCGGGTCGCTGCGGCACGCGCTGACGGCACCGGTCACCATCGGTATCGTCGCCGCGTACCTGCTCGGCAAGCCGGTCGCCGTGCTCGGTACCTCCTGGCTGATCGCGCGGCGCAGCCACGGCGCGCTGCGGCCACCGGTCGGCTGGGCCGCGGTACTGGGCAGCGGCACCATCGCCGGCATCGGGTTCACCGTGTCGCTGCTGGTCGCCGGGCTCGCGTTCACCGGGCAGCAGCTGGCCGACGCGACCCTCGGCATCCTGCTCGCCGCCGCCGGCGCCAGCCTGAGCAGCCTGCTGGTGTACCGGCTCACCGCCGCGCTGCCGGAGGCGACCCGCACCCGGGCGCTGCTGGGCGGGCAGCAGGCGCCGCGCGATCTCGACACCCCGGTCGACACCGGCCGCGACCACGTCCGCGGGCCGGTCGACGCGGTCGTCACCGTCGTCGAGTACGGCGACTTCGAGTGCCCGTGGACCGAGATGGCCGCGCCCACCGCCCGGCAGCTGCTCGCCGAGCACACCGACATCCGGTACGTGTGGCGCCACCTGCCGCTGCCCGACGTGCACCCGCATGCCCAGCTCGCCGCCGAGGCGGCCGAGGCCGCCGGGGAGCAGGGCGCGTTCTGGGCCATGCACGACGCGCTGCTGGCCCACCAGACCCGGCTCGAACCCGGCGACCTGCTCGGCTACGCCGGCGACCTCGGGCTCGACGTCGACCGGTTCCACCGCGCGCTGCGGCAGCGCCGGTTCGCCGCCCGGGTCGAGCGCGACGTCGCCTCGGCCGACCGCAGCGGCGTCGCCGGTACGCCGACGTTCTTCATCAACGACCGCCGGCACGACGGGCCGCAGGATCCGGCCGCGCTGGCGGCGGCCATCGACGCCGCCCGGCGCAGCGCCACCGCGCTGCCCGCCGCGCCGGCGCACGCCCGCGGACGGCACGAGCTGGCCGCGGCCTGATCGCCCGGTACACCAACGAAACAGGGAGACATCATGGGACTGGCATGGCAACAGGCACCGCTGTCGGCACACCCGGTCGGGCGGTTCCTGGTCGCTCAACCGCTGCCCGAACCGCTGCTGTTCGCCGAGCCACTGCGCCGCCGGATGCGGGTCCGGTTCGGCGGCGAGTGGATCGCCGACAGCGAGGACGTGGTGCTGCTGCACGAGCCGGGCCGCTACCCGGTGGCGTTCTTCCCGCTGACCGACGTCGCCGACGGGGTGCTCACCCGCGAGGAGCGCAGCACCGAGCACCGGGTGCTCGGCACCACCGGCTGGTACACCGCGAAGGCCGGCACCGCCGAGACCAGACGCGCCGGGTACGGGTTCGTCGACCCGCCGGCGCACGCCGCGGTGCTGCGGGACCGGGTCGCGTTCGCCTGGCGGGCGATGGACGGTTTCTACGAGGAGGACGACCGCATCGTCGGCCACGCCGCCGATCCGTACCACCGGATCGACGTCCGGCACACCTCGCGGCACCTGGTGGTGCGCGACGGCGACCGGGTCGTCGCCGACACCACGCACCCGCTCGCGCTGTACGAGTCGGGCTTCGCACCGCGCTGGTACGTGCCGCGCGACGACGTCGACGAGTCGGCGCTGACCCCGGTCGACGGGCAGACCTTCTGCCCGTACAAGGGATTGGCGAGCTACTACGACATCGGCGAGCGGCGCCGGGCCGGCTGGTCGTACGTCGACGCGTGGCCCGAGGTCGGCGCGGTGGCCGGGTTCGTCTCGTTCGAAACCGACCTGGTCGAGGTCACGCTGGACGGCACCCGGCTCGAACTGGAGCCGGGTCAGGCCGTCGTCCCGCACGGCATCGACCGCGGCCTCGACGTCGACGAACTGCGCCGCACGCAGTGAGCGCCGGCGCCCGGCGCGGCGGCGAATCCGAGCACCACCGAACGAAGAGAGGCGGACGCACCGTGGACTACGCGATCGAGGCCGTGACGCTGCCGGTCGGCGACGTGGACCGGGCGGTGGCGTTCTACACCGACCGGGTCGGCTTCCGGCTCGACGTGGACTACCGGCCGAACGACCGGTTCCGCGTCGTGCAGCTCACCCCGCCCGGCTCGGCCTGCTCGATCCAGTTCGGCGTCGGGCTCACCGACGCGCTGCCGGGATCGACCCGGACCAGCTACCTCGTGGTCACCGACGTCGAGGCGGCGCGGGACGAGCTCGCGGCCCGCGGCGTACCGCTAGGTCCGTTGCGGCACAAGCGATCCGTGCCAGACTGGCAGGGCGACCACGAGCCCGGTGTGGACCCGGAGCGGCGCGACTACGCCAGTTTCGTCGACTTCGCCGACCCGGACGGCAACACCTGGACGATCCAGGAGCGCGGCCACCGGCCGTGAGGGGCGCCGCCGTTCCGGGTCGGTGCCGTCACGGGCGGGCCGTACGGGCGCCGAGCAGGGCGAGGGCGATGATGCCGGCGCCGAGCGCGGCGACGATCCACCACACCGCGTGCGCCGCGCCGGTGAACCCGGTACCGCCGGCGGCCAGCGCCGGCCCGACGAGCGCGCCGGACACCGCGACGCCCAGCGTGGTACCGGTCTGCCGGCCGGTGGAGGCGAGCGCGCCGGCCAGGCCGGCCATCGAACGCGGCATCCCGGCGATCGCGGTGTTGCTGATCGGCGGGTTCACCGTGCCCAGGAACACGCCGAACAGCAGGTACACCGCCAGTACCGCGAGCAGCGGCGTGCCGGGTCGCAGCCACAGGGACGCGACCCCGCCCAGCGCCAGCGCGCTGCCGGCGACCAGCAGCGGCGGTACCGGGCCGGAGCGGGCGACGACGCGGCCGGTCAGCGGCGAGATCACCAGTACCGGCGCCCCGACCGGCAGCAGGCACAACCCCGCGGCGACCGGCGACATCCCGCGCACGTCCTGCAGGTACTGGGTGGTCACGAACAGGAAGGCACCGAACCCGCAGAGCGCGAACACCGCGAGCACGATCGCGGAGCTGAACTGCACGCGGCGAAACAGCCGCAGGTCCAGCAGCGGGTCGGCCCGGCGCGGCTCGTACCGGACGATGCCGGCCACCGCGAGCGCCGCGACCACCAGCAGCCCGACGATCAGCGGCGAGCCCCAGCCCCGGGACCCCGACTCGATGATCGCGGTGACCACGCTGCCCAGCAGTACCACCATCAGCAGCTGACCGACCGGGTCGAACCGGCGCGCCCGCGGCGCCCGCGACTCCGGCAGGTAGCGTGCGGCGGCGAGAAGCGCGACGGCCACCACCGGGACGTTGAGCCAGAACACCGCGCGCCAGCCGAACGCGTCCACCAGGCCGCCGCCGAGGATCGGCCCCAGCGCGAGCCCCAGCCCGGACACCGAACCGAACACGCCGATGGCTCGGGCCCGCTCCGCCGCACCGGTGAACGTGTTCGCCACGATCGCCATCGCCACCGGGTTGAGCATGGTGCCGCCGACCGCCTGCACCGCCCGCGCCGCGACCAGCCAACCGGTCCCGGGCGCCAGCCCGCACAGCAGCGACCCGACCCCGAACACGGCCAGGCCGAGCTGGAACACCCGCCGCCGACCCACCCGGTCCGCGGTCGACCCGGCCAGCACCAGGAACCCGGCCAGGACCAGCGTGTACGCGTCGACGGTCCACTGCAGCCCGGCCTCGGTGGCGTGCAGATCGTGGCGGATCGCCGGAAGTGCGACGTTGACGACGGAGATGTCCATCACCACCACGACCATGCTGAGGCAGCAGATCGCGAGCACCAGGTACCGGCGGCGCCGGCTCAGCGTCGCCGGCCGGGCGGGGGACAACACGGGTGAACTCATGCCACCGACGCTAGGATTTAGAGCGTGCTCGAAGTCAAGCCGCAGTCGAAGTCCGGTTCGACACGCTCACCATCGACGACCCGGGACGACCGTTCGGACCACCCGGCTCGGCGCGAGGAGGCGTCGGAACACCCGCCCCGGCGCAAGAGGCCGCGCGAGCCGCTGCCGGCCGAGGGCGTGACGATCGCCGAGGCCGCTCGCCGCACCGGGGTGAGCGTGCACACGCTCCGCTACTACGAGCGGGCCGGGCTGGTCATCAGCGCGGTCGACCGCACCAGCGGCGGCCGTCGCCGGTACCGGGAACTCGACCTCAAGTGGGTCGTCATCTGCACCAAGCTGCGCGCCACCGGGATGCCGATCCGGGGCATCCGCCGGTACGCGGAGCTGGTCGCCGCCGGCCCCGGCAACGAGGCCGAGCGGCTCGCCCTGCTGGAGGCGCACCGCGCCGACGTGCGCGCCCGGCTCGCCGAGATCCAGGAGAACCTGACGCTCATCGACCACAAGATCGACGTCTACCGCGGCAGCCTCGCCGCCGGCGACGCCGACCAGCTCTGGGCCCCGACCGCCCGCTGAGCGTCGACCGGGCCGACCCGTACCGCCGGATCCGGGTGGCCGCCGCAACCACGACCGCCGATTCAGGGAGACCCCGTGCCCGATGCCGCAACCCACGACCAGGCCACACCCGAGGTGGTCGCCCGGATCCGCGAGAGTTTCGGCCGGCAGGGGCTGATGCGGCTGCTCGGCGCCGAACTCGTGCAGGTCGCGGCCGGTCGGGTGGGCATCAGCCTGGCGCGCCGCCCGGAGGTCAGCCAGCAGCACGGGTACGTGCACGCCGGGGCGACCAGCGCGATCGCCGACAGCGCCGGCGGGTACGCGGCGCTGACCATGCTGCCGGACACCGCGGAGGTGCTGACCGTCGAGTACAAGCTGAACCTGCTCGCCCCGGCCGCCGGTGACCGGCTGGAAGCCACCGGCGTCGTCGTCCGGTCCGGGCGGACGTTGAGCGTCTGCCAGCTGGAGGTGCACGCGGTGACCGCGGCCGCGCGCAAGCTGGTCGCCGTCGGCCAGCAGACCGTCATCGGTGTCCCCCGCGAGTCCTGAGACGCCCGGCAACCGCGCGGCGAGGCCGGCGCATCCCGACGCGGGACGGCGCCGCGGTCACGTGATCGTCGACACCGAGCCGGGCCGCCGCGCGGCGCCGCGGTCACGTGATCGTCGACACCGAGCCGGGCCGCCGCGCGGCGCCGCGGGTGAGGATGGCGGGACGAACCACGGCGGAGGGGGCCTGCTGATGAGCGCACGCACGACCGACGGGAGCGCCGGGGACGCCGACTACGGCGCGATCGGGGTGGCGTACGCGCGGTACCGCCGGCCTGAGCCGCGCATCACCGCCCTGATCGAGCAGGCGCTGGCCGGCGCCCGCACCGTGGTCAACGTCGGCGCCGGCGCCGGCTCGTACGAGTCGCCGCGCTTCGCGGTCACCCCGGTCGAGCCGTCCGCGTCGATGCGCGCGCAGCGTCCCGCGCACCTGCCCGAGGCGGTCGACGGGGTGGCCGAGCAGCTGCCGTTCGGCGACGACGCGTTCGACGCCGCGATGACCACCTTCAGCGTGCACCAGTGGCCCGATCCGGCCGCCGGGCTGCGCGAGATGCGCCGGGTCGCCCGCGGGCCGGTCGTCGTGCTGACCTGCGACCCGGACCGGGTCCGCGACTTCTGGCTGTACGAGTACGCGCCGGCGGTGCTCGACACCGAGGCCCGGCGCTACCCGGCGATCGACGACCTCGTCGGCATCCTGGGCGGCCGGGCCGACGTGCGGACGGTACCGATCCCGGCGGACTGCGTCGACGGCTTCAACGAGGCGTACTACGCGCGCCCGGAGATGCTGCTCGACCCCGCCGCCCGGCAGTCCTGTTCGGCCTGGAGCTTCGTCGAGCCCGCGCTGGCCGAGCAGTACACCGACCGGCTGCGCGCCGCGCTGGACTCCGGCGCCTGGGACCAGCGGCACGGCCGGCTCCGGCACCAGAGCGAGCTGCTCGGGTCCCTGGTGCTGATCCGCGCCCTGCCCTGACCCACGACCGCCGCCAGCACCGATCGGAGACGCCCGTGCCGAAACCTGCGGCCCGACAGCTCGATGCGCGGCTCGCCCGCGACGACGCGGTCGCGCAGGTGCTGGCGGCGCGCACCGACGACGAGCTGGTACGGCTGGTGCACGGCGCACGGCCGCTGGCGCACGGGATCGGCGGTACCTCGGCGCTGCTGGCGGTCGACGGCACGCCGGTGTTCGTCAAGCGGATCCCGCTCAGTGACCGGGAACGCCGCCCGGAGAACCTCGGATCCACGGCGAACCTGTTCGACCTGCCGCTGTGGTGCCAGTACGGCGTCGGCGGGCACCCGGGGTTCGGGGTGTGGCGGGAGGTGGCCGCGAACGCGATGACCACCGGCTGGGTGCGCGCGCGACGCACCGAGGCGTTCCCGTTGCTGTACCACTGGCGGATGCTGCCCGGCAGCCCACCGCTGACCGACGAACTCGCCGACGTCGACCGCGCCGTCGCGTACCTGCACGGTTCCCCAGCGGTGCGGCAACGGATCGAGGCGACCGCCGCGGCGTCGGCGAGCGTCGTGCTGTTCCTGGAGTACGTGCCGGACGGCCTGAACGACTGGCTGCTCGGCCGGCTCGCCGCGGGGCCGGCGGCGATCGCCGCGGCGGCCAGGATGGTGGAGCGGCGGCTGCGCGTCGATCTCGGCTTCCTCGACACCGCCGGGCTGCGGCACTTCGACGCGCACTTCGGCAACGTCCGCACCGACGGCGAGCGGCTCTACCTGGTGGATCTGGGCCTGGCGACCTCGGCCGGGTTCACGCTGTCCGCGGCCGAGGCGGCCTTCGTGGCGGCCCACCGCAACCACGACGTCGCCCACGCGCTGAGCCAGCTGATCAACTGGCTGGTCGGGCACGTGTGCGGGGTGCCGCTGCGCGCCGCCGACGGGACCCCCGCCCGCAACGACTACCTGCGCCGCTGCGCGGCCGGTACCCGGGTCGTCGACGCGCCGCCGGCGATCGCGGCGCTGATCGAGCGGAACGCGGCGGTCACGGTCGCGGTCAACGACTTCTACTGGGAACTGTTCGGCACCAGCCGCCGCACGCCGTACCCGGCGGCCCGGATCGACGCGGCCGTCGCGGCCCTCCCCCCGCTCGCCGAGCTGGTGGAGTCCACCGGATAGGCGGCCGGATCGGCCGGCCCGGTGGCACCGGCGGACTTCACCGCCGCGCCGCGCGGTTCAGACGGGTCGCGGCGCGCGGGCGAGCGGCCGCCGGAGGCGGCAATCTGGACATACATCACCTATCCGCGTATTGTACGGAAATCGTTTTCTCGCCGCCTGCCGAAGCGGCAGGTCGAACGGCACCGTGGAGGTCGCGATGACCGTACTGGCACCGCGCCGGCTCGCCGGCCTCGTCGTCGCCGTGGCGGCCTGCCTGGCGCTGGTCGGCAGCAGCACCACCGTGTCGGCCGCGCCGCACCGCGCCGGCGCGCCCCAGCACCCAGCGGCCGCCGCCACCCACCCGTCCGACGACCCCGCCGCCGCACCGGCGGCGACCGGGACCGAGCTGGGCACCGGTACCCAGCTGTACCCGCGGTTGATCCGGCTGGCGCACTCCGGCGACGCGAACGGGCAGCTGATCGCCTCCACCGTCTCGTTCGACCCGCAGGGGTACGGCGCGATCTGGCGCAGCACCGACGACGGCGCCAGCTTCGACCGGATCGGTCAGGTGCGCCATCCGGCCGCCGCGGGCGGCTTCTGCTGCACCAGCGTCTACGAACTGCCCAGCGCGGTCGGCACGATGCCGGCCGGCACGCTGCTGTGGTCCGGCTCGTTCGGCGCCGACGCCGGCGACAACCGG
Source organism: Actinocatenispora comari (assembly GCF_017312725.1). Lineage (GTDB taxonomy): Bacteria > Actinomycetota > Actinomycetes > Mycobacteriales > Micromonosporaceae > Actinocatenispora > Actinocatenispora comari. Next base: position 1,841 of record NZ_BOPO01000055.1, on the reverse strand, counting down.
CGGATGTCCATCGACCTGTGGGCCAGCACCGACCACGGCGCCACCTGGTCGAAGGTCTCGACCGTACTGACCGCGCCGAACACCGGCGGCCTGTGGGAACCGGAGATGCACGTCGACGCCGAAGGGCAGCTGGCGCTCTACTACTCCGACGAGACCCAGCAGCCCACCCACAGCCAGGCGCTGATGGAGGTGTTCTCCGCCGACGGCATCACCTGGTCCACCCCCTATCCGGTGGTGTCGCTGGCCGACTCGGGCGCGCGGCCGGGCATGGCGGTGGTGCGCACGCTGCGCAACGGGACCCGGATCATGACCTACGAGATCTGCGGCTCCAGCTTCGCCTGCGACGTGTACTACCGGACCTCCGCCGACGGCGCCGACTGGGGCGACCCGGCCCAGCCCGGTACCCGCATCGTGGCCGACGACGGTACCCACTTCCGGCACACGCCCACCACCGCGATCGTCGACGACGGCTCCGCGACCGGGAAGATCGTGCTGGTCGGTCAGCTGTACGTGACCGCCGGCGGCGGGTCCGACGCCGGCAACGGCACCACCCTGCTGACCAACTCCGCCGGCGGCGCCGGGCCGTGGCACCGCATCGCGGCACCGGTGCAGGTGCCCACCGCGTACGACAACTACTGCCCGAACTACAGCTCCGCGCTCGCGCCGACCACCGACCAGACCCGGATCGTCGAGATCGCCACCGACTACGCCGGCACCACCTGCGAAGCCTTCCTCGCCACCGGCCCCCTGTGACGGTGTGGCGGCCGGGCCGATCGTGTGCAGATCCGGTGCAGGCCGCCGCCACCGCCGTCCGCACTGCCTACCGTGAGCCCGATGGACGTCTACGACGCGGTACGGACCCGGCAGTCGATCCGCCGCTTCACCGATCGGCCGGTGCCCCGAGCGGTGCTGCAACGAGTGCTCGGTGCTGCCGCGCAGGCGCCGTCGGGCAGCAACCTGCAACCGTGGTACAGCTGCGTGCTGTCCGGCGCGGCCCTGGCCGAGCTGACGAAACAGGTCGCCGCACGGGTGGCGGCCGGCGACCGAGGCGACGAGCCCGAGTTCCCCGTGTACCCCACCGAGATCACCCCACGCCAGCACGACCGCATGGCCGTACTGGGTGAGCGGCGGTACGGCGCGCTCGGGATCGACCGCGACGACGTACCGGCCCGGGCCCGCGCCCGGGCCCGGAACTGGGCCTGCTTCGGCGCCGGTACCGCACTGTTCTGCTACCTGGATCGCGCCGCCGCGCCGCCACAGTGGGCCGACGCCGGCATGTACCTGCAGACGGTGATGCTGCTGCTGCGGGCCGAGGGGCTGCACAGCTGCGCCCAGCTCGCCTGGGCGGAGTACCACCGCAGCGTCGCCGCGGTGGTCGCGCCGCCGCGCGAACGGCTGCTGTTCTGCGGACTGTCGATCGGCTCCGCCGACCCTGCCGTCACCCACCCGCGCATCCCCCGCGCACCGCTGGCGGAGACCGTCACCTTCCTGGAGTGACACCGGCACCGGCCCGAACGTTGCCCAGCCGCGGCACATCTAGTTGTTCTGGGTCATGACGTTGGTGACGCCTGCGTGCAGCCGTGAGGCTGGTGGGCGGTCTCCGATGGCGGTGTGTGCTCGATGGTAGTTGTAGTGAACGTTCCATACGTCGATGGCGGCGGCGCGTTCGGCTTCGCTGGACCACGCTCGGGTGTAGAGCAGTTCGTCGGCCAGGATGCGGTTGTAGCGTTCGACCTTGCCGTTGTGTCGGGGTGTGAACGGTCGGATGCGTTGGTGGCGGGCGCCGTGGCTGGCCACGATGCGGGTGAAGCGGTGCGCGCGGTAGTTGGCGCCGTTGTCGG
>NZ_BOPO01000054.1 GCF_017312725.1 Actinocatenispora comari | reverse complement strand
TCGGACATCTCGGTGTCGTCGGTGTCCGGCGAGACGGCGCCGGGCTCGGCCGGTGGTGCCGGATCGGCAGGATCGGCCCCGGTGGCGGCCGGGCCGGACGTGGCCGGCGCCGGTACGGGCTGCGGCCGAGCCGACGTCGGCCCGGGCGTTCGCGGCCCCGGTGCGTCGAGGTTCAGGTTCGCGATGCCGTCGGTGATGTCGTCGACGGTGGGCCGCGCGGGCGGGTCGATGGTGAGGTTGGCGATGCCGTTCGTGATGTCGTCGATGGTCGGTGGTGGCGGCGGTTCGAGCGTCAGGTTCGCCATGCCGTCGGTGACAGCGTCGATGTCGACCGGTGGCGGCGCCACGTTCGGCTGCGGGCTGCTCGTCTGGCCGTGCTGGGGCGAGGTCTGGTTGCCCCACACACCCGGTGGGGCGGACCGGATGCCCGCCGGCGGTGCGGTCTGGGCACCGGTTGCCCTCGAGGGCGATCCGCTCTCGTTGCCGCTGCCGGACGCCGGCGTCGGCCGACCCGGCCGAATTGGTACCGAGCCGCCCTCGTTCCCGTGGGAACCCGGCCCGGCACTGCTCGGCTGCGCGGACTGGGCCTCCCCGCTCCCGGACGGACCCGTCGCGGGCACGCCGCCCGGCGGCGCAACCGGAGGTCCGGGCAGCGGTTGCCCCGCGCCGGCAGGCGGTCGACCCGTGCCGCCGGATGGCTGTCCGGGGCCGGCCGGCGTGGCCGGTGCATCGTGACCGCCGGTACCGGGCGGGGTCGGGCCGCCGCGGGCCGGTGGGCCGGCAACCGGTTGCTGGCCGGGAGGGCTGGTCTGCGGGCCCGTCCCGGTGGATGTCGGTTCGCTGTGTCCGCCGTGGTCGAAGCCGGGCAGGCCGCCGTGGCCCGACGGCGGGTGCACGCCGGTCGGTGCGGCCGTACCGGTGTCGCCCGGCGGCTGCGCAGGTTGGGGGAGCGGGGATGGCGTCTGCTGCGGTGGCGCCGCTCCGGGACCGGATGCCGGCTGGGCCGGTCCGCTCATGGCCTGGCCGGAGCCGCCGTGATCCCCGGGACCCGGACCGGCCACCGGGCCGCCGATCGGACCCGACCCGGATGCCGGTCCGCCGATGTGGTCCGGCCCGGACCGTGGGCCCCCGAGCTGGTCCGGCCCGGATGCCGGTCCGCCGACCGGCCCCGTGCTCGTCGCCGGCCCGCCGGTGGCCCCCGGACCCGCCGCTGGGTTGCCGGTCGTACCTGAACCTGCCGCCGGATCGCCGCTCGAACCCGGCCCGATCGGGCCGCCGCTTGTCCCAGGACCCGCGAGCGGCCCACCGCCCGCTACGGGACCGCCGTTGGCCGCCGGACCCGCTGCGGGCCCGCCAACCGTGCCGGGTCCGCCGGTCGTACCCGGGCCTGTCGCCGGACCGCCGCTGGGCCCGCCGCTCGAGCCTGGATCCGTTGCGGGCCCGGCATTCGCGCCCGGGCCGGCATTCGCGTCGGGGCCTGCAGACGGTCCGCCGTCCGTGCCGCCACTCCATCCCGGACCCGGCGGCAGCCCACCGCTGGTAGCCGGACCTCCGCCCGCGGCTGGGCTTCCGCCCGTGGGCACCTCGCCGCTGCCCGGACCACCGGTCGTCCCCGGGCCACCCGTCGTCCCCGGGCCGCCGGTCGTTCCCGGACCGCTGGTCGTTCCCGGACCACCGGTCGTCCCCGGGCCACCCGTCGTCCCCGGGCCGCCGGTCGTTCCCGGACCGCTGGTCGTTCCCGGACCGCCGGTCGTTCCCGGACCGCTCGTCCCCGGAGTTCCGCCGGTCGCGCTCGGATCGCTTGGGCTGCCGCCCGATCCGGAACCGCCGCCTGCGCCCGGTCCACCGCGCGTGCCTGCGCCTCCACCGGAACCAGGACCCGTCGGCGAGGCGCCGGTGGGGCCCTGCTGCGGGCCGGTGTCGCCAGGACCGGCGTTCGAACCCGAGCCGGAGTTCGAACCCGAGCCGGAGTTCGAGCCGGTACCGGCGTTCGAACCAGGGCCGGTGTTCGAGCCCTGACCGGGCGGCCCGTCGGGGCCGAGGTCCCGGTGGTCGCCGGGGCCGGGCACGGTGCCCTCGGGCGAGCCGCTGCCACCGGTGCGGGGCTCGGGCCCGCCGCCCAGGTGTTGCCCGACCTGGTGCGCGCCGTGACTACCGTAGTGGTCGAACAGCGACGAGCTCGCCGTCGCGAACGGGTTGAACTGGCCGAGGTTCCCCGTCGCCGCCGAGTACAGGAACTCCCCGAGCGTCTCGCCGATCGCGCCCAGCGCGGCACCACCGTGCGTCGTGTGCGAGAAGTACGGGAAGTAGTGCCCGCCCACGTGGTGCACGCCGCCGGCGATGCCGCCGATCATCGCGCCCGCACCCATGTTCTGCAGGATGTCGTTGAGGTCGAAGCCGTTGCGGTTGTTCTTCATCATCTGGATCGCCTGGGCGGCAACGGCTTCGGCGCCCTCCTGCACGGCTTCCTCGGCGGCCTCGAGCGCCAGCCGGGCGATCAGCTGGGCGAGGCGGCTCTCGATCTGGGAGAGCAGGGTCTGGACGATCTCCTGCCCGACCTTGATCAGGCTGGGTACCAGCGCGGCGCCGAATCCGCTGGCCAGCGCGGAGGCGATCTCCAGCACGATGGTGAAGGCGGCGACGATGATCTGCGTCTGCCCGTAGTCGATCTGCTGGTTCGCCTGGTAGGCGACGTCGGCCGCGCCGCGCGCCTTGGCCGCTGCCGACGGGATCTGCTGGGTGATCATGGGGTAGAACTGGCCGAACGCGGCGGCGGCTGGCCCCTGAAGCACCCCGTCGAGCTGCGCGCCGATCGTCTGGGTGCTCGCCGCCGTGCTCTCCAGGTCGGCCGCGAACTGTTGCAGTTCCTCGCTCAGGGCGATCAGCTCGGACGGGTCACCCTTGGGGTACTGCTCGCCGACCGTCACCAGGATCGCGTCGTACGCCCATTGCCAGTTCGGGTCGTCGGGGATGTGGAAGTCGAACATGACCGGTGGTCAGTCTCGCGGTTCGCCCGGAATCGGCTTGATGACGCGACGGAACGTCTCCGGCGCCGTCGTGGTGCCCTCGACACTGTGCGAGACGACGACGTCGTGCTCGGCCGGCCGCAACGCGACCCGTTGGGGCAGCAGCGATCGCGGCGCCTCCCTGGCGAGCAGGACGCCGGACTCGAGCCGGAGCGCCGGCCGCTCCGGGATGCACACGCCGTAGCGCAACCGGGTCCGCTGGCCCGGCCGACTCTCACCGTCGGGTGCGCGGGTGCTCCTGACGAGGGTCCTTCGCAGCGGCATCAGCTCGACCCTGGCGGCGCGCTGGGCCGGCTCGGTCTCGCCGTCCTCGACCGGTTCGGACGGCTCGGTCAGGCTGAGCGCCTGGCCGAACTCCACGTTCAGCTTCCGGCTTCCGGTGCTGGCGTCCTCGTCGGCCCGCTGGTAGGACTCGCCGCCGGTGCGGAGTCCCTTCGCGGTGAACTCCAGCGTGCCGATGACGCCGGTGATCATGTCCCTGAGGGTGTCGATCAACGGATCGAACTGTTCCTGGAACTGCTGGCCCATCGAGTCGTCGCCCCACGCCGACCGGTAGCGCTCGCGCAGGCTCTCCAGCCGGTGCAGGTGGCTCTCGTAGAGCGCGATCTGCTGCTGGTACGCGTTGCCGACCCTGTTGACGCCCTCGGGGCTGACCCACAGCGAGCCGCTCGGGTTGTCACTCATGGCCCGGTTGCTCCGGGGTGAGACCGAGCATCGAACGCACCTCGCTGGTCATCCGCGGGCCCTCTTCGGGCAGGAACATGTCCACGTCGGCGTCACCTCGGGCGAGCTTGGCGGGATCGATTCCTTCCGGCACGATCGGCGCCAGAATCTCCGCCGCCTTGGCCTGCACGCTGTCCTTGGCTTCGAGGAAGGTGCGCAGGATGACCGCGCGCAGCTCGGCGGGTGGCATTCGCTTGTAGGCGCCGGTGGGAAACCGAAGATCGGTCAACACGCCGCTCTGGCCGACGGTGACCGTCACTTCCCGGCGTGGCGAGGTGGCCGATGCGCGCAGAGCGCGCATGCGCTCCTGAAGCTCACCAAGGCTGCTGCGCTCACGCTCGTATTCGGCGAACAGTTTCGCCACGTGATCATCGAGCCGCACGCGCCCACTCCTCTCGGAGTAACCTCCGCGTAACCCGCCGTCAACAATGCGCCCGAACCTGCCGTCGCCTAACGACAGCGTCGCAACAGTACCCGACCGGATCGAACTCGCAACACGGTCGCATGTTAGAAAGTTACACGGGCGCGGTGCATCAGGGCATTATGTGCAGGACGGTTGCTTCCACCCCAGACCTTGTGCTGTCATGCACCGTGACCGGTGGGCGCGTTTCACCGGCGCGACCGCATCACCGCTCGGGGCTTCGGCCCGCCGTTCCAGCCACCATGCGTCCGGGTACCCCGCGCCCCAGCCACAGGAGAGGAACGTCGTCATGACGATGCCAACGGTCAATACCGTTGAAGAAGGCATGCGCTCGGCTGCCAACACGTTCGCGCAGACGGCTGATGAATTCAATAGCCACCTGCAAAGCGTCAACAACCAGATGGCGACGCTGCAGGGGAGTTGGACCGGTCAGGCCTCGGGTCAGTTCAATCAGGCGATGGACAACTGGGAGAACTCGTTCAAGAACGTGATCAACCAGTTGCTGCGCATGCTCGACGTCATGGGTGCCACCACGAAGGGCTACCACCAGGCCGAGGACACGGCGAGCAACACCGCGAAGAACTTCATGGACGCGCTGCCTCCGCTGCCGGGAGTCTGAGCCGCAACCCCTTATCCAGCTGGAAGCCAAGAGAGGTGACAACGTTGTCAGACTATCGGTTCGACTTCACCCAGGCCGACGCCACGATCTATGACATGCAGACGATCAACAAGCGGATCGGCGAAGCGCTGCAGGGCATGGAGAGCAGCGTCGAGAAGAGCCTGGCCGACTGGACCGGTGCCGCGCAGGCCACGTACTGGGACGCCAAGGCGCAGTGGAACAAGTCCGCCGGCGACATGAACGCCTACTTCGAGCAGGCCCGGCTGGTCCTGATGGACATCTCCGACAACTACGGCACCACCGAGCAGCGGCACACGAAGCTCTGGAACGACGTCCGTGGCGGCTGACGGCTGAACCGCTCGCGGCGACCCCGGGTGGCCGCCGCGGGCGGTGACCACCTCGACTCCTGCTGGCTCGAAGGGCTGCGATCGCATGGGTTCCGACACCGACTTCAGTTATGAAAACGATGACGCCATCGATGCTCTCCATCTGTATGACCACTATGACAACGGCGAGATCGGTGGGCATACGAAAAAGCATCCCGATGGTTGGGCCGCGACCGCGATCGAACAGATCGAAGCCACCGAGACGACCGAGGGCGCCTATGGCAAGGACCGTACGCCGCACCAAGAGGTGCACTGGGACAAGCTGAACGTCAGCGACGCCGAACTGAAGGACTACAAGGAACTCTGGAACTGGTACCGGAACGAGCTGCCGGACAAGTGGAACGACTACGTCAAGCAGTTCGACCAGAGCGATGTCAGCAACGTCGACGTCCCGAAGTACGACCCGAACAAGCAGTATCTGACGCCGGACGACGGTGATTTCCACAAGCCCGACACCAAGACCTACACCGGCGGCAGCGACAATGCCAAGGGTGAAATGGTGGTCAGCACCGACGCGATCAAGTACTTCGCCAAGCAGTTGCGCACCGTGGCCGACGACGGCAAGGGCGTCTTCTACGACATCTACAACAAGTTCGGCGAGCTGGAACCGAAGCCCGGGCGATTCGCCCGGGCGGAGGTCCTGCGGCAGAAGCTGGCCGGCACCGGCCCGAGCGACGGCGGCCTGATCGGGGACACCCAGGGCCTGATGCGGCAGATCCACATGACCCTGTTCAGCCTGCACGACGCGCTGCTCGCGATGGCCAAGGAGTACGAGGACAACGAGACCAACGTCCGCAAGAAGGGCGAGAAGTTCAAGGACATGACCGAGGCCGAGCTGAACCAGTTCATGTCCGACCCGTTCTCCGACATCGACGGGATCCAGGACTACGGCGGCACGGAGACCAAAGGTGGCGACGGGGGCAACGGGGACGGCAACGGCGGCGACGGCGGCGGCGACGGCAAGTGAGGCTGCGGCCGCACGATCCGTACCCGGCCGCGGTGCCGTGGCGAAGATGAGGGTTTCTGCGCATGTCTGGCGACGACAAGAAGGACGACGACGGGTTCCGCAACGATCCGTTCGGGCACAAGGGGACCTACCCGCCTGCCGACATCGACGTCAACAACACCAACGACCTGGAGCAGTGGGCGTCGGGTGACGGCTACAGCTGGCGGAAGATCGAGTCCGCGATCGTCGGCGGCGCCGCGATGGTCACGGCCGACGACGCCGCCTACGCGGCCGGGCTGGTGTCCCCGCAGAGCATCATGGACACCTCCGGCGCGTTCCAGACCGCGATGGACTCGTTGACCTGGCTGGAAACCTTCATCGACCAGCAGACCGACGCGATCGCCGGCGACGGCAAGTCCTGGCAGGGCGCGGCCGCGGACGCGTTCCGGGCCAAGATGAAGATCCTGTCGAAGTGGGCCGGCCGGCAGGCCGAGCGGCTGTCCGGCGGCGCCGGCATGGGCTCGTCGGAGTCGCTGCCCAACCAGCTGGCCAAGGACGCCAACTACCTCGCCTGGGCGCAGCAGACGATCCAGTACCTCGACCGCGCCTGGGCGACCATCGCGTCCAACCACGGGACGGGCGACACGGGCGACGACGACGGCAACCTCGTGACGATCAGCTCGACGAAGTACGCCAAGCCGATGATCAAGCAGATGCTCCAGGTCGCCGAGACGCTGGCCGACCAGTACACCGCGACGGTGCCGAAGGTGAACTCCGGTGGGCTGGACGAGCCGCCGCCGGTGACGAAGCCGATGCCGTCGATCACGACGCCGACGCCGCCCACGCTGACGACGCCGAAGCCGCCGCCGAACGTCACGACGCCGGCACCGCCGAAGATCACCACCGGGCCGCCACCGAACCTGACCACGGCGCCGCCACCGCCCGCGGTGACGACCCCCGCGCCGTTGAACGTGACGACTCCGCCGCCGCCCGGCAACAACCTGAACCTGCAGCCGCCGACGGTGACCCCGCCGGTGTCGGGTCCGCCCGGCAACGTCGGCCCGTTGGGCCCCCAGGCATTCGGCCCGAACTCGCTGGGGCCCAACTCGACAGGACCCAACTCGCTGGGGCCCAACGGATCGAACTTCCAGCCTCCGCCGATCGGTGCGCCGCCGAACTCGACCGGCGGCAACCCGTACGTACCGGCGCCCACGCCGCCGGTCGAGCCGTACACCAGCCAGCCGCCGGGCGCGGGGCCGACCCCGAACGTGCGGCCGTACTCGCCGCCGAAGGTGCCCCCGCCGCCGTCGGGATCGGGCGGCGGATCGGGGAAGGTACCTCCGGTCGGTGCACCGCCGAGCGGTTCCGGCCCGTACGGGAACCAGGATCTGCCGCAGGTCACCCCGCCCGTACTGCCGTCGGCGCCCGGCGGTGGATCGGGTGGCGGGACGGGCGGCAACGCGCCGATGATTCCCGGCGCACCGGGCTCGCCGCGTTCGGGCTCCGGCGGCGGTGGCAACCGGGCGGTCGAGCCGCCGGACGCCTCGGGTCTGTTGCAGGGAGACGGCAAGGACTGGTCGCCGGGACTCGGCGGGATCGGGCTGCCGGCAAGCCCCGGCGGCGCCGGCCCGGGCGGTACCGGTCTGCAGAGCAACGGCACCGGCATGCCGATGATGCCGGGCGCGCCGGGCCCGCGCGGGGGCGGTGGTGGCGGGGGTAAGGCGGTGGAGCCGCCGGACTCCTCCGGCCTGCTCAAGGGCGACGGCACGGACTGGTCGCCGGGTGTCGACGGGATCGGCCTGCCGGACGGCTCCGGTGGTACCGACTCCGGCGGTACCGGCCTGCACTCGGAGGAGGGCCCGGTCCAGACGCCGGTGGTTCCCGGTGCCGGTGTGCCGATGGCGCCCGGTACGCCGGGGGCGCCGGGCCCGCGTGGTGGTGGCGGCGGCAAGGCGGTCGAGCCGCCGGACTCCTCCGGCCTGCTGAAGGGTGACGGTTCGGACTGGTCGCCGGATGTCGGTGGGATCGGCCTGCCGAACGGGTCCGGTGGTGCCGACTCGGGCGGTACCGGCCTGCATTCCGAGGAGGGCCCGGTTCGGACGCCGGTGATTCCGGGCGCCGGCGTGCCGACGGTGCCCGGTACCCCGGGGGCTCCCGGTTCCCGTGGTAGCGGGGGCACGGGGGTCGAGCCGCCGGATTCCGCCGGTCTGCTCAGGGGCGACGGTACCGACTGGTCCCCGGCCGTGCCCGAGGTCGGGCTGCCGGACGGCTCGGCCGGCGCCGGGGCCGGCGGTGCCGGGTTGCGTGCCGATCCGAACGCCGACCGGGCACCGGTCGTCGCGGCCGGCGGGTTGCCGGTCGCGCCCGGCGTTCCCGGCTCGCCCGGCGCTCCGGGCGGCGGCGCTCCGGGCGGGACCAAGGCCACGGGTGCCTCGGACGCCTCGGGGCTGGTCGCGGGTGATCCGGACGCCTGGGTGACGATGAACCGTGCGCCGGGCAACCCGGAGGCGCCGGTCGGTGCCCGCCCGGGCGGTGCCGGGCTGGACGCTGCGCCGGCCAGCCACGCGGCGCCGCCCGGGCCGGACCCGCTTCCGGCCGTGACGGCACCGGCGGGCGACGGGCCGGCGGCTGCCGCCGATCCGGCACCAACCGCGGCCGGCCCGTCGTCGGACGCGGCAGCACCGGCGGACGGTGCTGCGCCGGCCGCGGAACAGCCGACGCGGTACCAACAGCCCGCGGTGCCGATGGTCTCCCCGATCGTGGGAACCGGGGAACCGGACGCGCGATCGAGTGGTGCCCGGCCAGCCGGCCGGGCTGCCGACGAGTCCGGCCGGCGGGACGCCGGCGAGACCGAGCGATCTCCGGCCGGTGAGGCTGGGCCGGGTGACACCGACGAGCCCGAGCGGCCGGTACCCGACGACGGGACCGAGACCGGCGGCATGGGGTCGGCGGACGGCCTGACAGCAGTGCTGGCCGCGCCCCCACCGGTCGGCGGGGTGGCGGTGACCGATCCGGCCGTTGGCGCGGCAGAGCCCGGGCCGGCCACGTCGAGGGCGCGCGTCGCACCGGCGGCCCCGTCGGCGGCCGAGGCAGGCGGCATCGCGTTGTCGGTGGGCATGCCCGGATCGCCGCCGGTGGCGGTCGGCCTGCCCGTACCGGCAGCGCTGGCCGACGAGGACGACGAGCGCCGGCCGCCGGACGGCTCGGCCGCCGGCGAGGCGCTGCGGGAGCAGGAACGGACCTGGACCGGCGCCGACGGCGACACCGGGCCGCCGGCGGCGCAGGACCGGGTGCCGATCGTACGGCCGGACGAGGACGACGACGGATCGGACTGGGACGACGCCGAGGGTGCCTGGTGGCTGACCGGTACCGGTACGCGACAGGAGGATCGGGCCCATGAGTGACGACGTCGAGGCGCCCCGCCTGCACAGGTGGAAGCGTGCCGAGCCGGGCGCCGCGGCCGGGAACACGCCGGTACCCGAGGAGGCCGACTTCATCTCGTCGCTGCACTGCGGCGGGCCGGAGTACACGCTGGCGCAACGGTTCGAGCTGATGCGCCAGCGGCAGCGCGAGATGGACGAGCGGCTCGCCGAGGAGCAGCGCGAGAAGACCGAACGGGAGGACGCGAAGCGCCGCGGAGCGTCGTTCGGCGGCGATGACGACGACGATGCCGCCGACGAGAAGCCCACGACGGCGCGCAAGGACGACCGGTACTCGGTCGGGCTGCTCCGCAACAACAGCGCCGCCTGGGGTGACGGGGCCGGCGCGGGATCGGGCCAGCTCGGATGAGAACGGTCACCGTCAAGAGACCGCCGCGGGCGGCCGGGCCGGAGGCGCCCGAGGGCCAGATCGAGCTGCAGGAGCCGCCGCTGATGGCGGAGGAGGCCCAGCTGGACTTCCGCTCGTTCGCGATGATCGTACCGATGGGCCTGAGTACCGGTGGCCTGATGGTGATGTTCGGGATGAGCATGCGCTCGCCGCTGATGTACGTCATCGGCGGCGGGATGGCGTTCGGGATGCTGTTCATGGGCCTGATGCAGATCGGCCGCAGCGCGTCGGAACGCAAGCGGAAGATGCACGGCGAACGCCGCGACTTCCTGCGCTACATCGCCCAGATCCGCCAGCAGGCGCGGGAGGCGGCGAACCAGCAGCGGCGCGCGGTGCTGTGGAACAACCCGCAGCCGGACCGGCTGTGGTCGGTGGCGATGAGCGATCGGTTGTGGGAACGGCGACCCAGCCAGGACGACTTCGGCCGGGTCCGGATCGGCCTCGGCCGGCAGGACGCCATGCTGCGCTTCCTGCCGCCGGAGACCAAACCGATCGACCACCTGGAGCCGCTGTCCACCATCTCGCTGCGCCGGTTCTCCGAGGCGTACCGCACCGTCTCGCACATCCCCACCTCGGTGGGGCTGCGCAGCTTCACCAGCATCGAGTTCGAGGGCGAGGCGGAGCCGGCGGTCGGCCTGGTACGGGCGATGCTCGCGGGGCTGGTGACCTTCCACGCGCCGGACGAGCTGCGGGTCGCGGTGCTCGCCGACGTCGCGCAGCGGGACGCCTTCGACTGGGTGAAGTGGTTGCCGCACAACGCCCACCCGACCGCCTACGACGCGGCGGGGCCGGTACGGCTGTTCGCGAGCAGCCACGACGAGCTGCTGGACCTGCTCGGCCCGGAGGTCACCGACCGCGGCGAGCACGACCGCTCGGCGCGGCCCAGCGCCAGCGAGCCGCTCGTGGTCGTCGTCGCCCGCGGCGAGCTGCCGGCCGACTCGCCGCTGCTGACCGTGGGCATCCGCAACGTCGTCCTGCTGGACCTGACCGGCCAGATGCCGGGCGGCCCCAAGGTGCTGCGGCTGACCGTGGACGCGAACCAGGTCCGGTACCCGGCCGGGGAAGGGACGGGCTCGGCCGAGATCGACACGCTCGGCCTGGACGAGTGCGAGACGCTGGCACGCATCATCTCGCCCAAGCGCACCAGCGGCGTGCTCGACGTGGTGGACGAGCCGCTGGACAGCAACTTCGAACTGACCACCCTGCTGGGCATCCGGGACGCGGCCACCTTCGACGTCGACGCGTCGTGGCACCAGCGGGTACCGCAGCGCAACCGGCTGGCCGTACCGATCGGGGTCACCGACGGCGGCGAGGTCATCGAGCTGGACCTGAAGGAGTCCGCGCAGGGCGGCATGGGCCCGCACGGCCTGCTGATCGGCGCGACCGGATCGGGCAAGAGCGAGCTGCTGCGCACGCTGGTGTGCGCGCTGACCGCGACCCACTCGTCGGAGATCCTCAACCTGGTACTGGTCGACTTCAAGGGCGGCGCGACGTTCCTCGGCATGGACCAGCTGCCGCACACCTCGGCGGTGATCACCAACCTCGCCGACGAGCTGCCGCTGGTGGACCGGATGCAGGACGCGCTCAACGGCGAGCTGACCCGCCGGCAGGAACTGTTGCGCGCCAGCGGTTACGCCTCGCTGTACGACTACGAGAAGGCGCGCGCCGCCGGCTCCCAGCTGGTGCCGTTCCCGGTGCTGCTGATCGTGGTGGACGAGTTCAGCGAGCTGCTGTCGAGCAAACCGGAGTTCATGGACCTGTTCGTGTCGATCGGGCGGCTCGGCCGTTCGCTGGGCGTGCACCTGCTGCTCGCCTCGCAACGGCTGGACGAGGGCCGGATCAACCGGGTGGAGGGCCATCTGTCGTACCGGCTGGCGCTGCGGACGTTCTCGTCGATGGAGTCGCGGTCGGTGATCGGCGTCGGCAGCGCGTACGAGCTGCCGCCGGAGCCGGGCAACGGGTACCTGAAGATCGACACCACCAACCTGGTGCGGTTCAAGTCCGCGTACGTGTCCGGCCCGTACACCGGGAAGGGGCGCAGCGCCGGCGAGGAGGTGGAGCACGCCGCGGCCCGGCTCTCGCCGTTCGTCACCAGCCCGGTGGACGTGCGGCACGATCCGGCCCGGGAGCGTGCCGCCGAGGTGACCGAGGCGCCGGCGGAGCCGGACCCCGACACCGCCACCGGGCCGACCCTGGTCGACGTGCTGCTGGAACGGCTGCGCGGATCCGGCCCACCGGCCCGGCAGGTGTGGTTGCCGCCGCTGTCCGAGGCGCCGAGCCTGGATGCGCTGCTGCCCAGCGTGGTACCGGATCCGTTGCGCGGCATGACCGTCGGCGACCGGTCGGCGCAGGGCCGGTTGCGGGTACCGGTGGGCATGGTGGACCGGCCGGCGGAGCAGCTGCGCGAGCTGTTGACGCTCAACCTGGACGGGGCGGAGGGCCACGTCGGGATCGTCGGTGCCCCGCAGAGCGGGAAGTCGTCGCTGCTGCGCACCATCATCCTCGCGCTGTCGTTGACGAACACGCCCACCGAGGTGCAGTTCTACGGCCTGGACTTCGGCGGCGGCGGCCTGTCGTCGATCGGTGGGCTGCCGCACGTCGGGTCGATCGCGACCCGGCTGGAACGCGACCGGGTGGTCCGCACCATCGAGGAGGTCATGCAGGTACTGGAGCGTCGCGAGCAGATCTTCGCCGCCCGGGGCCTGGACTCGATGTCGGCGTACCTGGCCGCCCGGGACCGCGGTGAGATCGAGGACCCGCACGGGCACGTGTTCCTGGTCGTGGACGGCTGGTACACGATGAAGCAGGACTTCGAGGATCTGGACACCAAGTTCCAGGAACTGGTCTCGCGCGGGCTGTCCTTCGGGGTGCACGTGATGGTGTCGGCGACGCGGTGGTCGGAGATGCGTACCTGGCTGCGCGACATGCTCGGCACCAGGCTGGAGCTGCGGCTGGCCGACCCGATGGAGTCCGAGGTGACCTCCCGGCAGGCGGCCACCGTGCCGAACCAGCCGGGCCGCGGCCTCACCGCCGCCGGCCTGCACTTCCTGACCGCGCTGCCGCGGATGGACGGCGGTTCCTCCAACGAGGACCTGTCCGAGGCCACGAAGTCCACTGTGGAGGAGATCGGTACCTTCTGGTCCGGCCGGCCGGCGCCCGGGGTGCGGATGCTGCCGACCCAGCTGCCGGTGGAGAACCTGCCCGAGCCGACGGACGACCTGAAGGTCTGCATCGGGCTGGACGAGCGGCGACTCGCACCGGTCTGGCACGACTTCGCGGCCACGCCGCACCTGCTGGTGTTCGGCGATTCCGAGACCGGCAAGTCGAACATCCTCCGGCTGGTGCTGCGCGCCATCCAGCGCCGGTACACCCCGCAGCAGGCGAAGGTGGTGCTCGGTGACTCGCGGCGCGACCTGGACACCGCGATCACGCCGGACTACCAGGTCGGGTTCGGCTTCACCGGCGACAAGCTGTACGAGCTGGCCGGCCAGACCGCGGTCTCGATGAACCCGCGCATCCCCGGCGAGGACATCTCGTCGGAACGGATGCGCCGGCGCGACTGGTGGACCGGCCCGGAGCTGTTCGTCATCGTCGACGACTACGACCTGATGAGCCACGGGCGGCCCGGCTCGGTGCTGGACCCGATCCTGCCGCTGCTGGCGCAGGGCACCTACATCGGCCTGCACGTGATCATCGCGCGCAGCACCTCCGGTGCGATGCGCGGCGTGATGGAGCCGGCGATCCGCCGGATGTGGGAGCTGGGGACGCCGGCCACGCTGCTGTCGTACCCGCGGGAGGAAGGTAAGTTCCTGGGCGAAGCGGCGCCCCGGCGGCTGCCGCCCGGCCGGGCCCAGCTGGTGACCCGGCGCGGCGTCCGGTTGATCCAGACGGGACTCGTGGTATGAGAGGAGGCCGCCGATGAGTACGACGTTGAGCGAAGAGCTGTGCCGCGTCACCGTGACCGGTCCCGATCGTCGGATCGACCTGGCGGTACCGGTCACCACGACGGTCGCCGCGCTGCTGCCGTTGCTGGTGCAGCACACCGTCGATCCCGCGCAGCTGCGGACCGTACAGGGCGGGCCGGACGCCGGGTGGGTGCTGCAGCGCCTGGGCCAGTCGCCGTTCCCGGCGACCGGCACCCCGGACAGTCTGGACTGGCTGGAGGGCGAGGAACTGCACCTGCGCCGGGCCGAGGATCCGCTGCCCAGCCTCGACTACGACGACCTGGCCGACGGGGTGGCCGACGCCATCAACCGCCGCAACGACCGCTGGCGCCCCGCGTACCGGCGGGTACTGTTCCTGCTGCTGTCGCTGGTGGCGACCGGCGCACTGGCCGCGGTACTGGTGGGCGACGGGCCGGCCGGGCAACAGCTCGGCGTCGGCATCGTGGTCGGCGTGGTCTACCTCGCCGCCGCGCTGGTGTGCGGGCGCACCCTGCCGGACGGCATGTTCGCGCTGCTGTTCGGGTACGGCGCGGCCGGTTTCGCGGCGATCGCCGCGGCCGCGGCCGCCGGCGGTGACGCGAAGCGGGTACTGGCCGGCGGTGCGCCGCTGCTCGCCGCGGCCGCCGCGGTGGTCGGGGTGACCGTGGTGTTGCTGGCCGCCGCCCGCACCTTCGCCCCGCACATTCCGCTGGCGGGCCTGGTGGTTCCCGGCTTCGTCGGCCTCGCCACCGCGGTACCGGTGCTGCTGTGGCTCGGCCCCGGGCTGACCGCACCGCACGCCGCGGCACTGGTCACCCTGGTCCTGTTCGCGCTGGTCGTGCTGGCGCCGCGGATGGCGGTCAAGCTGTCCGGGCTGCGCGCCCCGCAGCTGCCGAAGACCAGCGAGGACATGTCCTACGACATCGAGCCCGACTCGGCCGCGCACATCGACCGGCGCACCGAGGACGCCGACGCGTACCTGACGGTGGGTCTGGTCGGCGGCGCGCTGGTGGCGCCGGTGCTGTGCCACCTGGTGATGCGGGTAGACGGCTGGTCGGGCTGGATGTTCGTGCTGCTGCTGTCGGTGTCGTTGCTGTTGCGGGCGCGCACCTTCCTCGGTGTCTGGCAGCGGGGAGCGCTGGTGTTCGTCGGGGTGGTCGGCAGCCTGATGGTGGTGCTGCGGCTCGCCGGCTCGTCCGGTTCGACCGGCCGGTGGCTGCTGCTGACCCTGCTGTTCGCTCTGGTACTGCCGCTGATCCTGTCGGCGCTGCGGCCGTGGCCGCGCCGGATGCTGCCGATCTGGGAGTACGTCGCCCGGCTGCTCGACGTCGCGACCGCGGTGGCGTTGCTGCCCGTACTGGCACAGGTACTCGGCCTGTACGGCTGGGCCCGCGGACTGTTCGGGTAGCCGGCATGCAGACCCAGCGCGACCACGTACACGCGTACTCGTTCAACATGGGCCGGATCTCCTCGGCGTTGGTGGAGGGCAACTCGACCAACGCCCAGATCCCCGGCCGGCGACCGCTGACCGGGCTGCTGCTCGGGGTCATCCTCTCGGTGCTGATCGTCGCCGGATTCGGTGTCTACGGCTGGATCAAGCCCGGCGGCAGCAAGGCCTACCAGCAGCAGGGCGCCATCCTGGTGGAGAAGGAGAGCGGCACCCGCTACGTCTACCTGAAGGGCCGGTTGCACCCGGTGCCGAACCTGGCCTCGGCACTGCTGATCGAGGGCCCGTCGGCGACCGTCAAGCTCATCTCGCAGGCGTCGCTCAAGGACGTACCGCGCGGGGCCGAGCTCGGCATCGCCGATGCGCCACAGACGATCCCCGGTTCCGCGGACCTGGTTCGCGGCCCCTGGCTGGCCTGCCTGCCCGGTTCGGTGGTCGACGATCCGGGCGACGGGATGGGCCTGAACCTGAACCCGTCGGCGCCGGCCACCGCGCTGCACGCCGACTCGTTCGCGCTGGTACGGTCCGGCGACGGCACCGGCTACGTCGTCGCCCGCGGCCACAAGTACCCGATGGTCGGCGACGCCGCCCTCGCGGCGCTGGGCGCCGGCGACGCGCGACCGGCTCTGGCGCCCGACACCTGGCTGAAGTGGTTGCCCACCGGCGCCACGCTGACGCCGCCGAAGATCCCGGGCGCCGGCGCGCCGGGGCCGAAGGTGGCAGGCCGGCAGTACCCGGTGGGCACGCTGTTCCGGCAGCGCGGCAAGGGTGGCGCGGAACAACTGTTCGTGCTGCGCGACGACGGGCTCGCCCCGATCGGCCGGATGGAGTTCCTGCTCGCCGCCGCCGTCGCGCACCAGCGGCCGGTACCGCTGAGCGCGGTGGACGCGGTCGCCGCGCAGCGCTCCGGCGACCGTTCGGAGGTCGGTCGGCTGCCGGACCTGAGCCGGCTGCGCTGGCAGCACCCGGACGGCGGCGTGCTGTGCCTGCGCCAGCATCCGGCGGGGACGTCGGTGCGCAGCCAGGTGGTGTACGCCGCGCGCGCCGACGCCGCGGTGAGCAGCACCGGTCATCCCTCGGTACGGGTCGCGCCCGGCACCGGCCTGCTGACCGTCGCCGCGCCGGTGACCCGCGCCAGCGTGCAGCAGCCGTACCTGATCTCCGACAACGGCGTCGCGTACCCGTTGACCGGCGACGACACGGTCTCCTCGTTGCGGCTCGACGCCGCCAGGACCATCCCGTTCCCGGCCGCGTTGTTGTCGTCGCTGCGGCGGGGCCCGACGCTGAGCCGGTCGGCCGTCACCCAGCTCGGAGGGGGGTAGCGCATGCCGTCGATTCGCGGGCTGTTGCGCAGCGGTGAGTCCGGGTCGGGCGAGCCGATCGCCGATCACTCGATCGGGCACGCGCACGTGCTGTCCCGCGGCGAACCGAGCAGCGGGCTGCAGGCGCTCGCGATGAGCCTCGCCGCCGACCCGGACAACGATCTGGTGCTGCTCGATCTGCAGGACGAGCTGCCGGTCGCGGCCTGGGAGTCGGTGGCGAGCGCGGTGCCGCGGAGCCGCCGGCGCGGCATCCGGCTGCTGGTGCACGGCGGTGAGCGCGGGGCGCCGACGATGATCGGCCAGTGGCTGGCGCAGCGCCTGGGCCGTACCGTGATCGCCCCCGACGGTGAGCTGGTGCGTGGCCCGGGCGGTGCGCTGTTCGTCTACTCCAAGCCGGACAGCGGCTGGATGCGGCTGCGTCCCGGGCGGGCACCGACCTGGGACTCCAAGCGGTACCCGGTGCCGGCGTGGGACCCGGCCGCCTCCGAGTACTGGACGTCGAGTTCGACCGCCGGGATCGAACCGATGCCCAGCGGCGTCTGGATCCACGACATGCGCGCACCGGAGGTCATCGCCCGCAACCGCGGACTGCTCAGCGCGAACGTGCCGTGCCAGCCGGAGGTGCTCACCGTCCTGCTGGGCTGCCCCGGTACCGCGCCGGTGTCGCTGGACGACGCGGCCCGCTTCTGGCACGGCCTGACCGAGCCGGACCGGGCCCGGGTGCGTTTCGTGCAGTACGGCGAGGTGCAACGGCCCGACGGGGAGACGTTCGGGCAGGCGCTCGCCGACTTCCTCGGCGCGGCGATCGTCTGCTACACGGGCATCCCGATCGGCCGCCCGACCATGTTCGAGATCCGTACCGTCGCCTCCAACGCCCGGCCGGGCTGGCGGCCGTTCGTGCTGGAGCTCGGGTACCAGCCGCGCAACGGCTCGGCGGTCGGCCCGGCCCTGCTGACCACCCGCATCCCGTTGCCGCGGGCGGAGGAGGTCAGCCCCCGGGTCTACTGGTACGCACCGGATGCGGTCATCGAGATCGTCCAGTCCGGCCTGTGGGTGCGGCCGCCGGCGGAACCGACGAACGCGGCGCAGGTCCGCTCGGTACCGCTGGATCCCGACGTCGCCGCACTGATCTTCGACGACGCGGTCGCGGCGCGCGCTGCGCGGATGCGGGTACTGGCGGAGGATCTGGCCGGTCAGCTCGACCGCTCGGTCGCGCCGGCCAGCGTACTGTGCGCCGCATCCGCGTTGGCCGACCGGCGGGCGTTGCCGGCCGCGGTCGCCGCCGCGCTCGGCCCGTCGTCGGGGCTCGGGGTGGCGCCACTGGCCCTGGCCGAGCCGGCGACCGCGACGCTGCCGGCCCGGGTACCGCCC
>NZ_BOPO01000053.1 GCF_017312725.1 Actinocatenispora comari | reverse complement strand
CCCGCGGCGCAGCCGGCCCGTACCGCCCGCGGCAGGCTCCGACCGTCGGCCAGTGCCGCGGCGAGGACGCCGCAGAACGCGTCGCCGGCCCCGGTCGTGTCGAGTACCGCGGCCGGCAGCGCCGGCTGGTGCCAGGAGTCGTCGCCGGTGCAGGCGACCGCGCCGTCGCCGCCCAGCGTGATCACCACCGCGGCCGGCCCCTGCTCGCGCAGCGCGGCGGCGACCTTCAGCCAGCCGGCCGGCTGCTGCGGCGCGTGGGTACCGGCCACCGCGGTGGCCTCGGTCTCGTTGACCACCAGCACATCCACGTGGGCCAGCAGCGTGGCCAGGTCGCTGCCGCCCGGCTGCGGCGGTGGGGCCGCGTTGAGCACCACCCGGGCACCGGTGGCGCGCGCCGCGGTGGCCGCCGCGGCGGCGGTCGCCAGCGGTACCTCCAGCTGCAGCAGCACCACGTCGTCCGGGTCGAGCCGGGACCCCAGGTCGGCGATCGCCTCCGCGGTCAGCGCGGAGTTCGCGCCGGGCGCGACGACGATGGTGTTCTCCGCGTCGGCGGCGACCGTGACCAGCGCCAGCCCGGTCGGCGCCGTACCGTCCTCGATCAGCCGGTCGAGCCCGACGCCCTGCTCGGTCAGCGCGGTGCGCAGCAGCCGGCCGAACGAGTCGGCGCCGACCGCCGCGTACAGCTCGGTGGCGATCCCCCACCGGCTCGCCGCGACCGCCTGGTTGGCGCCCTTGCCGCCGGGCAGCAGCGCGGTGTCGGTGGCCAGCAACGTCTGCCCGGGCGCCGGCAGGGCAGCCACCTGCGTGGTGACGTCCACGTTCGCGCTGCCGACCACGACGACCCGGCTCATGCCGGTACCCCCGCGTCGTCGCCGGGCGTCGGCGCGTCGCCGTCCACATCGGACTCGTCACCGACGATCGGGTCGGGGCAGCCGCAGGACCCGCGGGCCACCAGGTCGACCGGCAGCACCGAGCTCGCGGTGTCCGCGCCGGGATCGTCCAGGCGGTCCAGCAACCGGCGCACCGCGGTCTGGCCCAGCTCCTCGAACGGCTGCGCCATCGTGGTCAGCGCCGGTGAGGTGTACGCGGCGGCGGCGATCCCGTCGAACGAGGCGACCGCCACGTCGTCCGGGCAGCGGATGCCGAGGTCCTGCATCGCCCGCAGCACACCGATGGCCTGCTGGTCGCTGGCCACGAACACCGCATCGAACCGGCCGTCGGCGAGCATCTCCCGGGCGGCGCGGTACCCGGCCCGGCGGCCGAACGAACCGTGCCACACCGACATCTCGCTGGGGCGTACCCCGGCCTCGGCCAGCGCGTCGCGCCAGCCGGTGACCCGGGCGTTGGCCGGTACCACGTCCTCCGGGCCGGCGATGCAGCCGATCCGGCGCCGGCCGTGCGCGAGCAGGTGTTCGGTGGCGGCCCGGGCGCCGCCGCGGTGGTCGGCCATCACGGCCGCGGCGTACCGCCCCGGGGTCTGCCGGTCGAGCGTCACCCAGGCCACGCCGGACTGCTGCAGCTCGGGCAGGCAACTGGTCGGCCCGTGCGCGGGCACCAGGAACAGGCCGTCGACGCGGCGGGCGAGGAAGGTCCGCACGTACGCGGTCTGCCGGGCGTCGTCCTCGGCCGCGTTGCCGATCAGCAGCGTGTAGTCCTCGGCGAACGCCGCCTCCTCGATGGCCCGCGCCAGCTGGGCGAAGAACGGGTTCGAGGTGTCCGGTACCAGCAGCCCGAAGGTCATGGTGCGGTTGGTGCGCAGCGACCGGGCGATGCCGTTGGGCCGGTAGCCGAGCTGTTCGATCGCGGCGAGCACCCGCGCCCTGGTCTCCGGCGCGACACCACGCGGTCCTCCGTTGAGCACGTAACTCACGACCGCGGGCGAGGTACCCGCGAGCTTCGCGACATCCGACCGGCGTACGGCCACCGAACCTCCCAGCAACGCGTGTTGCTACAGCAGTTGCCGAAGATGGTGTGACGTGGCGGTTAACAGAAGCAACACGTGTTGATTCGTCGTGGCCGAATCGTGACCTCCGCACGCCTGCCGCCGGTTCCGCGTCGTCGGCGGGACGCGGACCGCGCCCCCGACGCCCGCGCAGCGGGGCCGGTTCCGGACCCGGTCGCGACCGCTTGCGCAACCTCGTCAACCGTTGGATACTCCGCGCACCGTCGCCGAGCAACACGAGTTGATGGGGGCTCCTCTGGTGAGCACGCGCAGACAGTTCATCCGTGCCGGCGGTGGGTTGGTGGCGGGGATCGCCATGGCGGGGCCAGCCGGACCTGCCTTCGCCCGGGAGGCCGGGCCGGGTACCGCCACCCGCTGGCAGTCCGCGCTGCTCCGGGTCGCCGGTGGCGACCGGCTGGTGTACCGGCGCGACGCGGAGGGGAACCGCCTCCCGGACTTCGGTCACGCCGGTTACCGCAACGGAGCGCCGATCCCCGCGGTACCGGTCGTCGCGCGGACCGGCCCGGTGCCGGGAGACAACACCGCGCACCTGCAGGCGGCGCTGGACGCGGTGGGCAGGCTGCCGAGGCGCGCCGACGGGTTCCGCGGCGCCCTGCTGCTCGCTCCGGGCGAGTACCCGGTGGCCGGAACGGTGTTCCTCGACCGCGACGGGGTGGTGCTCCGCGGGTCCGGATCGGGGCCGGATCCCGGGCACGACACCGTTGTCCTCGGTACCGGCGACACGCTGCTTGGACCGCCCGTGTTCATCGTCGGCGGCGCGTCGACCTGGGGCCCCGGCGAGACGCTGTGGGCCGGCGCGGTCCCCGGCAGCCGCACGTCGATCACCAGCGAACTCGTCGCCGTCGGGGAACGGTCCTTCACCGTCGCCGACCCGACGGCGCTGCGCGTGGGAGACAACGTCATCGTGACCCATCCGTGTACCGCCGAGTGGCTCGCCGCCGTCGACGGCGGCGGTACGCACGGCGGACCGGACTGGCGGGTCGGCGAGGACCCGATCCTCTACAACCGTTACGTGGTGGGGATCAGGGGCAACCGGGTCACGATCGACGCACCGCTGTTCAACGACCTGCGGCGGGAACTGTCGCCGAGCTACCTCTACCGCTGGGACCGCGCCGGGCTGGTCGACAACGTCGGCGTGGAGCACCTGAACATCGACATCCAGTACACCGGGCCCACCGACGAGGACCAGGCGAACGCCGGCGCGGGCATCGCCCTTTCACTCGTCGAGGACGCGTGGGTACGCGACTGCACGACCAGTCACTTCTGGTTCTCCGGCGTGCGGACCACGGAGACCACCCGCGCCACCATCGAGGACTGCCGGGCGCTCGACCCGGTCGCGAGCATCGCCGGCTCCCGCCGCTACAACTTCGCCGCCGGGCCCTACTCCCAGCAGATCCTGTTCACCGGCTGCCACGCGACCAACGGGCGGCACAACTTCGTCGCCTTCGGGAAGTCCAAGACCTCCGGCATCGTCTTCCACCGCAACCTCGGCGAGGGCAGCTACACCGGCTGCGAGGGGCACGCCGGCTGGAGCCAGGGGCTGCTGTTCGACAACCACCGGGAGCTCGCACCGAACCTCTCCGCGGTGGAGCACGAGTACCGGCTGTTGCTGGGCTGTCGTGGCAACTACGGCGGCAACCAGGGCTGGGGTGCCGTCAACTCGGTGGCCTGGCGATCGACGGTGCAGGCGCCGGGCAGCCTCGTCGTACAGAAACCCCCCACCGCGCAGAACTACGCCATCGGCTGCGCCACGGACGTCTCCGGGAACGGCCCGTTCGCCGAACCCGCCGGGTACATCGAGGGCACCAACCGGGCCGGCCTGCTGCCGGAGTCGCTGTACGAGGCGCAACGGCAGGCCCGGCGCGCCTGAGCCGGGCGGGGTACCGGACCCGCGGGGGTGCCCCGGCCGGCTCGGCTCGACCGGCTCATCACGCCACCGAGGTCGGTACCGCGACGGCGGCCGGCGTCGTGGGCCAGCACAGGTCCTCGATCGACCGGCGCTCCCGGCTGGAGGTGACGGTGCCGTACGCGGGGGCGTCGTCGTCGGCCCGCCCGATCGCCGTCATCGACGTCGCCTCCCAATGCGCGGGAACGGCGAACTCGGCCTCGACCGCGGCCCGGTCGAACGCGCGGAACTGGTGCGCCTGCAGTCCGAGCGCGACGGCCTGCACGGTCATGTGCGCGACGGCCTGGCCCAGGTCGTAGTGCGCGAACTCGGAGTACTCGAAGTCGGTGTCCGCGACGAACCGCTGGGCCAGGTTGACCACCAGCAGCCCGGCCTCCGGCGCCCACGCCGACGAGCTCCGGGCGAGGTACGGCAGCAGCCGGCGGTGGGCGTCGTCCCCGCGGCGGGCGACGAGGAACGCCCACGGTTGCGAGTTGCCGGCCGACGGCGCCCGCCGCGCGGCCTCCAGCAGTACCCGAAGGTCACCGTCGGTGACGTCGTGGTCGAGGCGGAACCGCATCGGGCTGTGCCGCTCGGCGAGCAGGCGGTGGAGTACCGGATCGGGCTGCATGGCGGTGCCAACCCGCGCCGACCGGCCGGCATTCCCGGCGCCCGGGCCGCCGCCCGGGGCGGTCGTCGGCCGAACACGGACCGTACGGGTCAGCCGATCGTGTGGACTTCGATCACACTCGCGCCCCCGGGTTGGCCACTGTCCCCGGTCGGCAGGTAGGTTTCTGCTCAGCGCGGCGGTCATCCGCTGGGGGGCGTAGGACAGCCGCGCAGTGGGGGGAGTCGTCGAGCGGTATCGGGGGGTTCTGCTCGACCCGAGACTTCCACGGGCCCCGCCGGTCACCGGCGGGGCCTCTTCACGTTCCGACACGATCCGTGACCGCGGTTGCCGCTGCTAAGCTAACCGGATCAACGTTCCTGATAACCGGGTGGGGGCGTTGCTCCGGATCGGCACCGAGGAGGCGGCCGTGCCCGCAGCGGGCGACACCGGCAGGACCCGCGGCCGGCGGGCCGACGCGGTCCGCAACCAGCAGGCGCTGCTCGCCGCCGCCGCCGAGGTGTTCGTCGAGGCCGGCGTCGACGCGCCGATCCGGCAGATCGCCGCCCGGGCCGGTGTCGGGCTGGGCACCATCTACCGGCACTTCCCCACCCGCGCCGACCTGGTCGTCGCCGTGTTCCGGCACCAGGTCGAGGAGTGCGCCGAGGCCGGGCCGCGGCTGCTGGCCGCCGCCGACTCCCCGTTCGCCGCGCTGCGCGCGTGGCTCGACGGGTTCGTCGACTTCCTCGTCACCAAGCACGGCCTGGCCACCACGATGCAGCCGGACAGCAGCGGGTTCGCCGCCCTGCACGGGTACTTCGTCGACCGGCTGGTGCCGGTCTGCCGGCAGCTGCTCGACGCCTGCGCCGCGGCCGGCGAGATCGACACCGACCTCGCGCCGTACGAGCTGCTGCGCGGCATCGGCAACCTGTGCATCGGCGCCGACGACCGGTACCAGCCGCGCCGCCTGATCGACCTGCTGCTGCGCGGCCTGCGCACCCCACCCCCGGCCTGACCGGACGACCGCGTCGCCTCGCCCGGCGCTCCGGCCGCTGTCACCGCGGAGCCGGCATCGGGAGGCGATCGCCCGGCACGACCCTCGACGGCGCGGCGGGCGGGATGGCGCAGTTGTGCGGTAGCCGGCATGTCGCGGTCACGTGTTCGTCACCCGCACGTCGGGCACGGTCGGATGTACTGGGCAGCGTCCTGCCCACCGGCGTCGCCGGCGCGGGCAACGGCGACCGCGGTGCCGGGCCGGCGGCCCCACCCGGACGGCGGCCACCACGGCCGGGAAGAGGGCACGCCCCGATGAGCCACATCGCGATCGTCTCGGCGAGCGTCGGTGCCGGGCACGACGGCGCCGCGGCCGAGCTGGGCCGCCGGCTGACCGCGGCCGGCTACCGGGTCGACACGCACGACCTGGTCGAGCTGCTGCCACGCCCGTTCGGGGCGCTGCTGTCGCACGGGTACCAGCGGCAGGTGCAGAGCGCGCCGTGGCTGTGGCACGCCACCGCGTCCACGTTCGACCGCGCCCTGCCGGCCGCGGCCGCCGCCCGGGCCACCCGTACCGGGGACCGCCGGATCCTCGCCGCCGTGCGCCCGGACACCGTGGCGGTGATCTCCACGTACCCGCTGGCCAGCCAGGCGTTGGGACGGCTGCGCCGGTCGGGGCAGCTCGCCGTGCCGGTGATCACCTACCTGACCGACCCGTACGTGCACCGCACCTGGATCGCCGACGGCGTCGATGCGACCCTCGCGGTACACGCCGCCACCGCGGCTCAGGCGCGCCGGCTCGGCGCCCGCACCGTACGGCTGGTGGCGCCGGCGGTGGCGCCCGGTTTCCGGCCGGCCGCCGGGACCGACGAGGTCCGTACCGCCCGGCGCAGGTTCCGGCTGCCGCCGACCGGCCCGCTGGCGCTGATCGTCGCCGGCTCGCTCGGCCTCGGCCGGCCCGAACGCACCGCGACCGACGTGCTGGCCACCGGCCTGGCCACCCCCGTCGTGGCCTGCGGCCGGTACCGCACGCTGCACCAGCGGCTGACCGCCGTCCCCGGCCCGGTACCGCTGGGCTGGACCGACGAGATGCCCACCCTGATGCGCGCGG
Organism: Actinocatenispora comari; assembly: GCF_017312725.1. Classification (GTDB taxonomy): domain Bacteria; phylum Actinomycetota; class Actinomycetes; order Mycobacteriales; family Micromonosporaceae; genus Actinocatenispora; species Actinocatenispora comari. The sequence continues at coordinate 205,708 of NZ_BOPO01000053.1, read as the reverse complement.
TGGACGTGGTCATCCACAACGCGGGCGGGCTGACCAGCCTGGAGGCGCTCGCCACCGGCCTCCCGACGATCACCTACCGGCCGCTGGCCGGCCACGGCCGCGCCAACGCCGCCACCCTCGAACGCGCCGGGATCATCCCCTGGGTACGCGACGTCGAGCAGTTGGACGGCGCGCTGCGGGCCGCGCTGGGCCGGCCGGACCGCCGGCACGACACCCGGTCCGCGCCCGACCCCGCCGCCACCATCGTCGGCCTGCTCGACCGGCGACCGGTCACCCGGGTGCACGTACCGGACCGGCAGCGGTGGCTCCGGCCGCGCGGCACCGGCGGGCTGTCGGCGCGCCGGCCACCGACCCGCAGCCACCAGTGACCGACCGGCCCGGGCGACGAGGCCCCCGCCGGCGCACCGATTCCGAGCCGTCTCCAAGGAGCCATGATGGCGATCGTCTGCGGCACGTGCCAGCACCCGGAACCCGACCACTTCGACGGCGTGTGCTGGCACAACTCGCCCGAGGACCGGTGCTGCGAGGTGCCGGACCTCCGGTCACCGCAGTGCCTGTGCGAGGAACACCGACCGCACCCGAGGCCGCCGGCGGATCCGACGCCGGTACGGGAGCGGGCGGTGTGCGGCACGCTGCGGCCGGCTGGCCGGCGACCGCTGCCCCGGACGCTCGCCCGGTCAGGAGTCGCGGCCGGCGCGCCGGCGGGTCAGCACCCGGGACACCACGGTCACCGCCAGCACCACCAGCACCCCGCCACCGATCGCGAGGTCGCGGTACGCCTCGGCCAGTGAGTCGCGGTGGCCGGCGAGCCGGACCACCGTCGGGTCAGCGGCCAGGTACTGCACCGCGACCCGCTGCCCGTCCCGGTACTCGTCCTGCACGCGGATGCCGACCGTGGTCTCCACCCGGGAGCCGGCGGCGGTGCGGAACGCGACCCGGATCTGGTCCTGCTCGCTGCTGCCGGCGCGCAGGTGCGCCTGGGTGACCACCGCGGTGGCCCGGGCCGGGTGGCCGTCGTCGAGCTGGTGACGCTCCTGGATGCGCTGCGCGCCCGCGCCCGCCATGCCGACCCCGAAGAGCAGCACGAGCAGCCCGAACACCGCGCCCAGGACGGTGCACACCGCCCGCTTGGCGCGCGACGCTCGCGCGGGTTCGCGCAGCCCGGCCATGGCTCCGCAGGGTAACAAGCGGGGGCGAACCGGGCGTCTCATCGTGTTCTCATGATGGCCGGCGAGGATGCCCGGGCCAGCTGCCGCGAGTCGGAGGGAGACGTCGTGTTCGGGGAGATCGCCGGATTGCCGGCCCACGTGCTGCTCATCCACGTGGTCGTGGTGCTGGTGCCGCTGGCGGCACTGGCCGCGGTGCTGTGTGCGGTGTGGCCGGCGCTGCGGAGGCGGATCGGGGTGCTGCTGCCGATCCTGGCGCTGGTCGCGCTGGTGGCGGTACCGCTGACCACCCAGGCCGGCGAGTGGCTGGAGCGCCGGGTGACGCCGACCACCGCGCTGCGGGCGCACACCCGGCTCGGCGACGGCCTGCTCCCCTGGGTCGGCGGGCTGTTCCTGGTGTGCGCGGCGATCTGGCTGGTGCACCGGATCCCCACCTCCCCGCTCGCCGACCGCAGCACGAGCACCGACGGCAGCACGAGCACCAGTGGTACGAGCACCGGTGGTGGCACGCTGCTGCGGGTCGTGCTGATCGTGCTCACCGTCGTGCTGGCCGCGGGCAGCGTGACGCAGACCTACCGGATCGGCGATTCCGGGGCGCGCGCGGCGTGGCAGGGTCGGTTCGCGCAGCAGGCGGCGCCGCACCGGCACGGCGACGACTAGGCTTTCGGCGTGGTCATCGGGGTGGCCGACGACGAGCCGGCGGTCCGCGACGCGCTGGTCCGGGCGCTGCGCTTCGAGGGGTACGCGGTGGCCACCGCCGCCGACGGTGCCGCGGCGCTGCGGCTGTTCGCCGGCCACGACGTCGAGCTGCTCGTGCTCGACGTGCGGATGCCCGGCATGGACGGCCTCGACGCCTGCCGGGCGCTGCGCGCCGCGGGCAACCCGGTGCCGGTGCTGATGCTGACCGCCGCCGACGCGGTGCGCGACCGGGTGGCCGGGCTCGACGCGGGCGCCGACGACTACCTGGCGAAGCCGTTCGCGCTGCCCGAACTGCTGGCCCGGATCCGGGCGCTGCTGCGCCGCGCCACGCCCGCCACGCCGGAAGTGCTCGGCTACGGCGACCTGCGGCTGGACACCGGTACCCGGGAGGTGCGGCGCGGCGCCCGGCTCGTCCGGCTGACCCGCACCGAGTTCACCATCCTGGAGATGTTCCTGCGCCATCCGCGCCAGGTGCTGTACCGCTCGACGGTGGTGCAGGCGATCTGGGGTGGTGACGTGTCGCCGACCTCCAACAGCCTCGACGTGTACGTCGGGTACCTGCGGCGCAAGCTGGAGGCCGGCGGCGAGCCACGGCTGCTGCACACCGCGCGCGGGATCGGTTACGTGCTGCGGGAAACGCCGCTGTGAACCGCCCCGGGGCCGCCCGCCGGCCGGGGGTACGGCGGGGCGCGGCGCGGCGGTGGCGCGGCCTGACGTTGCGGGCCCGGCTGACCTCGATCGCGGCGGCGGCGGTCGCGGTGGCGGTGGTGGGTGTGTCGGTGGTGGCGTTCGTCGCGGTCGGCCACCAGGTACGGGCCTCGGTGGACCAGACGCTGCGCCGGGACGCCGAGACCGTGGCCGCGGCCCCGGGCGAGTGGGCCCACCGCGGCGTGCTGGACGGCGACGACGACGGGCGCGGCGACCCCGATCACGACCACGACCTCAGCCCGCGGGTACAGGTGCTGGACGGCGCCGGGCGGCCCGTCCGCGCGACCGGGCTGCCGGTGACCGGTCGGGCCCGCCGGATCGCCACCGGGCACGGGCGGGAGGCGTTCGAGCAGGTGCCGGTGCACGGCGCGGACTACCGGATGCTGACCCGGCGGGCGGCCGGTGGCGGTGCCGTGCAGGTCGCGGTGTCGCTGCACGGCGCGCGGGAGACGATGACCGGAGTCGGCCTGGCGATCCTGGTCGTCGGGGCGATCGGGGTGGCCGCCGCGGCGGCGCTCGGTGCGCTGGTCGCCCGCGCGGGACTGCGGCCAGTCGACCGGCTCACCGCGGCCGTCGAGCACGTCACCGCGACCGCCGACCTCGACACCAGCGTCGACGCCGGTCTCGACGCGTCCGGCCGCGACGAGGTCGGCCGCCTGGCCGCCGCGTTCAACACCATGCTGGCGGCGCTGCGCTCGTCCCGGGCGGCGCAGCGGCTGCTGGTCGAGGACGCCGGGCACGAGCTGCGTACCCCGCTGACCAGCCTGCGCACCAACATCCAGCTGCTGATCCGGGCCGACCGGCAACGCGACCGGCAGCTGTCCGACGCCGACCGCGGCCGGCTGCTCGCCGACCTGGACGCGCAGACCACCGAGCTGACCCGGCTGGTCGGCGAGCTGGTCAACCTGGCCCGCGACGACCACGGCGCGGAGCTGGTCGAGCCGGTCGACCTGGCCGAGCTGGTGGACCTCGCGGTGCAGCGGCTGCCGGCCGGGACGCCGGTCGACGCCGACTACCAGCACCTGTCGGTACCGGGCCGGGCCACGTCGCTGACCCGGATGGTGGCGAACCTGCTCGACAACGCCGTCAAGTGGAGCCCGCCGGGCGCGCCCGTCACGGTACGGCTGCGGGCCGCGACCGGTGCCGACGGCGCGCCGGGCGCCGAGCTGTCGGTCGCCGACCGGGGGCCGGGCGTGGCCGAGGCGGACCTCCCGCACATCTTCGAACGGTTCCACCGGGCGCCCACCGCCCGCTCGGTGCCCGGCTCCGGGCTCGGCCTGGCGATCGTCGCGCAGGCGGTCGCGCTGCACGCCGGTAACGTCCGGGTCGAGCCGGTGCACCCTACCGGCGCCCGCTTCGTCGTCTGGCTCCCGTCCTGACGGTGCCGACGCCGTGGGCCGCCGGGGTGAGGCGGCGCGCGGCCGGGTCAGGTCAGGCGGAGGTCGATCCAGGGCGCGGTGTCGCCCTCCCGCAGCAGGTACCGGTCGGTCTCGACGAAGCCGTGCCGCTCGGCGAACCGCAACCCGTCCGGGTTCGACGCGAGTACCACGGTCTCGATCGTCTGGGCGCCCAGCTCGCGGGCCTGGGCCAGGGCCCGCTCGTACAGCCGGGTGCCGAGGCCGCGGCGACGGAACTCCGGCAGTACCCGGGCGATGACGGTGGCGGTGGCGCCGTTGTCGGCGGTCGGCGGCCGCACCGTGGTGCAGCCGACGAGCGTCTCGCCGAGGTACGCGACCTCCATCCGGTTGCGGCCGACACGGTCCCGGACGTCGTCGAGCGAGAGCGGATCGCCGGGAATGATCAGGTTGTGCACGAAGCGCCAGTTCCGGATCGTGGCGTCGTCGCCCACGGCAAGGCTGCGAAGGTCGGTCACCCGACCAGCAAACACGACGAGCGCGGTGGGCCCCGCCCCGGGACCACGGTCGGGGTTCGGCGCGGCGGGCCGGGCCCCGGGGCCGGTCGGGGGTTCGGCGCGCCCGGCCCGGACCCCGAGCGAGGTGCGGCGGGCCCCGGGCCGTCGCACGGGCCTGGCGGGTCGGCGACGGCCCGGACCGCCCGCGCGGGGTGCCGGACACGACGTGGCCGGCGCCCGCTCCGCGCCCGCCTCGCCGGTCGGCGTCAGATGCGCTTGGACAGCTTGAGGCTGAGCCACTTCCCGATGTACGCGCCGGCGCCGGCGAGCACCGCGCAGGCCGCCGGCCAGGACGACGTGGAGACGTCGTCGAGGACGAGGGCGAACACGGCGAAGGCGATGATCCAGCCGATGGCGGCACCGAGCAGGGCGCTCAGCATCGCCCCGGCGAGCGCGTTGCGGTAGTTCTTCTCCGTCGGTGTGTCGACGTGCGGCGCAGAGTTCGTCGTCATGGCTCTCTCTATCCGGTCAACGCTCTCTCTATCCGGTCAACGGGGTCCACGAGGTACCGGCCGGCCGTCGTACCGGGCCGTCCGGTTGCGGCGTGAACCGCACGAGCTGGGTCTCTGCAAGAATCCAAACGCGCGCCGCTCGGGGCAAGAATGTCCCGATCCACGACGAGAATGTGGCATCCGGACCGGCGGCCGCTGCGGTGCGGTGGAGGAGCGGGTGACGGCGCGCGAGATCAGGTACCGGATGACCCGGGCCGAGTTCGACGTGGTGAGCGTGTTCGGCAGCCTGCTGGCGACCGAGGTGCCGGGGCCGGTGTTCGTCGCGGTGCTGGCCCACCGCGGCTACTCGGCGAGCAGCGTCCGCAACCAGTTGCGCCGGATGGTCGAACGTGGCGTACTCGTCTCGCGGCGATGCGGGCGGCACGCCAACTACCGGCGGGCCGTGCAGATCAACCACCAGTACGAGCGGCTGTCCGGCAGCCTGGCGCTGCCCGTCTACACCGGGAGTTTCCCGGCGCTGATCGTCACGATCCCGGAGTCGGACCGGTCCCATCGCGACCGCGTCGTCTACCTCGCCCGCCTCTGCGGTTACCGGCAGGTGCGGGCCGGCGTGCTCATCGCGCTCGACCTCCCGGCCGCGGACCGGCTGCGGGCCGCGCTCACCGAGGCGCGCGTCGACCACGACGGCGTCGACGCCTGCACCCTGGTACCGGAGTCGCGGGAGCAGGCGCGGGCCTGGGTACGCAGGGCGTTCGATCCGGCCGCGGCGGGTGCCGCCGTGGACGCGCTGGCCGCCCGGGTCGCGGCGATGGTGGCGGACCCGGACCTGGACCAGGCCCGGTACTTCGACGTGTTCCATGCCCTGTCCGCCGAGACGAGCCGGACCCGGCCGCTGCCGCGCTCGCTGGCGCCCGGCTACGACGCCGACACCCGGCTCGCCGCGCTGGCCAACCGGGTGGTGGGCGTGTGGCTGGAACGCTTCGCCTCGGCGATGTTCGACGAGGTGGCCGGGTTGCCCGAGGCGGCCTCGATCGAGTGGGACCTGGCCCGCTGGAGCGCGACCGGGACGGCTCCGCCCGACTTCCGGTGAGCCGCGAGCGCCCGCCGTCCATCCACAGTGGACGATCAGGGGCGGTCGTCGACCAGCAGGTGCAGCGGTACCAGGGTGGCCAGCTCGGCGAAGTCGTCGATCTCGGCGACCAGCCGACCATGGTGCTTGATCTGGTAGAACCCGCTGTCCGCCGGGCCGCCGCGCAGCCAGCCGGGCAACGCGCGCACGCTCCAGGAGCCGTCGACGCTGCGCCACGCGCCGGTGGTGGTGGATGCCATGGCAGCGACGCTACGAAAGCCGGGCCGCCGGCAACATCGACTTTGGTCCCCATTTCATCGCTCAGAGGAGTGAATCCGCGACACTGGGAGACTGGATCGCGGCCGGCGGTGCGCCGGCTTACGGTGCCGTGCAGGGCGGTCGCGGACGTAACCGGTGGACACGATCTGACCGGCGTGACCACCTCGCGGCTGCTGCTGGAACTGCGGGACGGGGACATCGACGCGGTCACCGAGGCGTGCCAGGACGCCGAGATCCAGCGGCTCGACCTCGGCCTCGGTCGTCGATCGTGCGCCCGTGTCGGGGCCGGCCGTGGCGCCACCGGGTGCTCGGCGGGGTCCGGACAGGGCGATGGTGGTCTCATCGTTGCTTCATGTGCGGGTGCCACGGTGGGCCTGGGCGGGGACACGGCGGCCTGGACCGGGTGAACCGGGCGGGTTTTCAGGTAGCTCCCAGGTGGGCGACAGGTCGCTCTGGGTACCTCGGCCGACTCTTGCGGTAACGCGAGCGGAGGGGGCGCCATGGACACCGATCCGAACGCACGACTGCGGCGCGGACGCCGCCGGCTGCGGCGGGTGACCGGAGGTGTCGCCGTCGGCGCCGCGGCGGCGGCGACCGCGTTCGCCGGGGTGTTCGCCGCGGCGGCCGGGCACACGGCGACGAACCCGTCGGACACCACCCGATCCACCCATGACAGCCCGCACCGCGGCACCGGCGACACCGGTACCGGCAACGACTCGGACGGGCACCCTGACGGGTCCCGGCTGACGCCGACGCAGCCGCCGACGTCCTCGCCCGGCGGCTCGTCGGGCGGATCGTCGGGCGGGTCGTCGGATGCGCGGTCGGGTGCGTCGTGACGTCGCCGTCGGTCCGCTTCCCCCGGTGGGGCGGCACCGTGGTGGTCGCCACCGTGGACGAGGCCGCCCTGCCGGCGGCGGTACGGGTCACCCGCAGCGTGCTGTCCACGGTCGACCGGGCGGCCAGCCGGTTCCGGGACGACTCGGAGGTACGCCGGGTCGAGGCGGCCGGCGACTGGCGACCGGTCGGTGCGGTACTGGCCGAGCTGGTCACCGCGGCGCTGCGGGTGGCGGCCGCGACCGACGGGCTGGTCGATCCGACCGTGTCGGTGGCAGACCTCGGGTACGACCGGGACATCGCCGCGTTGCCACCGGAGGTGCCGACCCGGCCGGTACGGCCGGCGCCGGGCTGGACCCGGATCGGCTGGCGACCGGCGGAACGGTTGCTGCGCCTGCCGTCCGGTGTCCGCCTCGATCTCGGCGCGACGGCGAAGGCGGTGGCCGCCGACTGGGCGGCACAGCGTGCCCATCGGCGTACCGGCGCGGGCACGCTGGTGGCGGTCGGCGGTGACGTGTCGGTCGCCGGCGGCGGGCCGGTCGGCGGCTGGCGCGTCGAGGTCGGCGACGACCACGAGCGGCCGGCCGCCGGCGATCCGGTGGTGGCGATCACCGGCGGCGGCCTCGCCACCTCCGGTGTCACCCGGCGGCGCTGGCGGCGGGACGGGGTCACGGTGCACCACATCGTCGACCCGCGTACCGGCCGGTGCGCGGACGGCGGCTGGCGCACCGTCACCGTCGCCGCGGCCAGCTGCCTGGACGCCAACGCGGCCAGTACCGCCGCGATCGTCCGCGGCGCCGACGCCGCCGGTTGGCTTGCCGCGCAACGGTTGCCCGCCCGGCTGGTCGACCTCGGCGGCCGGGTCACCACGGTCGCCGGGTGGCCGGCATGACCGCGCTCTGGTACGCCACCCGCGGCACCGGCGTGGTCGCGCTGCTGCTGTTGACCGGGACCGTACTGCTGGGCCTGCTCGGGCCGCTGCGGACCGCGTCGCCGCGGTGGCCACGGTTCGTGGTCGGCGGGTTGCACCGCAACCTGTCGCTGCTCGCGGTCGCCTTCGTCGGGGCGCACGTGGCGACCAGCGTGCTCGACACGTACGCCGGGATCGGTTGGTGGGACGCGATCGTGCCGTTCGGCTCGGTGTACCGGCCGTTCTGGCTCGGGCTCGGCGCGGTGGCGTTCGACCTGCTGCTGGCGGTGATCGTGACCAGCCTGCTGCGCGGGCGGATCCGGTACCGGTGGTGGCGCGCGGTGCACTGGCTCTCGTACGCCTGCTGGCCGCTCGCGATCGTGCACGCCTGGGGCACCGGTACCGACGCCGGCGGCGGCTGGGTGCTCGCGTCGACGCTCGGCTGCCTCGCCGCGGTGGCCGCGCTCGCGGTGACCCGCGCCGTGGTCGCACCGAAACGGCGACTGCCATGACCGGCGGCAGGAGGCCACGATGACCCGGACCGGGCCGATCGCCGACCCGGCGCGACTGCTCCCGGCGGGCGGTGCGCCGGCCGAGCTGGCCGCCCACCGGGCCCGGCACGGTGCGGTACCGCGGATCCGGGACGCGCGGGAGCTGGTGGCACTGGTGGAGGCGGCCGGGCTGCGCGGCCGCGGCGGGTCCGGCTTCCCGACGGCGCGCAAGCTCGCCGCCGTCGCGGCCGGCGGGCGCCGACCGATCGTGGTGGTCAACGCCTGCGAGTCCGAACCGGCCAGCCGCAAGGACGCGGTGTTGTTGCGGCACGCGCCCCACCTGGTACTCGACGGCGCGCTCGTCGCCGCCCGCGCCCTGCGCGCCCGGACCGTCGTGATCTGCCTGCACCGCGGTGATCCCGTGGCGGCGCACCTGAACGCGGCACTGTCGCAGCGGCGCGGCGACGGCGTCGACTGGCAGCTGGCCGAGGTGCCCCGACGGTACGTGGCGAGCGAGGCGTCGGCGCTGGCCCGGTTCCTGACCGACGGCGAGGCGCGCCCGACCGCACGACCGCCGCGGCCCGAACAGCGTGGCGTGCGCGGCCGGCCGACGCTGATCGACAACGCGGAGACGCTGGCGCAGCTGGCACTCGCGGTCCGGTACGGGCCGGAGTGGTACCGCTCGGTCGGCACCCGCACCGATCCCGGCACCGCACTGGTCACCGTCAGCGGCTGCGTGGCCCGACCCGGGGTGTACGAGATCGAGCTCGGTGCACCGCTCGCCACCGCGATCGGCGCCGCCGGCGGCCCGACGGTACCGGTCGGCGCCACCCTGGTCGGCGGCTACGGCGGCACCTGGGTACGCGATCCGGGGCTGCCACTGAGCCACGACCCGGCCGGGCGGGAGGGCAGCACGATCGGCGCCGGGGCCCTGATCGCCGTGCCCGCCACGGCATGTGGCCTCGTCGAGACCGCCCGGGTACTGGTCTTCCTCGCCGCCGAGTCGGCCGGCCAGTGCGGGCCGTGCACGTTCGGACTGCCGGCGATCGCCGACGACGTGGCGCGGCTCGCGGCCGGCCGGGCCGACGACGCCCTCGCGGGCCGGCTGACCCGCCGGCTCGGCCAGGTCACCGGCCGCGGCGCCTGCGCCCACCCGACCGGCGCGGTACGGCTCGCGCGCTCGATGCTGCGGGTGTTCGCCGACGACGTTCGCGCGCACCACCGCGGGCACCCCTGCCCACCGCAGCCGCCGGTACTCCCGATCCCGGCGCCGACGATGCTGGAGCGGGCATGGCGCTGAACGACCGCGTTCCGCCGAACCCCGCACGGCCGGACCGCCCGCGGAAGGCCCGCGTACCCACCGGCCCCGCGCTGCGGGTGGACCCGATCGGCTGCCAGGCGCACGGGCTGTGCGCCGAGTTGCTGCCCGGCCACGTGACGCTGGACGAGTGGGGCTATCCGATCCTGCCGACCGGCCCGGTACCGCCGGAGCTGCTGGCCGCCGCCCGCGCCGCGGTCCGCGCGTGCCCCACCCTCGCCCTCCGCATCGCCAGCGAGTAGCCGAACGCCGGATCACCGCAACGAACTCGGCCCCGCTACGGCCGACGAAACGGCGCGCCCGATGAGCACGGCCGCGCGCGATGGGCACCGCCGCAGCGCGCCTACCGCAGCAGCGGTCAGACGCTCGCCGCGGCCGGGGCCGACAGCAGGTCGGCCAGGCGGGCGAGCATCGCCGGGACGATCCAGTAGTAGACCCAGGTGCCGCGGCGTTCGCAGTCGATCAGGCCGGCCTGGCGCAACACCTTCAGGTGGTGCGAGATCGTCGGGCCGCTCACCTCGAACCGCGGCGTCAACTCGCACACGCAGACCTCGCCGCCGGCGTGCGAGGCGATCAGCGAGAGCAACTGCAGCCGGATCGGGTCGCCGAGCGCCTTGAACCCCGCGGCGGCGGCCGCGTCACTGGCCGGGATCGACTCCTGGGCGAGCGGCGGGCAGCAACCGGAGTCCTCGGTACCGGCCGGGACCGGGAGCTGTTTCGACATGCTTCTATCTTGACGGATGACGAATCAGGGTGCAAGCTCTGCTTAGACGTTCATCAATCCAGGGAGGGTCGTCATGATCCGTCTCCGCCGTCGCCGCCATGCTCCGCTCCGCGTCGACGAGGCCTGCGGCTGCGCCTGCGACAGCACCTGCCAGGCACACACCCGGCTCGACCGCGCCCACACCCACGCCGTCTCGGTCCTCGGCGGACCCCGCTGACCCGCGCCACGAAGGGATCCACCATGACCCAGGACCAGAGCACCGGAAACGCGCTGCGCGACGAGGTACGGGCCCGTTACGCCGAGGCCGCCCGCCGGATCACGGCGGCGGCACCGGCCGCGGGCCGTTGCGGACCGGCCGACAACGCGACCGTACTGGCCACCATCGACGCCAACGCCGACTGTTGTGGCGGCGGCTCGTGCGGTACCGGCGAGGCCGACCCGTTCGGCGCCGGCCGGTACGACCAGGCCGACCGGGACCAGCTGCCCGCCGACGCGGTGACCGCCTCGCTGGGCTGCGGCAACCCGCTCGCCGTCGCCGAGCTGGACGCGGGCGAGACGGTACTCGACCTCGGCTCCGGCGGTGGCATCGACGTGCTGCTGTCGGCGAAGCGGGTCGGCCCGACCGGCCGGGCGTACGGGCTGGACATGACCGACGACATGCTGGCGCTGGCGCGCAGCAACGCGGCCAGGGCCGGCGCCACGAACGTGGAGTTCCTCCAGGGCGAGATCGAGAACATCCCGCTGCCGGACGCGGCGGTGGACGTGATCATCTCCAACTGCGTGATCAACCTGTCCACCGACAAGCCGGCGGTGCTGGCCGAGGCGTTCCGGGTGCTGCGGCCCGGCGGCCGGATCGGCGTCTCCGACGTGGTCGCCGAGGACCGGCTCAGCCCGGCCGAACGCGCCGAACGAGGCCAGTGGGTCGGCTGCATCGCCGGCGCGCTGTCGGTCACCGAGTACCACGACGGCCTGGCCGCGGCGGGCTTCACCGACATCGAGATCACCCCGACCCAGCAGGCGGCCGACGGGATGCACGCCGCCATCGTCCGCGCCCGCAAACCGGCCTGAGCGGTCCTGCCGGGAGCTGGAGTCCGAGGACGGACGTTCGCGCGGTGCTCAGTCGGTCCGGCGGCGGGCCGCGCGGGTCGCCGCCGGTACCGACAGCAGCGCGGTGAGCAGCAGCAGCCCCTCGCCGGCCAGCGCGAGGATGCCGAGCGGATCGGCCCAGTGGCCGACGTCGTCCCGGATGGTCGGCAGCCCGACCGACCGGCTCAGCAGGTAGCCGGCGATCGCCAGCGCCGCGACGAGTCCGGCCGCGGCCCAGACCCGTGCGGTGTCGGCAGACAGCAGCAGCGCGGCGAGCACGATCCCCACGACGGACAGCAGCGCGAAGCCGACCCCGACCAGCGGCGCGGTCGCCAGGTGCTCCTCGAGTACCGGGACGTGCGCGACGGTCATCGCGGCGGCGCCCACCGCGGCGGGCAGCCGCCACCGGGAGCGCACGGGTACGCCGGCGAGCAGTCGGTCCGGCGCGGGACGCGGCCGCGGCGGCGCGGCCCGTTCGGTGGTGGAGTGCATCGCCGTCCTCCCAACGAAACGCGGTACGACAGGGGTTCGATCCGGCGCCCGGCAACGGATGGGTGCCCACCGCCGTACGGGTGACGAACGGGCGGGCCAGCGGCGTCGACGCCGCACCAACGAGACGCCGTCAGCGGCGCAGCGGTACCGTCGCCCACAGGTGGGTGGGCCGCGGCGAACCGCCGGCCGGTTCGGTGGAGAGGGCGAACGCGGCGGCGGATCGCACCCCGGTCAGCACCCGGCTGGCCCCTGCGGTACCGACCGGCAGCGCGCCGGCGTTGTGCGGGGTGCCGGCGACGACCAGCCACAGCTGGTAGGTGTGCCGGCCGGACAGCCGCGGCAGCCCGGAGAGGGTCACCACGCCCAGATCGCGCTGCCGGGACAGCACCAGCCGGCCGCGCGCGCCGCCGGGCAGCGTCGCCGGTACGACGGTGGCGTCGGGCGCGGACAGGACCGCGTCGATGCGCCGCTGCCGAGCCGCCGCGACCGCCGCCGTGTGCCTGGCCGCGTCGATCCGACGCTGCTGCACCACGGAGGTGACGACGACCGCGGCGACCACCAACACCACCGCGGCCGCCGCCGCGCCGACCCAGCGCCGCCACCGGTGTGTGCCGGGCCGCCGGTCGCGGAGCTGCGGCGGTTCCTGCCGGGTCCGGCGCGCCTCGGCCAGCACGGCGTCCCGCAACCTCGCGGGTGGATCGGCCGTGGTCGGGTCGGCCAGCCGGACCGCGGTGGCGCGCAGTTCGGCGACCTCCGCCGCACAGCTCGGGCAGTGCGCGAGATGCGCCGTGACCGCGGCCCGTTCGGCTTCGTCGAGCGCGTCCAGGACGTACGGGCCGATCAGGGTGTGCACCTGGTCGTCCGAGCCGGGAGGCCGGTGGTCGGTCATCGTCGGCTCACCTCCAGGCAGTCCCGCAGCCGGATCAGCGCGTCGCGCATCCGGCTCTTGACCGTCGGCAACGCGACGTCGAGCGTCTCGGCGACCTCACGGTAGGTGCGGCCACCGTAGTAGGCAAGCTCGATCGCCTGCCGCTGCAACGCGGTGAGGGTACGCAGGCACCGGCGCACCTGCTGGTACTCCAGTCGCGCGGTCACCGTGTCGACCACGTCGTCGACCGTGTCGCCGCCGGCCGCCGTACCGGCGCGGTGCTCGCGGTCGCGCCGGGCCTGGGCGCTGCGTACCCGGTCGACCGCCCGGCGGTGGGTGACGGTGAGGACGAAGACCAGCCCGGAGCCGTGCTCCGGCCGGTAGCGGGCCGCGGTGCGCCAGACCTCCAGCAGCACCTCCTGGCTGACCTCCTCGGCCTGGGCCGGATCGCGGACCAACCGCAGGCACAGCCCGTACACCCGGGCGGCGACCGCGTCGTACAGCTCGGTGAAGGCGCTCTCGTCGCCGCGGGCGGTGCGCACCAGCAGCGTGCCGATCCCGTCGCCCGGCCCCGGCGACCGGCCGGCCGGGCTGTCGCGCCTGTGTTCCACCGGACCTCCCCGCCGCGGCACCGCTCCTGGTACCGCACCAGGCGATGCTAGGGCCCATCGCCGCGCAACGAGGCGTACACCACGATGTTGTCGCGGTAGCTTCGGGCCTGCCGGTCGAAGGAGCCGCCGCAGGTGATCAGCCGCAGCTGGGCGGTACGGGTCGCGCCGTACACCGTCGCGGTCGGAAACCGGTCCTTCGGGTACTCGGCGACCCGGTCCACGCCGAACGTAACACGGCGGCCGTCGGCACGTCGTACCGAGATCGTGTCGCCGCGGCGCAGCGCACCGAGCCGGAAGAACACCGAGGGGCCGTCGGAGGCGGAGTCGATGTGGCCGACGATCACCGCCGGCCCGATCTGACCGGGGGTCGGCGAGTACCGGTACCAGGCGGGGTCGTCGTAGTGCGGGCCGGGTTGCGGCACGCCGATCGCGCCGTGCGCGTCCCGGCCGACCTGCCGCAGCGGCGCGTCCACGCCGATCTTCCGGATCCCCAGGTGGGTGGGTGTCGAGGCGGGATAGCTGACCGGTGTGGGCGCCACCGACGGCGACCGCGGTGCGGGACTGGTGGTGTCGGCCGCCGCCGGTGGGCCGGCGCCCGCCCGCGACCGCGCGACCGCGGGTGTGGTCCCCGCCGCGGGAGGTCGGGGCGGGCGGGACTGCTCGGTGGCGGCCAGGGCGATCGCCGAGCCGCCACCGAAGGCCAGCACGACGGCCGACGCCAGCGCCACCCGGCGCAGGCGTCGACCCGTCGAGGCGCGGAGGGCCATCAGTGCGTACTGGTCGCCAGCCGCCGCAGCACCAGCGCGGCGCCGGCCGCGGTCAGCGCGGCGCCACCGGCCACGAACATCCAGACGTCCTCGACGCCGGAGGTGGAGCCGCCGCCGGTCGCGGCGCCACCGGCCGGCATGCTGGTCAACGGACCGCACAGGGCCGGTGAGGTCGCCGCCAGCGGCAGCGACGGCACCAGGTTGCTCTTCTCCCCCTGCGCCTTCTTGCTCAGCGTGGTCGGGTCCAGCCCGTGCACCACGATCACCGCCGTCCCCGCCTGCACCGAGGACATCGTCTTGGCGTCCAGGGTGATGGTACGGCTGTAGTCGAAGCTGCCGCCGCCGGGCGCGATCTTGACGTCGGTACCGGCCTTGGGGCTGGTGTCGCCCTTGGTCGACAGCGTGGTGCCGATCGCGCCGTACGACGGCTGCCCCTCGGCGGTGTCCACGACGCCGTCACCGTTCTTGTCGGCCGCCGCCGTCGGGCACTTGCCCTGCGCGCCGATGTGGATGTGCTGCACGTGCGGGTACGGGCCGTTCATGAACGTGGCCGCCAGCCCCGACACGTGTTCGGTGACGGTGGCCTTGTTCCCGTTCATCGTCAGGCTCAACATGCCCGAACCGCTGGCATGGTTGAGCGGATTCAGCGTCGCCGAGTAGTTCGTCGCCGGTGCCGCCGAGGCCGCGGTCGACGCCACAAACGGCATCGAGAACGCCGCCACGGGCGCGAGCAGCAGACAAGCCTTGACCTTGCGCATGATGTTCCCTCCTCGAAAACCGGTCTCGTGTTCGGGGCCGGGCCGCGACGGCGGTCGCGTGGGCGACCTCGCTGCCGTACCCCAGGGGTTCGGTGCCGGCCGCGGTGCGGTTGGGCCGGATCCGCGGCGCATACCGCGATCCCCGTCGACAACGGGAGTCCGGCGTCGCCGGTACCGTCCGGTCCGACCGCCGACACGTACCGGCCGGCGGCACCGAACGGGTGGCGGCACGGCTCGGCGCCGCACCAGACGGTGCGGCGCCGATGCATCCGTGTCAGTCGATCCTGGTGCGGTGTTCACCACCAGCCGTGCCAGCCGTGGCACCAGCCGCCGATGATGATCACGATGGAGCCCCACATGGTCGCCTCCTGATCCGTTGCCCGGCCCCGTTGCCGGGCGACAGGGCCGACGCTAGGCAGCCGGCGGATGCCGCGCGCCGACATCGACCGGCGGCCATCCTTTCGGCTCGACATCCGGGCCGGGCACCCATCCGGCGTCTGCTTCGCTCCGAATACCTACGGGTCAGCGACGCAGCTCGCCGGACAGGAAGGTTTCCTCACCACACCGGTTCAGCCGGTGAGCGGGACGGACGCCCAGATGTTGGTCGGCCGGGTGGATCCGCCGGCGGGTTCGGTGGAGACGGCGAACGCCTCGGCAGCCGCGATCCCGGACACCACCCGGGTGGTCGACCGGGTGCCGACGTCGAGCACCCCGACCGAGGCCGGGTGCCCGGCACCGGACACCAGCCACAGCTGGTACGTGTGCCGGCCGGACAGTGCCGGCAGCCCGGTCAGCGTGACGACGGCGCGGTCGTCGGAGCGGGACACCACCAACCGACCGCGCGCACCGTCCGGCAGCGTCGTCGGTACCAGCTCGGCGTCGGGTGCGGCGAGCACCGCGGCGACGTCCTGCTGCCGGCTCTGCGCGACCGCGTTCTGCTGCCGCGCCCGGTCCACCCTGGTCTGCTGCACGCCGTAGGTCACCAGCACCGCGAACACCACCAGCAGCAGCACCGCGGCGACCGCATCCCAGCCGTGCCAGCCGATCCGGCGAACCGCGTCGGCGTGCGCGGACGGCGGGTCCTGCCTGGTCCGACGCGCCTCGGCGAGCACCCGCTGCCGCAACGCCTCCGGCGGGGTACGGATGGTCGAGTCGGCCAGCCGGGCGGCGGTGGCGGTCAGCTCGGCGATCTCGGCGTCGCAGCTCGGGCAGTGCACCCGGTGCCGCTCCACCGCGTGGCGTTCCGGCCCGGTGACCGCGTCCAGCACGTACGGGCCGATCAGGGTGTGCACGTCGGCGCTGTGCCGCCGGAACGGGTACCCGCGGTTCATCGGGCCACCGCCAGGCAGTCGCGGAGCCGGATCAGCGCATCGCGCATCCGGCTCTTGATGGTCGGCAGCGGCACGCCGAGCAACTCCGCCACCTCCCGGTAGGTACGGCCGTGGTAGTAGGCCAGCGTGACCGCCTGGCGCTGGAGTTCGGTCAGCGCGCGCAGACAGCGGCGAACCTGCTGGTGTTCCATCCGGATCGTCACCTGCTCCGCCACCTCGTCGCCGCCGCGCGGGGTGGCGGTCGCCGCAGCACGTTCCTCCCGGTCGGTACGGGCCTGCGCGCTGCGGACCCGGTCGACCGCGCGTCGATGCGCAACCGTCAGCACCCAGACCAGACCGGTGCCGCGATCCGGCTGGTACCGCGCGGCGCGGCGCCACAGCTCCAACAGGACCTCCTGACTGACCTCCTCGGCCTGGCCCGGATCGCGCAGCACCCGTACGCACAGCCCGTACACCCGAGGCGCGACGTGTTCGTACAGCTCGGCGAACGCCGGCTCGTCGCCGCGCGCGGTACGGACCAGCAGCGCGCCGACCGGATCGTCGTCCGCCGGTGGCCGCACCGGCTGCCCGTCACCGGGCCGAGTTCGTTGCCGTACCACCAGACCTCCCGCTCGTTGCCGACTGGAGTTCGGTCCCGCGGCGGGTTCGGATGGGTGCCGGTGGGCGTCGGGTACCGGCGCGGAGGCGATTCGCCGGCGTTGCGAAGGTGCGACCCATCCGGACGGTCCGGCGCCACGAACCCCGTCTGGTTCGGCCGACTGGTTCCCGGCAACACGGGACCACGGCACGGCTCACGGCAACGACACGACGGAGACGAGGTTCGATCATGGGTAGGAAGCACCTGGTGGCGGCGGTGGGTCTGGCGGCCGCGCTGACCGTGCCGCTGGCGGCCTGCGGGAGCAGCGGTTCGGGCGGCGACAGCGGCTCGTCCGGCACACCGTCGGCCGCGGCGACGAGCAAGGCGTCGGCCAAGCCGGCGGCGACACCGTTCGGTGCCGCATGCTCGAAGATCCCGACCGACCCGTCGAACCCGGGCAGCACCGCCGCGATGGCGAAGGTGCCGGTGGCGACCGCGGCGAGCGGCAACCCGCTGCTGTCCACACTGGTCTCGTTGGTGAAGAAGGAGAAACTGGTCGACACGCTCAACGGGGCGCCCAAGCTGACGGTGTTCGCGCCGGTGAACGACGCGTTCGCGAAGATCCCGAAGTCGACCATGAGCAAGCTGACCGACCAGCAGATCGTCTCGATCCTGAAGCTGCACGTGGTCGGTGAACGGCTCGGCCCGGGGCAGCTGGCCGGCAGCCACAAGACGCTCAACGGCGCGTCGGTGACGGTGTCCGGCAGCGGTGACTCGTTCACCGTCAAGGGCCCCGGCAACAAGACGCCGGCGAAGGTCGTGTGCGGCAACGTGCAGACCGCGAACGCCACCGTGTACCTGGTCGACACGGTGCTCATGCCGGCGATGTCCTGACCCCCAAAGGGGTCGTCGGGCGGGCGGCGGCTCGGCGCCTCCGCCCGTCTGTGCTTCACACGTACGGGAGGGTGCATGTCCGGCGGCAGCAGGGTGCGGGCGGCGTTGCGGCGGCTCGGTCTGGGTGCGGTACTGGGGCTGGTGAGTGCGGTGGCGGCGCTCGGCGTCGGCCGGTTGGTGGCCGCGTTCGTGCGACCCGAGTCGGCGCCGGTGATCGCGGTCGGCAACCGGTTCGTCCTGCTGACGCCGGAGTGGTTGAAGGACTTCGCGATCCGCACCTTCGGCCAGCAGGACAAGACCGCGCTGCTGGCCGGCATCTATCTGGTACTCGCCGGATACGCGGTCGCGGTGGGCGTGGTCGGGGTGCGTCGCCGGTGGCTGGGCGTCGCCGGTGTCGCCGTGTTCGGCGTCGTCGGCGCGCTCGCCGCGGTGACCGGGAACGCGGCGGGCCCGGCCGACGGGCTGCCGTCGCTGCTCGCCGCCCTCGCCGGCATCGCCGCCTTCCTGACCCTGCACCGCCTGCTGCGGAGCGGCTGGCCGCAGTACCGTCCGCGCCCGGCCGGTACCGTCGACGGTCCGGCGCGTGCCGACCGGCGATCGGTGTTGCGGGCGGCCGGTGGCGCGGCCGGGTTGGCCGTACTCGGCGGCGCCGCCGGCGCGGTCGGCACCACCGTGCAGGACCGCCGGTACTCCGCGGCGTCGTCCCGAGCGTCGCTCCGGATCCCCGCGCCGGCCGAGCGGGCGAAGCCGATCCCGGCGGGTACCGAGCTGTCGGTGCCCGGCATCAGCCCGTGGCGGACCAGCAACGCGGACTTCTACCGGGTCGACACGGCGCTGTCGCTGCCGCAGGTGCCGGCCGACAGCTGGCAGCTGCGGGTGCACGGCATGGTCGACCGCCCGCTGACCCTGTCGTACCGGGAGCTGCTGCGGCGGCCACTGGTCGAGCGCGACATCACGCTGTCGTGCGTGTCCAACGAGGTCGGCGGGCACCTCGCCGGCAACGCACGCTGGATCGGCGCCCGGCTGGCCGATCTGCTGCGCGAGGCGGGCGTCCGGCATGGCGCCGACCAGCTGGTGTCCCGCTCCGCCGACGGCATGACCATCGGCACCCCGGTCCACACCGTCATGGACGGCCGGGACGCGCTGCTCGCCGTGGCGATGAACGGCGAGCCGCTACCGATCAAGCACGGCTTCCCGGTGCGGATGTTGGTGCCCGGTCTCTACGGGTACGTGTCGGCGTGCAAGTGGCTGGTCGACCTGGAACTGACCACGTTCCGCGCCTACGACCCGTACTGGGTGCGGCGCAAGTGGTCCCGGCTCGGCCCGGTCCGGACGGCGTCCCGGATCGACACGCCGAAGCCGTTCGGGCAGGTCAAGCCGGGCACCGTGCCGGTGGCCGGGGTGGCCTGGGCGCAGCACCGGGGCATCGACAGGGTCGAGGTACGTGTCGACGACGGCCCCTGGCGGCCGGCACGGCTCGCCCGGACCGTGGACAGCGACGTGTGGCGGCAGTGGTCGTTCGACTGGCACGGCGCCACGGCCGGCGACCACCAGCTGACCGTCCGGGCCACCGACGGCACCGGCGTCACCCAGCCGCAGACCAGGCGCACGCCGTTTCCCCGCGGCGCCACCGGCTGGCACAGCATCGCCGTCACCGTCGCCGGGTGACGCCGATCCGGCTCGCCGGTACCGATCAGGCGGGATCGACGACGCGGCGCACGATCCAGGCGTGCTTGCCCACCTGCCGAAGCCGCGCGAACCCGAGCTGTTCGAGCAGCTCGACGGTGCTGCTGAACAGGAACCGGCCCGCTGTCCGGCGATCCGCGGTGGTCTCCGCGATCGCCTCGACCACGCCGCCGCCCGCGGCCGCGATCAGCTCCAGCGCACCGGTCACCGCCGCCCGCGCGATGCCCTGGCCGCGGTGCTTCTTGTCGACGAACACGCACGTGATGCGCCAGTCCGGCCGCGGCGGCGGGTCCTTCTCGTACGCCAGCCGGTTCTTGATCCTCGACAGTTCCTCGGGGCTGCCGAACTGGCACCAGCCCTGCGCGGCGCCGTCCGCGTCCAGCACGAGGGCGGCGTGCGCCCGGTCGGTGCGTACCCGTTCCTGTTTGGCGGTGCGGAAGTCCAGGTCGCGCTGGTTGCGTTCGGGGTGGAACCCCATGCACCAGCAGCCGCCGTAGACGCCGTTGTTGCGCTCGACCAGCTCGGCGAACCGGTCCCAGGTGTCGACGTCCAACGGACGAATCGTCAGTGTCACTGCCATCCCCGTCCTGTTCGGTCGGCTCCGGTGTCGCCCGGCGCGCTCATTCGGCCGGCGAGGAGATGATGTCCAGGTCCCGCACGGCGAAGCGCAGGTGCTCCCACTCCTCCTCGAAGATCACGTGCAGGCAGGACCGGACGGTCTCCGGGTACCGCGCGTTCCACGGGTTCGCCCGGGGCTCGTCCAGCAGCTCCGGGGTGAGCGCGGCGAGGTGGTCGCGCACCATCGCCACCCGGTCGGCCCGTACCGCCTGGACGTCGGCGTAGCTCGGGGTCCCGGTGACGAAGATCGACAGGTCCAGGCCGTCCTCCTCGGCGCCGGCGTTCGCCAGCCCGAGCGGGTGGTACGGCTGCTCGACCCGCAGTACCCCGCGGCGGAGCCAGGTGTCGGTGGCGGGCACCAGATGCCGCAGCGTCTGCGCGAACGACCACTCGCCGGCGACCGACACGTCGACCGCGTCCGGCGGCATCGCCGCCACCCGCGCCAGCACCTCGGCCCAGCTGCGTTCCAGCACCGCCCAGGCCGCCTGCAGCCCGGCCGGGTCCGCCGCCCGGCGCTGCGCGCGGCCCGGGAACCGGCGATCCAGCTCGGCCTCGACCAGCGGTACCACGTCGACGCCGTTGATCCGCAGGAAGCTGTCGCCCTCCGACAGCCACGGCGCGTCGATCTCGGCGTTCTGGATATCGACGCCGCGCAGGACCGCGCCGGAGAGGTTGGCGCCGACGAACCGGGCGCCACGCAGATCGGTCTCGACGAACCGCGCCCCGTGCAGATCGTCCGACTGCCCGAAGGTCGCCATCGCTGCTCCTTCTTCGGCGGCGGGCCGACGCCACCAGGCCCGCGGCACCGGCCGGAAGCAGCGATCGTACGGCATTCGCCCCGATCCGGCGGCCCGCCGCACCCCACCGGCGGGGTCGTGCGGTCAGCGGCGCCGCGACGCGGCACCGGCGCTGGCCGCCGCCGGGCCGGCCGCGTCCCGGGCGGGTGCGGTGAGGCCGAGAGCGGCGGGCAGTGCGTCGAACGCGTCGTCGAGGTGCCGGACCAGGCCGTCGACCTTGGCGCGGCCGGCGGGGCGCTTGTCGCCGCGCACCCATTCGCGGGCCGCGCAGCGCCAGGCGGCCAGCGTGAGCTCGGCGAGCAGCCGGACCCGCAGGTCGCGCTCCCCGCCGAGCGCGGTGTCCAGCACGTCGGCGATGCGGTCCTGGGTCCGGATGCCCGCCGCGTCGCTCGCGGCGCGCAGCGCCGGGGTGCGGGCGATCAGCCCCCTGGTGGCGAGGAACCGGCGCAGCCACTCGTCGCCCATCGCGCGGACGGTGTCGGTGAGGCTGTCACGCAGCGCGGCGAGCACGCTGCCGCGCCACTCGCGGTCGGCCAGACGGTGCAGGTAGGCGTCCCACAGCTCGGTCTCGGCGGCCAGCGCCACCGCGTCCTTGGCGGCGAAGTAGCGGAAGAAGGTGCGCCTGGACACCTCGGCCGCCTCGCCCAGCTCGTCGAGCGTGACGGCGTCGAAGCCGCGCTGCAGGAACAGCCGCAGCGCCGTCTCGTGCAGCAGCACGCGGGTGCGCTGTTTCTTGCGGTCGCGCAGGGAGGGCGCCGGGCCGGTCACGCAGTCGAGCCTATCAGGCGCGTTCGCTCCTCGTGGTAAAGTGCCATTGAGAGGCATTTTGGAGGGGTCATGTGGGCCGACGCGGATTCGGTGCCCGACCTGGCCCGCGCCGGCGTGGGCGTGGTCCTGATCGGCGAGTGGGGCGTGCGGCGCGGTGACCAACGGCGCGCCGCCGACGCCGTGCTGGCCGCCTGGCGCGAGTCATCGCCACCTCCCGGGCTGCTCGCCTACCACTGCCTGCTCGGCGAGGACGCCGCCACGGTCCTGCACTACCAGCAGTGGACCGATCCGGACGCACCCCGCCGGTTCGTCGGCGGCGAGCGGCAGCGCTGGCTGCGCGCGGTCCGGGCGCGGCTGACCGGCATCGAGCATCGGCGGGTCACCGCCTACCGCCGGTACCGCAGCACCGGTCGGGCACCGGCCGCACCGCCGACCGGTTGCCTGGTCACGGTCACCGTCGAGTTCGACGGCACCGACCCGCAGCGGCCACGGACGTGGGTCGACGGCGTGTTCGCGGCCGCCGGTACCGAGGCGGCAGCGCCCGCCGCCGGGCTGACCGCGGCGCACTTCCACCTCGGCCTCAACGGCACCCGGGCGGTCAACCTGGCCGAGTGGACCACCGCCGCCGCGCACCGCGCGGCCACCCGCACCCCGGCGCCGCGGCTGCGCGCAGCCGCCGGCGGCTCCCCCGGCGTCGCCGGCATCGCCGTCACGCGTTTCGCCCCGTACCGGGGGATCGCCGTGGCGTCCTGACGGGTTCCGCGGCGTGTACCGGACGGCTCGCCGGCTGGCGTAGCGTCGATCTTTCCGCAGCCGAGGAGGGGCAGGCTCTGTTGATGAGCGATACCGACGGCGACGACCCCACCGCGCGGCAGCGGCGGGTGTGGGACTCCGGCGCCGCGCACTACGACCGGCAGATGGCGTTCTACGAACGGATCTGGTTCGGCGGCGACCGGCAGTGGCTGGGCGAACGGGTCCGCGGCCGGGTGCTGGAGATCGCCCCCGGCACCGGCCGCAACCTGCCGTACTACCCCGCCGGCGTGACGCTGACCGGGGTGGAGCTGAGCCCGGCCATGCTCGCCATCGCCCGCCGCCGCGCCGCCGACCTCGGCCTCGACGCCGACCTGCGGGAGGGCGACGCCGAACACCTGCCACTGCCGGACGCGTCGTTCGACACGGTGGCGTGCGCGCTGGCGCTGTGCTCGATCCCCGACCCGGCCGCGGCGATCCGCGAGATGCGCCGGGTGCTGGTACCGGGCGGGCGGCTGCTGCTGGTCGACCACGTCGCCAGCACCTGGCCGCCGATCCACGCCGCCCAGTGGCTGCTGGAGCGCTGGACGATCCGCAGTGCCGGCGAGTACTTCACCCGCCGGCAACTGCCGCTGGTCGAGGCGGCCGGGTTCGAGATCGTGGCGGTCGAGCGCATCAAGGCGGGCAGCATCGAACGCGTCCACGCCCGCAGACCCGCGGACGGTTGAGAGGCGGGCGGGCGCCGCTCCCTCGGCTCGCGGACGAAACGCCGGATATCACCGGTTCGTGCGAGTCGGGCTTCGATGGCACAACAGAGAGCAACATCGGCCTTACGCTGGGCCCGCTTCGGTGGTCTGCCGGAAGAGGTCAGCATGCCCGGTACGAACAGCGCGCTGCGCGGTCGGTTGCTCGGTGCCCTGCTGTGGCTGTGTGTCACGGCCTGCGCCGCCGCCCTGACGACCCCGGCGCGGGCGGCGCCCGACGGCGCGCGGCGGCCGGCCGCCGGCGGCGGCGTGGTGTCCGACGATCCGGCGAGCTGGACGCCCGACGTGCTCGACGGGTCGGTGTACCAGGTGGTCCAGGTCGGCGAGTTGATGTACGCCGCCGGATCGTTCGGCTCCGAACGAGACGCCGGTTCCAACCAGGTGCGGCGGATCAGGTCACTGTTCGCGTTCGACGCCCGTACCGGGGCGATCGACACCCGGTTCCGGCCGGTACTGGACGGGCCGGTCACCGCGCTCGCCGCCGCGCCGGACGGCAGGTCGCTGTACGTGGCGGGCTCGTTCCGCTCCGGCGGGTCGGCCCGGGCGCCGTACCTCGCCCGGGTGGATGCCGGTACCGGCGCCGCCTGGCCCGGGTTCCGGCCTTCGACGCTCGACGGGCCGGTCGCCCGGCTCGTGCTGGCCGGTGACCGGTTGATCGCG
This sequence comes from Actinocatenispora comari, assembly GCF_017312725.1. Lineage (GTDB taxonomy): Bacteria > Actinomycetota > Actinomycetes > Mycobacteriales > Micromonosporaceae > Actinocatenispora > Actinocatenispora comari. Next base: position 181,719 of record NZ_BOPO01000053.1, on the reverse strand, counting down.
GGCGGCTCGTTCCAGACCGTCGACCGGAGGTCGCGGCCGGCGCTGGCCTCGTTCGACCCGGCCACCGGCCGCGCCACCGGCGACGTGAACCTGCGGCTGGCCGTACCGCGGCACACCACCAGCGGCGCCCGCTCGCCGATCAAGGTCACCGCCCTGGCCGTGACCCCCGACCACCGCACGCTGATCTTCGGCGGCAACTTCGACCAGGTCGCCGGCCGGGCCCGCGCCCAGCTCGCCGTCGCCGACCTCGGCGCCGGAAACGTCCGGCTCGACCCGTGGTCCACCACCCGGTACCAGCCACAGTGCTCCGACCACTTCCCCACCTACGTCCGGGGCATCGCGGTGGCGCCGGGCGGCGGCTGGTTCGTGGTGGCGGCGACCGGCGGCGGCCGGGCCGGCAAGCTGTGCGACGCGGTCGCCCGGTTCGACCTCGCCGGCGACGGGAGCCCGGCCTGGGTCAACTGGACCGGTGGCGACACGTTGCTGTCGGCGGCGATCACCGACGCCGCGGTGTACGTCGGCGGGCACCAGCGGTGGCTGGACAACCCGAAGGGCAACAACAGCGCCGGCCCCGGTGCGGTGTCCCGGCCCGGTATCGCCGCGGTGTCCACCTCGAACGGGCGGGCGCTGGCCTGGAACCCGCGCAAGGACCGCGGGGTCGGCGTGTTCTGCATCCTCGCCACCGACGCCGGGTTGTGGATCACCAGCGACACCACGCACGTGCACGGCGAGTACCACGCCCGGATCGCGTTCTTCCCGGCCTGAACCGGCCGGCGGTCGCGCAACCGGCTCGACGAGCGTTGCCCGGCCGGTGCGCGTGGTGCAGCCGAGCGTGGCTCGGCCGGCGGTGGTGCAACCGGAACGAGCGGCGCGGGTCAGCCGCGCGCCGCCTGCCGGTAGGCGCCCGGGGTGGTGCCGACGTGGGCGTGGAACCGCCGGCGCAGGTTGACCGCCGAGCGCAGGCCGACCCGGGCCGCGACGGCCTCGACCGGCAGATCCGTACCGGCCAGCAGGTCGCGGGCCCGCGCCAGCCGCCGGGCCAGCAGCCAGGCGCCCGGGCTGGTACCGAGCTCGTCGGCGAACCGGCGCGCCAGCGTACGGGTCGAGACGTGCAGCCGGGCGGCCAGGTCGGCCACCGACAGATCCGCGTCCAGCCGCGCCTCGGCCCAGTCCAGTACCCCGTCGAGGGCCGGGCCCCGCTCCGGCGGCGCGGCGGTGACGGGCGGCTCGGGCTGCCCCGGCGGCAGCACCATGTGCCGGGCGAGCGCGGCGGCGTACCCGGCGCCGTGGTCGCGGCCGACGAGATGCAGGAACAGGTCCAGGCCGGCGCCCGCGCCCGCGCTGGTGGCCACGTCGCCGTGGTCGACGAAGCGGCGCCGCGACTCGACCCGGATGCGCGGGTACCGGCGCTGCAGCTGCTCGGCCCGGTCGGGATGGCTGGTGGCCGACCGGCCGTCCAGCAGGCCGGTGGCGGCCAGCGCGAAGACCCCCGAGCACATCGTCACCAACCGGGCGCCGCGGGCGTGCGCCTGCCGCAGCGCGTCCAGTACCGCCGGCGACGGCACCGCGGTCACCGGCAGCCAGCCCGGGATGATCACCGTGTCGGCGGTCGCCAGCGCCGGCAGGCCGTGCGGCACCGACATCGTGTACCCGGCCGAGGTCGGCACCGGCCCGGGCCGCGGCGTGCACACGGCGAACTCGTAGTGCGCCGGCACGCCCGGGCGTCGCGTGCCGAACACCTCGACCGCGCAGCCCAGTTCGAACGTCGACTGCACCGGACGCACCAGCGCGACCACACGATGCATGGCAGAAAAGTACCCCAGGCTGGCGGGCCGGGCGCTGTCGTGAACCGGGTGCCGGCGGCACGGTGAGGCCATGCCATCGAAACCGACACCCGCGGGCACCCAGCCGTCGCCAGGGGCATCGCATCCCGAGATCCTGGCCCAGCCGGGCTACACCGCCGCGCACGTCGACGAGGCCGAGGGCCGCGAGCTGTTCCCCGGCATCCGGCTGCGCACCCTGTGGACCGGGCGGACCGGCGCGCACGCGCACGTGCTGGAGATGGCGCCCGGTACCTCGTGGCCGCACCGCGACGTGCACCAACCCGGCCCGGAGGAGGTGTACGTGGTCGCCGGCACCTTCCACGACGGCGCAACCGACCACCCCGCCGGTACGTTCCTGCACGCGCCGGCGGGAAGCTGGCACGTGCCCGGCACGACCACCGGGTGCACCCTGTTCCTGTTCTATCCGGAGGGCTGACGCGGGCGGGCGGGGTCGGTTGCCGGCCCGCCCGCATCCGGCTCAGAACGCCGGGAACGCGCCGCCGGAGGGGTGGAACGGGTCCCGGTCGGCCCGGAAGGCCCGCGACGCGGTGGCCACCGCGCCGGGCCGCAGCTCCTCGACCAGGCCGGCGGCGGCCAGTTCCGTCAGGGTCGTGCCGCCGAGGTACGCGGCGCCCAGCTCGGTCGCCGACAGCCGCAGCTCGGCGCGGTCCCGCGTGGGTTCCCAGTCGACCCGGTCGCCGTCGGCGCGCAGCCGGTAGCGGCCCGCGTTCCAGCCACAGAACTCGTCCTCGACCTGGAACACCACGTCGACCGGGCTCGCATAGCGGCGCGCGGTCAGCGCCCGGCCGACGTCGACCAGCCGTACCCACAGGTTGTCGACCACGGTCCGGTGCACCGCCCGCGGGTCGCGCAGCAGGTGGGGCAGCACCTCGTCGGTGGCCCCCTGGTAGCTGACGTGGTCGTGCCCGTCGAGGTCGATCAGGTACCGCCACAGCGCCGCGTACGAGCCGCGGGTGGTCGCGGCGAGCTCGACCACCCGCACGGTGCCGCCGGCGGAGCGGTAGAACACGTAGCCGCCCACCGTGCCCGCCGCGTCGGTGTGCACGGCGAAGCGCAGCGCGGTACCGCCGTCGCGCACGTGCTCGGCGTCGTAGAGCCGGGCGGTCCAGTACCGGTCGGTGCGGTCGACCCAGCCGGCGGTGTCCCGGCACGCCGTGTCGTAGATCTTCTCCAGCAGCGGCCGGGCCGCCTCGGCGTCGAGCAGCCGGATGCTGCCGCCGGTCTCGACGTCCGGCCGCATCGTCAGGAACCGGGTGTCGCCCTCGAGGAGCGCCAGGTGGCTCGCGATCCCGTACCCGAACCGGCCGTAGATGGTGGCCTCGGCCGCGTTGAGCGCGGCGACCGGCTCGCCCCCGGACTCGTGCAGCTGGGTGAACTGGCGGCGCATCATCGCGGTGAGCAGCCCGCGCCGGCGGTGCGTGGGCAGCACCGCGACCAGCGTCACGCCGGCGACCGGCACGTACCCACCGGGAACCGTGAGGGAGCGCCCGTAGATGGACATTCCGCCGACCAGTTGCTCGCCGTCGAACGCGGCGGTGGTGCGTTCCGGCTCGATCGAGGTCTGCGCGCTGCGCAGCGCGCCGTCGCGCCAGTCCTGCCCGTAGGTGGTGGTGATCATGCGGGCCCAGGTCTCGAACTCGTGGGCGGCAATACTGCGCAAGGGGTAGCTCGTCATGGGTCGAGGCTCGCCGCCTAAACACCCGCCGCACATCCGGCGATCTCGGTATTTACCCGCACACCGCCGGCCGGCGACCGCCTCCTCCTATGCTGGCGCGGTGGTGGCGCGGCAGGTGGTCAGTCCGGTACTCGTCGGTCGGGACGAGGCGCTGGCGACGTTGCTCGCGACCCTGGAGACGGCGGTCGGGCACGGGCCGGCGGTGGCGCTGCTCGCCGGTGAGGCGGGCATCGGCAAGTCCCGGCTGCTGGCCGAGTTCACCGCCTCGGTGCCCGCCCGGGTACGGGTGGTGACCGGCGCCTGCGCGGAGCTGGGCGGCGACGGCCTCGCGTACGCGCCGTTCGTGGCGGTGGTGCGGCGGCTGATCAGCGACGGACCGGGCGGGCGGGCGCACGAGCTCGCCGAGTGGTTCCCCCAGTTGGGAGCCGAGCAGCCGGGTTCCGGCGGCAAGCACCGGCTGCACGAGGCGGTGCTGGCGCTGTTCGAGACCGTCGCCGCGGACCGGCCGTTGCTGGTGGCGATCGAGGACCTGCACTGGGCCGACGCCGCCAGCCGCGAGCTGTTCGGTTTCCTGGCCCGCAACCTGGTCCAGCCGGGCGTGCTGCTCGCGGCGACCTACCGCCCGGCGGACGCCGGCACGGCACGGCTGCGCCCGCTGCTGTCCGAGCTGGCCCGCGGCCCGCGGACCACGACGCTGCGGCTGGGTCCGCTGTCCGAGGCCCAGGTCGGCGACCAGCTCGCCGCCATCCTCGGCGCCACCCCGGATCCGGTCGCGGTGCGCCGGATCCGGGAACGCAGCGACGGCAACCCGCTGTTCGTCGAGGCGCTCGCCCGGGCCGGCGACCGTACCCCGGACAGCCTGCGCGAGCTGCTGCTGGACGGTCCGCGCTCGCTGCCCGCGCCCGCCCGGCGGCTGCTGGGTACCGCGTCGGCGGCCGGCGGCCGGCTCGACCACCGGCTGCTGGCCGAGGTCGCCGAGCCGGGCCCGGACGACGACCTCGACGGGCTGCTGCGCGAGCTGGTCGACCGCAGCCTACTGGTGGTCGACGGCGACGGGTACGACTTCCGGCACGCGCTGATCCGCCAGGCGGTGTACGAGGACCTGCTGCCCGGCGAGCGCGCCCGGGTGCACGCCCGGTACGCGGAAGCCCTGCGGGACAGCGCATCGCTGGCCGAACTGGCCGCGCACGCGGACGCCGCCGGCGATGCCGGGACGACGCTGACCGCCGCCCACCGCGGCGCGGTCCGCGCGTACCGCTCCTACGCGTACGCCGAGCAGCAGCACCTGCTCGACCGGGTCCTGCAGGTGTGGGACCGGGTGGACGATCCGGCCGGCCGGCTCGGCGTGGACCGGGTGGACGTGCTGACCGCGGCGGCCGAGGCGGCCATGCTCACCGGCGACTACCCGCACGGCATCGAGCTGGCCAGCGCGGGCCTCGCCGCCGTGGACGAGCGGGCCGAGCCCGACCGGGCCGCGCTGCTGCTGGAACACCGCGGGCGGCTGTCGATCCGGCTCGACGGCACCGGGATCGAGGATCTGGAACGCGCGCTGTCGCTGCTGCCGGACGATCCGGACAGCGTGCAGCGTGGCCGGATCCTCGGGATGACGGCGATGGGCCGGCCGTTGCGTACCGAGGCCTCCCGCGCCGAGTTCACCGCCGCGCTGCGGGCCGGGCGCCGCACCGGCGACCCGACCGTGACGGTACGCGGGCTGCTCGGGGTCGGCGCGATGACCGGCGAGCTGGCCCTGCTGGCCGAGGCGGCGACGCTCGCCGAACGGCTGGACAGCCCGGACCTGGCCCTGACCGTACCGATGTACCAGGCGGCGCTGCACACCCGGCTCGGCGATCAGCAGCGGGCTGTCGCGGTGGCCCGGGACGGCATCCGCCGGGCCCGCCGGCTCGGCCTGGCCCGCAGCCGCGGCGCCGAGCTCGCCCGGTACGCGGCGCGCGGGCTGATGCTGGCCGGGCGGTGGGACGAGGCGGACACGGTACTGGCCGAGGCGCTGCGGGAGGACCCGCCCCGGGCGACCCGGCTCGCGCTGCGCATCCTGGCCGGCCGGCTGGCGCTGCTGCGCGGCGAGCTCGGCGCGGCCGAGGAGGCGGCCGGGCTGGTCGCCGATGTCGACGGGCACGACCTGCTCGGCCTGCTGGCCCGCCATCAGCTGCTGTGCGGGGTCGCGGTGGCGCGCGGCGAGCTGGACGTCGCCGACCGGTACCTCGACCGGGCGCTCGCCGATCCGGCGCTGGTCGTCAACTACGGCAACGACTCCCGGCCGGTGCTGCTCGCCGGTGCGCTGGTGCTGCGGGCCCGGCTGGAGCGCGGCGGCCGCGCGGCGGCCGGCGTACCGGCACGGCGGGAGCGGATCGCCGCGCTCGACGCGGCGATCGAGGTGGACGGGCCGTTCGACGAGGCGCACCGAACCATGCTGCGGGCGCTGCTGGACGGCCGCGGTTTCGGCCCGGCGGTGGCCGCCTGGCGCGCCCTGGACCAACCGTACGAGCTGGCCGAGGCGCTGTACCAGCACGCCCGCGCCGACCGCCCGGCGGATGCCGCCGCGCACCTTCGGGAGGCGGCGGGGCTGGCCGAGCGGCTCGGCGCGGCGCCGCTCGCGCAGCGGATCGCGCGGCTGGCCGGTGCGACGCCGGCCCGGCACGGCCTGACCGACCGGGAGCGCGACGTGCTGGAACTGCTCGCCGCGGGGCACAGCAACCGGCAGATCGCGCAGCGGCTGCACATCTCGCCGAGCACCGCGGGCGTGCACGTCTCGCACATCCTGGCCAAGCTGGGCGCCACCAGCCGGACCGAGGCGGCGGCCATCGCCCACCGCGAATCCCTCGTCGACCACCAGGCCTGACGCACCGCGTACCCGGGACGGGCCGGACGGGTGTGCCGTCGTCCCGGCCGATTCGGCGTGTTTCCGCCTCGCCGGGAAGGGTTGACAACATTCGTGATACCGAACATAGTTCGGTATCACGTACATCGTCGAGAGCCGGTGTGAGGCCGAAAGTGACTGACGAGCGCGCCGCCACGGATCGTTCGCGGCGAGACATCCTCAAGTGGTTCGGCGCCGGCGGCGGTGCAGTGGCAGCAACGATGGCCCTGTCCGCCTGCAAGGGCGCCCACAGCGACGACTCCGGTGGCACCGGCGCCACCGGCAACTTCCCCGAACCGGGGAGCAAGTGGAAGTTCGTGTTCATCAACCACGTCACCACCAACTCCTTCTTCGCACCGACCCAGAACGGCATCAAGGACGCCGCCGCGCTGCTGGGTCTGGACTACCAGTGGACCGGCGCCGAGGACGGCAACGTGTCCACCATGGCCACCGCGCTGGAGACGGCGATCTCCGGTGGCGCGGACGGCATCGCCGTCGCGCTGACCGACGACAGCGCGTTCAAGAACGGCTGCAAGAAGGCGTTCGACCAGGGCATCCCGGTGGTCGCCTACAACGCGACGGCCGCCGGCAACTACGCCCTGGCGTACATCGGGCAGGACCTGTTCCTCTCCGGGTACAAGATGGGGCAGCGGATCCTGTCGCAGGTGCACTCCGGCGAGATCATCGTCGGGATCTCGCAGCCCGGCGGCAACAACGTGCAGCCCCGGCTGGACGGCATCAAGAAGGCCATCGCCGACGCCGGCGCGAGCGTCACCGTGCACACCGTCAACACCGGCGCCGAGCAGGCGGCCGAACTGTCCGCGATGGAGGCGGCGTACGCGGGGCGCAAGTCGGCCAAGGGCGTCTACGCGGTCGACGCCGGCAGCACCGCGGGCATCGCGCAGATGGTCAAGAAGCAGGGGCTGAAGGGCAGGTTCCACGCCGGCGGGTACGACACCCTGGACGACACGATCGAGGGCGTGCAGTCCGGTGCGCTGGACTTCACCATCGACCAGTCCGCCTACCTGCAGGGCTTCCTGCCGATGCTCAGCCTCTACCTGTACCGGTTGTCCGGCACGCTGGTGCACCCGCCGGAGATGGACACCGGTCTGACGTTCGTCACCGCCGAGAACGTCGCGCCCTACACCAAGGCGGCCTCGGTGTACGAGGGCTCGAAGGGCAAGCGGTTGCTGGCCATGCCGAAGAGCCTGCCGTTGCCGGCGCCGCTGACCGTCACCCAGTCGTGACCTGAGTCGCCTGCCGGTGCCGCACCGGCAGGCGACGCACTCCCGTCCCGGAGACCGCCAGATGACAGAGACTCCCACGAGGTCCACTGTGGACTCCCCCGGCCGCGCGGGCCGCGGCAGCGCCGGACGGCTGGTCGTCGACGGCCTGCTGCGCCGGCGGGAACTGAGCATCGCGCTCGTCACGATCGTGCTCGCGCTCTACTTCGCCCTGACCACCAACGGTTTCGCGGACAGCTCGAACTACCACATCATCGCGCAGTACTTCGCACCGTGGGCGATCATCGCGGCCGGCGAGGTGATGCTGCTGATCTGCGGCGAGATCGACCTGTCCGCCGGCTACATGTTCACCCTCTCCCCCTTCGTGCTGGCGGTGTTCGTCAACAACGGCGCACCGTTGATCGTGGCGCTGCTCGGCGCGCTGGTCGTCTGCGCCTGCGTCGGGATCGCCAACGGGCTGATCGTGACCGTGTTGAAGATGCCGTCGTTCATCACCACGCTGGGGATGTTCTTCCTGCTGTGGGGTGTGGCGCTGCTGCTGTCCGGCGGCTCGCCGGTGCACGCGCCCGAGGGCGGCGCGCTGGTGGCGGTCATCGGCGGCTGGCAGTGGTCGGAACTGTGCTGGGCGATCGGCATCGTGATCGTCATGCAGATCGTGCTGTCCGGCACCCGCTTCGGGGTGTACACGTTCGCGGTCGGCGGCAACCCGACCGCGGCGTCCGAGGCCGGCATCCGTACCCGCCGGATCAAGACCGCGTGCTTCGCGCTGACCAGCCTGCTGGCCGGCTTCGCCGGCATCCTCGACGGGGTCCGGGTCGGCTCGTTCGACCCGACCAACGGCGGCGCCAACTACATGTTCCTCGCGGTCGCCTCGGCGGTGATCGGCGGTACCGCACTGCTGGGCGGATCGGGCACCGTGGTCGGCGCGCTGATCGGCGCGATCGCGCTGGGCATCGTGCACGAGGGGTTCACCCTGGCCGGCATCAACGCCAACGCGTTCAACGCGGTACTGGGGATCGCGGTGCTGGCCGCGATGATGCTCAACATCTACCTCGGCCGGTTCAGCCGAGCCGGCACCTGAGAGGGCGGGCAACGGTGGACGACGTGAACGACTCCCCCGCGGCGATCCGGGCCGACCATGTCGGCAAGCGGTTCGGTCCGGTCACCGCACTGCGCGACATCAACCTGTCGGTACGCCCCGGCGAGATCCTCGGCCTGATCGGCGACAACGGCGCCGGCAAGTCGACGCTGATCAAGATCCTCACCGGCTACCACAAGCCGGACAGCGGCCAGCTGCACGTGCACGGCGAACCGGTGAGCCTGCGGTCGGTCTCGCACGCCCGCTCGCTCGGCATCGAGACGGTGTTCCAGGATCTCGCGATGATCAACGGCCTGCCGGTCTACCTCAACCTGCACCTCAACACCGAGCGGGTCTACCGGCCGATCCCGTTCCTGCGCCGCAAGGAGATGAAGCGCCGGGCCCGGGAGTGCCTGGACTCGATCGGCATCGACATCCCGTCGGTGACCACCGAGGTCGGCCGGCTGTCCGGCGGCCAGCGGCAGGCGATCGCGGTGGCCCGCTCGGTCTACTCCAACGCGCGGATCCTGCTGCTGGACGAGCCGCTGGCGGCCATGGGCGCCCGGGAGGGCGGGCTGATCCTGCGGCTGCTGCGCACCCTGAAGGAGCGCGGCGACCTCGCGATCGTGCTGATCGCGCACAACTACACGCAGGTCGTCGACATCTGCGACCGGGTGAACCTGTTGCAGCACGGGCAGATCACCCTCGACAAGCCGACCGCCGAGACCTCGGTGACCGAGCTGCTCGACCTGGTCGCCGCCGAGTACCGGGTGCAGTAGGCCGGGCCCGTCGGTGCTGCTCGTGCCGGCGCGGCGCGGCCGCCGGCCGGCGCGGGCGGTGCCGGTCAGGAAAGGGGGCGGCCCGGGCGGTGGCCGAGGCGGGCGGACAGGGCGTCGGCGCCGTCGCGGACCACGGCGGTCAGCTTCGCGGCGCTCTCGTCGGTCCAGCGCAGCACCGGCACCGAGACGCTCATCGCCGCCACGACCTCACCCTCGTGATCGCGCACCGGCGCGGCCACGCAGGCCACAGCGTCGTTGGACTCGCACCGCTCGTACGCGATGCCGGCGGTGCGGACGGTGGCCAGGTGCCGGCCGAGCGCGGTGACCGAGGTGATGCTGTGGGGCGTCATCGCGGTCAGCGCCGCCCGGCCGGGGTAGCGGGCGGCGAACGCGTCGGCCGGCAGCATGGCGAGCAGCAGCTTGCCCACCGCCGTACAGTGCGCGGGCAGCCGGCGGCCGACCGCGGAGACCATCCGGACCGGTTGGGTGCTGTCGACCTTGGCCACGTAAACGACCTCGGTGCCCTCCAGCACCGCGACGTGCACCGTCTCGTCGCAGCGGGCGGCGACCTCGCTGGCCACCGCCTGCCCCTCCCGGGCCAGGTCGAGCTGGCCGGCGAACACCCCGCCAAGCTGGAAGACCCGCATGCCCAGCCGGAAGTGACCGGGCCGGTCGGGCACCGTGGACAGGTAATGCCGGTCAGTGAGCGTGTGCACCAGTTCGTGCACGGTGGTACGGGGCAGCCCGAGGCGCGCGGTGATCTCCGGTGCGGTGAGCGTCTCACCGTCCAGGAACAGTTCGAGGATGTCCAAGGCCCGGACCACTGCGGGCACCGATCGCCCCATGCTTCACCTGCGTTTTCTCTCGGTCGGTCGGTTCACGATAGCCAAGCGGCGCCCGTGGCCGGCCGCCGCGTCGGCTGCTTGACGGGATGACCGATCAGCCATTAGCGTCCGATATATCGACTGTCATTCGTGTTATCGAACACGGTAGCGCGTCTGTCCGCCACCGCCGCGCGCCTGCTGGCACCGAGGCACCCCAGGGATGTGACCGTGGAACGTACCCGAGCCTTCCTGCGCTCGATCGACCTGCCGGACCGCGATCCGGGCACGCCACCGGCCAGCCGGAAGCGGTTCCCGGACGGCGCCCAGTACCGGGTGGAGATCCCCAGCGTCGAGGGCCCCGAGGTACTGGCGGCCGTGCTCGCCGAGGCCGACCGGCGCGGCGTGCCGGTGCACCGCGTCTCGCAGGGCAGCGGCACCATGCTGCTCACCGACGCGGAGGTCGCGGCGATGGCCTCGACCGCGGCGGCGCGCTCGATCGAGGTCAGCCTGTTCACCCGGCCGCTGGCCGGCTGGGACACCGGCGCCGCCGCCAGCGCCAGCGGCGCCACCGCCCTCGCCACCCAGGCGCGCGGCACCGAGCAGCTGGTGTACTGCCTGGAGGATCTGCGCCGGGCCGCCGAACTGGGCATCCGCAGCGTGCTGGTCACCGACCTCGGGGTGCTGCGGGTGGCGGCCCGGATGCGCGCCGCGGGCGAACTGCCGGCCGGTTTCGGGTTCAAGGTCAGCGTCCAGATGGGACTGTCCAACCCGCCGGCGATCCAGCTCGCCGAGCAGCTCGGCGCGACCACCTACAACGTGCCGACCGACCTGTCGCTGCCCCAGCTCGCCGCCATCCGGGCCGCCGTCGACATCCCGCTGGACATCTACGTCGAATCGCCGGACGACCAGGGCGGTTTCGTCCGGCACTTCGAGATCGCCGAGATCGTCCGGGTCGCGGCGCCGGTCTATCTCAAGTTCGGGCTGCGCAACGCGCCCAACATCTATCCCAGCGGCAGCCACCTGGCCACGCTGGCGACCGCGCTCGGCATCGAGCGGGTACGGCGGGCCGAGATCGGCCTGGGCCTGCTCGGCCGGTACGCGCCGGACGCGGTGGGTTCCACGCTGCCGGCGGCCGACCTGGCGGTACCCGAGGTGGAGGTGTAGATGAAGATCAGCGCGATCGACACGTACGTGCTCGGCACCCCGTGGCGCAACCTGACGTACGTGCAGGTCAGTACCGACGAGGGGCTGACCGGCGTTGGCGAGACCCGGATGCTCGGGCACACCCGGGCGCTGCTGGGCTACCTGGCCGAGGCGGGGCCGAAACACGTCCTCGGGCACGACCCGTTCGACCTCGAGGCGCTGGTCCAGCGGATGAAGTACCGCGACTTCGGCCGGGCCGGCGAGATCGTCATGTCCGGCATCGCGTGCATCGAGATGGCCTGCTGGGACATCGTCGGCAAGGCGCTCGGCCAACCGGTCTGGCGGCTGCTCGGCGGCAAGGTCAACGACCGCATCAAGGCGTACGCCAACGGGTGGTACACGGTGGAACGCGACCCGGCCGAGTTCCACGCCGCGGCCCGCCGGGTCGTCGAGCGCGGCTACCGGGCCCTCAAGGTCGACCCGTTCGGCCCGGGCAAGTGGGAGCTGACGCCGGCCGAACGGCGCCGCTCGATCGAACTGGTCGAGGCGGTCCGGGACGCCGTCGGACCCGACGTCGAGCTGCTGGTGGAGATGCACGGCCGGTTCACCGCCGCCGAGGCGGTCCGGATCGCCACCGCCCTGGCCCCGTTCGACCCGGCCTGGGTGGAGGAGCCGGTACCGCCGGAGAACCTCGCCGCGCTGGCCACCGTGCACGACAAGCTGACGATCCCGGTCGCCACCGGCGAACGCATCCACGACCGGATCGAGTTCCGCGAGCTGTTCGAGCGCCGCGCCGCCGACGTCATCCAGCCCGACATCGGACACACCGGCGGCATCGGCGAGGTACGCAAGCTCGCCGCCACCGCCGAGACCCACTTCCTCCAGATCGCGCCGCACAACGTCGGTGGGCCGGTGCTCACCGCCGCCAACCTGCAGCTGGCCACCTGCACCCCCAACTTCAAGATCCAGGAGCACTTCAACGACTTCGCCGACGAGTTCGTCAAGGCCGCGGCGCCCGGCGTCCCGGAGGTCGTCGACGGGTACTTCGCGGCGCCCACCGCACCCGGCCTCGGGGTGACGCTGAACCCGGAGTTCATCGCCGAGCATCCGCCCACCGAAGCCCACTTCGACCTGTACAACGACGGCTGGCAGTACCGGGGCACCCGATGAGCCCGGGTTCGCGCCACGCCGGGCGGGTGCCGGTCCGCGCTCCCGCGCCCGGCACCCCGGTCACCGGCTCGCGACTCGCCGCCACGGTGGCCGGTGCGGCGGCCGACCGCGTGGCGGTGGCGCCGTGAGTACGGTCCGGGCGGCGGTGGCGCCGTGAGCACGGTCTGGGCGGCGGTGGCGGCGTGAGCACGGTCTGGCTGGACGCACCGGGCGCGCTGCGGGTCGTGCCGAGCGAGCGCCCGGAGCCCGGAGCCGGGGAGGCGGTGGTGCGGGTCGGCTACGCCGGGATCTGCGGCTCGGACCGCGAGCTGTTCGCCGGCACCCGACCCGCGCCGTACGCGCGCTACCCCGTGGTGCCCGGGCACGAGTGGTCCGGCACGGTCGCCGCGGTGGGCCCGGGCGCCGATCCGGGCCTGGTCGGCCGCACGGTGGTCGGCGAGGGCTTTCGCAACTGCCAGGTGTGTGCCGCGTGCCGGCGCGGCGACGCCAACCTGTGCTCCGCCCCGTACGCCGAGACCGGGTTCACCGAGCCGGGCGCCTGGTCGGACTGGCTGCGGTTGCCGGCCCGGCTGCTGCACACCCTGCCGGCCGGCGCCGACCTGCGCGCCGCTGCGGGCCTGGAACCCGCCGCCTGCGTCGCCGCGGCCTGCCTGACCGCGGCGGTGGTACCCGGCGAGCGCGTCGCCGTGGTCGGCGGCGGCATGCTGGGGCTGCTCGCCGTCCAGCTGCTGCGCGCCGCCGGCCCGGCCGAACTGGTGGTCGTGCACCCGACCGCGCGGCGAGCCGCGCTGGCGGCCCGGTGCGGCGCGGACGACCTGGTCACCGTCGAGGCCGCGAACCGGCTCGCCGGCCGGTTCGACGCGGTACTGGAGACCGCCGGCGCCGCCGGCGCCGCGCACCAGGCCGTCACGCTGACCCGGCGCGGTGGCCGTACCGTGCTCGCCGGGTTGCCGGGCGGCGCCGACACCCCGCTGGTACCGGCGGAACTGGTCACCGCGAAGGCGACGATCCACACCGTGTTCGGGGCCCCGCCGCGGGCCTGGACGCACGCGGTCGACGCGTTCGCCGCCGGCATCCTCGACCCCGGCCGGCTGGTCACCCACGAACTCGCGCTGGACGACGCGGCCGATGCGCTCGCGCTGCTGTCCGACCACCGCGACGAGGTGCTGAAGGTACTGCTGCGCCCCTGATCCGCCGACTCCGTCCGGGCTGCCCGGGTCCCGGGCCGGGCCGGGCCTGGCCTGGCCCGGCCGATGGCAGGCTTGCCGGCGACACCAGCCGCCGGCGGCGCGATGCTCGTCGTCCACTGTGGACGGCGAGCATCGCGGCGGAGTTCAGCTGAGCACGCGCGGGCCGACCTTGAAGATGCCCAGCATGTCGTTGATCGCCGGGCCGGTCGACTGGTTCGCCTTGGTCGTCATGAACGACGTCTCGGCGCCGACCCAGCCGCGGAACCGCCCGCTGTCGTCGATGACCTGCAGCGACGGCTTGACGTGCGAGTTCTTCTGGTAGCAGCTCTGGGTGTGCGTCTTGCCGTCCCAGGCCAGGCAGCGGAACCAGTGCTCGGTCGCGTCCCGCCGGTCGCCGCCGAAGTGCGCCAGGTAGTAGTTGACGGTGGCGCTCTGCGCCGTGTCCCCCGGCGGGAACGCCTTGCAGCCGTTGCCCGGATTCGACTTGCTGGCCGAGCCCAGGCAACGGCCGTCCGCGCACTGCCGGAACGTGCGCAGGTCGTACGCGCTCGGGCCGCCGGTGAGCTTGCCGGCGACGATGCCGTTGAACCGGTACGCGTACTTGATCCGGTTGGCCGGCTGCATCAGCGTGGCCGCGCTGGCGTTGGTGTTGAGGCTCGCGTTGGACCCGAACGCGTAGCCGGAGGTCGCGGTGTAGCCGCGGCCCACGCCGTTCCAGACCAGCTGCACCAGGCTGCCGTCGGTCGACCCGTTCGACTTCTGGATCCGGCCGACCGTCCACTTCTCCTGCACGTACCCGCTGCCGCTGGGCCAGGCCACCGTCAGCGCCGAGCCGTTCAGCGCGTACTTGCCGTAGACCGTCTCGGTCGCGCCGGTCAGGAACCGCTTCATCGTCTGCGCGTAGCACTTCGTCGCGCCGCAGCCGGACGCCAGTACCGGGGTGTCCACCCGGACGTCGCGCTTGTTGGTCTGGTTCCAGCGCCACCACTTGCCGGTCACGGTGCCGTTCGACGGGTGGAAGACGTAGTAGCCCAGGCGCATCCAGTTGGTCGTCGTGTTGGCCTTGAACGACCCGACACTGACCACGAAGTTGGCCTTGCCGCCGGGCAACGCCTGCGCGGCCGCGCTGGTGCGCTGCGTACCGCTGTCCAGCGGGGCCCGCTGCGCGCCGGCGCTGGTCGGCAGCAGCCCGACCCCGACAAGCACCGCGGCTGCCCCGGCGATGACCCCGGAGACCACCCTGGTCCGCCGGCTGATCGCTGTCCTCATCTGCCCAACCCCTCCCAGCGCGGACATTCCGCGCGCCCATCTGCCGCACAGGATCGCACACCGATGCACGCGACACCGCGGGCGCACGGTGTCGCGAACCCGGGTACTGCGGCGTCCGGCAGGCTCCGCGCGGGCTCCGGATGGGCTCGGGCCGGGCTCTGAGCGCACTCGGGGCGGGCTCCGGGTGGGCCGGGGTTACTGGCCGGAGCGCATGTGCTCGATCAGGCGGGTGGCGCGGTCGCCGACCTGGGTGGCCCAGCGCGAGTCCTGCATCGCGTTCGCGGCGGCGTTCCAGTCACCGTTCGTCAGCGCCGTGTGCAGCTGGTGGAACTGGCCGAGCGTGGCCGGGCCCATGTTGAACGCCATGTTGGTGAGCACCCGCTGGCGGGCCGGGTCGAGCTGGTCGAAGCCGGCGTAGTAGTCGCGGGCCGTCGTCACCGCGGTACCGACGTCGTGACTGAACAGCTGGTTGACCTGAGCCGGCGTCAGATCCTGGGTACCGGCGCGCACCGCGTCGTAGTTCGCCCCGACCGAGGCCAGCTGGCTGCGCGCGTCGTTGCGGTCCAGGTTGAACCCGATCCCGACGGTCGGATGCCGCTCGCTGTCGAGGTACACGTGGGTGCGGTTGTCCTCGTCGGCCGTGAGCTGGTCGCGCAGCTGCTGGTCGGTCGTCATGTCGACGGCCTGCGCCGCGGTACCGGACTGTCCGGCCGGGTCGGTCGCGGCACCGTCGCCGTAGCCGGCGGCGACCGACCGGTCGGCCTGCTGGTACGCCTGGTTGCTCGCGTCGACCGCCTGGTTGACCTGCTGCAACCCCTGGTGCAGTTGCTGCAGCGAGTCGACCTGGCTGCTCTGCAGGCTCGCGTTCGCCGCGGCCACGTCGCTGCCGATGCCGGCGAACGAGGCGCCGTCGAGCACCGTGGACGCCAGTTCGCCGATCACCTCGCCGGCCCTGGCCAGCAGCGAGCCGACGGTACCGACGTTCTCGGACACCGCCTGCGGTTGGATCTGGAACGAGTCGGTGGACATGCGTGCGCTCCTCGGACGAGTTCGGCCCACCCATCGTGGCCGCCCCGCCTCCCCGCCGTCCACGACACAATTACCCAATCTGTGCACGGCGCGCCGCGGCGTCAGCGCGGTTCGACACCGAGCAGCCGCCGCAGCGCGGTGGCATCGGCCCGCCACTGCCGTTCGGGCAGCGGAAGGTTGGGGCCGTCGGGAAGTGGCGCCCCCGGGGCGGGATCGTCCCGGTACCGCGGGGTGACGTGCGTGTGCAGGTGCGGCACCCGGTTGCCCAGGGTCTGCCAGTTCATCTTCATCGGCCGGAAGTGGGCGGCCATCGCCCGCGCGACCCGGTGAACGTCCGCCTGGTAGCGTGCAGCCTCGTCGTCGCTCAGCTGGTACGGCTCGACCACGTGCCGGCCACGCCAGATCACCACCACGTAGCCACGCACCAACGCCCGGCGCATCAGGTACGCGTCGGTGCGTTCGGTGGCGAGGACCCGCAGGCCCGCCTCCGACTCGTCGGTCCGGCTCTGCGTGCACATGGCACACGCCGTACCGGCAACGCGCTGTTCCCAGTCCGACGGCCATCCCACGGCGCGAGCGTAGTGCCTGCCCGGGCGGACGGCCGGAACGCCACGGAATGGCACCCACGCGGCACCCGATCCAGGCGGCGCCGACCGCGTCCGGGATCCTGCTCCACGACGTTCGATCCCCCAGCGCGGGTGCGCTGACGGCAGTGAAGGGGCACCGTGAGCGACGAACCCGCGGCTGTGGACGACGACGAGGAAACGGCGGTGGCCGTGCCGTCCCGGGTAGGGACAGCGCTGCGCACGATCGGGACGGTCGGCGCCCGTACGGTGCTCGCCGCGTGGCGGCAGGATCCGTTCACGAAGGCCGCTGCCGGCGCGTTCTGGCTGACCCTGTCGCTGCCGCCGCTGCTGTTGGGGCTGCTCGGCTGCGTGGGCTACCTCGGCGACGTGCTCGGCAGCCCGCTGGTGGAGCAGCTGCGTACCCGGTTGCTGGCCCTGTCCGACACCGTGTTCACCCACCAGGTGCAGGCCGACCTGATCGCGCCGACGATCACCGACACGCTGACCCACGGGCGCGGCGAGGTCGCCTCGGTCGGGTTCGTCCTGTCGCTGTGGGCCGGCTCGTCGGGCATCTCGTCGCTGGTCGACGCGATCACCGCGGCGCACCACCAGCAGGCGATCCGCAACGTGGTGTGGCAGCGGGTGTTCGCGCTGCTGCTGTACCTGGGCGGGCTGGTCGTCGCGGTCGTCGCGCTGCCGGTGCTGGCGCTCGGACCCGATCTGGTCGGCGACCTGATCCCGCAGCAGTGGCAGCACGAGACGGCCCGGCTGATCTCCTGGTTCTGGTACGTGGTCGCCGCGCTGGTACTGGTCGCCGCGCTGACCACGCTGTACACGCTGGCGCCGCCGCACAAGCTGCCGTGGCGGCGCGGGTTGCCGGGTGCGGTGGCGGGGGTGCTGCTGTTCGTCGGTGCGGTCGTCGGCATCCGCATCTACCTGGGCTGGATCTCCTCGACCGGGTACACCTACGGCGCGCTCGCCGCCCCGATCGGCTTCCTGCTCGTCGCCTTCGTCGTCGGCCTGGCAGTGGTACTCGGCGCCCACCTCAACGTGGTGGTCCAGCAGCTGTGGCCGGCCCGCCCGGCCCGCTGGTGGCGCCGGCTGCGGCTGTTGCCCCGCCGCATCCGCTCGCGCTGACCCGGGGCCCACCACTCAGGCCTCCGCCGCCGAGACACCAGCGCCAGGCCCCGGCCGCCACGGCACGGCCTCCGCCGAGGGCCCGGCCGCCGGGGAGCGGCCTCGCCCGGGTCAGGTCGTCCAGTGGCGGAGCTTGTCGGGGTTGCGGACGACCCAGATGTGCCGGATCCGGTCGTCGACGACCTCGAACGCGAACACCGTGACGGTGACGCCGTCCTTCTCGACGACCAGGCCGGGTGCCCCGTTGACGGTACGTTCGTGCAGCGTGGTGCGGTGGTCCTTGCGGCGGGCGAGCTCGACCCAGGCGCGGGCGATCCGGTCGCCGCCCTCGATCGGCTGCCGGAACGTGACCGCGTTGCCGCCGCTGTCCGCGGTCGCCACCGCGTCCGGGTCGAGCAGGCCGACCAGCGCATCGATGTCCTGCGCCTCCCACGCCTGCCGGAAGCTGCGGACCACCTCGGCGTGCCGGGCGGTCGGCACCGGTGTGGCCCGCGCGGTCAGCAGCCGGTGCCGGGCGGAGGACGCCAGCTTGCGGCAGGCGGCCGGGCTGCGGCCGACGATGTCGGCCACCTCGCCGAACGGGTAGCGGAACACGTCGTGCAGGATGAACGCGACCCGCTCCGCCGGCGTCATCGCCTCCAGGACCACCAGGAACGCCATGTTCACCGATTCGTCCAGGCTCACCCGGTCGGCCGGGTCGACGGCGCCCTCCGGCCGGCCGAGCGCGGCGTCGGGCAGCGGCTCGGGGATCCAGTCGCCGACGTAGCGTTCCCGCCGCATCCGTGCCGAGCCGAGCAGGTTCAGGCAGATCCGGCTGGCCACGGTGGTCAGCCAGGCACCGGGTGACTCGATCGCGGCCCGCTCCGGCGCGCCCAGCGCGTACCAGCGGGCGTAGGTCTCCTGCACCACGTCCTCGGCCTCGGCCAGCGACCCGAGCAGCCGGTATGCCACGTTGATCAGCTGGCGCCGCTCGGCCATCACCGCGTCCAGGCTCGGATCGCCTCCGCCGCTCACCCCGTCACTCTCCCCCGCCGCGCGTCGCCCCTCACCCGGTACGACCGGACAGCCGGCCGAAGTGTGAGGTGGCGCGGCGGCCTCACATCCGGCGGGCCTGTCTTGTCGGACCGGTGGCGGCGAACCTACCGCCCACGATCGACCAGCAACCCGGAGAAGACATGACGATTCCGACATCGACCACCTCGTTCGCCGAGCCGGCCACGGCGCAGCGGCTGGAGCGGACGGCCGCGGCGCTGCGCGGGCACGGCTTCACGGTGGAGATCCTCGACACCCTGGCCGCGGCGCGTACCAGGGTCCGGGACCTCATCCCGGCCGACGCCAGCGTGTTCACCGGAGCCAGCGAGACGCTGCGGCTGTCCGGGATCGAGGCGGACATCAACACCAGCGGCCGCTACGACGCGCTCAAGCCGCGCGGGCTGGCGATGGACCGCGCCACCCAGGGCGACGAGCTCCGGCGGATGTTCGCCTCCCCCGACGTCGAGATCGGCAGCGTCGCGGCGGTCACCGAGACCGGATCGGTGGTGATCGCGTCCGGCAGCGGTTCGCAGCTGCCCGGCTACGCCGGCGGCGCGGCCCGGGCGATCTGGATCGTCGGCGCGCAGAAGGTGGTACCGGATCTGCCGTCGGCGCTGCGCCGGGTCGAGGAGCACTGCCTGCCGCTGGAGAACGAGCGCGCGCTGCGGGTCTACGGCTCGCCGAGCGCGATCACCCGGCTGCTGGTGCTCAACGCCGAGTACCAGCCGGACCGCGGCACCGTGCTGCTGCTGCGCGAGGCAGTCGGGTTCTGAACCGCGCCGGGCCGGCGCCGGTCAGCGCGCGTCCTGCGGGTACCAGCGCAGTTCGATCGTGTTGTCGTCCGGGTCGCGGACGTAGATCGACTGCGCGTCCCCGCGCGCGCCGTAGCGCCCGACCGGGCCTTCCAGCACGGTGAGCGTGCCGGCGTCGATGACCTCCTGCCAGTCCAGCGGATCCACCACCAGGCAGAAGTGGTCCACATTGGACTCGGCCCGGGGCCGGTGCAGCAGGTCGATGATCGTGCTCTCGTTGACCCGCACGGACGGGAACGGCACCTCGCCGCGCCGCCACTCCTCGACCCGCACCGGCGCCAGCCCGAGCGGCCCGCAGTAGAACGCCAGCGACCGCTCGACGTCGCCGACGTTGAGAACCAGATGGTCGAACGCCTTCACCCGCACCGGTGCCCCCTTCGTCCAACGGATCCACGGATCCTAGGCCACGGGTACGACGATGTCGCCCGAACCGGAAACCGCGCCGGCGATCAGCCGCCGACGCGGCTGATCAGCCTGGTCAGCGCGCCGGAGGCTGGCGTCCCAGTCCGGGTAGGTCAGGTGGTGGTCGTCCGCCAGCTCGTCGTAGCAGCGCGCCACCGAGGTCTCCGCCATCGCAGGCAGGCTACGGCGCGCCGGCACGCGTCCCGCACCGCCCGGCTGGCGGGTCGGCCGCGGGCGACGGCAGGCCGGAGCTACGGTCCGCGGCCAGCCGGCCGATCGACCGACCGTTGCCGCATCTACCCTGGCGCCGTGGATACAGCGCTGGTACGCCGGAGTGCGGTGGTCGTGCTGGTCCCGACGGCGGACCCGGTCGTCGGACGCTGGCGGGAGCGGCACGACCCGCATGCCGCCGCCGGGGTGCCGGCGCACGTCACGGTGCTCTACCCGTGGATCCCGGCCGGGCAGCTGACCGACGACGACGAGCGGGCGCTCGGCACGATCGCCGCCGGCCACGACCGGTTCACCCTCGACTTCACCGGCTTCGGCGAGTTCGACCGGACGCTCTGGCTCGCGCCGACCCCGGCCGATCCCGTACTCGCGCTGACCCGCTCGGTGGTCGCGCGGTGGCCGCGGTATCCGCCGTACGGCGGGCGCTACGACGGCGACCATCCGCACCTGACGATCGCCGACGGTGCCGACCCAGCCCTGTTCCCGCGCATCACCGCCGACCTCGGCCCGCACCTGCCGCTGCGGGCCGAGGTCACGGCGCTGACGCTGGTCGAGCAGCGCACCGACGGCCGCTGGCGGGCCCGCCGCACGTTCCCGCTGCGGGGTACCGAGGCGGGCTGAGTCCGGGTGGCCGGCCGCTATCGTGGCGGCGTGGCGCAGACGATCCGGGTACTGGTGGTCGACGACCACCCGATGTGGCGCGAGGCGGTGGCCCGGGACCTGCGCGCCGCCGGGTACGACGTGGTCGCCGACGTCGGCGAGGGCAGCCGGGCGGTACGGATCGCGCCGGCGGTGCGGCCCGACGTGGTGGTGCTCGACCTGCAGCTGCCGGACCTGCCCGGCGTCGAGGTGATCCGCGGCCTGCTCGCGGTCCGGGCGCAGGCCCGGATCCTGGTGCTGTCGGCCAGCGGCGAGCGGCAGGACGTGCTCGACGCGGTGAAGGCGGGTGCGGTCGGCTACCTGGTCAAGTCCGCGGGCCGGGACGAGTTCCTGGCCGCGGTGGCGAGCACCGCGCAGGGCGATCCGGTGTTCACGCCGGGGCTGGCGGGGCTGGTGCTGGGCGAGTTCCGGCGACTGGCCCGCGCCGACGAGCCCGGCGACGAGGACGCGCCCCGGCTCACCGACCGGGAGACGGAGGTGCTGCGGCTGGTGGCCACCGGCCTGTCGTACCGGCAGATCGCCGAGCGGCTCACCCTGTCGCACCGCACCGTGCAGAACCACGTCCAGAACATCCTGGGCAAGCTGCAGATGCACAACCGGGTCGAGCTCGTCCGGTACGCGATCGAGCACGGCCTCGGCGACTGATCCCGCGACGGGCGTCCGCGACGACCGCAGTCACCCCGACGGTGACCAGTGATGGCGCGGCCGCGGACCACGGCGGCGGACCACGGTGACCAGGAGCGACGCCGCGGACCGCGATGACCAGGAGCGACGCGGCCGCGGAGCGCGATGACCAGGGGCGACGCGGCCGCGGAGCGCGGTGACCAGCGGCACGGGGTGCGATCACGGCGTGGCCGGGCTCAGCGGCGGGGCACGCGCAGCTCGACCTCGGTACCCGCACCGGCGTCGCTGCCGATCTCGGCGCTGCCGCCCAGGTTGCGGACCCGACCGACGATCGACTGCGCGACGCCGAGCCGGCCCTGCGCCGCCGCCTCGGGCAGCCGGCCGGCCGCGATGCCCACGCCGTCGTCCCGGATGCTCACGCGCACCTCGCGCGGCTCGTCGTCGACCAGTACCCAGGCCCGCGCGGTCTCGCCGGCGTGCCGGCGCACGTTGTCGAGGGCGGCGATGACCGCCGCGGCCAGCTCCCGGGCCCGGCGCGCCGGCAGCAGCACCGGTTCGGCCGGCAGCGCGAGCTGCACCCGCGCCGACTCGTACGGGGCGAGCAGCACCCGCAGGTCGATCTCGCCAGTCTCCGCGGCCGCGGCGTCGGCACCGGCGATCAGCCGGCGCAGTGCGTCGCCGTGCACCTTGGCCAGCTCGGCCAGCCGGGCGCCGTCCGGGCCGAGCTCCGGCCCGTGCCGGGCGACCAGCGCGAGTACCTGCAGCGCACCGTCGTGGATGGGGCGGGCGAGCCGTTCGCGTTCGGCGACGGCGGCCTGCCGGCGGATCTCCTCGGCGGCCCGCCGCTCGGCCCGCCTGGTCACCAGCACGTCCGCGCCGTACAGCGCACCCACCGCGGCGGCCGCGACCAGCAGCCCGGTGGCCGCCGTCGCCAGGTGGTGCACCGGATTGAGGTAGCTGGACTCGGGCAGCCCGTCCGCGCCCAGATAGGTCGCCTGCAGGATCTGCTGCCCCGCGTAGACGAAGACGGCCACGAGCGGCCCCAGCGCCATCGGCAGCTCGGTACGCTGCGCGACCGTCGCCGCCGTGCTGCCCGCCAGGGCGGTCGCGGTGGCGCACAGCCCGACCAGCAACAGCGTCCCCGGGCCCGACTCGTGCTGGTAGCTCAGCTTCTCCGGCGCACCGCCCGTCGCGGCGACCGCGATGAACAGCGCGACCGCGCAGAACACCGCGGCGCCGGCGGCCAGCGGCACCCGCCGCCGGCTCGCCGCGCCGGCCGCGCCCAGCGCCACCCCGAACAGCGCGGCGCCCCAGCGCAGCGGGGTCTCCAGCGCCAGCGCCCAGACCGCGAGCAGCATCGGCGCGGCGACGGCGAGCTGGACCACCGCGACGGTCAGCCCCGCCGCCGCGCCCCACCGTCCCGCCAGCCCGGCCGCGGCGAGCCCGGCCAGCAGGACCAGGGCGCCGGTGACCCCCGCGACCGCGGACGGGTGCCGCAACAGCGCACTCAGGGTCACCCCCAGGATCCGGGACATCCGCGCCTCGGTCGAAAGGTTCGGCACCACCAGGGCGGCCGCGGCGACCCCGGCGGCCAGGACCGGTCGGACCCGGCGCCGGGGCACCGGCGGCTCGGCGGGCGCCGGTACCAGCGCCGAACCAGCGAGCACGGCCGGGACGGTGCCGGCGAGCGCGGCGACGCTGAGCCCGACGTGCCAGGCGCCCAGCGCCGGTACCCGCAGCAACCAGCCGGCGCCGACCATCGCCGCGCCGGCCAGCAGCGCGCCGGTGCCGGTGCCCGCGACCACGGCACCCCAACCGGGGTGCCCGGACCGGAACAGCCAGCCCGCCGCGCCGAGCACGCCGATGAGCGCCACCGGGGCCGCCGCGCCGGAGGCGCAGCTGGCCAGGAACCAGGCGGTGGCGGGCAGCTCCGGATGCCCGGGCAGCTCGGTGACGACCATCGGCAGGCTCAGGGCAACGCCGGCAAGGACCAGCCGCGGCCAGTGCCGGGACCAGATCACCGCGAGCACGGTGGCCACCAGCAGCGTGCCGCGCAGACCGACCCACTGCCACCACAGCTGCGCCGACACGGCCGGTGGAGCGCTCAGCACCGTCGACACCGGCGTCGTCGAGGAGGCGCCGACCGCCAGCAAGAGGCAGCCGCCGGCGCAGGCAGCCAATGCGCGGGCCAGTCGCTGCACGGGCAGGCGGGGCACCGCGATGGGCATCGTCACGCGCAGATCCTCCTCCACGGCCGTCCGAGCGGGGAGCCCGATCCGGGGGCCGGCCGGCGACGGCCGACCCCCGGGCGGTACGGATCAGCCGAGGTGGCCGGTGATCCAGATCAGGTTGGTGTCGACGCGCGAGGTGGTCTCGTCGCCGGTGTGCGGGCAGTCCGGCCCGGTGCTCTCCACCCCGACCAGCACGTCACCGGCGTCGGTCTCGGCGAAGTACGGCGCACCCGAGTCGTACGGGCAGGCGCTGGTATCGGCGGACGGCTGGTAGCCGGCGACGTACACGTCCTGGCTGTCCAGCCCGGTCACGGTGAACCGGCCGGTCTGCAGGTGGTCGACCGGCGCACCGTCCGCGCTGGTCGCACCCCAGCCGGTGAGCCGCAGTACCTCACCGGTGTGCGGGGCGCCCTGGGCGAGCGCGATCGGCTGTACGTCGGTGACCGGCGTGGCGAGCTTGGCCAGCGCGATGTCGGTCGACGGGTCCTGCCGCACGTCCACCACGTCGACCACGTGGCCGGTCGTCTCCGACAGATCGGTGCGCCCCACCGTGGCGGTGGTGCTCCCGTACTGCGGTGGGCCGCTCACCGGGTTGCGGTTCACGTCGTGGAAGCAGTGCCCGGCGGTGACCACCCACTGCGGCGCGACCAGCGCTCCGGAGCAGGCGCTGTCGTACGTCGAGCCGTCCGGGCGCGGGATGTCGGTCATGGTGAACTTCACCGAGAATCCGTACGCCCCCTCCGGTGCCGGATCGCCGTGCGCGACGTGCGGCACGACCTTCGCCTGCGCCGGCAGCGAACCCAACCCGGCGGCCAGCAGTGCCGCCGCACCGGCCACGGCGAGGATCCGCCGCGGCCAACCGTGTCCTCGTCTGCTCTGCACTCTCGGTCCTCCTCGTCGGTGATGTCCTGCGAGGAAGATCCTCCCGGCGCCGAGCGCCGCGCAGCAGAGTGCGCGCACTCAGATCCGGCTGGGTACCCCTGCCGCCCGGGTCTGAGTACGTCGATGCCCGAGCGGCTAGTGCTCCACGTTCGGCCAGCGGCGGCGGATCAGGGTGGTCGCCTGCCCGCCCAGGACGAGCAGCAGCAGCGGGAAGTAGCTCAGCGCCGGGACGAGCACCGACAGCAGCAACGCGACCCCGTCCACCACGGCGTCGACCGCCGCGGGGAGCACGCTCGGCCGGTGCGGCGCGCCGGGCGGCCGCTGCCGCCGGACCGCGGCCGCGAGCAGCGCCAGCAGGACGGAGCTGACCAGCAGCGACCCGATGTAGAAGATCTTCGTCGCGACCTGGTCGCCGGTAGCCGACAGCAACGCGGTCGGGAACGGCAGGAACACGATGGTCAGCGTCCACGCGATGAGGAACCAGAACAGGTCGACCCGGTCCTCGACCGCGCCGCGCACGATCCGGTGCTGGGCCCGCCACAGCCGGGCGATGACGACGAAGCTCAGCGCGAAGGCGCCGAACCGGCCGGCGTGGTCCCGGACCACCTGCCAGACCGAGTCGCCGGAGTCGATCTCGCCGGCCAGGTCGACCAGCGGCAGGACGAGCAGGGTGAGCGCGATGGCCACGGCCGCGTCGACGAAGGTCAGCAGCCGATCGAGGTCGCGACTGCGTTCGGTCGAGTCCGGCGACAGCACGCCGGAACCCTACCGTATGCGGCTGCGCCGGACCCGGGCCGGCACCGGTGGCGACGACGCCGCGCCGGGCGCGCGTCGCGGCTGCCGCCGGCACGGTCGGCCACGCCGGTGCGCGCGACCCGGTCGCCGTGCGCGCGACCCGTTCGCCGAGCCGGCGAGCCGGGAGGCGAGCCGGGAGGCGAGCCGGGTTCGCCGGCGACGCCGGCGGGACATCGCGGCGCTGCTCGCCGGCTGGACCGAGGACGATCTGGCCATCCTCGGCGCGATGTTCACCCGGTACAACCGAGCTGTGGCCGCCCGCTACCTCGACGCCGACGCCCCGCTCCCGGACCGCGCCGAGCCGCGCCGCTGACCGACCACGGGGGTGTCGGCCCCGGGCTCAGCCGCGTAGCCGGCGGGTCTGGTCGTCGAGGATGGCGTTGGCCTTCTCGGTGAAGTCGAGCAGCACGGCCAGCTGCCGGTCCGAGTACGACTCGATCAGCTCGCGGTACGCGTCGCCGAGCGCGGCGAACGTCGCCGTCAGCCGTTGGTACGAACCGTCCGGGCGCAGCTCGACGAGCACCTGCCGGCGGTCGTCGTCGGCACGCCGGCGACGGACGAACCCGGCCCGTTCCAGCCGGTCGATCGCCGCGGTGATCGCGCCCCCGCGGGAGAGCCCGACGGCTTCGGCCAGCCGCCCGGCACTCATCGGGCCGTTCTTGTCCAGCAGGCCCAGGCAGGTCACGTCGGTGACGTTGATACCGACGGCCGAGGCGACCGCGGCGTGGAACAGCACCCCTCGGCTCGCCGCGACCCGCGCCTGTTCGGACAGCGCCGCGACCTGGGCGGCGCGCGCAGCACCTGACACAGGTGAATTCCTCTCTATAATAGAGAGAATCTAACTCAGAGATTCTCGCACCTGACCGGAACAGGATAGGAGAACGATCGTGGCCGTCGCGCTCCCCACGCCCACCCCGACCCGGCACCGCTGGCCGGTGCTGGCACTGCTGCTCACCGCGGTGTTCCTGGACCTGCTGGACGGCACGATCGTCGGCGTCGCGCTGCCGCGCATCCGCGCCGACCTGGCCGCCGGGCCCGCCACCACGCAGTGGATCCTCGCCGGGTACGCCCTCGCGTTCGCACTGGTGTTGATCCCCGGCGGCCGGCTCGGCGATCTCGTCGGCCGCAAGCGGGTCTTCCTGGTCGGCATGATCGGGTTCGGCGCCGCCTCGGTCGCGGCCGGCGCCGCGACCGGCCCCGCGACGCTGATCGCCGCCCGGTTGGCGCAGGGCGCCTGCGCCGGGCTGATGGTCCCGCCGGTACTGGCGATGATCACGGTGCTGTTCGCCGGGGCCGCCCGGGCGACCGCGCTGACCTGCTACGGCATCGCGTTGAGCCTGGCCAATGTGAGCGGCCCGCTGCTGGGCGGCGTGCTCACCGAGTACGGGCCGTTCGGGCTCGGCTGGCGCAGCATCTTCCTCGTCAACGTACCGGTGGTCGTCGCTACCGCGGCCGGCTGCCTGCGGTACCTGCCCGAGTCCCGGTCGACACTGCCGCTGCGGCCCGATCCGGCCGGCACGGTCCTGCTCGGGCTGGCCTCGGTGCTGGTCCTCGTCCCGCTCGTCGGTAAGCGGATCGGCTGGCGGCTGGCCCTGGCCGCACCGGTACTCGTGGCGTTCGTGGCGGTGCAGCGGCGGCGCGGCGGGCACGCGCTCGTCCCGCCGGTGCTGTTCCGGCACCGGTCGTTCGCCGTCGGGCTGGCCGTACTCGCGATGCTGTTCGCGGGAGTCGGGTCGGTGCTGCTGGTGCTCAGCTACGGGTTGCAGGACGGCTGGCACTGGTCCCCGCTGCGCACCGCGGCGATCGCGCTGGCCTGGCCGGTCGGCATCGTCGCGACCTCCGGCATCGCCCGGCGCGCCGCCGCCCGGCACGGCCGTACCAGCATCGCCGCCGGGCTGGCGCTGCTCGCGGCGAGCACGGCCGGGCTCGCGGCCGGACTCGACCGGTACGGCGCGGGATGGGTCACCGTCGGCCTGCCGCTGCTGAGCATGGGGCTGGGCATGGGCTTGTGCGTGGCCATCCTGACCGGTGTCGTCCTCACCGGCGTACCCGACGAGCATGCCGGCAGCGCCTCCGGCGTGCTCAACACGGTGATCCAACTCGGCACCGCGCTGGGCATCGCGGTCATCGGCGGCCGGTACTTCGCTGGTACCGATCCCGCCACGGCCATGCCGCCGGCGCTGGCCGGTACCGCCGGGGTGGTCGCCGGCGCCGCCGCGCTGGCGCTGCTGCTGCCGCGGCGGCGCGCGCCCGGGACGGATAGGCTCGGCCGATGAGCGAGCCGAACGAGATCGTGCTGCGCCCGGTGGCCCGCGTCGTCGGGGGCCGGCCGGAGATGTACGAGGACCACTGGTACGACGTGCGGGCGGTCATCCGCCTGGCCGAGCGGTTCGAGCCGTCGGCACTGCAGGGGCTGGCCGACTTCTCCCACCTGGAGGTCGTCTTCCAGTTCGACCGGCTCGACGAGGCGGACGCGCAGCGCGAGCCGCGGCCGCCGCGCAAGAGCCCGGACGGGCCGCTGCTGGGGGTCTTCGCGCACCGCGGGCCGTTCCGGCCCAACCGCCTCGGTGTCTCGGTGTGCCGGCTGCTCGCCGTCGACGGCCGCGACCTGCACGTGGCCGGCCTCGACGCGCTGGACGGCACCCCGGTGCTGGACATCAAGCCCTACCACGTCGAGTTCGGGCCGACCGATCCGGTGCGCCAGCCGGCCTGGGCAACCACGCTGATGGCCGAGTACTACCAGCCCTGACCGCACCGCGCGGCACGGCGGCGCCGGCGGGCGGGACAATGGCGCGGTGCCGAATCTCGACTCCGGTGCCGCGACCTGGCTGACCGACGTACGCACCTCGTACGACACGGTCGCGGGGAGCTACGCCGAGCTGATGCGCGACTCGCTCGACGCCGATCCGTACATCCGGATGGTGCTCGCGTCGTTCGCGGAGCTGGTGCGCGCCGCGGGTGGCGGCCCGGTGGCCGACGTGGGTTGCGGGCCCGGCCACGTGACGCGCCAGCTGGGCGGGCTGGGTCTCGACGCGTTCGGCGTCGACCTCTCCCCCGGCATGATCGAGGTGGCCCGGCGGGCGCATCCGCACCTGCGGTTCGAGGTGGGTTCGATGACCGACCTGGTGCTTCGCGACGGCTCGGTGACCGGGCTGATCGCCTGGTGGTCGCTGATCCATGTGCCGGACGACGAGGTTCCCGCCGTCTTCCAACAGTTCCGGCGGGTGTTGCGGCCCGGCGGGCCGCTGCTGCTCGGCTTCCACGTCGGCGACGGGTTCCGGCTCAAGACCCAGGGGTACGGCGGGCATCCGATGCGGGTGCGGGTGCACCGCCGGCGGCCCGGCCGGGTCGCGGAGTGGCTGCGGGAGGCCGGTTTCACCGTTCGGGCCGAGATGGTGCTCGCGCCCGAGGAGACCGTGCCCGGCGCGGTGCTGTTCGCCAGCCGCCGGTGAGCCGGGCAATCGTGCCGCTGCTGTGACCGGGCAGCGGATTCACTCGTCGCCGAGGTTCAGCAGCGCGCCGAGCAGCAGCTCGGGCGTCTCCAGCTGGGGCAGGTGCCCGGTGCTCGGCAGCAGGGTGAACGTCGCGGCCGGGATCGCCGCGGCGAGCGCCTTCCCGTACTCCGGGTCGACGATGCGGTCGCTCGCGCCCCACAGCACGTGCGCCGGTACGTCGATGCCGGCGAGCCGGCCGGCCAGGGTGGGGTCGGCCATGGCCGGCCCGGTGTAGCCGATCAGGGCGCGCACGTCCGGGCTGGGCCCGGCGGTACCGGCGGGCGGCGTCGGCGCGCGCCGCGGGTCGTGGAACGAGTACGTCCGGATCTCGGCCGTGGACATCCCGCTGACGTCGGTCATCGGGTGGCCGGGCACGTCGATCCCGATGCCGTCGACGAGGATCACCCGGCCGACCCGGGGGCTTGCCTGCAGGGCGATCTCGGCGGCGAGCCAGCCGCCGAACGAGTTGCCGAGCACGGTCACGTCGGCGAGGTCGAGCCGCTCCAGCAGCGCCAGGTACGCGCGGGCCAGCGCGGCGACGCCGGTCAGTGCCGGTGCCTTCGGGGTACCGGCGAAACCGGGGTGGGTGGGCAGCAGGACGCGGGTGCGGGTGCGCTCGGCGAGCAGGTCGGCGAAGCCGGCCATGGTGGCCACCCCGCCGCCGCCGTGCAGCAGCAGGAACGGCCGGCTGCGGTCCCGGTCCTGGAGGGTGATCTCGACGCCGTCGTCGAGCGGGACAGCGTGCCGGGTGGGCCGCGCGCTGCCGGTCGTGATCGAGCTGCTCATGGTGCCTTCTCTCGCCGCGGGCTTGTATCAGCAACCTTATATAAGGTTGCTGATACAAGCAACTCGCCGGCCCCGGCGATCACGCACGGTGCGGGGTCGACACGCCCCGTACCCTGTGCGGGTGTCCAGTACCGTCCCCACGACCACCAGGACGGCCGAGCGGGTCATCGAGCGCATGACCCCGGGCCTGCACGCGATGCTCGATCGAATGACCGACCGCCGGATCGCCGAGCTGCCGATGTACGCGTCGGCCGCGAGCGGCAGCCGCGACGTGGTGTGGAAGCTCGTCGCCGCGAACGTGCACGAGGTCTTCGACCGCCTCACCGGGCGCCGCGACGACCTGAGCGCCGCGGAACGCAGCGGCCGGCTCCGCGCCCAGCAGGGCCTCGCGCTGGCCGACCTGCTCACCTCGTTCCGGATGGGCTACGACGAGGTGTGGGAGGCGATGATCGCTGCCGCGCGCACCCCGCCGGCGATCCCCGCCGACGACATGGTCGACCTGTCGCACCTGATGTTCCGCCTGCACAACCAGGTCGGCGACGCGCTCATCCACGCCTACCGGGAAGAGGCCCAGCACATCCTGCTCAGCCGGGAACGCGAGCGCGCCGCGCTGGTCAACGTGTTGCTGTCCGAGACGACGAGCGTGGGCACCGTCATCGAGATCGCCGGGATGCTGCGGCTGCCGATGGACGGCACGTTCGTCGTGGTCGCCGCGGCGACCACGCTCGGCCAGGACCCGTTGCCCCGGGTCGACTCGTACCTGTCCGCGGTGGACGTGCCGTCGGTGTGGCACCTGCGGCAGGACGCGCTGGTCGGCCTGCTGTCCCTGGGCACCGCGGCGCGCAACGCCGTCGCGCTCGACGTGCTCGCCCGGCACGCCACCGGCCCGGTCGGCGTCAGCCCGGTGTTCGAGCTGCTGCGCCGCGCCCCGTGGGCGCTCGGGCTGGCCGAGCTCGTGCTGCAGCGGCACGGCGGCGTCGATCCGGTCGAGCAGTTCCAGGACACCCCGATGAACGTCCTGGTCGCCTCCGCCCCGTCCGCCGCGCAGGACGCGGCCCGGACCGTACTCGGTGGCCTGCTCGACCTGCCGGCGGAGCGCCGCGACATGCTGCTGCAGACGCTGACCGCCTGGGTCGAGGCGGGCGGGTCCGCGCCGGCCGCCGGCAAGCTGCTGCGCTGTCACCAGAACACGGTGCGGCACCGGCTGCACCGGATCGAGCTGATCACCGGTCGCAGCCTGACGCACCCGGGCGAGTGCGCCGAGATCGTGGCCGCCTGCCACGCCTGGACCCAGCTCCCGCACCCGCCCCAGCCCTGACCCGCTGCCGGGCCGAGCGACCACGGCGACGGCATGGCCCGAGCTGTGCCGGCCCGCCCCCCGATCGGGCCGGCACAGCTCGGGCGGGCCCCGGTCCGGCCGGGGCGTCGCCGGTCAGGAAACCAGACCGGCCCGGAACGCCCGCGCCACCGCGTGCGCGCGGTCGCTGACACCGAGCTTGCGGTACAGCCGGCGGGCGTGCGTCTTGACGGTGTC
The DNA here is from genome assembly GCF_017312725.1 of Actinocatenispora comari. Classification (GTDB taxonomy): domain Bacteria; phylum Actinomycetota; class Actinomycetes; order Mycobacteriales; family Micromonosporaceae; genus Actinocatenispora; species Actinocatenispora comari. The sequence goes on along the minus strand of NZ_BOPO01000053.1, from coordinate 150,416 downwards.
CTCGGCGATGTAGAGGTCGCGGCCGATCTCGGCGTTGGTCAGGCCGTCGGCCATCCGGCGCAGCACCTCCAGCTCCCGATCGGTCAGCGCGCAGCCCGGCCCGGCCGGCGCCGGCGTACCGTCCGGGCGCAGTGCACGCAGTCCGCGCGCCAGCGCGACCGCCAGTTCCACCCCATGCCGGCCGCCGCCGACCACACCGCACGCTCCTGCCGTCAGCACCCCGGCAACCAGCTGGGGGCTGTCCGCGCCGACCACCACCACCGCGGTGCGCGGACTGCGTTCCCGGACCTGCCGGACGAACGGGACGCAACCGGGCAGCACGCTGGCGCAGTCGACCAGTACCGCATCGGCCGGGTGCCGTGCCAGCCGGCCCAGCACGTCGTCGCCGGACGTCGCCGCGTACACGGTGCCGGGCCAGCGCGCGCGGGCCAGCATCCCCTGTACCGCCGGGACGTCGCGGGCGCAGACGACCACCGAGCGCACGGCCCGGTGGGTACCGCCGCGCGCGGCCGGGCGGGCCCCGTCGCCGGGTGGAGCCGGTGCCGGCACCGCGCTCGGTCGCCGGCGCGGCAGATCCGGCCCCGGCCGGCCAGCCAACGGCGACCCGGTCGGGCCACGGCCGGGCGATCGGCGACCGTCCCCGCCGGCACCGCCGGTCAGCGCCCTGGCCCCGACCTCGCCGCCCCAGACAGCCGTCACGGTGACCTCCGGCCTCGACTCGCGTGACACGTCGTACAGACTGACGACCGAGCGCGGCCGGAGTCGTTGGTCGCGGGGACACCGTTTGCGCCGCCTCGTTGTGCCCGGCGACACCGGACTGCACTACCGGGTGACGATCAGCGTGCCGGTGGCGCCCCGGTCGGCGTCGATCATCAGGTGGCTGAGGAACGGATAGTGGCCGGGCCCGGCCGGGGTGAACTCCACGAAACCGCCCTGGCCGGGTTGCAGCGCCAGCACCTGCGCCGCGCCCCGGGACCGATCGCCCGGGCGCACCAGGTAGCCGCCGTCGGAGAAGACGGTGTCGAACGGGGCGCCGACCACGTGGAAGTCGATGGGCCGGGTCAGCCCGGCGTCCACCACCCAGATGCGCACCCGGCCCTGACGCTTCACGGTGAGCGGCGCGTGCCGGTACTGGTCGTAGTAGCCGTTGAAGACCACGGCGTCCGGCGTGCCGCGGCGCATCTTGGTCGCATCCCCGGTACCACCCTCCGGCCCGAGGTAGAGCTCGGAACCGACGAGCACGTACTCGGCCGCCACCGGGCGCAGGTCGGGCGCGTCGATCACGACCGCCCCGTACATGCCGTTGCCGAGGTGCTCGATCATCGGCGCGGTGGCGCAGTGGTACAGGAAGGCGCTGGCGTGTCGGGCGGTGAAGCGGTAGACCAGCCGCTGGCCCGGACCGATCGTGCGCATCACCCGGTCGGGCGCGACCGAACTCGCGTGGAAGTCGATCGAGTGGCCCATGCCCGCATCGTTGACCAGGGTGACGACGAAGGTGTCGCCGACCCTGCCGTGCAGGGTGGGTCCGGGGACGGTTCCGCCGAAGGTCCACATGCGTTGGGTCACGCCCGGGGCCACGGTCAGCGTGCGGTCCCGGACGTGCAGCGTGACCCGGTGCACCCGGGGCCCGGCCGGCGGCAGCGTCGCCGGGCGGGCCCGGAATCCGCGTGCCGGTACCGCATCGGGGTCGATGGTGGCGTCGTGAGCGGCGGTCGCCGGCTGACCCGACACCTGGATCGTCAGGGTCATGCCGGCCTGCTTGTGGCCGGGCACGGTGCACCAGCCGGTCTCGCCGGCTGTGACGGTGCCCAGGTCGAGAAGCTGGCTACTGCCCGGGTTCAGCATCCGGGTGGCCGGTCCGTGCGGGAAGGCCAGGTCGTGCCGCACCGCACCGGTGTTGGTCACCTGCAGGGTCAGCCGGGTACCGCGCGGCACGCCGATGGTGGCCGGAACGATGTCCATGTCGACGAGGTGCACCGCCACCGTGCGCCGCGGCCCCGCCCGGTCCGCGCCGCGGTCGCCGGAGTGCCGGCCGACGACGGCGATCAGCACCACGGCGAGGACCAGTACGCCGACGATGGACAGGCTCACCAGCAACGGCCCGCGACCCCGGTCGACCGTACGGGCGCCGGCCGGTGCGGCTCCCCGCGGCGCGGCGTCGGCGGACTCCGCGGGAGCGGCCCGGTCTGGCGAGGTCCCGGAGGTCATTGCGCAGCGCCCCTCTCGTCGGTCGGCGGCGGTCACCGAGCCCTGGGGCGTGGGCTCGGTGACCCGTACCGTGCCGGTGCCGTGGCCGGCACCGTGGAGTAGTTTTCACTATGCAACTCGTAAAAACAAGTTCGCGAGTCGAGGAGCCTCCGATGCCCAGCGATCCGACCACGTCGGCACTGACCCACGTGCTGACCCGCGCACTGCGCGGCCTCGGCGAGGCCGGGTACCCCGACGACGCCAGCCGACTGGCGGCCACGGGCTGGGCGGCGCTGCGCCGGACCCATCCGACCGAGGCGAGACAACTCAACGGACTGCTGCACTACCTGGCCAGGTTGCCCGAGCGGACCGAGCCGGCAACCGACGAACCGAAGGAGTCGACGGTGACCACCGAGGACAAGCAGTTGGACGTGCGCGCCGAGATACCCGCCCGGCGGCACGAGCTGATCTTCGCCACCTACGCGGGGCTCGCGCCCGGCGAGGCGTTCGTCCTGATCAACGACCACGACCCGAAGCCGCTGTACTACCAGTTCTCGGCCGAGCACGCCGACGCGTTCAGCTGGGAGTACCTGGAGCAGGGGCCGGAGGCCTGGCGGGTACGCATCGGCCGGACCGGCGGGGAGCCGCAGACCGCCCAGGCGTGATCATCGCGGTACCGACCGTCCGCGTACGAGAGGGCGCGGACGGTCGCTGCACCTCGACACTCGACATTCGGCGCGGATCAGGACCGGTGCCGCCGGGTCACCTGCATCGCCCAGCGATCGGGCCCCTCCGACAGGTAGCGGCAACCGAACCGGCCCGGGTCGAGCCGATCGAGGCGGCGCCAGATCCAGCCGAGGTCGTACCGGGACCGCAACTCGATCCGGTCACCGGCGCGCAACCGCAGCAGCCGCTCGAAGAGCACCCCGATCGCATGGTCGGCCGGGAGCGCGTCGACGTCCACGATCGGCCCGCCGGCGGTTGCTCCCGGGTCCGGTGGCGGCGCCACCTGTCGGTCCTGGTGGGCTAGCACGAACCTCACCTCCCGCACGGTTGTCACCCGGCGCTTCGTGGCAGCCCGGCGATGGCGGCGTTCCTGGCAGGTGCACCCGGTCGGTCGGGCGAGTGCGCCGGAGCGTACCAAGTAAGTACGATGTCGATTGTATCTATGATCGGAGGGGAGGTGCCGACGGTGGGCTGGTCGGAATCTCACAGCCGCACCGGGCTCGACGCCGGCGCGGCCGAGTTCGACGAGCTGGTCCGGCGCCGCGGTGCGCAGCAGGTCGAACTGGCCGAGCTGGCCGAGCTGTTGCGCGACTTCGTGGATGCGCACCCGGAGTTCGAGGTGCCGATCGATCGGCTCGCCACCTGGCTGGCCCGGCTCGACGACGAGGACGACTGCTGACGCCGGTTGTTTCACCCATGCGTTCGTGTAAACATGGACGCATGGGGGCACGAGAGTCGTGGCGAGATGCCGACGCACCGACCGCGCTGGGGGGCAGTCGCGCCCGCGTGCTCGCCCTGCTGCAGGAGTCCGACCGGCCGCTGAGCGTGAGCGAGCTGGCCGAGCAGGTCACGCTGCACCCCAACACCGTCCGGTTCCATCTCGACGGCCTGGTCGAGGCCGGCACCGTCGAGCGCACCGTGGAGGACCGCGACCAGCCGGGACGACCCCGCACGCTCTACTCGGCGCGTCCCGACTCGGCCCGTGCCGGCCAGCGCAGCTACCGGCTGCTCGCCGAGATCCTGGCGAGCTTCGTGGCGGCCGAGACACCGCAACCCGCGCAGGCGGCGACCCGCGCCGGCCGGGCGTGGGGGCGCTACCTCGCCGAGCGGCCGGCGCCGTTCCAGCGGGTCGACGCCGACTCGGCATCCGCGCAGCTGGTCGCCACGCTGGACGACATCGGGTTCGCTCCCGAGTCGGTCACGGCCGGCCGGCGGCGGCGGATCCTGCTGCACCACTGCCCGTTCCGCGAGGCGGCCGAGCAGCACCGCGACGTGGTGTGCGCCATCCATCTCGGGCTGATGCAGGGCGTGCTCAGCGAGATCGACGCTCCGCTGACCGCCGATCGGCTCGACCCGTTCGTCGAGCCGTCCCTGTGCGTGGCCCACCTGGCCGCGGGAGGGGCCCGGCCGGCCGGTGGCCGGAAGCGTCGCGGCACCAGCCGCTGAGCCGTCCGTCCCGGCCACCGCACACCGGCCTCTCTCTCCCACCGGCTCGCCGCGGGCGCACCGCGTCCGCGCCGTGGCGTTGCGGCACCCTGCCGTTTCCTGCTAGCGCGCTACCGCACAGGGGCGATTCGACCGTGGCTCGGACGTCGGTGGCGGCCCCGAGCCGAAGGTCGGTGGCGAGGGCGGGCCGAGCCCGGCGCGGGGTTAGTTTATACTAGCGGCACTAGTAAAAACTAGCGGGACGACGAGTCCGCGGCGCGCCGGGTCATCGCCCCAGGAGGGTGTCGACCAGTGACCGCTCAACCGAAAGCCGAGCCCGACCCGCGTACACCGACCGCCGGCTACCGCACCGACGACCCGTTGTCGGTCACGGCGTGGCTGGCCGCCGACCAGCACGCCGCACCCGACCGCTGCCTGTACCGGGCACTGTTGCGCGAGGTCATCGACCCCGAGCTCGGCGTCAACATCGTCGACCTCGGCCTGGTCTACGACATCCGGGTCGCCGACGACGTGGCGCACATCCGGATGACCCTGACCACGCCCGGCTGCCCGCTCGGCGCGTACCTCGACGACGAGGTGCGCAGGTGTCTGTGGGGCGCACCCGGCGTGGCCGACGTCGACGTGCAGGTCGTGTGGGATCCGCCCTGGCGGCCGGAGATGATGAGCGACCGGGCCAGGGCGCAGCTGGGCTGGAAGCCCTGATGCCGCGGACGGTCACGCCGGCCGCGCCCACCCGGCGCCGGCCCCGCTGGGTACCGCCGCTGATGGCGGCCGCGGTGGTGTGCCTGCTGGTCGGGTTGTGGGCCGGCCTGCTGCACCTCGGCCTGGCCCTGCCCCCCGGCCGCGGCGGCATCGCCGCGACGCACGGCCCGCTGATGGTACTGGGATTCCTGGGCACCTTCATCGCGCTGGAGCGCGCCGTCGCCCTCGGCACCACCTGGGCGTACCTCGCCCCCGCGGCCACCGCCGCCGGCGGCATCGCGGTCGCGCTCGGCGCACCGGGCGGGCTGGGGCCGGTGCTGCTGACCGCCGGCGGGCTGGGGCTGGTCGCCGTGTTCGTGGTCATCCACCGGATCCAGCCCGCGCTGCACAACACGGTGCTGGCCGCCGGCGCCGCCTGCTGGCCGATCGCCGGCGCGCTGTGGCTGGGCGGCTGGGACGTGCCCCGGTTCGTACCGTGGCTGGTGGGGTTCCTGGTGTTGACCATCGCCGGCGAGCGGCTGGAGCTGTCCCGGCTGGTGGGTGCCACCGGTACGGCCCGCCGGTTGTTCGCCGGTGCCGCGGGCGTGTTCGCGCTCGGGCTGCTGGTCTCGCTGCCGGCCGCACCGGCCGGGGTCCGCATCGCCGGCGTCGGGCTGGTCGCCGTCGCCGGCTGGCTCGGCTACCACGACATCGCCCGTCGCACCGTGCGGATCGCGGGCCTGCCCCGCTACATCGCCGTCGCGCTGCTCACCGGGTACGGCTGGCTTGCCGTCGCCGGTGTGCTGTGGATCGTGATCGGCCGGATGGCCGGCGGGGCCGGCTACGACGCGATGCTGCACGCGATCTTCCTCGGCTTCGTGCTCTCCATGATCTTCGCGCACGCGCCGGTCATCGTCCCGGCAGTGCTCGGCCGCTCGCTGCCCTACCGTCCGGCGCTGTACGTCCCGCTGGTGCTGCTGCACGCCACGCTGCTGCTGCGCATCGTCGGCGGCGACCTGGCCGGCAGTCGCACCGCCTGGCAGTGGGGTGGTTCGCTCAACGAGGTGGCCCTGTTGCTGTTCCTCGCCCTCGCCGCCAGCCTGGTGGTGCAGGGCCGGCACGACCGCACCGCGCCACCCCGGTCGAGCCGCGCCGGCACCGTCCGGTCCGGCTGACCGATCCGGCGACCCCGCGGCCACCTGACCCGATCGGCTACGCCACCGGGATCCGGTACAGGTGGCCGCCGGTGCCGTCGTCCGCGCGGGCGGTGGTGACGTACAGGTGTGGTCCGAGCTGGAGCGGGCAGGTGGGGCGGGCGACCGGGGCGGGCAGCACGTCGGTGACCTTGCCGGCGGCGTCGAGGCGGGCGACGACACCGCCGTCCCACATCGCCACCCACACGCCGCCGGCGGCCGCCGCACCGATCCCGTCGGGCCGGCCGGGCAGGTCGCCGACGGTGGCGACCACCCGGGCGTCGAAGTCGTCGCCGCGCACCGCGAAGCGGGTCAGGGTGCGCGCGTACGTGTCGACCTGCCAGCCGCCGAGGCCGGTGTCGTCCAGGCACAGGCCGTTCGCGGCCCGTACCGCCGGGAGCACGACGCGGGTCGCGGCGCCGTCGACGAGCACCAGCGTGCCGACCTCGCTGCGGTCCCGGGACAGCAGCCCGGCCAGCACCCGGCCGTCGTGCAGCACCACCAGACCGTTGACCTGCCAGCGAACCGGGTCGTACGGCAGCCGGGCGAGCGTGGTCTCGCGGCCGTCGCGCAGCCGGACCAGCCGGGTACCGGTGGCCACCACCAGGCCACCGGTACCGTCCGGGCGGGCGGCGGAGATCGGCGCCTCGAGCCGGTACGACAGGACCGGCCGCGCGGTGGCGGCGAGCGCGCGGCGCCAGATCTCGCCGCGCGGCACGTCGACGTACAGCAGGCCGTCGTCGAGCCGGGTCGGCTCCTCGGCCAGCTCGTGCCGCGGTCCGGGCAGCGCCCGCCAGGTCGGTACCGGCATCGCGGCCTACCCGTGCAGCGACAGCGTCGCCGGGTCGGTGGAGACGCCGCCGGCCTCCACCCGGTAGCGGAACTCGGTGGTCAGGTCGCGCACCGGGATCGTCCACTCGTTCGGGTAGACCTCGTCGGGCAGCGACGTCCAGCTGGCACCGCCGTCCAGCGAGTAGTGCAGCGTGGCCGGCGACTCGGTGGCCGCCTGCACGTAGGCGTCGTAGCGGGACCGGTCCGGCTTGACCAGCAGCATCCCGCGCACGATCCCGATCGGGCTGTCGTCGTCGAGGTGGAAGCTGGCGTCACCGCTGGTCGGCTGGGCCGGGCGGTGCAGTGCCACGTCGAGCCGCACGCCGTCGACCACCACCGCGGTGATGCCCTTGCCGGAGACGCTGACCCGCAGCCTGCCGTCGCGCACCGTGGCCCGCTCGCGCCGGCCGTTGTCGCGGATCACCGTGGCGCGGTAGGTGCCGTGCGGGCTGATCCCGGACTGCGTCGCGCCGAAGGTCACGGTCGCGGTCTGGGCGCGGGCCGAGGCGTTGGTCAGGCTCAGGTACAGCTTGCCGTTGCCCTCCGCGGTGACCCAGTTGAGCTGCGGGTTGTCCAGCCGCACGATGCCGCGCGGCAGCCACAGCCACACGTTGCGGTCGCCGTAGAAGCGGCCCGGCCGGTGCCCGAACGTGTGGTACTTGAACCAGACGTAGTCGGCCTCGAACTCGCCCGGGAAGTCGATCGCGCCGCGGGAGCGGACGATCTGCTCGGTGACCAGCCAGTCGATCGTCATGCCCAGCTGCACCGGGATGTGCGTGTAGTAGATCGAGGCGATGCCGTACGGCCCCTGCACCGGGTAGTCGGGCTGCAGCTGCTGCGGCATGAACTGCCGGTTGTAGTAGCCCGGATAGTTCGTGTAGCGGCCCACGATCGAGTTCGCCGCGACCGTGGCGAGCAGTTCGTCGCCGGTGTGCCGGGCCAGCCGCAGCAGGAACGGCGCCCACGCCGGGTTCAGGGTGAAGCCGCCGCCCTTGTTGTCGTAGGTGCCGAGCGCCTCGAACGTGCCGCCGTTGGTCGACACCACCCAGTCCGGCACCGGTTCCGGCTCGACCGAGGTACGCGGGTAGTCGAACGCCGACGGCGGCTTCCACCTGTCCGCCTCGTGGTAGTACACCGGCGGGATCGGCGCGTCGATCGACCCGTCCGGTACCGGCCGGACGAACACCTGGGTGACGTAGCGGCGCGCCTCGGCGTGCGCCGCGTCGAGGTAGCGGCGAGCGCCGGACGCCTCGTACAGCTCCAGCAGTTCGGTCCAGGCCTTGGCGTAGAAGTACTGGAAGTCCGCCGGCCGCAGGTTCTCCGTGTACGGCTGCGCCAGTTCCTGCGCGAGGTAGTCGTCGGCGGCCCGCTCCGCGTCGCGCAGGTGGCTGCGGTCGCCGGTCAGCCGGTACAGCGCGAGCGGCGTGCTCCACGGGGTGCGCTTGAGCCAGTAGTCGTCCGCCGTGCCGGACTTGGCCAGCGCCAGCGCCCTGATCGCCGGGTTCCACCCGCCGGTCATCCGGTACAGCGGTACCAGGGTGGAGGCGTCGAACGGCACCGAACCCAGCTTGTACAGCGTCGTGTCGCCGTAGACCGGGAACCCCTTCTTCGGGGTCCAGCCGTAGCCGTTGCGGGACACGTGGAACTCGATGGTCGGCAGCGCCCGCTTGTCGTAGACCGCGTCGTCGCCGGTGAGCAGGTACGCCTCCAGCAGCACGCCGGCCGAGGTGGTACGCACGCTCTGGTCGTTCTCGATGTCGGCGAAGCCCTTGGCCCGGTTCCACCAGCCGCTGGGCGACGGGACGAAGTCGACCGAGTCGTCCTGCCCGCTGTCGTGCATCACCAGGTCGACCAGGTTGTACATGGTGTCGGTCAGCGACGTGTCGTAGATGTTCTGCCGGTAGTCGCGGTAGCCGTACTCGTCGCGCAGCAGCGCCTCGTAGGCCGCGGTCAGCGTGGCCGGTGCGGCGAGCAGCCCGACGGTGAAGCTGCGGGTCTGCCCGGCGGCGAGCGGCGCGCGCTGCCCGGCGTGCGGCTCGAACAACACCGGCCGTACCAGCTCGTCGTCGTCGCCCAGCGCGAGGCCGTACCGCTGGTTGTCCGGGCCGTCCTGGTGCTCGTTCTCGAACGGGATGTGGTCGGCGGGGACGTACATGCCGACGGTCATCGGCCGGCCGGCCGCGGCCACCTCGGTCAGCGCCAGCGGCGCGGGCAGCTCCCAGGTGGCGGTGGGTTCGCGGCCGAGCACCACCTTCGCGTGCTGCAGCGCGCCGCACAGCACCTCGTGCACGTCGTCCAGGCTTCGACCGCTGAACGACTGGTAGCCGACGATGTGGTCGGTGCTGGCCGCCGCGGTCAGCCGGTAGGTCAGCCGGGGGTCGTCGCCGGACAGGTCCCAGGTCACCCGGAAGTCGCCGACCCCGTCCGCGGTCCGGCCCAACTGCACCGAATGCGGCCCGGTACGGTCGATCCGGTCGAACGACACCCAGGTCAGGTCGGTGGTGTTGTAGTAGTCGCCGGGCGCCGCCCGGTCGCCGCGGCAGATCAGCCACTGCTCGTCGAACCGTTGCTCCGCACCGGTCACCGGCCGCCAGCCACCGGGCACCCGGACCGCGAGGTCGTGCACGTACGTGCGGCCGCCGTCCCAGCTGGCCTCGAGGAACGTGACCCGGTACCGGTCGTTGGCCAGCTGGCCCGCGGGCCGGAAGGTGAGGTTCGGTTTCGGCTGGTGCCGCAGCGGAACCGGCTGGTCGCTGTCGAACAGGTACACCTCGAAGACCCGGGCGATGCCGTCGCCCTGCGAGTTCGCCTCGGTGATCACCAACCGGACCCGCTGCGTGGTGGTCGGCGTCAGCGGTACGTGCGCGACCAGCTGGTCGTTGTCCGTCACCTCGCCGATCGTCGTCCAGGTGCCGGCCACGTCGGCCTCGACGGTGAACGCGCGTACGGCCGACTTCGCCTGGTAGCCGCCGGAGGAGTAGCCGCTGAACACGACCAGCCGGCGCACCTCGGTCGCCGCTTCCAGGTCGAGGGTGAGGGTGGGTTGCGGATCGGTGGCGAGCGACAGCCAGCGGCTGGCGTTGCCCATCGCGTCACCGTCGAGCACCTTGCTGGCGGGGTACGTGCTGTTCGCCGAGCTCGCGGTGGCCTTGACGATCGTGACCATGGCGCTGCCGCCGGTCTCGGCCGGTGCGGCGCTGGCGGGGGTGCTGGTGAGGGCGCCGGCCGCGGGTACCGCGAGGGCGGCGGCGCCGGTGGTCTTCAGGAACGTGCGGCGGGACGGCGACGAGGGGGACATTGGCGGTCTCCTTCTGCGGGGGTCAACGTCTGCTGCGCATGGTGCGAACCGTCGCCTCGTCGACGGTGACGCCGAGACCCGGTGTGCCGGGCACGCGCCGTACGCCGGCGCTCGGTGTGTCCAGGTCGGGGGCCACCGTGGCGAGCGGGTTGGTGCCGATCCAGTGCTCCATGATCGAGATGTTGGGCAGCGCGGCCGCGCACTGCAGGCTCGCGGCGAAGTGCACCGCGGAGCCGATGCTGACGTGCGGGGTGGCCTGGGCGCCGAACGCGTCGGCCAGTGCGGCGATCCGCATCGCCTCGGTGATGCCGCCGGCCCGGCACACGTCCGGCTGCAGGATGTGCAGGGCGTCCGCGCGCAGGAACTCCAACGCCTGGGCGCGGCCGGTCAGCGAGTCCAGCGCCAGCGGGATGTCCAGCCGGGCGGCGAGTTCCCGGTAGCCGTGCACGTTCTCGGGCGGGATCGGCATCTCGAAGAATCCGACGCCGAGCTCCGCCAGGCCGCGACCGACGGCGAGCGCCTGGCGCACGTCGTACGCGCCGGCGGCGTCGGCGAACACCTGCCCGGCCGGGCCGAACGCGTCGCGCACGATGCGCACCGACTCCAGGTCCGAGCGCGGGTCGACGCCGATCGCCACCTTCACCGCCGGCCACCCGGCGTCCCGCAGCCCTTCGGCCTCGGCGCGCAGCTCGTCCGCGGCGGCCCCGACGATCGGCCGGGCCGGGATGCCGGAGGCGTACACCGGGACCGCGCGGCGGAACGCGCCACCCAGCAGCGCGTGCAGCGGCTGGCCCAGGGTGCGGGCCCAGGCGTCCCACAGCGCGATGTCCACGCCGGCCAGCGCCTCCAGCCAGAACCCGGACGCGTGCCCGCGCACCCGCATCCCGGCGTACATCCGCTCCCAGGTCACCGTCACGTCGGACAGCTCGGTACCCAGCGCGATCGGCGCCAGCAGCTGCTCGACCAGCTCGGCGGCCACCTCCGGCGCGACCGGAGCCTTGCACTCGCCCCAGCCGACCACGCCGTCGTCGGACTCGACCCGTACCAGGCAGGTGTCGATCGTGGCGGAGTAGACGTAGCGACGGCGCGCCGGCGTCGGGTACCCGCCGATGTCGGCGCCGCTGTCGGCGCTCCAGGTGCGGGCACCCCAGTACGTCTCGGCGGGTCGGGCCCGCAGCGGGATCGCTTCGACGGCGGTGACCTTCATCCGGTGCCCCTCATGTGGTTGCCTCCCAGGCGATGTGCAGTGCGTCCAGCAGCGGGCCCTGGCCCCACGGGTACACGCCGGTGGCGGGCCGCGCGTAGCTCGGTGCGTCGCCGACCGGGGTGGCGGCGCTGACCGGCAGCGTGCCGTCGGCCCGGACGTCGGCCAGGGTGGCGGCCAGCGCCCGGTCGGCCAGCGCGCGCCAGGCCGGACCGAGCCGGCCGGCCGTCGCGGCGACCATCGGTGACAGGCTCGCCTCGGCCGGGCTGGCCGGATCGTCCACCACGGTGTGCCAGCGGCCGTCGGATTCGTTCCGGGCCAACGCATCCAGCAGCCGAGCCACCCGATCGGCGTGCTCTCGCAGGCCGACCAGCCCGTACAGCGCCCAGCCCTGGCCGCGCGCCCAGTGCACGCCGTTGGCCGTACCGGTGTCGACCCGGTAACCGTGGCTGAACAGCCCGGTGTCGTCCTGCAACACCCGCGCCGCCTCGGTGGTGACCCGGACCGCGTCGGCGTGCCGTCCGGCCGCGACCAGCCCGGGGCCGTCGGTGTGCAGGCAGTCCACCCAGATCAGCCGGCCGAGGGTGCGATGGTGCGGCCGGTGCACCTGCGGCCGGCCGGGCACCGGCCGGTCGGCGTCGGCGACCGCCCGGACGAACCGGCGCACCGGGCCGGTCACGTCGATCGCCGGCCGCAGTCGGTGCAGCTCCAGCAGTACCTCGACCGGCACGAGATGGTCGATCTCCTCGTCGGCGGGCGCGGCGAGCGTCGGCGTGACGAGGTCGGCCACCGCGTCGACCAGGTCCGGGCGGTGCAGCGTGCCGGCGGCGCGCAGCACGGCGCGCAGTGCCGGCCCCTCCCCGTACCCCCAGAGCTTGTACGGGTGGGTGAGGGCGCGGTCGGCGGCCAGGCCGATGAGCTCGCGCAGCTCGGCCCGGTCCACCAACCGCCCTGTCCTGGTCATCCGGCGGACTCCGGCGGTGCGGCCAGCGCCTGCGGGGGCAGCGCGACGGCGCGGTAGCCCAGCGCGGTACTGACGGTGTCGGCCAGCTCCAGCGCCGCCTGCCCCAGCTCGTCGCGCCGGTGCGACAGGTCGAGGGCGGACAGCGGCCCGGAGATCGAGACCGCGGCGACCACCTCGTTGCCGCGGTCCCGGATCGGCGCCGCCACGCAGGCCCGGCCGAGCGCGAGCTCCTCGATCTCGGTGGCGTACCCGCGGGTGAGCACCAGGTCGACCTCGGCGTCCAGCGCGTCGTGGTCGGTCACGGTGCGCGCGGTGAACGCGGTCAGCCGGTCGGCCGGCAGCAGCGCCCGGCGCCCGGCCGCGTCCAGCCCGGCCAGCAGGCTCTTGCCCAGCCCGGTGGCGTGCAACGGATTGCGCTGCCCGGTGAGGGTGAACGCCTTCGGCGCCGCCGGCCCTTCGGTGTTGAACAGGTAGAGCAGGTGGTCGCCGTCGCGGGTGGCGAGGTTGACGCCGAGGCCGAGCCGGCCGGCCAGGTTCTGCATGTGCTGGCGTGCCTCGCGGTACACCCGGGACTGGTTGGCCGCCGCGCCGCCGAGGGTCAACGCCAGCGGGCCCAGCCGGTACGCACCGGCACCGCCGTCGCGCACGACCAGATCGAGCGACTCCATCGTGGCCAGCAGCCGCGAGGTGGTGGACAGGCCGAGCCCGGCGGCGGCCGCCAAGTCGGAGGCGCGGATGTCGCCGTGCCCCTCGGCGAGCGCCCGCAGCAGCGCGGCGGCCCGTTCGACGCTCTGGTTCGGTGCCGGCTCGGCGGCCATGCATCACCTCGTGCGGTCATGGTGTCAACACCCACGGACCTTAGGCACCATGCTGCAAGCCGTCAACCGTTCTTCAGGATTACAGGCCCTGATTCTGCAAGTTGGCTTTCACTGACTGACCAGCTGTGCGATCACCTCCCGGGCCGTCCGCGGCTCGCGGCCGAGGACCGTGGCGAGCAGCGGGTCGGTGCCGGCGAAGAAGCCTCGTCGAGCCGCCTGGTACATCCCGAGCGAGAACCGCACCATCGGCTCCGGCTGCCCCGCGGCGACCTGGCCGGCGACCCAGTCGTCCTCGTCGAGCACCTCGAACCCGATCGGCCGGCCGGTGAGCTCCGCGGCCGTCGCGGCGAGCTGCTCGAAGGTCGGCGCGGCGGCGGCGGTGAGGGTGGTCGGCCCGTCGTACCCGCCGCCGGCGGCGAGGATGGCCGCGGCGGCGTCGGCGAGATCCTCGCGCGCGGTCCAGGACACCGGGCCGTCGCCGGGCACCGTGACCACGCCGGTCTCGCGCCACGGCCCGAGCAGCCAGGCCAGGCTGTGCGCGTAGAAGCCGTTGCGCAGCGAGGTCCAGGCGAGGCCGGACTCGGCGAGCAGCAGCTCGGTCGCGGCGTGGTCGTGGCCGGGGCCGAACGGGCTGTCCAGCGCGGCACCCTGGTGGCTGGTGTACACGATGCGACCGACGGCGGCCTTGACCGCGGCGTCGATCGCGTCCCGGTGCAGGCCGACCGCGTCGGCCGCCGGGTCGTTGGAGGAGACCAGCAGGAGCTGGTCGGCGCCCTCGAACGCGGCCGGGAGCGACCCCGGCTCGCGGTAGTCGCCGTGGCGCACCTGGACCCCGCGCGCGGCGAACCGTCGTGCCGCGGCCGGGTCGCGCGCCACGACGGCGAGCTCGCCGGCGGGCAGCGTCTCCAGCAGCCGGTCGGCCGCGGCACCGCCCAGCGCGCCGGTCGCTCCGGTGATGACGATCATGGACCTGACCTCCTGTTATCGATGGAACCACAATCACCGTAGCACCGGAAACAGTGCGATAGCAAAAGCCCGTTATCGTTGGTTACATGAGCGAGGTGACCGACAGCCGCAGCCAGATGCGGTCCAGGATCGTGGCGGTCGCGGCGCGGCTGCTCCAGCAGGAGGGGCCCACGGCGGTCACCACCCGCGGTGTCGCCGAAGCCGCCGGCATCCAGGCGCCCACCATCTACCGGCTGTTCGGCGACAAGGACGGGCTGCTCGACGCGGTCGCCGAACACGTGATGGCCGAGTACGTGTCGGCCAAGGCCGAGACCGTCCGGGCCGCGTCGGCCGCCGATCTCGACCCGGTCGACGACCTGCGCGCCGGGTGGCAGCGGCAGATCGCCTTCGGCGTCGCCAATCCCGCCCTGTTCCGGCTGCTCAGCGATCCCGACCGGGTGCTGCTCTCCCCCGCCGCGCAGTCCGGCAAGCAGGTCCTGGAGACCCGGGTACACCGGATCGCGGTGGCCGGGCGGCTACGGGTCGGTGAGCGGCACGCGGTCGACCTGATCCAGGCCGCCGGCATCGGCGTGATCCAGACGCTGCTGGGCACCCCGGCCGACGCCCGCGACCCCCGGCTCGCCGACAGCATGTTCGACGCGGTGCTGGGCCGGATCCTGACCGACGTACCGGTCCGCGCCGACGGCGCGACGATGGCGGCCGCGGTCGCCTTCCGCGCCGTGGCACCCGACCTCGACGCCCTCAGCGCCGCCGAACGCGACCTGCTCACCGAGTGGCTCGACCGCGCGATCGCCACCCCACCCACGCCCCGCTGAGGCCGACCACCGATCCGTACCAGAACGCCGTACCGGGCCGCCGGCGTACCGGGCCGCCGGCGTACCGGGCCGCCGGGCTACTGGGCTCTGGATCCTGGACCGGGCTGCCGGACCGGGCTGCCGCGTAAGCGTGCCGCGCTGCCGCGCCACGTCGTCCCCACGGTGCCGCGCCGGGTCCGGCTAGGGTTCGACGGCGGGGTGCGGTGCCGCGGCGGCGCGCAGGCAGCGCGCGGCGAAGGCACGCAGCGGCTCGCTCCAGGCCTCGGGGTCGGACCACACGAACGTGTGCGCGCCCGGCATGAGCGCGAGCTCCCCGTCGTACGCCTCGTCCGCGAGGTTGCTGACCCAGCCGGGGTCACTGATCCGGTCGTCCGCCCCGTAAAGGACGAGCACCGGTACCCGCAGCCGGCGTACCGGTTGCCCGATGTCGTCGGCCAGGCAGAGCCGGGTCAGCCGCAGCAGCCGGCGCGGGCCCGCGCGACGCCACTCGCCCAGGTGCGAGGCGGTGAGCCCACCCGGTTCGCGGGCGCCGTCCCGGCGCCACCGCCAGGCCAACTGCAGCAGCCCGCGTACGGCCGGATCGACGGTCGGCGCGGCCAGCGCGACACCGATCACCCGGGACGACCCGACGGCCGCGTGCGCGGCGGTCTGGGTACCGGCGGAGTGGCCGCCCAGCACGAACCCGGCGTCGCCGGGCTGGGCGTCCACCCAGGCCCGAACCGACTCGGCGTAGTCCGCCAGCTCCAGCGGGTACGGCGGTTCACCGCTGCCGGCCAGCCCGGGCAGCTCCACCAGATGCGCCCGGGTCCAGGTGGCGAGCGTCGCCACCGCCGGCAGCAGGTACTCCGAGACGCCGAGGCCCTGCACGATCGCCACCTCCGGCACGCCGGGGCGCGCACGACCGACCGCCCGGCTGCGCATCCTGCCGAACGGTCCGTGGAACTGGCTGGTGACTCCCGTGATCGGCGCCGCAGGTCGACCCATCCGACCCGGTTACCCGGCCGGCGGCCCGCTACACCTCGCCTCGCGCGGAGGCTCAGGCCGGCGGGTACGGTGCCTGCCGCAGCAGGCGCGCCAGGTGGGCACCGTGCCGGGCCACCGTCGCGGTCGTCCTGGCCACCTGGTCGGGTACCTCGGGAAGGTCCTTGAAGTCGGTACCGTGCATGGCTTCGCCGTTCCAGTAGGTCACCGCCTGCGCCGGAATGGTGCAGCCGACGTCGTCGAGGCACTGGAAAAGGTCGGCGGAGATCTTGTGCGCGCCGTCCTCGTTGCCCACGACGGCGGCGACCGCGACCTTGCCGAAGGTCGTGGGCCGTCCCTGGTCGCCGGGGTCCGCACGACCGTTTCGCCGATGCCACGACGGGTAGACCCCCACGTGTGGAATCGGCGGATCGATGCCACGCTACGAAGGGAGCGACGCAGTGCGATCACGCGAGGCGACCGACGTCGAACCAGAACGTGCGGTGGCGGCCTTCGACTCGGCCTCGGCGTTCCTGCGGGCCACCGCCCGCGCCCTGCGCGGAGAGGACTTCGCGCGGCTGGGCCAGGGGCTCGTGGCGGGGACCGGTGCCCGGCTGACCGCGCTGCTGCCGGAGCGGCTGAGCAGCCGCGTGTACACCGCGGCCGGCGCCAGGGAGGGCGTCCCGGCCGATCGCCTCGGCGGCGTCGACACCGAGGCGATCGCGGAGTGGGCGGTGCGGCACTACACCGGCAACGATTATCCGGCCGCGTTCGTCGGCTCCTCCAACGGTGCTCTCACCCACCTGTGCGCCGCGCTCGGCGCGCCGTGGCTGCCACAGACCACGCTGGTACCGGTGCGCTGGCCGGACAACGATCCGGACCGCCCCGACCTGGCGCGGGAGTTCGGGGCGCGGGTGGCCCCGCCGTTGCTGGAACGCAACCCGGACGTGGCGCTGCACCACATGCACGACGCCAACCAGGACCGGTTGATGATCGCCAAGATGGCGTACTTCCGGCTCAAGTGGCTGCGGCTGCCCGAGGCCTACCGGCGGTTCCTGACCGAGCGGCTCGCGCCGGGCGCGCCGATCGTACTCGTCGAGGACGGGTCGTCCTGGCCGGTGAGCCGGGTCGCCGAGCGGCACGTGTTCCAGACCGGCGCGCGCGGTGGCCTGCAACCCGAGGAGTACGTGCACGGATCGCCGGAGCTGAGCCGTTTCCAGCGCGCGCAGGGCTCGCCGCGGTCGGCTCCGGTGGCGCCGCCGGTCGACGAGTGGGCCGCCGAGGCCGAGTGGGGGTTCGCCCCGGAGCTGCGTACCGACGTCGCGTCGTTCGCCGCCCGTCATACCCGCCCGCTGTACCGGCTGCGGCTGGACGAACCGGAGGCGCTCAGCCCGGTGGTCGCCGAGCTGGAACGGCGCCGCCGGAACACCGATCGGCTGCTGGTCGAGTCGTTCATCATGCTGGATCCGGTGCAGGCGGGCCGCACCGGCGCCGCCCCGTTCTGGACGGTGTTCGCCGTCGAGCACTCGGCCGCCGCGCTGGCCCGCTACCTGGACGCGGCCGAGCCGTACCAGGACATCGACGTGCTGCTGTTCAACCACGGGGTGCGCTCGGCCGGCATGGCCGACACCGACCGCTGGTCGACCCTGGCCCGCCGGGCCGGACGCCGGGGTCGGTTGCTCGCCATCGACCGGGACCGCTTCCCGGCCGACTTCGCGAGCCTCGCCCGGTTCGTTCCGGTACTGCGGCGCGAACCGGCCGGGCGCCAACCGGTCACCGACCTGACCCTGACCGACGTCGCCGACGAGGCCACCCGCTGGCCCGGCGTCCGGCTGACCGCCGACGACGAGCCGTGAGCTCGCCCGATCTGTCTACTGTGGACGTTCTCGGATCACCTGGTCCGGGCTCTTGTCCCGGCGCAGGCCGAGGAACCGCGGATGGCGGAGCATGCCGCCGTCGGTCCACTCGCTGAATCCGACCTCTGCCACCAGCTCCGGCCGCACCCAGTGGATGCCGCGACCCCGCGGCGGCGCGACGAACGGTGCGGCGCCGGTTTCCCGCCGGTCCAGCCGCTCCCGCAGCCGGCGCAGGGTGTCGCGGTCGTAGCCGGTACCGACCTTGCCCGCGTACCGCAGCCGGCCGCGCTCGTGGTAGCCGATCAGCAGGGCGCCGAACCCGATACGCGAGCCGGCCGGGTCGGTGAATCCGCCGATCACGAACTCCTGCTCGTGGCCGCACTTGAACTTCAGCCAGTCGCGGCTGCGACCGGGGTGGTAGGGCGCGTCGGCACGCTTGGCGATCAGCCCCTCCCAGCCGGCCCGGCACGCCTGCCGCAGGTACCGCTCGCCCTGCTCGTTGCGGTGTGCGGTGTAGCGCAACGGATCGGTGAACCGCAGCGCCCTGCGCAGCACCGCCTTGCGCTGCCGCAGCGGTAGCCGGGTCAGGTCGTACCCGTCCGCGTACAGCACGTCGAACAGGTAGTAGTGCACGGCGACGCCGGTCCGGCGGGCACGGTCCGGATCGGCGATCTGCATGCGGCGCTGGAGTCGGGCGAAGCTGGTCTGGTTGCCGTCGAAGGCGACGACCTCGCCGTCGACGAGCAGGTCCGGCGAGCCGTCCGACAGCGCCTCGACGATCTCCGGATAGCCGGTGACCGGGTTGCCGTTGCGGGACAGCAGGCGCACTCGACCGTGCTCGCGCACCGCCAGCACCCGTTCGCCGTCCAGCTTGCGCTCGAACAGCCAGCCGGGGTCGGAGAAGTACCGGTCCGTCAGCGTGGCCAGCATCGCCTGCGCCGCGGGAGGCCGGGCGGCCGGCCGCAGCCGGCCACGCGACGACTCGGGCACGAGGTCGACCGGTCCCGTCATCGTCCAACCCACCTCCGCGCGTGCTGCCGTCAGGTCCGTGCGCAACACCCCGCCGTCAGCTCCGGCCGGGCGCGGCGGCGGTGGGTCACGTTGGTCGGGCCCAGGGCCGGTCCGGCCGGCGACGGCCGTCGTGCCGGCGACCGCGGATCAGGTACCGGTAGGCCAGCGCCGCGAGCAGGACCGTCAGGGCGCCCGCCCCGTACGTCCAGGGCCGGGCGCGGACCGCACCGATCACGTCCACCAGTACGGCCACCGCGACCAGCAGCAGCCCGAGCACCCACCGTGGCGAACGGCGGCGGGGTCGTGGCGAGGCCGGGCCGAACCGGCTCACCCAGGCCGGATCGTCGGCATACAGGCGGGCTGCGATGGCCTCCCACTGCTGTTTCTCGTGCCAGGTCAGCATCACCGCCGGCCCTCCCGTCCCAAGCCGCTGCCGGCACCGGACGGGCGGGGGCCGGCAGCCTGCCCCGGCCGTCCGGATCGGGCCGGGATCAGCGCGGTCCAGGCGGGCCCGGCCCGTCACGGTGTCGAGTACGGATGCCCCCAGGCTGCCCCGCCCGCCCGGGCGCAAACGTGGCAACGCCCGGCTGGCGCCGAGCCGTGGTACCACCACCGGCGACAGCGGCCGTCACGAGCCGGCGGCGACCCCGTCACGCAGCGCGGTGAAGAGCCGTTCGAGCCCTTCGCCGTGGCTCGCCTGCACGGTGCCCGCCGGCTCGCCGGCGAGGAGGCGGCGCGCGGTCTCCACCAGTACCACGGTGTAGCCGGCGACGAAGAACGCCGCAAGCAGTGCCGGCTCGCCGGCGAAGTCCGGGTCGTGCTCGAGTTCCCCGGCCAGTGTGGCCTGCAGCTCGGAGCCGATCCCTCGGGCCCGGGCGATCAGCGCCGGTGACCCCGCGACGGTCCGGAGGAAGGGGACGGACCGCTCCGCCAGCCCGGAGAGCGGGTGCCGGGTGTCGAGCAGCCGGAAGCTCGTCTCCCGGAGGGAGGCCAGCGCATCGACGCCCGGCCGCCGGTCGCGGACCGCCGAGCGCAGCAGGTCGGCGGCGTCGGCCGCGCGGTCCATGAACAGGTCCTCCTTGCGCGGAAAGTGGTGGAAGACCGTCACGCTGGAGACTTCGGCCGCCCGCGCGATCTCGGCGACCGTGACCGCTTCGTACCCGCGTTCGAGGAACAACCGGTTCGCGACCGCGAGGATGCGCGCCCGCGTCCGCGGACCTCCCCGCGCGCCGGTTCTGGGCATCCGGCTCACCTCCTTGTGTGACTAAATTTAGTCGGTTAACCTAGTGCAGGGCCGCCGTCGAGGCAACGACCGTGATCGCCGAGCGGCGCCAGCGCGTTCCGGGGCAAACCGTTGCAGGAAGAAGGGCTCATGAAGGCGGTCGAGTTCCGCCGGTTCGGCGGGCCGGAGGTCCTGGAGATCGCGGAGGTCCCCGATCCGCACCCGGCGCCGGGGGAGGTCCGCATCGTCGTGCGCGCCGCCGGGGTCAACGCGAGCGACTGGCGCAACCGGCAGGGCCTGATGGACCAGGAGCTTCCCCAGTTCCTGGGGCACGAAGCGGCGGGCATCGTCGACGAGCTCGGTGACGGGGTCGCCGACGTCGCCCTCGGCGACCGGGTGTTCGGGTTCTCCGCCACGACCGGCGCCCAGGCGGAGCTGGCGGTGCTGTCCCACTACGCGCCCGTACCGCCGTCGCTCGGCTTCGCCGAGGCCGCCGCGCTGCCGGCCGCGACCGAGACGGCGACCCGTGCCCTCGACCAGCTCGGCGTCGAGAGCGGCGACACGGTGGTCGTCAACGGCGCCTCCGGCACCGTCGGCAGCGCGGCCGTCCAGCTCGCCGTCGCGCGGGGCGCGCGGGTGATCGGTACCGGCAGCCCGGCCACGCACGACCTCCTCCGCTCGCTCGGCGCGGAACCCGTTGCGTACGGCACCGGGATGGCGGCACGGGTCCGCGCGCTCGCTCCCGACGGTGTCGACCGGGCCCTGGATGTCGCCGGCAGCGGTGTGCTGCCCGAGCTGGTCGCGCTCGCCCGCGGGGCCGGCCACGTGGTCACCGTCGCCGACTTCGCCGGTGCGCAGCGGTACGGGGTGCGGTTCAGCCGAGGTGACGACGGCCGCGCGCTGCACGTGATCAGCCAGATCGGCGAGCTGATCGAGGCCGGCCGGTTCACCGTGCTCGTCGGGCGGACGTTCCCGCTGGCCGAGGTGGCGCAGGCGCACCGCGTCGGTGAGGCCGGCGGGGTGCGCGGCAAGCTCGTCCTGCTGATCGACTGACGCCACCAGGCGTCGTTCCGGGGGACCAGCAGGCCGCGGCACGGCGGGTCAGCGGCGGCGCGGTACCGGGACGCGGTCCAGATCGGCGGCTACCACGACGGTACCGTCGAAGTGCCGGGCGGCCTCGGCCCGGAAGACCGCCGGATCGGCGTAGCGCTGGGAGAAGTGGCTGAGCACCAGCGTCCGGACGCCGCACTCGGCCGCGGCGCGGGCCGCCTGGCCGGCGGTCAGGTGACCGTACGCGGCGGCGAGGTCGGCGTCGGCATCCAGGAACGTCGACTCGACCACCGCCAGGTCCGCGCCGTCGAGCAGGGCGGGAACCCCGGCACACAGTCGGGTGTCCATCACGAACGCGAAGCGTTGGCCCGCTCGGCGTTCGCTCACCTCGTCGAGGGTGACGGTGCGGCCGTCGACCTCGATGCCGCCGTCGGCCTGCAGCCGGCCGACCTGCGGGCCGTGCACGCCGGCGGCGGCCAGCCGGTCGGGCAGCATCCGGCGCCCGTCCGGTTCCTCGATCCGGTACCCGAACGACTCGACCGGGTGGTCCAGCCGCCGCGCCGACAGGGTGCCGAACGCGCCGGTGGCGATCACGCCGTCGGCCTCGACCGGTACCTCGCGCAGGTCGGCCGTCTCGTGGTACACGGAGGCGTACCGCAGCCGGGCGAAGAAGTCCCGGCCGCTGGCCGGGTAGTGCGCGTACACCGGATGCCGGACCCGGTCCAGCGACAGCCGCTGCACCACGCCCGGTACGCCGAGGCAGTGGTCGCCGTGGAAGTGGGTCAGGCACAGGCGGGTGAGGTCGGACGCGGCGAGCCCGGCGTGTGCCAGCTGCCGCTGGGTGCCGTCGCCCGGGTCGAACAGGAACCCCTCGCCGTCCCACCGCAGCAGGTAGCCGTTGTGGTTGCGGGCCCGGGTGGGAACCTGGCTCGCGGTGCCCAGGACGACCAGCTCACGCGTCGACATGGCGCGAGCCTACGGCTCCGGCTGCGGACCGCGGGATCGGTGGTTAGGTTGGAACGATGCTTCGACTCGGATTCCCCGTCGTCGGCGTGCGTGACCTCGACCGTGCCGTCGCCTTCTGGTGCGCGGCGCTGGATCTGGCCCCGGCCGGTGAATGGCACAGCGACTCCTGGCGCACGCTGCACTTCGCGGACGGCTCGGGCCGCGCGCTCGGCCTGCAACGCAGCGAGTCTCCCGCCGAGCCGCGGCCCCGCCTGCACCTCGACCTGTTCGTGGACAGCGCCGCCGAGCAGACGACGGAGGTGGACCGGCTCGTCGGGCTCGGTGCGCAGCGGGTCGACTGGGACCTGTACCCGCCGGATCCCGACTTCGTCGTGCTCGCCGATCCGGACGACAACCTCTTCTGCGTGGTCGATTTGAGCCACGCGCCGTCCGGCCAGTGAGCCGGCTCGGCGCCGGGTCCGGCCGCGGGCACCGTCAGCCGAGGAGCTTGTCGCAGGTGATCGGCAGCTCGCGCACCCGCACCCCGGTGGCGTGCCAGGCCGCGTTGGCCACCGCGGCCGCGGTACCGACGATGCCGATCTCGCCGATCCCCTTGCTGCCCATCGGGTTCACGTACGGGTCGTGCTCGTCCAGCCAGTACGCCTGCACCGACGGCGCGTCGGCGCAGCTGGCGATGTGGTACTGGGCGAGGTCGTGGTTGACCACCCGGCCGGAGCGGGGATCCAGCACGCTGTCCTCGTGCAGCGCCATCGACAGCCCCATCGTCATCCCACCGACGAACTGCGACCGGGCGGTGCGCGGGTTGACGATGCGGCCGCAGGCGAACACGCCGAGCAGCCGGGCGACGCGGATCTCGCCGCTGTCCGGCCGGACGCGTACCTCGGCGAACTGGGCGCCGAAGGCGTGCATGGCCCAGTGCTTGCGCTCCGGGTTGTCCGGCAGCGTCCCCTCCGCCTCGGCACCGTCGCCGGGCCGGTCCCCGTACCGGCTGCGGAAGGCCCGCGCGGCGGCCACGATCGCGCCGCCCCAGCAGGTCGTGCCGGACGATCCGCCGGCCACGCTGGCGTACGGGAACGCGGTGTCGCCGATGCGCATCCGCACCTGCTCGACCGGTACCTGCAGCGCGTCGGCGGCGATCTGGCCGAGGATGGTCCAGGCGCCGGTACCGAGGTCGGCCGCGCCGATCGACACCGTGTAGTGCTCGTCGGCGTACCGGATCGTGGCGGTGGCGCCGGGCATCTGGTTGACCGGGTAGGTCGAGGCGGCCACCCCGGAGCCGACCAGCCAGCCGTCCACCATCCTCCGTGGCCGCGGATCCCGGTCGTGCCAGCCGAACCGGTCGGCGCCCTCGCGCAGGCAGCCGACCAGGTTGCGGCTGGAGAACGGCAGCCCGCTGTCGGGGTCCCGGTCGGGTTCGTTGCGGATCCGCAGCTCGATCGGGTCGAGGTCGCAGGCGACGGCCAACTCGTCCATCGCCACCTCGGGCCCGAACATGCCGGGGCACTCCCCCGGCGCGCGCATCCACGACGGTACCGGCACGTCGAGTGCGGCGAGCCGGTGCGTGGTGCGCCGGGTGCCGGCCGCGTACATGGTGCGGGCCGGCATGCCGGACTGTTCGGCGAACTCCTTGATCCGGGAGGTCTGCTCGACCACGTCCATGGTCAGCGCGGTGAGCCGGCCGGACCGGTCCGCGCCGAGCCCGACCCGCTGGATCGTCGGGGTGCGGTACCCGGCGAGGCAGAACATCTGCTGCCGGGTCAGCACCACCCGCACCCAGCGGCCGGGCAGCGCCCGCGCGGCCAGCGCGGCGAGCACGGCGTGCGCGTGCACGGTCCCCTTCGAGCCGAAGCCGCCCCCGACGTACGGGCAGATCACCCGCACCCGTTCGGCGTCGATGCCGAACGTGCGGGCCAGCACCGACCGCACCACGTGCACGCCCTGGGTCGAGTCGTAGACGGTCAACCCGTCGGAGTCCCAGTGCGCGTAGCTGGCGTGCGGCTCCATCGGATTGTTGTGGTACATCGCGGTGCGGTAGGTCTGGCGCACCTGGACCGCCGCGGCGGCGAGCGCCGCGTCCGGGTCGCCGTCGAGGGTGTCGGTCGGGTAGCTCGGATTGACCGAATCCGGCGCGTACAGCTCGCTGCTGTCCGGATCGAGTTGCGCGTCGTGCGCCATCCGGTCGTACTCGACCCGGACCAGCCCGGCCGCCTGCCGGGCGATCTCGGGATGTTCGGCCACGACGGCCGCGACGAACTGCCCGGCGAACCCGACCGCCGGCGACTGCAGTACGGCCAGCTCCGCGTCGCTGGTGTCGGCCAGCCGTGGCGCGTTGCGGTGGGTCAGGACCGCGAGCACACCGTCGACCGCCTCGGCCGCCGCGGTGTCCATGGCGGTGACCGTGCCCCGCGGTACCGTCGCCTGCACCGGATACAGGTACGCGCGTGGCCGCACCGGGTGCTCCACCGCGTACGGCGCGGTGCCGGTCACCTTCGCCCAGGCGTCCCGGCGTACCAGGTCGGTGCCGATGCTGCGCACCGTGACCGGCTCGGTCATCGCGCCTCCTCCGCGAGCTGGGTGAGCACCGAGGTGAGCACCGAACGCGCCAGCGGCACCTTGAAGGCGTTGCCGGGCAGCGGATCGGCCGCGCTCAGTTCCCGGGCCGCCGCGGCGGCATATCCTTCCACAGTGGACGGAGCGCCGTGCAGCGCCTGCTCGGCGGTGTGCGCGCGCCACGGTCGGTGCGCCACCCCGCCCAGCGCGATCCGCACGTCGGCGACCGTACCGTCCTCGATCCGGATCGCCGCGGCCACCGACACCAGCGCGAACGCGTAGGAGGCGCGGTCGCGTACCTTGCGGTAGCCGGAGTTGCGGGCGACCGGCAGCGGCGGCAGGTCGACCGCGGTGATCAGGTCGCCGTGTTCGAGCACGGTGTCTCGCTGCGGCTCGTCACCGGGCAGCCGGTAGAAGTCGTCGATCGGGATGGCCCGCTCGCCGTCGACGCCGAGCACCCGGACTCTCGCGTCCAGTGCGGTGAGCGCCACCGCCAGGTCCGACGGGTGCACCGCGATGCAGTGCGACGAGGCGCCGAGGATCGCGTGGTAGCGGTTCCAGCCGCCGAGCGCGGCGCAACCGCTGCCGGGTGCACGCTTGTTGCACGGCTCGGTCACGTCCTGGAAGTAGCCACAACGGGTGCGCTGCAACAGGTTCCCGCCGGTGGTGGCGAGGTTGCGCAGCTGCCCGGAGGCGCCGGACAGCAGCGCGACCGACAGCACCGGGTAGCGTTCCCGGACCCGCCGGTCGGCGGCGAGGTCGCTGTTCGCCACCCCGGCACCGATCCGCAGCCCGCCGTCGGGCAGCTCCTCGATCTCGTGCAGTGGCAGGCCGCCGACGTCGACGAGCAGGCCCGGTTCGGTGAGCCCGAGGCGCAGGTGGTCGACCAGGTTCGTGCCACCGGCGAGGTAGCTCGCCTGCGGGTCGGCGGCGACCGCGGCCACCGCCGCTGCGGGGCTCGTCGCCCGGTCGTAGCGGAACGGCTTCACGGCACCGGCTCCTTCCTCGCCCGGTTGCGCGACACCCTCGCCCGGCTGCGCGACGCGCCGTTCACGGGGTGTCCGGGGCGTCGGCGTCCACTGCCGCCTGCCTGATGGCCGCGACGATGTTCACGTAGGCACCGCACCGGCACAGGTTGCCGCTCATCCGTTCGGCGATCTCCGCATCGCTCAGCCGGACCAGCTCGCCCGGCTCGGTGCACGCGCTGGGCCAACCCCGGCTTGCCTCGTCGAGCATGCCGACCGCGGAACAGACCTGCCCCGGAGTGCAGTACCCGCACTGGAAGGCGTCGTGCGTGACGAACGCCTGCTGGACCGGGTGCAGCTGCGCACCGCTCGCCAGGCCTGCGGCGGTGGTCAGCTCGGCGCCGTCGTGACTGACGGCCAGCGCGAGACAGGTGGTGACCCGACGGCCGTCCAGCAGCACCGTGCAGGCACCGCACTGCCCGTGGTCGCAGCCCTTCTTCGGGCTGGTGTTGCCGAGCCGCTCGCGCAGCACGTCCAGCAGCGTCTCCCGGGTGTCGATCCGTACGGTATGGCGCGTTCCGTCCACCCGCAGGCCGATCTGCGTCTCCACCCGGATGAGCTACCCACTGCGGGGCGGCTCAACCGGAGCGATCACCCTCGGCGTCGCCCGTCGGGTGGCGACTCGCGGCGCTGCCGGGCGGCGTTCTCGGTCTGGACCAGCCGCATCGCCAGCTCCCGGACCTTGATGTTGTGCCGCTGCGAGGTCTGGGCCAGCATGGCGAACGCGGCGGTGGTGGTCAGCCCGTGCCGTTCGGCGAGGATGCCGGTGGCTTCCCCGATTCGTTGCCGGCTGCTGATCGCTTCGGTCAGGTGCGCCCGGGACTGCGCTCCGGACAGGGCGACGGCCGCGTGCGAGGCGAAGATCAGCCCGGTCTCGCACGCCTCCTCACCGAAGCCGTGCGGCTCGCGGGAGAACATGTCCAGCGCGCCGAGGCTGCCGCGATCGGTGAACAGTTGGAAGCACAACATGCTGCGCACGCCGCGATCGACCGCCTGGGCGCTGAACCGGGGCCACCGGGTCTCCTCGGCGAGGTCCTCGCTCGACACGGTGTGCTGGGTCCACATCGCCTGCAGGCACGGGCCTTCCCGCAGGTCGTACTGCAGGTTGTGCAGGTCGTAGGACAGCTGGTCGGAGGCGGCAGGGGTCTCCAGCCGCCCGTCCCGGTGCACCAGGCACACCCCGACCGACTGGCACCCGGGGATCGTCTCGACCGCCAGCCGGCAGATCTCCTCGACGGTGGCGTCGACACCGTCGCGTCGGCTCAGCGCCCGTGCCATGTCCGCGAAGATCTGCATCAGGCCCGGTTCCGCGGAGCTCATGGCCACTCCCCTCGACTGCCACCCGCCGGCCGCCGTCGACCCGGTACCGGTGCCGCACGGTACGGTCCGCGCACCGCGCGGCGAGTCCCGGCGGCCTGCCACCGCTCGACGTCGGGCGGTCAGGTGAGGATTATCCAACGCCGGGCACGGCACCGGGCACGGTTCCGGCACTCGGACCCGCGGCCCGGCCCGAGTGGCAGCTCGACGCCGGTCACGCCACCGTGGCCACCGGAGTCGCCGGGCCCGACGGAGCCGCAGGGGCCGCCGGAGCCACCGGGGCCACCGGAGTTGCCGGGCCCGCCGGAGCCGCCGGAGCCGCCGGAGCCACCGGGGCCGCCGGAGCCGCCGCGGTCAGCGGCGCGGCAACCGCCTCGTCGGGGCACGGGTAGCAGCGCAACCGCCGGATCATTCCGGCCGCGCGAGCCTGCTGCAGCGCGGGACCGGCGACGACCCGTAGCTGGCCACCGAGTTGCTCGACGAGCAGCGCCGCCCGGGCCAGGTAACGCAGCCCGTCCGCGTCGACCCGCGACACCTCGGACGCGTCGACCACCACCAGCAACGCCAGCCCGGCCGCCTCGACCACGGCCGCGCACAGCCCGTTGCCGCCACCGTGATCGATGGTCCCGGAGATCTCGATCACCGGGCAGCCTCGCAGCACGCGCTGCCGGATGAAGAAAGACGACGACTCGGTCATTGCACCCCCACGGCACATCAACGCCAGGGGCGGGCACACTGCCTGACCACGCCACCACACACGGCGCCCACCGCGCTGCGATCCGCGACGGGTACCGGGTGGAACAGTACCCGTCGGCGGGCTCGGTCACACCCCCTTGCCGGCACCGATCCACGGGGCGTGGTGCTTTTGCCGCGGAGCCGTACCGAGGCCTGAGCAGCGCGCCCGGCCCCGGCTCACTCCGCCGGCGGAGCGCTCCTGGTGCCGAGCGACTGCTGGTAGACCTCGGCGTAGGTACGGGTGTCCTTGATCAGGTCGTCGCAGAAGGCGGCGACGTCGGTACCGACGAGTTCCAGCACGCCCTTGCCGGCCGCGGCGCCCTGCTCGAAGAACTCGACGAGGCCGGGCAGCAGCGGGCCGTCGGCCAGATCGACCGGCCCGATCTTGAAGAAGTACTTCTGGATCTCCCGGTACACGATCTGGTAGTCGCGGGGCAGCGCCTTGACCCGCGCCTGGTGCGCGCGCCACTGCTTCTTGCCCTCGATGATCTCGTGGATGCCCATGTCAGCCTCCCAGCTGTGCCAGCTTGCGGGCGACGGTGCGGTTGAGCTGGTCGCGCCACTTGTCGCGGTAGTCGCGGGCGCCGGCGCCGCCGGCCAGCGCCGCGCAGAACCCCGGTACGTCGGCACCGAGCACCTCGTGGATGCTCAGCCCCTCGGCCGCGGACTCCTCGAGCAGGCCCAGCGCGCCGTCGAGGATCGGCGTCAGGTTGCGGCCGGTGAAGTCCGAGTACGGCAGCAGGTTGGCGCGCACCTGCTGCCACGCCTGCTCGTACTCGGCGGGCAACGCCGCGGCGCGGGCGTCGAACGCCTTCCAGTCCCTGGTGAGGTCGCTTCCCGTGATGGTTTCCCAGAAGTTCACTGCTCGCCTCCGTGTGGTGGTCGCCGGCGTCAGGAGATCTTGCGGCGGTAGCCGCCGGTCGCGCCGGTGACGGCGACGACGAGGATGCCGGCCACCGCGAACCACGCGCCGACCCCCGCGCCGGTACGGAAGCCCATCGCGAACGCGACGCCGAACACCACCGCGACCGAGACGACGTCGGCCACGATCGAGGTCGGTACGTGCGACCGGAGCACGCCGGAGCGGGCGATCGGCATCGACCGGAACCGGCCGAAGATCCCGGTGGTCGTGTCGGTGAAGATCCGGAACGCGGTCTTGCCGGCGCCGTCGGAACCGAGCAGCGCGACGCTGCCGCCGCGCGCCACGTCGAGGTCCGCACCGCGCAGCACCGCCGGTTTCCCGTACGGCTTGGTCAGGTTCCGCGCCCGGATCGCCGGCGGTGCGCTGCCGCCGGCTGCTGTTTCGGACATGGTCAGTCGTCTCCCTGGCGGAGTCGTTCGAGTCGTGTGGACAGGAAGCCCCACGTCTTCCAGAACTCGTCGAGGTGGTCGCGGCCGCGCCCGTTGAGCGAGTAGACCTTGCGTGGCGGGCCCTTCTCCGACGCGACCTTCCGCACGTCGACCAGCCCGTGCCGCTCGAGGCGGACCAGCAGGGCGTAGACGGTGCCCTCGGCGATGTCGGTGAAGCCCTGGTCGCGCAGCCACGCGGTGATCTCGTAGCCGTGGGCCGGGCGCCCGGACAGGATCGCCAGCACGATGCCCTCCAGCGTGCCCTTGAGCATCTCCGTCCCCAGCTTGCCCACCGGCGCACCTCCTACTCAGTGTCGTTGACTACCGGTAGATAGTATTGCCAAGTACCGATAGGTAGCAACACCGAATAGCGAGCTGCCACGAACGACCGAGCCGTGCCCGAAGGGTCCGGGCACGGCTCGGTGGCGGTACGGGCGCAACGGCGCAGCGACGGCCGGCGGCACGCCGTGGCGAGGTGGTACCTGGATCGGTAGGCCGGTCGCCCGGCGGTTCGGCCGGTCGGGTCGCGTCGCCTAGTGCGGCGGGTCGACCAGGCCGGTGGTGGTGATCTCGGCGGCCAGGTCGCGCAGCTTGACGTTGCGTTCCTGGGAGATGCGGCTCAGCAGCGCGAACGCGGCGTCGGAGCTGATCTTGTACCGCTCCATCGCGATGCCCTTGGCCTGGCCGATCAGGTCCCGCGACTGCAATGCCATGGTCAGGTTGGCGATCCGGCGCGCGCTGCCCAGGGTGACGGTCAGCTCGGCGGCGACCGCGATGGCGGCGCTGCGGGTCCCGGCGCCGAACTCCCCCGGCTCGGAGCAGTAGATGTTGAGCACGCCCGCGCCCTGCTCGGTCGGCAACGGGACCGACAGGATCGAGCGCACCCCGTTCAGCACGGCGCGCGGCGCGAACTCCGGCCAGCCTGCCGAGGCATCGAGGTCCGGGCAGGTCACCGGCTCGTCGACGGACATCGCGTCGAAGATCGGCCCCTCGTTCAGCAGGTACTGGAGCCCGTCGACGCGGCGGGCCATCGGGTGCGAGACCGCCACCGTCCACGGTCCCACGTCGTCGACGACGGTGAGACTGACGGATTCGGCGGTGGGAATGCCGGCAGCCGCTGCGGCCATCGCGGCAGGCAGGATCGTGTGGTCAGGCACGGTGCGAAGGATGTCGACGGAACGGGCGGGCTCGGTCGACGACGATGTTCTGATATCGGCCACGAAATCCCCCCGGACATGACTCGGTGTTCGGCAGGTGTCGAGCCCACCGTGATCACGCCGGCTGGCGGCGCGAAGCTCGGCGGCGGTGTCTCGGCTGCGGCCATCGTAGATCGGTTCCGATCCATCCGCAGGCGATGGACCGCTCCGGCCACCCGGTCCGGCCATCACGATGTGAAGCCCTCAGCCGGGCAGTGCCGGCGGGAGTCGGCGAGCCGACGGGTACGGCCCTGCCGGTCGAGCAGTTCCAGCAGCGGTACCGCGACCCGCCGGGTGGTGCCGAGCGCCTGCCTGGCCGTACTGAGCGTGAACGGTTGCGGCAGCTCGGCCAGCACCGCGACCGCGGCGTCCAGCGCGCCCGGGGCGACGACGACCCCGGCGGCCAGCTCGACCAGGCGGCCGGTTCGTACCGCGGCAGCGAGCTCGCGCGGGCCGAGCCGCAGCCCGGCCAGCTCGTCCGCGGTCGGTGCCGCCCACGGCTGCGGCATCCGCGCGAGCAGCGTGCGCACCGCCTGCTCGACCGGCCGGGGCAGGTCGGCGTCCCGCCGCGGCGGGGTGAGCCGGCCGGCGGTGACCGGTAGCCGCCCCTCCGCCAGCGCGAGGACCAGCGCCGGGGTGGGCAGCCGCAAGGTACGGCAGGCGGCGCTGACCGGCAGACCGGCCGACAGCGGGTCGTCCCGGGCATACCGGTCCACCTCCGCCGCCAGCGCGTCGCGCAGCCGCCGCCAGAGTTCGGGGTCGACGAGCCAACCGTCGACGACGCCACCGGCAGGACCGGCCAGCGAGCCCACGACGCCACCGGCAGGACCGGCCAACGAGCCCACGACGTCACCGGCAGGACCGGCCAAGGAGCCCACCACGCCGCCAGGCGGGGAATCGGCCGCCGCGCCCCGCGGAGGTTCCGCCGACGTGCCCTCGGCCGTGCCACCGCGCTCGAAGCCGGCCGGCGAACCCTCGACCGCGGCGCCGCGTGCGGGGTCGGCGGGCGGGTTGTCGGCGGGGCCGCCCTGCCCGGTGCCGGGCGGCTCGACCGGTACGCCGATGGCGGTCAGGTCGGCGACCCGGGCGAGACCGCGGCGGCGCAGTTCACCGGACAGGTCGGGCCGGCCGGTCAGGTCGGCCAGCTCGGCGGCCCGGTCGTTCGGGCGGCGCGGCCGGTCCACGACGGTGGCGTCGCTCGGGCGCGGCCGGCCCAGCGGCGGCGGCATCGGGTCGAGGACCGTCGCCCCGGCCACGATCCGGTGCCGGCCCGGCTCGCGCAGGATCAGCCGATCGCCGATACGCAGCGGCAGCGGAGTCGGAAGCCGGAGCCGGGCGGCACCAGCGCCGAGCCGGCGCACCAGTACCGGCAGCGCGGTCGCGCCGACGTGCAGGTGCAGCTGCCGGGGCGGCGGCTCGTCGGACCGGTCCAGCCGTACGTCGAGGGTGCGGGTGGGTCGCCACCGGCCGGGGGTGAGCAGCACGGCGCCGCGCGGTACGTCGGCGGCGTCGACGCCGCGCAGGTTGAGCGCCACCCGGGCCACCCCGCTGGCGGACCGGACCGGCTCGTCCAGGCACTGCAGCCCGCGTACCGTCACCGGCCGGTCGTGCGGCGACAGCAGCAGCGTGTCCCCGACCCGGACGGTACCGGCGGGCAGCGTCCCGGTGACCACGGTGCCGGCGCCGCGGATGGTGAACGACCGGTCGATCCACAGCCGTACGTCGGCCTCCGGTGCCGGTGCCGGCAGGTGACGCAGCAACGCCTCCAGCGCGGCCCGCAGCTCGTCGAGCCCGGCCCCGGTGGTGCCGGACACGGCGACCGCGGGCAGCCCGGCCAGCGGGGTGTCGGCCAGCCGTTCCCGGGCGGCGGCGGTCGCCGCGGCCGGATCGGCCCGGTCGCACCGGGTGATCGCGAGCACGCCGTGCCGGACACCGAGCGCGGCCAGCGCGGCCAGGTGCTCCTCGGACTGCGGCATCCAGCCCTCGTCGGCCGCGACGACGAACAGCACGGCCGGCACCGGCCCGACACCGGCGAGCATGTTGGTCACGAAGCGGGCATGCCCGGGTACGTCGACGAACGCCACGGTGGCGCCGGAGGCCAGCGTGGTCCACACGTACCCGAGGTCGATGGTCAACCCGCGGCGGTGCTCCTCGGCCCAGCGGTCCGGTTCCCGGCCGGTCAGCGCCCGCAGCAGCGTGGACTTGCCGTGATCGACGTGGCCGGCGGTGGCGATCACCTGCACCGTGCCACCGCCAGTACCGCGTCGGCGAGGAGCCGGTCGTCGGCCGGGTCGACGGCGAGCACGTCCAGCAGGCAGCCGTCGTCGGCGAGGCGGCCCAGCACGGCGGGATCGCGGGCACGTAACGGTTCCCCGTACCGGGTGGGCAGCCGGACGGCGGCGCTCGGCAGCCGCACGCCGGGCGCGCTGCCACCGCCGACGACACCCTCGCTGGGTTCGGCGACGGCGTCGATGCCGTTGCCGCGCAACAGTTCGGCGATCGCGGTGGCCCGGCGCAGCCGGTCGGCCGGGGTGGCGGCGAGCGCGGCGGTGACCGGCGGTGCGGGGCCACGCAGGGTCGCCTCCAGCGCCGCCAGGGTCAGCTTGTCGGGCCGCAGCGCCCGGTAGAGCGGGTGCCGGCGCAGCCGTTCCAGCGTCGCGGCACGGCCCAGCAACACCCCGGCCTGCGGACCGCCGAGCAGCTTGTCCGCCGAGAAGCAGACGAGGTCCGCGCCGTCGCGCAGCGCGGTCGCCGCGTCCGGCTCGTCCGGCAGCAGCGGCAGCGGCGCGAGCAACCCGGACCCGAGGTCGGCGAGCACCGGTACGCCCAGCCCGGTCAGCTCGTCGATGCCGGCCTCGGCGGTGAAACCGGCGATGGTGAAGTTCGACCGGTGCAGCTTGACGATCAGCCCGGTGTCGGCGCCGACCGCGGCACGGTAGTCCGCGGCGGTCGTGCAGTTGGTGGTGCCGACCTCGCGCAGCCGGGCGCCGGTGCTCGCGATCAGGTCGGGCAGCCGGAAGCCGTCGCCGATCTGCACCAGTTCGCCGCGGCTGAGCACGATCTCGCGGCCCGCGGCGAGCGCGGTGGCGGCCAGCACGACCGCGGCCGCGTTGTTGTTGACCACCAGCGCCGCCTCGGCCGCCGGTACCGCGGCGCGCAGCGCGGCGAGCGCCCCGGCACCGCGAACCCCGCGGCGGCCGGTGTCCAGGTCGAGTTCGACGTCGCTGGTGCCGCAACTGGCGGCGACCGCGGCCCGGGCCGCGGGCGACAGGGGCGCCCGGCCCAGGTTGGTGTGCAACAGGACCCCGGTGGCGTTGACGACCGGTCGGCCGGTGGCGGCCCGCGGGGGCAGCGCGTCGAGCACCGCGGCCGGTACCGCCTCCGGTGCGATCGCGCCGTCCCGGCAGCGCTGCTGCACCCGGGTCACCGTGGCCTTCACCAGATCCCGCCCCAGTTCGGCGATCCGCGCCGCGATGGCCGGGTCGGCGAGCAGCGCATCGGTTCGCGGCACCCGCCGCCGCGTGTCGGCCACCGTCGCGTCGCGCTGGCGCGACGCCACCCGCTCCGGGGACGTGGCCGACATCGTCGGCTCCGCGGACGTGGCCGACGTCGTCGACTCCGGGAGCGTGGCCGACGTCGTCGACTCCGGGAGCGTGCGGGCCGGCGTCGTCGGCTCCGGGGACGTGGCCGGCGTCGTCGACTCCGGGGACGTGCGGGCCGGCGTCGTCGGCCGGGTGACCGTCTCGTCGTGGTGGGGCGTCATCGGTTCAGCGCACCCGGATCACGGCGCCGGCGGGCGGGACGAGTTCGCCGATCACCGGCAGGCCGGGAAGCTCGCCGGCCAGCAGCAGTCCGCCGGAGGTCTGCGCGTCGGCGAGTAGCAGCGCCTCGTCGGCGGTCACCGCGGACAGGTCGCAGTGCGGTGTCACCCAGTCGAGATTGCGTCGGGTACCGCCCGGCACGTACCCGGCCGCGACCGCCTCCCGCGCGCCCGCGAGGTACGGCACCGCACGGTGATCGAGCACCGCGGACACCCCGGCCGCGCGGCACAGCTTGTACAGGTGGCCGAGCAGGCCGAAGCCGGTCACGTCGGTACCGCAGTCGATCCCGGCGTCGACCGCCCGCTGCGCCACGTCCCGGTTGAGTGCGGTCATGGTGGCCACCGCGTCCGGGAACACCTCGCCGGTCGCCTTGTGCCGGTTGTTGAGCACGCCGAGCCCGAGCGGTTTGCTCAGCACCAGCGGCAGGCCCGGCCGGCCGGCGTCATTGCGGATCATCCGGGCCGGGTCGACCAGCCCGGTCACGGCCATCCCGTACTTGGGCTCCGGATCGTCGATGCTGTGCCCGCCGGCGAGGTGGCAGCCCGCCTCGGCGGCCACGTCCGCGCCGCCACGCAGCACGTCGGCGGCGAGGTCCCAGCTCAGCACGTCGCGGGGCCAGCACAGCAGGTTGAGCGCCACCAGCGGCCGGCCACCCATCGCGTACACGTCGGACAGCGCGTTGGCCGCCGCGATCCGGCCCCAGTCGTACGCGTCGTCGACGACCGGGCCGAAGAAGTCGGTGGTGGCGACCAGCCCGGTCGAGGCGTCGAGCCGTACCACCGCGGCGTCGTCGCCGTTGTCCAACCCGACCAGCAGTTCACCGACCGTCGGCGCCACCGGTGCAGCGAGGGGCAACCCGGCCACGAGTCGTTCCAGCTCACCGGGCGACACCTTGCAGGCGCAGCCGCCGCCCCGCGCGTACTGCGTCATCCGCGTACCGGTCACGGTCATGCCATCGACCCTGTCACGTCCCGCACCGGCGTGTCCGCTTTTCGGGCCGAATCGTCCGGGTGCACGATGGGTGTGGCGGCCCGGCGTACCGGCGGCGGGGCCGTGGAGGCGTATCCGGCCTGGTGACCGGCGCGGTCCTCAACACCGTCGAGGCCGAGCAACTCGACCTGGCGGGTTCGATTCCCGTCCGCCTCCGCACCGCGCCCGCCCGGTCGCCCTCTCGGCGGCCGGGCGGGCGCCCGCGACTCCCCCGACTCGCCGATCACCTGTCCTCGTCCTCGTCCTCGTCCTCGTCGTACTCGTCCTCTTCCTCGTCGTCCTCGTCCTCCTCGTCGCGAGGGTGGCGGCGCCGCGGCCGCTCCTCTTCCTCCTCGTCCTCGTCCCGCTCGTCGTCGGCCTCGTCCTCGTCCTCGTTCTCAAGGTCCTCGTCGTCGCGGTCCTCGTCGTCGCGGCCCTCGTCGTCGCGGTCCTCGTCGTCGCGTTCGTCGCCCTCGCCGTCGTCGACGACCTCGCCGTCCCGGATCTCGCCCCGCCAGCCCTCCTGGCCGGCGTCCGGGTCGGTCATCAGGAAGTGCCGGAACAGCTTGAGGTCGAGCCGGGCCCGGCGCCCCTGCGAGCGCCACAGGTTCCCGGTCTTCTCGAAGAACCCGCCCGGGATGTACTCCAGTACGACCAGGATCCGGGTCAGCCGCTCGTCCAGCTCGTGGAACGTGACGACGCCGTTGACCACGCCCTTCGGGCCTTCCGAGGTCCACGCGATGCGTTCGTCCGGGATCTGCTCGCTGATCTTCGCGGTCCAGTTGCGGGTCGACCAGAACACCTTCGCCTTCCAGGTACTGGTGACCTCGTCTTCCTGGTTGACCGCCTGCGCGCCCTTGGACCACTTCGGCACGTCCTGCAGCTGGGTCCACTGGTTGTACGCGGTCTCCAGCGGGACGCCGACGTCGAGGTCCTCGATGATCTTCATCGACTTCTTCCCGCCGCCACCGCCCTTGCCGCCGCCCCCGCCGAGGGCGTCCTTGACCTTGCTGCCGACGCCCTTGACGCCGGCCTTCAGTGCACCGGTGACCGGGTTCGAGCCGCCGGCGATCTCCTTGATCGTGCCGCCGAGCAGCCCGCCCGGCGCACCCTTGCCGTCGGCCACGTCGGTCAGCTTGCGGGTCGACTCACCGACCTTCTCCGCCACCTTGCCCAGCGCGTGTTTTCCTTGCGCGGAAAGGTAGTCCTCCAACTCGCCGAGCAGTCGTTCGGCGGCCGGGTTGCGCGCCGCGACGTCCCGGACCCGCTCGATCATGTCCTGCAGACCGGTCGATTCGCTCACGATGCTCTCTCCTCCTCGATGCCGACACCTGGAGCCGCGGCGTCAGTCGTCCGCGGATCCACGGCCGGACCGCGACCGCCCGGTACGGGTCGAGCTGCGGCTGCTGCTCGATCGGGTGCCACCGGACGAGCGCTTGGCCTTGGTACCGGATGTCGACGAACCACCCGACTTGGTGCGCGACGACGTGGCGCCCGACTTGGTGCGCGACGACGTGGCGCCCGACTTGGTGCCGCGGGACGACGAGCTGCGCGACGACGTGCCGCGCGTCGATGTGCTGCGCGACGATGTGCTGCTCCGACGCCGTGCCCGCTGCGGCTTCTCCTCCTCGTCGGCGCCGTCCCGATCGTCCGGGCCCGGCTCCTCGTTCGGCTCGGTGTCCTCGTCGACGGGCTCGTCCTTCCTGCTCGCGCGGCGGCGGGTCCCGCCCGACGAGCCGGCTCGCTTGCTGCCGGCGCGGGTGCCCCGACGGCCCCGGTCCTCGTCGCCCTCGTCGGCCTCGTCGCTCTCGTCGGCCTCGTCGCTCTCGTCGGCCTCGTCTGCGCCCTCGTCGGCCTCGTCGGCCTCGTCGGCGCGGGAACGGCCGCGGCGGCCCCGAGGCTCGTCGTCCGGCTCGTCCTGCTCGGCGGCACCGGACGGCTCGCCTTCCTCGTCCTCCGGTTCCGGTTCCTCCTCCTCGTCGCCGCCGGACAGGATCTGGGTACGGTCGTGCAGCCGGTCGGCGAGCTGGTTCATCCGGTTCTCCGCCATCGACAGCGCGGCGCCCTTGCCGGCGCTGACCAGCTTCTCCCGGACGTCGCCGGTCAACTGCTCCACACCGGGGCTCGCCGAGAGCATCGACAGCGCCTCGCGGGCGAGCCGCTTCGGGTCGAAGTCGAACTTGCGACCCAGCAGCCACGCACCGAGCATGATGGCGAGCTTCGTCTTCTTCCGTCGCCCCAACAGGTATCCGCCAGCGACCGCGACGGCCACCTTGGTCGAGTTGTTCATCGGCTCCTCCTTACGGAGTCATCTGTGCCGCCGGCCTCCAGCCGGTCGAGAAGCTCGTCCTCGGCGGCGTCGAACTCGGCCTCGCTGATCTCACCGCGATCCACCGCGTCGGCCAGCCGCGCCAGCTCGGCGCGGATCGCGGCCGGGTCGTAGTACTCGCGCCGGGCCGCCTGGTCGATCTGGTCGGCGACCCACGCGACACCGCGTACCGGCGCCAGCGGCAGCGTGAGCAGCCCGGTCAGCAGACCCATCACCGGTCACCGCCGTCGTCGCCGGGCACGAAGCTGTACGGCGGCAGCGGCCCGGTGCAGCGCACCTCGCCGTCGCCGCGCAGGGCACGGGCGAGTTCGTCGACCGCGCCGCGGAACCGTTCGGACTGCTCGTCCGCCACCAGGAAGCTCGTGTTGATCGCGGTGTCGGCGGTCGCCGGGGCCGGCGCGGTCCGCCGGGCGAGCGGCGCCAGGGTCGCCACGATGCGTTCCGCGTCGGCGCTCAACGCCTCCTCGACCGCGGACGCGACCGCCTGGCCGAGCCGGATCCGTCCCTCGTACCCGGCGTCGGCCGCCTCGCGTTCGCGCAGCACGGCCGGGTCCGTCTCGGCCGCCCGCCGCACCACCGCGTCCTCGTCGGCCAGCAGCTTCACGTTGTACTCCGCGGTACCCGCCACCTCGTGCAGCGCGGCCAGGTAGCGGTCCGCGTCCCGGCGCAGCTGGCGGCGGAGCGCCTCGTCGTCGGGCGCCACCACGCCGAAGCGCATCGGCAGTACGGTGCCCTGTTCGGCCAGCGCGGTCAGCAGTCGGTGGTGCGCCGCCAGGTCACGGCGCTTGGCGCGCAGCTTCGCCGGCGCCACACCGACCACGGCGGCGATCTGCTCGACCGCCACCCGGCGTACCGGCCCCGGTTCCGCCCCGACCCCGACCATCTCGTCCAGTCGGCACGGGTGGTCGGCGGCGACGATGCCGTACACGTACGTTCCGTCGGGCTCGTCCGCCTCCGGCTGCGCCCCGTTCGGCGGTGCCGCCGGCTCGCCGGTCGGCGGCACGTCGCCCACCGCCTCCCCCGGCTCCCTCATGAGCGTTCCTCCTCCGTGGTCGGCACGGCGCGACACCGCTGAAGCACCGGTTCACGCGGGCTCATGACTCGTCCTCGTCCTTGCTGCGGCTGCGGCTGCGGCTGCGGGTGGTGCGGGACCGGCGGGACGACGAGTCGTCGTCGTCCTCACCCCGACCGCGCTTGAACGCATCCGACACGGTCTCCGCCGCGCCGCTCAACGCGCCCTTGGTCTTGCCGTGCGCGCCGCTCTCGGTCATGTCGTCGACCAGCTCGGGCAGGGTCGAGCTGTCCTTGTTCTGGGTCAGATCCAGCCGGTTGACCCGCTCGGCGAACCGCAGGTACGTGTCGACGCTGGCGATCACGATGCGGGCGTCGATGGTCAGCAGTTCGATCCCGACCAGCGACACGCGCACGTACACGTCGATCACCAGTCCCTTGTCGAGGATCAGTTCGAGCACGTCGTACAGCCCGGACGGATGCGGTGCCCGATCGATGCTCTGGGTCTGCGAACTGACGGTCATCTGGTGCTCCTCTCCTTGCGCTGGTACGGCGATCCGTGCGGCGGATGCCTCAGCGACGGTCGTCACCGGCATGCGGGTGCAGGTCCAGCGCCTCGACCAGATCGGCGACCTGCTGCTGCAGTGACATCAGGGCGCGGCCCAACCGTTCGACCTCGTCGTCGGTGAGGCTGCCCGCGTCCATTCGGCGCAACGCCTGGCGTTGCAACAGTTGGCGGACGAGGTCGACGACCACGACCACCAGTCCGGCCAGGCCGCTCTGGTTCTGTGCCTGCCCGAGTTGGCGGCCGAGCCGACCGACGACGTCGGCGGGGTCGCTGCCGGCCCGGCCGCCGGCGGTACGCGCGCCCAACGCCGGTGTGGCCGGCCGTGTCGCGACGCCGTCCGGCCGGTGGTTCGGCACGTCGGGTTCCCGGTGACTTCGGTCCCGGAAACGGTGGGTGGCCGCGGATTCCGCCCCGTCGTGCGACGTGGCGTCGCGCTGCGCCTGGCGCCCCGGGGTGGCGGTACGGGGGGCGCCGGCCGCAGTCGGCACCGGTTCGTCGGTGAGGGTGGCGAGCGCGGCGACCAGCGCGCGCAGATCGAGCCGGATCAGGTCGACGCCGGACAGCGAGATGATCACGTTGCCGTCGACCACCACGCCGGTGTCGACCAGCCGGTCGAGCAGATCGACCAGCGAGCCGTCGTCGAGCATCAGCCGCTGTTCAGCCATCGTCGACACCCAGCCGGACGAAGTGGTACGCGGGGTTCGGGCCGCTGACGGTCAGCCGCAGCTCCCGCCGCCGCAGTTGTTCCAGTTCGCCCAGGAAGTCCACCCGGGCGTCGTCGTCGACCAGGTACACGGTGTCGAGCACCGGCCGGGTCGGATCGTTGTCCGCGGCCCGCCGCTGCCAGGTCTCGCGGGCGTACCCGGCGAGCCGGTCGCCGATCGCCGCGGCGGCCGCGGTCCGCTGGCGCTGCCGGTGTTCCCGGGCGGTCGCGGTGCGCAGCTGGTGCGTCATCCAGCCGGTGCCGTCGGACGGCCCGGGGTCGGGCGGCAGCTGGTCGGCCGGCTCGG
This sequence comes from Actinocatenispora comari, assembly GCF_017312725.1. Taxonomy (GTDB): domain Bacteria; phylum Actinomycetota; class Actinomycetes; order Mycobacteriales; family Micromonosporaceae; genus Actinocatenispora; species Actinocatenispora comari. The sequence continues at coordinate 110,341 of NZ_BOPO01000053.1, read as the reverse complement.
CCGGCGTCTCGCTGAACGCCTTGACCGACCATTCGGCGCTGCCGGCCAGCCGGTCCAGTTCCGCGCGCAGCTCGTCGGCACCGGTCCGCAGCATCGACACGACCGCGTCCCGGTCCGGATAGAGCGTGCCGAACCGCAGCGGCAGCAGCGGTACCGCCGCGAACGCCTCGGCCACGACGCGGTCGTGGGCCCGCAGCGCGTGCGCGAGCCAGCCGTCCTCGGCCAGGTCCGGTTCCCGTTCCGCGGCCCGAAACGGCGCGATCGGCAGTACCGCGGACATCGCGGCGACGCCGGGGCCCTCGACCACCGTCGTGTCGACACCGTCGATACCGCGTCGGCCGGTCAACCCGTCGATCGCGTCCGCGCGGGCCAGCGCGTAGACGTACCACCCGTCGCCGGCCTCCGGCGGTTCGCTCGGCCGTACGGCCTTCGACTCGTCCCCGGTCGTGCCGGCCGACGCGGTCGACCGCGGCGGAGCCGGGCGCGCCGGGTCCGCCTCCGCCGGCGGGGCGCCGTGCGGCTCGGCCGCGTCGCGCAGCGCCGCGCGGTAGCTCGACGCGAACTGCTCGACGAGTTCGGCGTGCACGAGCGCGCGGGCCTCGGCGCGGGCGGACCGCACCAGTTCCGCGACGTCGTCGCTGTCGACCTGTCTCATCGGTCCCCGTCCGGGTCCTGCACCGAGTCGGCCGTGCGGCCGGTGGCGCGTTCCAGCCGCTCCAGCCGGTCGGCGAGTTCCTGGTTCTCGCGCTGCAGCGCGGTTTCCCCGGTCAGGAACGGGTCCCGGCTCCACCAGTCGATGCCCATGTCGCGGGCGGTGTCGACGGAGGCGACGAGCAGCCGCAGCTTCAACGTCAACAGCTCGATGTCCAGAACGTTCACCTGGATGTCGCCGGCGATCACGATGCCCTTGTCCAGCACCCGTTCCAGGATGTCGGCGAGGGTGTCTCCGCTGCGGGACGACGGGGACAGCGTGGTCCCGCGCGGTTGCTGCACGGTCACTGGCGCGATCCTTCCGTTCCGTTGCGGGTGTAGCGGTGCAGGCGGCGGTACGACAGGACGTTGCCGTCGGGATCGGCGTCGACCTGGTAGCTGGCGAGCACGCTCGTGGTCTGCGGGATGCGTTCCAGCTCGACGATCTCCACCTGGAAGCTCCAGCCGTCGTCGGTCGGTTCCAGTGCGGACACCGAGTCCGGCGTGCGGCCGGTCAACTCGGCCAGTTGCGCCATGGCCTCGCGTGACGCGGCCAGCGCCGGACCACGCCTCTCGGACGATCGCGTCGTCTCGCGCTTCGCCGTTTTCTCGGTCATGCCAGACCACCCCCGGGCGGCGGATCGATCGAGTGCCGTCGATGTGCAGAAGTTGGCCGGATACCCGGCAGGGCAGGTCTCAAACCAGCAGCCGCGGCCAGATCCGCTCGCGATCGGGGAAACGACGCGGTCAGGCCTCCTCGTCGGTGGCGACGACGCGGACGCTCTCGACCGTCGAGTCGACCGCGTCCGGGCACACCATGCCGGCGTCGACTCCGGTACGCAGATAGCGCACGACCGGCTCGGTGATGCGTTCCCCGGGCAGGATCGCCGGAATGCCGGGTGGGTAGGGCGTGATCATTTCTGCCGACACCCGCCCGACCGCCTGCTTCGCCGAGATCTGCTCGGTACGGGCGAAGAACGCATCGCGCGGCAGCATCGCCTGGGCCAACCGCAGCCCGCCCGGATCCGGTACCTCGACCCGTTGCCCGCCGCGCAGCTGGTCGGCGTGCTCGACGACGTCGCGTACCGCGGTCAGCAGCCGCTCGGCGGTCGACTCGTCGTCGGCGAACGTCAGCTGTGCACTGATCCGCCGGTGATCGGCGAGATGCATGGAGACGCGGTGGTTGGCGTAGATCCAGTCGGCCGCGCGGTAGCCGAGCACGCCCAGCGTGCTGATGTCCAGCACGATCTGCAGCGGGTCGAGATCGGCGGCTCGGCCCGGCCCGACGAACTCCGCACCGGCAAGGTGCACACCGTCCAGGTCGGACAGCCGGGCCCGCACGTCGCGGGCAAGATCGAGCGCGTCGCCCAGCAGGCGGGTACCGTCCTGCACCATCTGGCGGCGCCACCCGTCCAGGCCGGCGTAGATCAGCACCGACGGGCTGGTCGTACCGAGCAGGTCGGCCCGGCTGGACAGCACCGCCGGATCGATCAGGTCGCCGCGCAGATGAAACACCGAACCCTGTTCGAGCCCGGCACCCATCTTGTGCACGCTGGTGACGCAGACGTCGGCGCCGGCATCCATCGCCCAGGTCGGCAGCCGATCGTGGAACGGCAGGTGCGCGCCCCACGCCTCGTCGACGATCAGCGGACGTCCGTACCGGTGGCAGGCGTCGGCGTGCGCGGCGAGATCGGCGCAGGTCCCGTACGGCGTGGGTGAGGTGATCAGCGCGCCACGGACGTCGGGATGCTCCGCGAAGGCGGCCGCAACGGACTCGGGCGCGGGCGGGTGCGCAAGGTGGCGCTGCGCGTCCCACTGCGGTTCCACCCAGATCGGCCGGATGCCGGACAGGATGAGCCCGGAAACCACCGACTTGTGCGCGTCGCGCCCGACGATGAGCTCCTCGTGCGGTCCGGCCACCGACAACATCGCGCTCTTGACCGACAGCGAACTCCCGCAGGTGCTGAAGAACGCGTGCTCGGCATCGACCGCCTCGGCCATCAGCTGCTGCGCCCGGGCCAGTACCTCGTGCGAGGAGGTGCGGTCGTCCAGCCCGGAGATCGCGAGGATGTCGGAGCCGAACACGTCGGCCCCCAACGCGTCCACGGTGCTCCGGGCGGCGCCGCGGCCCTGCTTGTGGCCGGGCGGGGTGAACGGGGTGAACCGCTGCCGCCGGAAGTCGCGCAGCGCCTCCAGCACCGGCGCCTCGGACTGGTCCATGTCGCCGCCCTTCCCCTCGCCCCGCCACCCAAACCTTCGCCGGTCAGTACTGCTCGGTCGTCTCGGCATGCTCCTCGGCACCGGGCAGCTGGTACTCCACGTCCTCGACCGGCATCGGGAGCGGCTGGTCGCCGAACGGTGACGACGGTCCCGCGCGGTTGGACAGCACCTCCCGGGACAGCCGCTCGACCTCCTCGTCGGAGCGGTCCAGCAGGGTGTCGGTGCCCTTCTGGTACCTGGACTTGTGGCGGGACACGATGATCACTTCCGATCTCGTCCGAGGGCTCGGTGTACGAGCGTGTTCCCGGGCGCTACCCAGCCCGCGGCCGGGCAACCACGGCCGGCGCGGATTCGCTTCGATCGGGCTACACCTGCTGGTTGGCCCGGTCCGGATCGTCGGGGGCCGAGACAGCGCCACCCCCGCGAGCACGATGAACCGGGCGCCCCCCAGTGCCAGGACCAGCCAGGCGTGCCGCCGGCCGCCCGGCGGCGCTGGACGCGATGGTCGCCTCACGGCGCCAGACCGACCGGGCCCGGTCGTTCTCTCGGGCCGGCTGCGTCGACCGGATCCTGGTGCACGCCAGGGGATCCGTGGCCGCCGACGCCGGCCCCGCATCCGGCTCCCGCTGTGCCGGCCCCGCGTCTCCCGACGCCGATCAGGCCGCGTCCGTGCACTTCGATGCGCGGTCCTGACCCGGCCGAGCTCACCGTCGTCGCAGCGGGCCCCAGCGACCCTGTTGCCGGTCGATCTCGGCGCCGGCCTGCCGGACCACGGCACGATCCACCCAGGCAAGGGCTTCGCGGCAGCGCACCAGCGGCTCGTTGTCCGGGCCGCGGCCGAGCAGCTCGCCCACCAGCAGCCAAGGCCGGCTGCCCTTCTCGTGCGCCAGGTGGCTGTAGTCGTGCAGCCGGCGGGCCGCCCACAGCCGGACCGTGCCGTCCCACCACGAGGGGACATCGAGCGAGTTCGCCGACAGGCCAGGCAGATCGGCGCCGGTCAGGTCGTCGGTACTGCGGCCGTCGAACCGGTCCCGGTCGGGCCCACCGGACCAACGCACGTACACGTCGCGGCGGCCACGCAGTACCCCGACGACGTCGTCCAGGCTGGTGAGAGTCGGCACCATGAGCGATCGGTTCCCTGCCCGAGGGGCCGCAAACGCTCAGCCGACCCGCGCCGGCGCGGGCACCGCCACGTCCGCCTCGGCGGCGGTTCACGCACGAGGCCTCGAGCAGTCGGGCGGACCTCGAACGGAGGCTGCCGGCGGTGAGCATGCACCGCCGGCAGCCTCCGTTCGTGCGCGCCCGCCGGCCGGCCAGCGGCGCGCCGTGCCGGCCATCGCAACGGTGCCGTTCCCGCCGCAACCCCCCGGCCGACAGTGAACCGCTTTCCCCGGCACAGGCACCGCAAACATCGCGGCCCGAGATATTTTCCCGCGAGGTCGCGTGGCCCGGTCAGGCGGCAGATCGCAGCGCCACGGCGCCGGTGCGCCGACGCGGGTGGCTGACCACGATCTGGTCGGTGTCGCCCTCCAACCAGGCGCGGATCGCGGCGAGCGTGGACGACAGGAGCCGGGAGACGTGCATCTGCGAGACGCCGAGCCGGTCGGCGATCTGCTGCTGGGTCAGTTCGTCGAAGAACCGCCAGCGGATCAGCTGCCGTTCCCGCACCGGCAGGCGCTCCAGCGCCGGGCGCAAGGAGACCCGTTCCGGTACCTGCTCGACCTTCCCGTCCGGAGCGCCCACCAGGTCGCCGACCTCGCAACCGTCGTGATCCCAGCCGGCCGGTGCGTTCAGCGACGCGACGCTGTACGCCACGTCCGCCTTCAACCCGTCGTTGACCTCGTCGGCGCCGATCTGGAGCTCGTCGGCGATCTCGGCCACCTGCGGGGTGTGTCCCAGCCGCTGCTCGGCCCGCTCGGTACCGGCGCGTACCTCGCTGCGCAGTTCCTGCAGCCGGCGCGGCACCCGTACCTCCCAGCACTGATCGCGGAAGTAGCGCTTCAGCTCGCCCCGGATCGTCGGTACCGCGTAGCCGGCCAGGCCGCCGAGCTTCGGGTCGAAACCGGCCACCGCCTTGACCAAGCCGAGCCTGGCCACCTGGACGAGATCGTCCACGCTCTGCCGGCCGTGCGGGAAGGCGCGCGCGATGGCGTCCGCCATCGGAAGGAGGGTCTCGACCACCGCGTCACGCAGCTGGTTCCGGTCCGGATCGCCGTCCGGCAGGTTTCCCACCCGCAGCAGCAGTTCCTCGCAGTGGTCCAGTTGTTCGTCGCTGACACGTCCCACGATGCTTGGCACCCCCCGGCGCTGTGACACCGGTCGAAACTCGGTGTCGTCCTGGTTCCATGCCCGTGGTTGGACAATCTCAGCTGTACCCCCGAGCGACCGCCGCTGAAACCAGTCCGGCGAAAGAGCCATCCATCGGGCTCCGCTGGGCTAGGGTCGCCGCGGGCAGCGTTCCGGGCGGTTTCCACGGCCAGACCGGGCGTCGAGTGCCGTCCGTCGGCATCGCTCAGAGCTGGCGGCGCACGCCTGCCTCCTGGGTGATCTGGTCGACCTGCTCGGACAGATCGCCCTCCAGGGCGGTACGGGCGTCCCGGCGCCGGGCCAACGGCAGCACGCTGCGCCGCCGGGTGTCCTCGAGCAGGAAGGCGATCGCGCCGTAGAGCGCGACCAGCACCAGCGGGACGCCGATCCAGCCGGAGGCGTACTGCACGGCGGTGGCCCCGGTGAGCTCGTAGCAGCCCGTCAGTGCGTACCGGGTCGACGCCAACAGGGCGAGTCCGCTCAGCAGCGGCCTGACCGGCACCGACACGAGACCCATCCCCAGCAGCATCGTCGCCGCGGTCAGCAGGAAGACGCCGAGCAACGGGGACCGGCTGCCCGGTGGCGCGGAGCGCATCGCGAGCGCCATGGAGATCCACACCGCGCCGAGGGTGAGCATCATCGTGGCCAGGCCGCCGTCCCTGGCGGCGTAGGCGAACAGGCCGGCGACCGCCTGCAACGGCCCGACGAACGCGAGCAGCAGCACCGACAGCACGGTGGTCTGATCCGACGGCACCCACTGCAGTTGCAGTGCTGTCAACAGAACGGTGCCGACACCGAACGCCACGAAGCCCAGCGGCGCCGAACTCGCCATTGGGCGCAACACGATGCGGACCCGGTCCAGCTGCCCGTTCGGGCCCGAGGCGTCGCGGTGGCCAGCGGCACCACGGCGTTGCGAGGTCACGGCGTTCATCGGCGATCACCCCGATCGATGCTCGGTGTCGGTACGCGCCCGGTGTCATCGGCCGCGACCACGGTCGGCTACCCGCCGGCTGCCGGCCCACACCCGACCCGCGGCAACCGGTCGTCCCGGCGTGTCGGGTTGCGCACGCTCGAACGATCGGCTATCAACGCACTACCCGTGCAACCAGTCGCGGCCGCTCATCGCGGACACCTGACCACCACAGCCCCCGCGCCCAGGCAGCGGCACGCACGGTGTCGAGCGTTCTGCTCGTCCCGACGCGTCGCGGGGCGCTGGCGGTTCCCGCAGCCGGTTTCGACGACCGGCTGGCGCTGCGGTGCCCGCGGACGGCGACGAGAACCCCGTGCAGGAGCGAGTCATGGGTCCTCCCCGGCTTCGTGCCGCACGAGCGTCCCGACGAGGAGGGACGCGGATGAGCGAGGAAGCCACCCGGGTGTGCGGGCGCTGCAACCGGCCGCTGGTGGCCAGGGACCGGAGCGAGTACACCGATCGACGCGCCGTACTGGTCGGCGAACGCGGGCTGTGCACCTGCCCCCGCGCCGGTACGGCATCGGCCACGACCGGACGTCCGCCGGTGCAGGCGGTCATCGGTCCCGCCGCGGCCCGGCCGCCCGGCGGGTCCACTGCCGGTACATCCCGCACCGACTAACGGATCCCGACCGATCGAGCGGTCGATCCCGCCAGCAGTCGAGGGTGGGTGTGCACGACCCCGGCGGCCGTGACCGGGCCAGACGGCGTCGCCCGGAACGGTCCACGGGGCACGTACGACCGAAACCTGGCCGGTCGTACGCCACGGGGTTGCCGGCGGCCGGCCGCCGGCAACCCCGTGGGCGGCAGCGCACCGTCACGGACGCCGGGACATTACGCCCTCGGCCTGCGAACGGCCCCCGAACGGTGCACCATGGGCCTGTGCGGGCGTCGCGTACGCGTCCCCCCACGCCGCGCGGCGTCCGCCTCGACGGACCACGCATCGCCGCGGGCCGCGCGCGTCGGGACCGCGCATCGTTGGAGCCGCGCGTCGTTGGAGCCGCGCGCTTTGGAGCCGCGCGTCGTTCGAGCCGCGCGTCGTTCGAGTCGCGCACCGTTGGAGCCGCGCATCGTTGGAGCCACGTTGCGAGACCATCGGACCGGATCCGTAGCAGGCGAATCCCGGTGCAGATCGGCGCCGCGGACCCGCTCAGCCCAGCCGGACCTCGACCCGGCCGTCGCGTACCCGGGTGTCCAGTGCCGGCTGCGCCGTGGTCGCCGGGCCGCTCTCCAGTGCCCCGGTGGCGAGGTCGAACCGGCTGCCGTGCCAGGGGCAGGTGACCGCGCCGTCGGACACCGTGCCCTCGTGCAGCGGACCGGCGAGATGCGCGCACCGGTCGGCGAGCGCGTGCACCTGCGCACCGTCGCGGTAGAGCACGACGGCGAGTTGCCCGGCCTGCGCGGCGACGGGCGTTGCCTCGGGCAGGTCGGCCAGCAGCGCAACCGGGGTCCAGTCGGACGGCGCCAGGTACGGCACCGCGGCGGCATGGTTGACCCCCGCCGCCTGCCGGTACGCCAGGTGGCCGCCGATGAACGCCGCGGTACCGGCCACGCCGTACGCCACGACGCCGAGCAGCCGGCCTCGCCGCCGGTCCCCACGCAGCCGCGCGACCAGCGAGGCGACGTACAGGGCGACGGCGGTGACGTTGCCCGTCGCGTGGATCAGGCCGACGCGCTGCTGTTCGGGGCGCTGGGCGGCCCAGTCGGCCCAGCCGGTCACCGCCGCCGGCAGCGCGCCGGCGCACCCGACCGCGATCAACAGGTCGGCGGCGCGGCGTTGCCCGGGGACGAAGTCGAGCACCGCGGCGCTGGTCCACGCACCCACCGGCAGCTCGATCAGGGCGGGGTGCAGCGCATGGCCCAGCGGGCGCCCGTGCAGCACGTCGGCGAGCCCGGACGGGAGTACGGACTGGATGGCCTTCCGCATCGGCCGGGCGACCGCGTCCAGCGCCGACCAACCGGCGATCCGGTCGAGTGGTGTCGACAGGTTCATCCCGCCCGCGTTTCCCCGTCGCGGCGCCCCAAACGGCCGCGGCGAAGTTCCCGCTGACCGGGTGAACGAACTGCGTATCTTCCGGCGGGAGGGCATCGTGCGGGTATGGACGAGCCGAAGTCGGGCAGGGCCGAGGCGGGCAGAGCCGAGACGCGCGGAACCGAGCCGAGCCGGTCCGAACCGGGCCGCGCCGAACCGGGCCGCGCCGAACCGGGCCGCGCCGAACCGGGCCGCGCCGAACCGGGCCGCGCCGAACCAGGCCGCGCCGAACCAGGCCGCGCCGAACCAGGCCGCGCCGAACCAGGCCGCGCCGAACCAGGCCGCGCCGAACCAGGCCGCGCCGAACCGGGATGGGGGCAATCAGGCCGGGCCGGGCCGGGCGGGGTCGAATCGGTGGGGGTCGAGGAGGAGTTCCTGCTGGTCGACGCGCGGACCCGGCGGACGGTCCCGGACGCCGCGGCCGTCCTGGCCGACTGCCCACCGGTACGGGCCGAGCTCAAACCCGAGCTGCTGACCAGCCAGGTGGAGCTCGCCAGCGGCGTGTGCACCGACCTCGACGAGCTGCGCGACCAGCTGGTCGAGGGGCGGCGGGCGCTGGCGGAGGCGGCGGAACGGCACGGCGACCGGCTCGTCTCGGTGGGGGTGCCGCCGCTCGGCGGCGGGACGGCCGCGGTGACGGGCGGCGACCGGTACGCCCGGATCCGGCGACGCTACGCCGCCGTGGTCACCGACTACCAGGCCTGCGGTTGCCACGTGCATGTCGGGGTCGGCGACGACGAGGCCGTGCCGGTACTCGGCCGGGTACGCGCGGCGTTGCCGACGCTGGTCGCGGCGCTGGTCAACTCGCCCTGCCGGGACGGGGCCGATTCCGGGTACGCGAGCTGGCGGGTGGTGTTGCAGTCCCGCTTCCCCGGCTTCGGCCTGCCACCGGACTGTGCCACCCGGGCCGAGTACGACCGGGCGCTGCAGCGGTTGGTCGACACCGGCGCGGTGGTGGACCGGCACATGTCGTTCTGGCTGGCCCGACGGTCGGAGCACCTGCCGACGGTGGAGTTCCGGGTCGCGGACGCGGCCGGCTCGGTCGACGAGGCGGTGCTGCTGGCCGGCCTGGTCCGGGCCCTGGTGCGTACCGCCCGGCAGGAGGCGCGGGCCGGCCGCCCGGTGCCGGTGGTCGCGCCCGAGGTCGCGGCGGCGGCGGTGTGGTCGGCCGCCCGGTACGGCCTGGACGGCCCCGGTGTCGACCCGGCCAGCGGTCGCCAGATCCCGGCGGCGCGGCAACTGCGGGAGCTGCTTCACCGGGTCCGGCCGGCGCTGGCCGAGCTGGGCGACGAGCGGCGGATCTGCGCCGGTGTCGAGGCGCTGCTGACCGGCGGCACCGGTGCGGCGCGGCAGCGGCGGTTCGGGCTGGCGGATCCGGCCGCGCTGGTGGACTGGCTCGCGGCGCGAACCCGCGACACCTGATCGGGCGGTTTAGCCGCCGGCAATCGCGGTAGCACCAGGCGATGTGGCTGCTGACCCTGCCCGGCGTGTACCGACCGTGGCACGACACCTGGCTGCTCGCGCGGGCGCTGGCCGCCGAGCGGAGCCTGCCGGGCGCGCGGGTGTTGGATCTGTGCACCGGTACCGGAGCGCTCGCCGTGGTGGCGGCCCGGCACGGTGCCGCGGATGTGACCGCGGTGGACATCCGACCCAACGCGGTCTGGAACGTGCGGTTGAACGCGCTGCTGCGCCGGGTCTCGGTGCAGGCCCGGCGCGGGGACGTGGACAGCACCGACGGCAGCCGGTTCGACGTGATCGTGGCCAACCCGCCGTACGTGCCGGCCGAGCTGATCCCGCGCGGCGCGCAGCGACACTGGGCCGGCGGTCCGGACGGTCGCTCGGTGCTGGACCGGCTGTGCGCGAGGACCGGGAGAATGCTCGCCCCGGGCGGCGTGCTGCTGCTCGTCCAGTCGAGCCTGTCGGACGAGGTGCGCACGCTCGATCGGTTGCGCGCCACCGGTCTCACCGCCGAGGTGGTCGACCGGCGTTGGCTGCCGTTCGGTCCGGTCCTGCAGCAGCAGCGCGACTGGCTGCTGGCCGGGCACCGGATCGCGGCGGACCAGTACGAGGAGGAGCTGGTGGTGATCCGTGCCCGCCGTTGAGCCGCAGCACGGCGCCGGGCCGGCGGTACGGGTCCGGGTGACGCCGGACGGTCCGGTGCTCGTCGACGGGCCGGTCGAGGTGACCCTGCCCGACGGCAGCCGGCACCGCAGCGACCGGTTCGTGGTGGCGGTGTGCCTGTGCCGGCGCAGCCGCCGCTACCCGTGGTGCGACACCAGCCACCGGCGTCACTCGCGCGGGCCGTTGGGCGCGTCCGGCAGCGGCAGCAGCAGCGACGACGAGTCGTGATCCCAGGCGTGCAGCAGGTGCGCGGCGAGCCGGTCCTCGACCAGCACGGTGGCCTCGATGCCGAGTACCACGTCGGGTACCAGCTCGGGTTCCGCCCGGCACAGAGCCGCGAGCACGTCGTGCCGCATCACCTGCTCGTGCACCGCGTCCGCCTCGATGTGCTCGGTGTAGTACTCGATGCACTGCGCCGGCGCGTCCATCCGGCGCAGCGCCTCGACCATCCGTTTCGCGCTCGGCGGAGTACTGATCTCCGCGGCGGCGAAGTGGCCGACCAGCCCGCCGCGCAGGGCCCGGTGCAGGCCCAGCAGCGACATCAGGTTGACCACGGCCAGCATCGGGGCGGGTACCGCGTCCAGGTAGTGCAGGTAGCGGGGGTCGAGGTCGAGGCCGGCCATCAGGTCGGCGAACAGCTGCTGGTGCACCCGCTCGCCACGGCCGCCGCCGAACTCGTCGTACTCGACGGCCACCAGCGCCGCCTTGATCGAACCCGTCAGCCGCGGAATGACCCAGGCGTGCGGGTCGGCCTCCTTGAGGTGGTAGAGCGAGCGGTGCACCAGGTACTCGCGCATCTGCCAGCGCAGCCCGGTCTCCTGCAACCGGCCCGCCACGCCGCCGCCGTCGACCGGGTCGACCAGCAGCTGCGCCAGCGCCTCCTGCGGGTCGGCGACACCCGGCACCGCGTCACGCAGCGCGGCCAGGAAGGTGCGCTCCAGCGCCGCCCGGAAGGCCAGCACCCCCAGATCCCACTCCCGCTCGGCCGGCACCCCGGCGAACGACCGGTAGTGCAGCTCGTAGCAGGTGTACAGGGCGAGCTGGAGATCGGCGCCGAACGGTTCCGGGGCGCGCAGCGCCGCGTCCGGCGGCCCGGCGGTGGTCCGCTCGGCGAGCACGTCCACCAGCCAGTCGGACAGCGGGCCGCGCGGCGCGGGGAGCCTCGCCCCGCGTGTCGCCCAGGCACCGCTGCCCTCGCGGGTCCGCATCATCTCGTCGCACTACCCCGGGCACGGCCCCCCAAACCGAACGAACAGCGGCTCACCCGCAACGTCACAGCGCTCCCGCTTCGTTCCCCGGGCACGTTTTCCGGCCGCCGAGGCGGGTAGCCGGTTCACCTGACCGGCGGCCCACCGAGAGCAGCGGAGGAGACCATGGTCGGCATCGGCTACACACTGCTGTGCGAGCAGTCCGGTCCGCGCGAGCTGGTGCGCTACGCCCAGCTCGCCGAGCAGGCCGGTTTCGACTTCGCCGTCATCAGCGACCACAGCTTCCCGTGGCTCGACTCGCAGGGCCACGCGTCGTACGCCTGGTCGGTGCTCGGCGCGGTCGCGCAGGCCACCGAGCGCATCGGGCTGATGACCTACGTGACCTGCCCGACGATGCGCTACCACCCCGCCATCGTGGCGCAGAAGGCGGCGACCGTGCAGCTGCTGTCCGAGGGCCGGTTCACCCTGGGTCTCGGCGCCGGGGAGAACCTCAACGAGCACGTGGTCGGCCGTGCCTGGCCGCCGGTCAACGTCCGGCACGACATGCTGGCGGAGGCCATCGACATCATCGGCGCGCTGTTCGACGGCGGCTACGTGAACCACGTGGGGCGGCACTACCAGATCGACTCGGCCCGGCTGTGGGACCTGCCGGAGACCCGGGTACCGATCGCGACGGCGGTGTCGGGCGCTCGCTCGGTGTCGCGGTTCGCGCCGGTGTCCGACGCGATGATCGCCGTCGAACCCGTCGGCGAGCTGTGCCGGGGCTGGGAGGCGAACGGCGGCGCGGGCGACCGGAAGATCGGCCAGCAGCCGGTGTCCTGGGACACCGACGAGGCTGCGGCCAAGAAGCGGGCGCACGACCAGTTCCGCTGGTTCGCCGGCGGCTGGAAGGTCAACGCGGAACTGCCGGGAACGGCGGCGTTCGCGGCGGCCACGCAGTTCGTGACGCCCGACGACGTGGCCGGCAACATCCCGTGCGGCCCGGACGAACAACGCATCGTCGACGCGGTCACCGGCTATGTCGACGCCGGCTTCACCGACGTGGCGCTGTGCCAGGTCGGTGACGAGAACCAGGAACGGTTCCTGTCCATGGCCGGCGCCACCCTGCTGCCGGCGCTGCGGGCGGCGGTACCCGGCGACGGTCCGTCGACCTGAGTCCCGGTCCGGTCCGAGTTCGGTTCGGCCCGGGTTCCCGGCCGAACCCGGGCCGAACCCGGTTCCTAGCCGAACCCGGTTCCTAGCCGAGCCCGAGTTCCTGGTCGAGCCCGAGTTCCTGGCCGAGCCCGGGTTCCCGGCCGAACCCGAGTTGCCGGCCGAGTTCCCGGCTGAGCCCGGGTTCCCGGTTCAGCCGGAGCGGAACGCGACGAGCACGGCCTCGTCGTCGCTGAGGATCACCTTCATGATGCCCTTCGCGTTGGCACGAAAGGTGATCGAGGCAGGCTTGCCCGGCTGCACCGTCCGCACCTCGCTCGGGTAGTACGTGACGGTGAGCTTCTGCTGCTTGTCCGAGGCCACGACGACCCTGATCCGGGTGCCGAGCGCGACGTCGACCAGCCCCGCGGGCGGAACCACCCGCTCCCGCCGGTAGGCGACCCGGACGAGCACGTCCACGTGCGGGTCCCCGGTGCCAGAACCGGTGTGCAGCCCCAGTCCGGTCGGGCTAGTCGCCCGCGGCTCGGCCGCGGTGGGCGTCGCGGCGGGGGTCGCGCCGGTGAAACCGGGCGTCGGGCTGGTGGTGGCCGGTGCGGTGACCCCGTGCCGGCCACAGGCGACCGCGGTCGCGAGCACGACGACCAGCCCGCTCGACAGCAGCAACCGTCGCAGCATCCGGACCCCTTCCTGGGCACGACGGCCCGGCTCGGGCCCGGCCGCCGCGACCCCGGCCGACGGGTGGGCCGGGCGGAACAGCGGCCGGACGCACCGGCGCTACCCACGTTCGGCCGTTTCATGCACGCGGCGGCAGGCATGGTGCGGTCCCGCCTGGGTAGGCGGTCAGGGTCGGTGCGAGCCAGGGGTCGGTGCGAGTCAGGGGGCCTGCCATGATCGGTGGCTACATCGGTGTCGGGATCCTCGCCGTCCTGGGCGGTGTGCTTCTCCGGTCGCGGCTGCCCCGGGCGACCCCGATGGCGTGCGCGATCACCGCCGTCTGCGGCCTGGTCGGCGGCGAGCTCGGAGCCTGGCTGGGGCCCACCGACGAGTACACGAACTGGCTGTTCGGCCTGATGTTCGCCGGTGCGTTCATCGCCGGTGCCTGCTTCCTGGCCGCCTGGCGGCACGGCGCGCTGCCCCGCCGCCCGCACACCGTGTACCTCGAGCGGCAGTCCCGGCGCACGCTGCTGGACACGAGCACCGCGGCCCAACCGGACGTCCCGGCCCGGATCGGCCGCCCGGGGCCGATCTCGGTCAGCGAGCTGCTGGCCACCGGTGCCGGCGCCGACACGCCGTACGGTGATCTGCCGTTCCCGATCCCGGCCGAGCGGGTCAGGCCGTCGCAGCCGGAGTCGCCGCCCGCCGACGCCGGTTGACCGGTCAGCTGGCGGTAGCGATGCCCACCGGGTCCGGCCGCAGCGGGTCCGCGGCGACGGGTCGGCTCAGTACCGCGGCCGCCTCCATCAGGGCACCGTGCACGAACGCCTGCGGCAGGTTGCCGCGCAGCTGCCGCTGCGTCACGTCGTACTCCTCGCTGAACAGGCCGGCCGGCCCGCACGCCGTACGGTTGCGCTCGAACCAGCGCACCGCCGCCTGCGCGTCGCCGTGCCGGTGCACCGCGATGGCCACCATGAAGCCGCACAACAGGAACGCGCCCTCCGCCTCACCCAGCGCGCGGCCCTCGTGTTCGAACCGGAAGGCGAAACCGTCGGAGGTGAGCCGGTGCACGTACTCCCGCAGCGTGGCCAGGTTGCGCGGGTCGCTGACCGGCGTGGCATCCCGGATGCCGGCGATCACCAACGCCGCATCCAGGGTCGGATCGTCCGCCGCCCGCTGCCACCGGCCGGAGGGGTGGGTGCCCCACCGCCCGGCGTCGGCGACCAGGGCACCGGCGAGTCCCTCCCACCGATCGCCCAGTCCGCGTACCGCGCGCAGTCCGGCGGCGCAGATCAGCCGGCTGTGCGTCCACCGGCGCGGATCCAGCTCCCAGATGCCCGCATCCGGTTGCTGCCAGCGCTTCTCGATCGCGGCGGCGGCGACGTCGATCGCCTGCCGCCCGGCCGCGTCCAGCCGCCCGGCCCGCTCGGCGGCGCCCAGGGCGAGCAGCGCCTCGCCGAAGACGTCCAGCTGGAACTGGTCCCGTACCTGGTTGCCGACCACGTCCGAGCCGCCCGGGTAGCCGGGCAGGCCGAGGTGCCGTTCCTTCGGCACCGGCCCACCGTCCACCGTGTACGCGGGGCTGAGCCGGTCACCGTGCTCCAGCAGCCGCGCGGTCAGGAACCGAACGGAACCGTCCAGCACCGAGTGCGCCCCGGTTGCCGCGGCGGCCTGCGCCGCCATCGACTGGTCCCTGATCCACACGTACCGGTAGTCGTAGTTGCGGCCGGCCTCGGCGCGTTCCGGCAGGCTCGCGGTCGCGGCCGCGACCATCCCGCCGTCGGCCGTGCTCATCCCCCGCAGGACGGCGTGGGCGTGCCGGACGTCGCGCTCGGCGATCGTGTTCGGGGTCAGCCGGTCGGACCGCCACGCCTCCTCGGTCCGGCGCCAGCAGTCCGCCGCCCGCGGTGCGGCGGTCACGTCCGCGCCGACCGCCAGCACCAGGTCGTGCCGCCCGCCGGCGGGTACCGTCAGGTCGGTGACGAGCCGACCGTCGCTGTCCGGCCGGGCGTCCGGCGCACCGGTCCAGTGCCAGCGCAGCGGGCCGGAAGTGCCGCGCCAGCCGTCCGCGGCACGGTGCAGGTCGGTGGACGGGTGCCGGCCGAAGCCGGCACGCAGATCCAGCATCACCCGCACCCGGGCGGGGCCGTCGACGGCGATCAGCTGGCGCAGCAGGACGACCTCGTTCCGGTCGCCCGGGAACGCCAGCACCTCCCGGCACTCCACGATCCCGGTACCGGTGATCCAGCGGCTGCGCCAGATCAGCGTGCCGTCCTCGTAGTACCCGCCCCACACGTACCGGTCGGCCGGGGTGACCAGGTAGCAGCCCTCCCCGCCCAGCAGGGTGCTGAACACGGCCTCGCCGTGCCAGCGCGGCACGCACAGCCAGCTGATGTCGCCCCGCGGCCCCACGACCGCCGCCCGCTCGCCGTCGGCGAGTACCGCGTACTCCCGCAGGACGTGCGGTGCCACCTCCGAGACTTCCCGCTTCCCCGGCATGCCCGGCGGGTACCCACCGGCGGCGCCGGTAACCCTCGGCGCCGGGCCGATCCGGGCGATCGGGTCGTTTGGCCGGGTGGCCGCTGGGTAGCTCGACTGCGCAGCGCACGGAGGCGAGGGGCACGAACGATGCTCAGTTCCGAGGAACGCCGGCGCCTGGCGGACATGGCAGCCGAGATCGCGCGCGCCGACCGACGGTTCGCCGACGGCCTCCGGGACGGCAGGCCGTGCGCGCCCCGGGAGCTTCGCTGGGGTGCCGGCCGGATCACCGTCTTCCTGCTCACGATCGCGGTACTGACCGTCAGCATCGTGCTGGCCGCGACCGGCGTGACGATCCTCGGGATGTGCTCGCTGCCGGCGGTCGGCATCGCCCTCGGCTGGGTGGTCCGCGGCTGGTACCGCTGCTGAGCCCCGCTCGCCGGTCGGGCCGCGGGGCGACGGGTACGGATCCGCGGCACGGGAGAGGTTTGACGGCGGCGATTCCGGGCAGGACGGCCGGGTTGGCGCATCCGTCAGGTGGTGTTGGGGGGTGCCACCGATCGCCGGATGACGCCGGCGGATCGATGCCCTGTCCGACCCGACGCGCAGGGCATCGATTCCTGCCAGGCGAAGGCGCGTCGCGGGGTACCGTCGCGACGCGCCCGCTCGGATCGAGACGCCGCCTCGCTCAGGCGGAGACGGCGTCGACGTCGCGGGTGAAGATCCGGTGCTTGGCCAGCGCCGCCACGAAGTCGTCGACGAAGCGGCTCCGGGCGTCGGAGTCGGCCGAATCGGCGATCAGCACGACACCCTGTTCGGCACCGTCGGCCCCGGCATCGTCCGGCAGCGCGGCATCCAGCAGCCTGGCCACCAGGTCGGCGCCGGCGCCGATGCCGGCGACCGGCTTGCCGTGCTTGTACGCCTCCAGCACGTAGTGCCTCGCCTCGCCGTCGGCCTCGATCGCGGCCACGGCGTCGGTACCGTCCGGTACCAGCACCGCGTCGTACAGCACCGAGGACACGGTGGTGTGCGCGCGATCCGCCGACACCGTGCCACCCTCGGCGGTGGACAGCTGACCGTCGTGCAGGCCGAGCAGTTCCGGCTGGGCGCCGCGGTCGGTGAGCGTGTCGAGCAGCGGGCGCAGCGTGCCGTCGGCCAGGCCGTCGGCGGCCAGCACCGCGACCGTGCGGGTACGCACGCTGTCGCCGGCCAGGTTCGCCATGCTCAACGCGGGCGAGCTGCGGCCGTGGTTGGTGGTCGCCGCGGTCGGTTCGTCGACGCCGATCCCCCGCGCCACCGCCACCGCGAGGTCGTGGTCGATCTCGTTGATCCGGTCGACGGCCCGTTCCCGCACGTGCCGGTGTTCGCACTTGCCGAGCTCGAACCGGAACGCGGCGACGATGTGTTCGCGTTCCCAGTCGGCCATCGAGTTCCAGAACAGCGTCGCCTGGCTGTAGAAGTCCTGGAAGCTGGGGCTGCGCTCGCGGATGGTCCGGCCGCTGACCGTCTCGGTGTAGTGCACGAACGCGCCGGCGTCGGGCGAGGCGGTCACCGGGCAGCCGCCCGGGTTCAGCGAGTTCGGCGTGTAGTTCGCCTGCCCGACGTGGATGTCCTGCTGGCCGTACCCGTCGCGCTGGTTGTTGGTGACCCGGGCGACCGGCCGGTTCACCGGCAGCTGGGCGAAATTGGGCCCGCCGAGCCGGATCAGCTGGGTGTCCAGGTAGGAGAAGTTGCGCGCCTGCAGCAGCGGGTCGTTGGTGAAGTCGATGCCCGGCACCACGTTGGCGGTGTGGAAGGCGATCTGCTCGGTCTCGGCGAAGAAGTTGTCCGGGTTGCGGTCCAGCACCATCCGACCGATCGGCCGGACCGGCACCTGCTCTTCCGGGATGATCTTCGTCGCGTCGAGCAGGTCGAAGTCGAACGCGTGCTCGTCGTCCTCGCTGACCAGCTGCACGCCCAGCTCCCACTCCGGGTACTGGCCGTTCTCGATCGCCGTCCACAGGTCGCGGCGGTTGAAGTCCGGGTCCTTGCCGGCGCACTTCTGCGCCTCGTCCCAGACCAGCGAGTGCACGCCGAGCAGCGGCCGCCAGTGGAACTTGACGAACGTGCCCTGCCCGGCGGCGTTGACGAACCGGAAGGTGTGCACGCCGAAGCCCTGCATCATCCGGTAGCTGCGCGGGATCGCCCGGTCCGACATCAGCCACATCACCGTGTGCATCGCCTCCGGCTGCAGCGACACGAAGTCCCAGAACGTGTCGTGCGCCGACGCCGCCTGCGGCATCTCGTTGTTCGGCTCCGGCTTGACCGAGTGCACGAAGTCCGGGAACTTGATGCCGTCCTGGATGAAGAAGACCGGAAAGTTGTTGCCGACGAGGTCGTAGTTTCCTTGTCGGGTATAGAACTTGGTCGCGAAGCCACGCACGTCGCGTACGGTGTCGGCCGAGCCGCGCGAGCCGGCCACCGTAGAGAACCGGACGAACACCGGCGTCTCGAGCTCCGGGTCCTGCAGGAAGTCGGCGCGGGTCACGTCCGCCATCGACTCGTAGACCCGGAAGCGGCCGTACGCGCCGGCGCCGCGGGCGTGCACGACCCGTTCCGGGATCCGCTCGTGGTCGAAGCGGGTGATCTTCTCCCGCGCGTGGAAGTCCTCCAGCAGCGTGGGACCGCGGTCCCCGGCGCGCAGCGAGTCGTCCGTCTGCGCGACCCGTACGCCCTGGTCGGTGGTGAGGTGGTGGCCGGCCGGGTCGTTGCGGGCGGCGTCCAGGTTCTGTTGCTTGTCGAGCCCGCGCTCGGTCGACTGCGGTCCGGTGCCCGCGGGACGCTCGTCCGGGGACTGCTGCTGGTCGGCCATCACCGTCTCCTCACCGTCAGCCAGGTGTACGCCACCAGCCGGCGGCCGCCCCCGACCGTCCGGACCCACCACGATGACGCGTTGCTGCCGCAGCCCCGCTACCCGGCCCGTCCACCGGCAAACCCTCCGGCCGGGTTCAGGTGTGGCTGCGGCCCCGCGCCACCGCCTCGGACTGCTGCGGATCGGCTCCGCGGCGCCGCTCGGCGATCGCCTTCTCCAGCTCCTCCACCGACATCGCGGCGGCGGCCCGGATGCCGAGATCGGCTGCCTCCTGACGAAGCCGGGCATCCTTGCTCGGCTGTTCACCCTTCCCCTCAGACATCCGATCCGCCTCCCACGTCTTCTTCCTGCCCCGTTTCCCCGGGCCGGGCCGGGTAAACGTGCCCCGGTGGTGTTTGGCCGGCAGGCTGCCGGGTAGCCGGTCGGCCGATCGTGATCGGCCCGCGAAGGAGGCGCCATGCCCACCGAACCGCAGCCGGGGAGCAGCACCAACAGCCCGCGCCGGGACGACGAACTCGCGGCGGAGACCTCCGGGTACACCCAGGGTGGCGGCAGCGCGCCCCGGGTCGGCGAGGACCAGCCCGCGGCGAGCGAACTCGACGAGTCGGCCGGGGTCGGCGGCAGCCCACCCGGCATGGACGCCGAGGACGTGGCCGGCCGGAGCGAACTCGCCCGGTACGTGTCGCCGTCGGCGTTCCCGGGTGACCGGGCGGCGCTGGTGGCGTCGGCACGCGACAACAACGCGCCGGACCACGTCGTCGGCCAGCTCGACGAGCTGCCCGACGGGCGCCGGTACGTCAACGTCAGCGCGGTGTGGGAGGCGCTCGGCCACGGCATCGAAGCCGACGACGAGCGCTTCTGACCCGCTCTCGGCCGCCGGGCCCGCTCCGGCGGCCGTTCCACCGGCCACGACGGATGGTGATCATGGATCTGGCGAGCAGCATCGGAATCGGGCTGATCGGCATCGTGCTCGGGGTGGCGGGCCGCATGCTCGGGCCACGAGCGACCGCACCGGAGGTGTTCGGCTGCGCGGTCGCCGGCGTGGTCGGGGGCGAGCTCGGCGTGCTGCTGGGCTCCCGCAGCTCGCGCGGCGAGTTCCAGTGGATCGTCGGCATCGTCCTGGCGGCGGTGTTCGTCGCCGCCGCGGTGGCCTTTTTCGTCCTGCGCCGCGGGCCCTACCCGCCGCACGACAACACGCCCCGCCGCCTCGATCCGGCCGACGTCGAGGCGCAGCGGGCCGACCGGAGCCGCAGCGGCACCCGGGACCGCAACGACGTGGCCGGCGGCGACGCCACCAACGACGAAGTCCGCCGGCAGCCCGGGGCGCGCCGCGCCGACGACGTCGGCCGCCGGCAACGGGGCCGCTAGCCCACCGTTGGCCGCGGCAACGGGGCCGCTGGCACCGCCGCTACCCAGCAGCGACCGCTCGTCCCGCGGGTCGAGCGGTCGCTGCCGGTACCCGGTCTGCGGTTCAGCCGTCCCGCTCGTCGGTACCCACCGCCGCCTCGTTCCGCGGGGCGAGCGTCGCTGCCGGCACCAGGCCGGCGGTTCAGCCGTCCCGCTCGTCGGTGCCCACGGCCGCCTCCGCATCGGTACGCAGGTCGCTCGCCGCTCGGCCGGCGACGGCCGCGGCCGCCCGCAGCCGCTGCGTGGCGAGCACCGCGGCCCCGGCGCTGCCGGCCAGGTAGACACCGGTGAGCGTCAGCGCCGCGGCGCGTGGGGGCAGGAGCCGGTCGGCACCCCGCAGTACCGCCGAGGCGAAGGCGTGCAGGGCGAGCGCCGCGCCCGCGCCGGCGATCGCGGCGAGGGCCAGGCCGCCGGCCGATCGGCGGGCCAGTTCGAGCGCGTCGGTACGGATGTGTTGCAGTTCGGCGTGCACCAGCTCGGCGCTGTCCGCCGCGAGGCGCTGCGCGGCCTGTTCGGGTCCGCGCGGTTGCTGCTCGGTCACCGTCGTTCTCCCTTCCGGGTGCGGGCCGGCGACTGCCGGTCCCGGGCCGCGGACGCCGAGCGGGGCCCGCTGCCCCGGCCCGGTTCGACACCGGCCCGGATGCGATCGTTCAGCTGCTCGTCGGCCCGGCCCGCGGTTCGGTCGACCAGCTCGGCGTAGCGCAGATCGAAGGCGGGACGTTCGCTGCGGATCCGCGGCAGCCGGGCGAAGTTGTGCCGGGGCGGCGGGCAGCTCGTGGCCCACTCCAGGCCGTTGCCGTAGCCCCACGGGTCGTCGATCTCGACCAGCGTGCCGGCCTTGTAGGACGAGTAGACGTTCCAGACGAACGGCAACATGGACAGGCCGAGGATGAACGCGCCGATGGTGGAGATGGTGTTGAGCAGCGTGAAGCCGTCGGTCGACAGGTAGTCGGCGTAGCGCCGGGGCATGCCCTCGTTGCCGAGCCAGTGCTGTACCAGGAAGGTGGTGTTGAAGCCGACGAGGGTCAACCAGAAGTGCAGCTTGCCGAGCTTCTCGTTCATCATCCGGCCGGTCATCTTCGGGAACCAGAAGTAGATGCCGGAGAAGGCGGCGAACACGATCGTGCCGAACAGCACGTAGTGCAGGTGCGCGACGACGAAGTACGTGTCGGTGACGTGGAAGTCGATCGGCGGTGAGGCGAGCAGCACCCCGGACAGCCCACCGAGCAGGAAGGTGACCAGGAAGCCGATCGCGAACAGCATCGAGCTGGTGAACACGAGCTGGCCGCGCCACATGGTGCCGATCCAGTTGAAGAACTTCACCCCGGTGGGCACCGCGATCAGGAAGCTCAGCAGCGAGAAGAACGGCAGCAACACCTGTCCGGTGGCGAACATGTGGTGCGCCCAGACGGTCATCGACAGCACCGCGATCAGGCACGTCGCGAAGATCATCTCCTTGTAGCCGAACAGCGGTTTCCGGCTGAACACCGGGATGGTCTCGGTGACGATGCCGAAGAACGGCAACGCCACGATGTAGACCTCGGGGTGGCCGAAGAACCAGAACAGGTGCTGCCACAGGATCGCGCCGCCCGCCCCGCTGTACACGTGCGCGCCGAGCTGCCGGTCGGCCTCCAGCGCGAACAGCGCCGCGGTCAGCACCGGGAACGCCATGATCGCCATCAGCGCGGTGATCAGGATGTTCCAGGTGAAGATCGGCATCCGGAACATCGTCATGCCCGGCGCGCGCAGCGTGAGGATCGTGGTGATGATGTTGACCGAGCCGAGCACCGTGCTGAAGCCGGCCACGATCAGGCCCATCGTCCACACGTCGCCGCCGGCGCCCGGCGAGTTGGCGATCTCGGTCAGCGGCGCGTACGCGAACCAGCCGAAGTCCGCCGCCCCGCCCGGCATCAGGAAGCCGCTGAGCACCAGCAGCCCGCCGAACAGGTACAGCCAGTAGGACAGCGCGTTGAGCCGCGGGAAGCTCACGTCGGGCGCCCCGATCTGCAGCGGCACCACGTAGTTGGCGAACCCGAACACCAGCGGCGTGGCGAACAGCAGCAGCATGATCGTGCCGTGCATGGTGAACAGCTGGTTGTACTGCTCGGGCGACAGGAACTGCAGTCCCGGCCGGGCGAGTTCGGCGCGCATCAGCAGCGCGAGGATCCCGCCCACCGAGAAGAACGAGAACGACGTGATGAGGTAGAGCAGGCCGACCTGCTTGGCGTCGGTCGTGGACAGGATCCGCCCCAGCGCGGAACCCGGCGGTTCGGCCCGGGTGGGGCCGCGGCGGCCGTTGATTCCCCGCGGTACCACGATCAGCCGTTCGTCGCCGGACACCACCAGACGAGGGGTGCGGGCGCCCGACGGTGCCGCGGTGGCGGGATGCTCCGACGACCTGGTCACTGCTGTCTCCCGTCCTCCGACGGCGGATCGGTGCGGTGGTAGAACTCGAACGCCAGCCCGCCGGCGGTGGCGATCGCGAGCAGCAGGCCCACGGCCAGCAGCCAGGCCTGGCGTAGCGCGATGCCGGTGGCCGCGATCGCTGTACCCAGGCCGATGGCGAACGGCCAGTAGCTGCGCGGGGCGAAGAACCCGAGCCGACCGGCACGCTCGGCGACGTCGCCGTCCCGGTCCTCCGGCCGCGGCCGGATCCGCCGCGACACCATGCCGAAGTAGGTGCCGCAGATCAGGCTCAGCGTCCCGGCCAGCGCCAGCGTGACCGTCCCGGACCACTCCACGTGCGTGGACGCCCAGGTGCTGTAGGCGTAGATCGCCGCCACCAGGTACATGAACACGGCGATCAGCATGAACAGCCACTTCTCCACCCGCATGCCTGGGCCCCGCCTCCCGCTGTCCGACGCCACCCGCACCCAGCACGGCTCCGCCGCCGGCTACCCACCTTCCGCGGCGTCATGCGCGACGCTTCGGAGGTTTCGAGGCCGCCGGTCTGGTTAACCGGATTCGCGACAGGAGGCGAGCATGCGAGTACCCGATCCGCGTCCCTCGGCGGTGGCGCGCCGGCTCAGCCGGTGGGGCGACGACCGGCTGGGTGCTGCCGGGCTGGCGCGCAGCGTGTTCAACAAGGTCTTCCCGGACCACTGGTCGTTCCTGCTGGGCGAGATCGCGCTCTACTCGTTCGTGGTGCTGATCCTGACCGGCACGTTCCTGGCGATGTTCTTCACGCCGTCGTCGCACGAGATCGTCTACCACGGCAGCTACGTGCCGCTGCGCGGCATCACCGTGTCCGAGGCGTACCGGTCGACCCTGGACCTGTCCTTCGACGTACGCGGTGGGCTGCTGGTGCGCCAGCTGCACCACTGGGCGGCCAACCTGTTCGTCGCCGCGATCGTCGTGCACATGCTGCGGATCTTCTTCACCGGCGCCTACCGTCGGCCCCGGGAGATGAACTGGTTCATCGGCCTGCTGCTGTTCTGGCTGGCCTTCGTCGAGGGCTTCGCCGGCTACTCGCTGCCCGACGACGGGCTGTCCGGTACCGGCCTGCGCATCGCGGACTCGATCGTCCTGTCCATCCCGCTGATCGGCACCTGGGCGTCGTTCGCCCTGTTCGGCGGGGAGTTCCCGGGCACCCTGATCATCGAGCGCCTCTACATCGCGCACGTGTTCCTGATACCGGGGATCATCGCGGCGCTGATCGCGCTGCACCTGGTGCTCGTCGTGGTGCTGAAACACACCCAGTGGCCGGGACCCGGGCGCACCGAGCACAACGTGGTCGGCCACCGCATGATCCCCGGCTTCGCCGGGCGCTCCACCGGGCTGTTCCTGTGCGTGTTCGCGGTGCTGTCGTTGATGGCGGGGCTGGTCCAGATCAACCCGGTCTGGTTGTGGGGGCCGTACCAGGCGTCCGCGGTCTCCTCGGCGAGCCAGCCCGACTGGTACGTGATGTTCCTGGAAGGCTCGATGCGGGCGATGCCGGCGTGGGAGATCCGGGTGCACGTCGCCGGGCACGGTTACACGGTCCCGCCGGTGTTCTGGGCCGCGGTGGTACTGCCGGGAGTGCTCACGGTGCTCGCCATGGCCTGGCCGCTGGTGGAGAACCGGATGCACCGCGATCAGCAGCTGCACAACCTGTTGCAGCGGCCGCGGGACAACCCGCAGCGCACCGCGCTGGGCGTGATGGCGGTGGCGTTCTTCGTCGTCCTGACCCTCAACGGCGTGAACGACGTGATCGCCGACAAGTTCGACATCAGCCTCAACGCCATGGTGTGGGCCGGCCGGATCGGCCTGCTGGTGATCCCGCCGGCGGCCTGGTTCCTCGCGTACCGGCTGTGCCTGTCGGCCCAGCAGCACGACCGGCAGACCCTGTTCGAGGGGGTCGAGACCGGCCTGGTCGTGCAGTCGCCGTCCGGTGAGATGAGCGAGGTGCACCAGCCGGTCGTGGCCGGCGAGGCCGACGAGGACACCTACCGGGGCGGCCGGGTGCCGGTCACCCCGGGCGATCTGGGCATCGTCGAAGCCGCGCCGAAGGGGTTCTTCGTCAGCGTCGAGCCGGCGCCACGCACGAAGCAGCTCGAACGTGACGCGCAGGGCGCGCCCGCCGACGCCGAGCAGGAGGCATCTCGGTGACCGGCACGGGACATGCTCGGCCGACGCCGGGGTAGTGCGGTCGAGGAGGCCGGGCGCGGGCCCGGCACCGCGAGCCGAGGCGAGGTGGAGGGCCCATGACCGGCCAGGAGCGGAATCCGGCGACCCAGCAGCAGGCCGCCGGCAACGACATCGAGCGCGACGACCCGGGCGCGGATCCGGAACGCGAGGGCATCCCGGAACACGCCGACGACGACACGCCGGCGAACCGGCAGGTGCCGGAGCCGCGGCGGCTGCCGGTGCCCGGAGACGGGCCGATCGCGTCCGACGACTACGGCACCACCGCCACCGAGACCAGGCGCGGTGAGCCGCTGTCCGGCCGGCTCGCCCGGGAACGCCCGGACGTGGGCGAGGACACGGTGCCGGACGAACGGGCGTACGACCGGACGATGCGCGCCGAGCCGACCGGTACCGACGAGGTCGCGGAGGCGTCGGTGGACGCCGACGTACTCGGCGGCGGCACGGCGGAGGACCCCGCCCTGGACGCGACCATGGAGGGCGACGACCCGCGGACCGAGTCGCCGGTGTCGGTCTACGACCGGATGGACCGCGCCGCCGCCACCGGCGAGCCGGTCGGCGAGCTGGTGGCTCCGGACGAGGGCGCCCATCCGGACCGGGAACGCGACGAGATCGCCCGGCAGAGCGACCGAACCGACCCGGCACCGGAGTCCGACGCGGTCCGGGACGAGGGCCCCGGCCGGTGATCGCGGCGCGGATCACCGGGCCGCGGTTCCGGGTGAGGTCGCCCGGACCGAGGCGAGGGCGGTGGCCACGTCGCGCAGGTAGGTGCGCAGGCCGAGCAGGGCGATGAGCCCGGCGACCGGCAGCGGCGCCATGAACAGCAGCACCGCGTACGTCCAGCCCTGCGGCACGGTGTGCAGCGCGTCGGCGACCAGCCCCAGCCCGACCGGCCCGCTGGTCTCGGCGATCGAGCGCAGCGCGGTCCGCACCGCCTCCGCCCTCCCCCACAGCCGCGGATGCATGATGTCCAGCCGGGCCGCGTCGAACGGCGGGTTCGCGGCGGCGAGGACGGCGGTACCGATCGCGAGCAGCGGCACCGCAAGCAGCGCGTCGGTCGACGCGACGGCCGCGGCCAGCACCGGGGCGAGGATCAGCAGGCACACGGCCGGCACGGCGACCCGGACCCGCGGGTGGCCACGCCGCAGCAGCCGGTCGGTCAGCCGGCCGCCGGCGAGCACCCCGACCACCGCACCGGCGCCGATCACCACGACCAGCAGGCTCGCCACCGACTTGGGGAGCGAGTACTGGCGCATCGCGTAGACGATCGCGAAGGACCGGATCGCGGCGAAGAAGAAGTACCCCAGCGCGGACGCGACGATGATCACCACGTTGGTCCGCACCCGGAGCACGTAACCGATCGCCCACCACAGCGAGCGTTTGGCGGGATCGTCGTGCAGCACCATCCGCTCGACCGGCCGGATGCCGCGCTCGGCCAGCATCCCCGGCATCGGGTCACGATCGGCGCGGTCGGCGGTACGGGTGGGGCCGCCGCGGGCCGGTTCCGGCAGCCGGTGGATCAGCCACGCGAGCAGCGCCCCCACCGGTACCAGCCAGAGCATCGCGAGGCGCCAGGAGACCAGCCCGGCGATCTCGCCGGACACCACGAACCCGCAGCCGGTGCCGATCAGCTCGCCGCCGAGGATCACCCCGTAGACCCGGCCCCGGCGGTACCCGGGGACGTAGTCACCGACCAGCGAGGCGATCAACGGGCCGGCCGCGGCGGTCACCACGCCCAGCAGCGACCGGGCGGCCAGCATCCACCAGTACGACTGGGCGGTGCCGGACAGCACCAGGGCCACCGCCCAGCAGGCGACGCTGGCCGCGAGCAGCCGGGTACGGCGGAACCGGTCGGCGACCACCCCGACCGGGATGGCGAACAGCGCACCCAGCAGGGTCACGACCGACACCAGCAGGCCGACCTCGGCGTTGCCGACACCGAACGCGTGTTCGATGTCGTCGGTGGTCGCCGAGATCGTCGCGGTGGCGGCACCGCTGAGCCCCAGCGTCGCGCCGAACAGCACGGCGATGCGTGCCGTACCGGCCGTCATCGGCCCACCGACCGCGAGGCCGACGACCGACGTGGTGCCGGGGCCGCGGCGAACCCGATCCCTGCTGACACGCAGGGCGTCTACCCGGCCAGACCGGTCTGATGCCAGACCCGGCCGGGCCGAATACCGGCCCGCCCGCGGGGTAGTCGCCCAGCGGGTACGTCCCGTCCGATCCGGAAAGGGGTGTCGTGCCGGTCGTACTGCTGGCGCTGGCCGCCCTGTTCGCCGTCGTGGCCGGGGCGAACGACGGCAGTGCCATCGTCGCGGCCGGGCTGCGGGTACCGGGACTGCGGCCGATCACCCAGATCGGACTGCTGCTCGCGGCGCTGGTGCTCGGCCCCACCGTCCTGTTCGGTACCAGGGTGGCCAGCACGCTCGCCGAGCGGCTGGTGCCGTTCGGCGGCCAGCAGCAGGGCGTGGTCCTGGTCGCCATCGTGGTGTCGGTCGGGGTCGTCTTCACGCTGGCGCGGGCCGGCCTGCCGACCAGCCTGACGCTGGCGCTGATGGGCGCGATCACCGGAGCCGGCCTGGGCGCCGGGCTCCCGGTGCAGCTTCCGGTACTGGGCGAGGTCGCGCTCGCGGGCATCCTGGCGCCGGTGCTCGCCGGCGCCCTCGGCTTCGCGCTGACCCGTGGCGGCCTGCGGGTGGTGGGCGGCTGGCGGGCGACCCGGCGCGCGCGGCGGCTGCACCTCGGCGCGTACTGCCTGCAGTGCCTGGCCTACTCCGCCAACGGCGGGCAGAAGATGCTGGCGGTCTTCGCGATCGCGACGGCCGGTACGGTCGGCTCGGCCGACTGGGCGTTCGCCCTGGCCGCGACCGGCCTGTTCGGGCTGGGGCTGGTCGGGGGCGTGCGGCGCGCCGCGGCCAACCTGAGCCGGGGTGTCCTGGCGGTGCACCTGCGGCACGCGTTGGTGGCCGAGGTCTGCTCGTCGGTGGTGGTCGCGGGCGGCGGCCTGGCCGGGATCCCGCTGACCATGAGCCAGGCGGTCAGCGGCGGTCTGATCGGCGCCGGCGCCAGCGAATCGCCGGCCCGGGTCCGCTGGGCGACGGCACTCCGGCTCGCCGGCGCCTGGCTGGTCACGTTGCCGGCGAGCATCGCGGCGGCCGCGCTGGGCGGCGTACTGGTGCGGTGGGCGGGATGAGCGCCCGGCGTGGTCGGGTGGCCCGGCGGGCGCACCGGCTGATCGAGGACCTGACCGGGCGGTCCGGACGCCGGCTGCTGCGGCTGCTCGACGGCCAGCTCACCCACACCGCGGACGGCGCCGAGCTGGTCGAAAGGCTCGCGCTGGGCCGGGTCACGCCCGCCGCCGCGTACGAGGAGATCCGGGACATCGAGCACCGCGGCGACGACGCCCGCGCGACGCTGATCGAGGAACTCGGTCAGGTGCTCGCGACGCCGGTGGATCCCGAGGACCTGTTCCGCGTCTCCCGCTGCATCGACGACGTGCTGGACAACCTGCGCGACTTCGTCCGCGAGGCCGACCTGTACCGGCCGGACGAGCTGTCGTTCGCGGTGGAACCGATCCGTACCCTGCGCGAGGGGCTGACCGGCTTCTCGGCCGGCCTGGACAGCCTGGACGGGGCGCGGCGCGGCAGCGCCGAGGCGACCCTGCCGGCCCGGCACGCGGCGAACACCCTGCGCCGGCAGTACCAGGAGGGGTTGGCCGAGCTGTTCCGCCGCCCGGTCGACCGGGAGTCGCTGAAACGACGGGAGTTGCTGCGCCGGCTCGACGTCATCGGGCTGCGGCTGGGCGAGGCCGCCGCCGCCTTCGCCGACGCCCTGCTCAAACGCAACCGCTGACCCACCGGCCCCCCGGCGGCATGCGGCTCCCGAGGTACCTGCCGAACGGTCAGCGGCGCACCCGGTAGCACAGGTGCAGCACCCGGTTGCCGGACACCACCACGTCGGGATCCGCCAGCAGGTGCTGCACGTCGACCGACCCGAAGTAGCGCTTGCCCGACCCGAACACCACCGGCACGACGTCCATGCGCACCTCGTCGACCAGCCCCGCGGCCAGCACCTGCCCGCCGACGTCGCCGGCGGCGACCTCGACCACGCGGTCACCCGCGAGCTCCTGCGCCGTGGCCACAGCCGCCTCGACCCCGTCGACGAAGTGGAACGGCGCCGCAGGATCCCAGCCCTCGGGCGGGGGCCGGTGCGTCACGACGACCACGTGGTCGATCCCGCTCGGCGGCGTCCCGTCCCACCCGTCGGTCAGGTCGAAGACGTGGCGGCCGGCGACCGTCACCCCGATCCGGTCCCAGTACGCCCGGGTGTGGTCGTAGGAGGCCTGCGACACCCGCAGCGCGCCGCTCTCGTCCAGCGGGACGTCGCCCCCGGTCAACCAGTCGAACAGCGGACCGGGCTGGTCGTTGTCGTCGGCGATGAAGCCGTCCACCGACACCGAGCCGTACAGCACCACCTTGCCCACGGGGCTCTCCTCTGCCTGGGATGCCCCCAAGTTAGCGGGCCGTGTGCCGTCGCTCTTGTACGAAATCAATCGGCCGGCAGCGGCCAGCTGTCCAGCACGTGGCCGGGATGTTCGCGCAGGAACCGCCGCCGTACCTCGACGTACCGGGTCGGGGTGAGCCCGGTGAACGCCCGGAACTCGTGGCCGAAGTGGGCCTGGTCGAAGTAGCCCGCGTCGGCGGCGAGCTCACCCCAGTCGACCGGTGCGGTCGGGTCGATGGCGAACACGGTGGCGGCGAAGCGGTAGGTGCGGGCCAACCGCTTCGGCGTGACACCGACCAGCCCCTTGAACCGCTGTGCCAGGTGGGTGCTGCTGACACCGGCCGCCGCGCTCAGCTCGCCGATCGGCACCGCTCCGCTGCGCGCCGCGATGACGCTGCTGGTACGGCCGACCAGCCGCAGGCCGTCGGTCTCGCCCAGCCGGCGCAGCAGCTCCCGTTCGAGCAGCGTCAGCATCTCCTGCGGCCCGTCCGCCGCGGCGAGCCGGTCGCGCAGTTCGGTGACGGCGGCCCGGCCCCACACCTGCTCGACCGCCACCGGCCGGTCGCACAGCTCGGCCGCGGGCATCGGCAGGAACGGCGCCAGCCCCCACGGCTTGAAGTGCACGCCCACCGACCGGGTCCGGGGCGGGTAGCCGAACTCGAACGCGCGGGTGGGCACGCTGACCACGCAGCCGTCGGCGTACTCCGCCGCCTCGATGTCGGTACCGCCGCGGATGCGAAACGGTGCCCCGAGGTTGACGATCAGCAACGCCGCGGGCATCGGCGGCAGCATCAGCCGGGCGTACGGTGACGCACCCGCCAGGTGGTACAGGTCGTCGATCAGCCCGTCCAGCGGCGGCCGCGGCACTCTGGACACGTACTCCACGCCCGCAGTATCACCGACGCCGCGCCGCGACCACTTCCTGCACGGTGGGATCAGCCGGTCACCTGGCCGGGGTTTCCCGGTCAAATCGGGCACACCCGGGGTGTCGCGGCCGGGTTTCGCGCGGGCGGGTGTCGTATCGGACGGTTGCCGTTCGTGGAGTAGCCGGGTGGCGCCCGTCCCGGCAGCCACCATCGGAGCTGCGGAGACGACGGACGTCGTGACCAAGAGGAGAGGGCCATGCCGGAATACCTGATCATGTTCAACGACGACTGGGTGCCCGAGCAGACGCCGGACGATCTGCGTACCAAGAGCGCGGCCTCGCACGCCCTGGTCGACGAGATGAAGGCGGCCGGCGTCTTCGTGTACGCCGAGGGCGGCATCGACGCGTCGACCGCGCTGTTCAGCGTCGAGACCAGGGACGGGCAGCCGGTCTTCACCGACGGGCCCTTCGTCGAGACCAAGGAGCACCTGGGCGGGTTCACCGTCATCGACGTGCCCGACGACGAGACGGCCCGCGAGTGGGCGGGTCGGATGGCCCAGAGCCTCGACTGGCCGCAGGAGGTGCACCGGTTCGGCGCCGGGGTCGAGGAGATCATCGACCGGCAGCGGCAGGACCGCGGCTGACATCGGTCGGCGCCCCGACCGCGCGAGTACGAGGTCGGGGCCCGGCCGGTCACCTGCCCGGAGATGCGGAAGAACTGCTACATAATGGACAGGCGCCGCGGAGCGCGGTCAGTAGCATGGAGCCGTGAGCACGACCACCGACCCGCACGACGGCCGGCGCCTGACCGCGCGTGGCGCGAAGACGCGGGCGCGGATCGTGACGGCGGCGGCCGACCTGATGTTCGTCCAGGGCGCCGGTGGGACCACCCTCGACGACGTCATCGCCGCGAGCGGCGTGAGCAAGTCCCAGCTGTACCACCACTTCGAGGGTAAGGACGCGCTGGTGCGGGCGGTCGTCGACCTCGTCGGGGAACGCATCCTCGAACGCGAGCGCGCCTCGCTCGGCCACGTCTCCACGATGCGTGGCCTGCGGCGCTGGCGCGACGCGCTGGTGCAGAACAACGCGCTGCGGCACGGGGCGTACGGATGCGCGCTGGGTTCGTTGGCCGCCGCGATCTCCGATCACGACGATCTCGCCCGCAAGGCGCTGGCCGCCCTGTTCATCGAGTGGCAGGCACTGCTGACGACGGTGTTGCGCCGGCTTCGAGACAGCGGCGAGCTTCGGGCGGACGCGCCGGTCGACCGGCTCGCGATCGGGCTGATGGGCGCCCTCCAGGGCGGCTACCTGCTGGCTCAGACCGCGGGCGACGTCACGCCGATGGCGACGTCGCTGGACATGGCGCTCGCTCACGTCGAGAGCCTGGCCGCCGGTTGAACGGCGGCCGGGCCGGTCAGGCGGAGCGGCTTCCGGTCTCGCCGGGCAGGTGGCCGCTTGCCACGAGCGCGGTCCGCAGCTTCTTCCGCGCATCGAAGAGCACCTTGTACAGCGCGTTCTGGTTCGAGCCCAGCTGCTCGGCGAGGACGTTCATCGGCATCCCGTCGAGGACCGTGGCGACGAACACCAGGCGCTGACGCTCGGAGAGGTTCTCCTCGACGGCCGACGAGACCACGGCAGCGAACTCCTTCGCCTGGACCTCGTCCGCGGGCCCTGCCTCGAACCTGGCGGCGAGCCTGGACCAGTCCTCCATCTCGTAGGAAACCTCATGGCGCCGCCAGAAATGCCGGTTCATCTTGGTGGCGACGTTGAAGATCACGAACTTGCCCGCCCAGGTGGTGAATCTCGCCTCGCCGCGGTACCTGTCGAGGCGTTCGCTCACCGCCATCAGCGCGTCGGCGGCGGCCTGGTGGGCGATGTCCTCCAGTTCCGGGCCGTTCAACGCCAGCAGCGGGGCGCGCCGGCGGACCTCGAACTTCGCGATGCGCAGCAACAGCGGGTAAAGCTCCCGGCATGCCGCTTCCCGGGCGGGCCCTCGCGGGGCAAGATCACGTAGCCACCGGCGACTCTCTTGATCGATCTCTGGGTAGTCCACTGCCGCCTCTTTCGCCGGTGCGTCACGTGCCGTGAACGCGCTGGCCGGTCGCTCCAGGCACCTCGCACGCCCACCGTAGGCTGGACTATATAGTCCATGCAAGCGCGCGTGAGCCGAAGCTCAGATCTGCAAACTGGACTCCATAGACCATCCAAGAGTCGAGGTGCGGTAGGTACCAGCCCGACCGCCGGCCGTGCTCAGGCGAAGTCCCGGGCAGCAGCAGCGGTCGTACTACGAGGGCCCCGGCGCGGCCGGCCCATCGGTGATGGCGTGGAGCAGCCCCGCCAGGTCACCGGCACAGGAACCGCATGCCAGGAAGTGGGGGCGCAGCTCGGGAAATCGCGTACCCGCATCGGCGCCGGCGGCGAGCAACTCCGCATACACGTCGAGCATCTCCCGGGCCCGGTCACAGCCGGCGTCACGGGCATCGGTCGCCAGGAACGCGTCGAGCCGAGACCAATGATCACCCGGTCGATCACCGTCCGTCCCGTTCTGCGCATCCTTGTCCACGCCTGCTCCCTGCTCGATGTCCGTTCCTGCGTCCTCGGAGGTGAAGCATGCCGCAGTCGTCGTCGGGCGACCGGCGCGGATCGTCGACCCGGTCGAGCACCCGGCCGACGGCGGGGGGCCTGCACCCTGCCGCCTGAGGATTGGTGTCAGGTTCGTCGGGGTTCTTACCCGTGCCGGTTGCGGCGAGCGAGGCGGAGCGCCGGTCATCCGGTCCGTAAGACCGGGCGCGCTCGGTGCCACTAGACGGGTGGACGGGATGGACACGGCAACCAGCGGCACCGCCCGGTACCCGTCACCGATCGCGGTGCCGCCGATCAACCGAGGAGCAGCAGCGATGGCAGGCCGTTTCGAAGGACGCAAGTTGGTCGCCGTGGGCGGCAGCAGCGGAATGGGCAGGCAGACGGCGATCGACGTGGTCGCCGGCGGCGGCAGCGTCGTGATCATCGGGCGCGATCCCGCCCGCGTCGACGAGACCGTCACCGAACTGAGCAAGGACGGTGCCGCGTACGGCATCGTGGCCGATCTCGCCGACCGTACCCAGGTCACCGACGTACGGGCGCAACTCGCCGCCGAGCACGCCGACGCGACGCTCCTGCTCAATGCGGCCGGGTTCTTCGTACCCAAGCCGTTTCTCGACTACGACGGCGACTTCTACGACTCCTACCTCGAACTGAGCCGGGCGATCTTCTTCCTCACCCAGACCGTCGTGCGGGGCATGATCGACCACTCCGCCGGCGGATCCATCGTCAACATCGGCAGCATGTGGGCCCATCAGGCGATCGGTGCCACCCCGTCGTCGGGGTACTCGATGGCCAAGGCCGGGCTGCACGCGCTCACCAAGAACCTCGCGATCGAGCTGGCAGCACACCACATCCGGGTCAACGCGGTGGCGCCGGCGGTGGTCAAGACCCCGCTGTACGAGGGTTTCATCCCCAAGGACCAGATCGATCAGACGCTGGCCGGGTTCGACGACTTCCACCCTGCCGGCCGGGTGGGCACGGCCCGCGACATCGCCTCGACCGCAAGTTTCCTGCTGTCCGGCGAGGCGGACTGGGTCACCGGCGCCATCTGGGACGTCGACGGCGGTGTGATGGCCGGCCGCAACTGAGCCTCGTCGCTGCCGTACGAGTGGGTGCCGCCGAGCAGGCGGGCGCGCTGTGCGTCGCCACCCTCGACATCGACGAGAACGCACCGACGAGAACCGGGAAACCGCCGCCCACGACGCGGGCGTGCGCATGCCGTAGGAGGAGTTCCGATGACATCGGCGACCGAGCCAGACGCCGAACCCGACGGTGACGTGAGCCTGCTGCGCCCGCAGGAGAGTCTCGACGACGAGGAGACCGAGTACGACCCGGACACCGGCTACTCGCCCAACGAGCGGCCGTGGGAGATCGACCGGTGGGGGCTGACGGCGGCCGAGGCGGCGCGCGGGGAGGACCTTGCCCACCGGCTCGCCCGGGAACTGCCGGACCGGGTGGACGAGGTCGACGGTGACGGCATCGGGGACAGCACCGACACCGACGGCGAGCCGCTCGACGACCAGGTCGGCGGGGCACGCTCCGGCCGCCTGATCGCCGCCGACCTGGATCCGGCCGATGCCGGTTCCGACCAGTGGGCCCTGGACGTGGGAGTCGACGGCGGTGCCGCCTCCGCCGAGGAGGCGGCCATCCACGTGGTATCCGAACGCGAGCAGGACGACGACTTCTGAGCCCGCGGCCCTACCCACGCACGCAGAGGAGACTCACGATGGTGACCTATCACAAGGACCCGGAGGCGGTTGCCCGACTGACCAGCCAGCAGCGGCGGGTCACCCAGGACGCCGGGACCGAACCGGCCTTCCAGAACGAGTACTGGGACAACAAGGAGCCGGGGATCTACGTCGACGTGGTGTCCGGTGAGCCGTTGTTCGCCTCGACCGACAAGTACGACAGCCACACGGGCTGGCCGAGCTTCACCCGGCCGCTCGAGGCCGACAACGTCGTGACGAAGCCGGACGTCGGCCTCGGCATGGTCCGTACCGAGGTGCGGTCGGCGCACGGCGACAGCCATCTCGGGCACCTGTTCGACGACGGGCCGGTCGCCGACGGCGGGCTGCGGTACTGCATGAACTCCGCGGCTCTGCGGTTCGTCCCCGCGGCCGAGCTGGAGGCCCAGGGATACGGCGCCTACCGGCACCTGTTCGAGAAGGAGGATGCGTAGCATGCACGGCCCGCACAAGGCGATCCTGGCCGGCGGCTGTTTCTGGGGGATGCAGGATCTGATCCGCAGGCAGCCCGGCGTCGTGTCGACCCGAGTCGGCTACACCGGCGGCGACGTCCCGCACGCGACGTACCGCCACCACGGCACCCATGCAGAGGCCATCGAGATCCTGTTCGACCCGTCGGTCACCAGCTATCGGCGAATTCTGGAGTTCTTCTTCCAGATCCACGATCCGACCACCAGGAACCGGCAGGGCAACGACGTCGGCACGTCGTACCGGTCGGCGATCTTCTACCTCGACGACGAGCAGAAGAACGTCGCCGAGCAGACCATCGCCGACGTCGACGCGTCGGGGTTGTGGCCGGGCAAGGTCGTCACCGAGGTGACCGCGGCCGGCCCGTTCTGGGAAGCCGAGCCGGAGCACCAGGACTATCTGGAGACCTTCCCGTCCGGGTACACCTGCCACTTCATCCGGCCCGAGTGGCGGCTGCCGTCGCGGTCCCCGCAGGCGCCGGCGGACTCCGCGTAGCCGCCTTCGCCCCGGGTCCGCAAGGGACACGGCGTGGGCGGGAGGCAGCGGATGCCACTGCCTCCCGCCCCACGCCGTGAAGCTCCACGCCACGAACGTCAAGGAGCGCCGTGTGAGCACCGTTTCGAACAAACCCGTGCCGGTCCCCCGGCCGATCGTCGCGCGTCCGTGGCCGCTGCGCACCGCGCCGCGCGGCTCCTGGCTGGCCCGCACGATCCGGACCACCGACGCGAAGCAGATCGGGATCATGTACATGGTCACCGCGTTCGGCTTCTTCATCGTCGGTGGCTTCCTGGCGCTGCTGATGCGCGCCGAGCTGGCCCGGCCGGGCATGCAGTTCCTGTCGCCCGAGCAGTACAACCAGCTGTTCACCATGCACGGCACGATCATGCTGCTGCTGTTCGCCACACCGATCCTGTTCGCCTTCGCCAACTACATCGTGCCGCTGCAGATCGGCGCACCGGACGTCGCGTTCCCGCGGCTGAACGCGTTCGCGTACTGGCTGTACCTGTTCGGCGGGAGCATCGTGGTCGCCGGGCTGGCCACGCCCGGCGGGAGCGCGGCGTTCGGCTGGACCGCCTACCAGCCGCTCGCCGGTGTCGCGAACTCTCCCGGGCCCGGAGTGGACCTGTGGTTCGCGGGGCTGATCCTGTCCGGGCTGGGCACGATCCTCGGTTCGGTCAACCTGGTCACCACGGTGCTGACGTTGCGCGCGCCGGGCATGACGATGTTCCGGCTGCCGCTGTTCACCTGGTCGATCCTGGTGACCGCACTGCTCGCGTTGCTCGTCTTCCCGCTCCTGGCGGCCGGTTACGCGGCCGTACTGGCGGACCGGGAGCTGGGCGCGCACGTGTTCGACTCCGACACCGGCGGCCCGATCCTCTGGCAGCACCTGTTCTGGTTCTTCGGCCACCCCGAGGTGTACATCGTCGCGTTGCCGTTCTTCGGGATCATCTCCGAGGTGATCCCGGTGTTCAGCCGCAAGCCGCTGTTCGGCTACAAAGGGATGGTCGGCGCCATCATCGGGATCGCCGCGCTGTCGATGACGGTGTGGGCACACCACATGTTCGCCACCGGGCAGGTGCTGCTGCCGTTCTTCTCGCTGCTGAGTTTCCTGATCGCGGTGCCGACCGGACTGAAGTTCTTCAACTGGATCGGCACCATGTGGCGCGGCCAGCTCACCTTCCAGTCACCGATGATGTTCTCCCTCGGGTTCCTGATCACCTTCCTGCTGGGTGGGTTGACCGGGGTGCTGCTCGCCTCCCCCGCGATCGACTTCCACGTCTCGGACACCTACTTCGTCGTCGCGCACTTCCACTACGTGCTGTTCGGCACCATCGTGTTCGCCGTCTACGCCGGCGTGTACTTCTGGTTTCCCAAGATGACCGGCCGGATGATGGACGACCGACTCGGCAAACTGCACTTCTGGCTGACGTTCATCGGCTTCCACGCCACCTTCCTGGTCCAGTTCTGGCTGGGTGCGAAGGGCATGCCCCGCCGGTACGCCGACTACCAGGCCGGCGACGGCTTCACCACGCTGAACATGGTCTCGACCATCGGCGCGTTCATCCTCGGACTGTCGCTGCTGCCGTTCCTGTGGAACGTCTACAAGTCGTACAAGAGCGGACCGGTCGTCGAGGTCGACGACCCGTGGGGCTACGGCGCCTCACTCGAGTGGGCCACCAGCTGCCCGCCGCCGCTGCGCAACTTCGACCGGATGGTGCGCATCCGCAGCGAGCGCCCCGCCTTCGACCTCAAGTACCCGGAACTCGTCGGGGACCTCGCACCGCTGCCCACGCGCGAGGAGGGACGCGACGATGCCTGACCGCGCGGCGGCATCCGGGCCCGGAACGGCAGGGCCCCGAGCGCACCGGCCGACCGGTGAGGTCGCCCGGTGCGAACGCATCATCGTCCGTTCGACGCTGAAAGGAGCATCAGGTGCCCATCCTCAACCGCGGGTTCCGGTCGCGCCGCCAGCCGGGTGACGACAGGCTGCCGCCCGGACAGCACCTGGCCGACGGCTTCCCCGTCCTGACGGCGGGGCCGACGCCGCGGGTACCCACCGACACGTGGCGGTTCGTGATCACCGACGCCGCCCGCCGCCGGCACACCTGGTCGTGGGACGAGCTGATGCGCCTGCCGCGCGAGCAGATCACCGCCGACATCCACTGCGTCACGAAGTGGTCGAAGCTCGGAACCCGGTGGGAAGGCGTGTCGCTGGACACGCTGTTCGAGTCGGTACCGGCGGTCGCCGACCACGCGTTGGTGCACACCTACGACGCCTACACGACCAACGTTCCGCTCGGCGACCTGCTCGGCGCGAAGGCGTGGCTCGCGTACCGCTACGAGGGCGCGGAACTCGACCCCCGGCACGGCGGGCCCGCCCGGCTGCTCGTGCCGCACCTGTACCTGTGGAAGTCGGCGAAGTGGGTCCGAGGCATGCACCTGCTCGACCACGACGAGCCGGGATTCTGGGAGATGCGGGGCTACCACAACTACGGCGACCCGTGGCGGGAGCAGCGGTACGCCGGCGACTGACCCGGGCCTGCCTGGCTGCGGCGTTCCCGGCGACGGCGGTCAGTCCACCGTGAACGTGACCGGGCCGACCCGCAGCCGCCCGTCGGTCAGTGGGCGGGTCCGGACCCCGCCGTGCCCCCGCAGGTTCTTGCGGGCACCCGGCCCGATCGTGACGTCCATCCAGGCACACGGGCGGGCGGGCCGGTGCACCGCGAACACCACCGGGCCGAGCCCGGAGTCGAGGGTCAGCGTGCGCCCGACCATGTCGTCCACCGGGATCTCCCGCACCAGGATGTTGCGCCGCGTCCGGGTCAGATCCACGTCGTCGGGCAGGAACTCCGCGGCCATGATGGTGACGGCCGCGTCCCGGTGTGCGGGCCGGGCGAAGTAGCGGTCGCCGACGATGCCGAGCCCGCCGCGAATCTCGATCTCGTCGACGATCTCGGGCCCGGGTGCCGGCGCCGGGCCGTCGCCCGGGCGCCCCTCGAAGCGGTGCACGGGCGAGGCGAGCAACTGAACGATGGCGGGCACGGCCCCAGTCTGGCAGACGAACGGCGCTCGTCGTTCCGGTCCGGCACGACGAGCGAGCCGGCTGGCACCGGGAGGCAGGGTAAGACACCGCGCTGCGCGGTCACTAGACAGAGACGACCCGACGTCGTCGAGTACGCGGGGTGGCAGGCAGAGGGGGCCGGATGAAGGCGATCGTGGCGACCGACGAGGCGGCGGGAACCGCCGGGATGAGGCTGGTGGAACGCCCCGAGCCCGCGGCGGCGATCAACGACGTCGTCGTTCGCGTGCACGCGGCGGGATACGTACCGGACGAGCTGGACTGGCCCTCCACCTGGGTCGATCGCGCCGGCCGGGACCGGACCCCGTCGGTACTCGGGCACGAGCTGGCCGGGGTGGTCGCCTCCCTCGGCTACGGTACGACGGGGCTGTCGGTCGGGCAGCGGGTGTGCGGCATCGCGGACTGGCATCGCGACGGCACGCTGGCGCAGTACGTGGCGGTCGAGGCGCGCAACCTCGCCGCCCTGCCCGGTGACCTCGACTTCACGATCGGCGCGAGCCTCCCGATCTCCGGCCTGACCGCATGGCAGGGCCTGTTCGACCACGGACACCTGCGGGCCGGGCAGCGGATCCTGGTGCACGGCGCGGTCGGCGCGGTCGGGACGATGGCGACGCAGCTGGCACGGGAGTTCGGCGGCCACGTCGTCGGCACCGGGCGCGCCGCCGATCGCTCGAAGGCCCTCGAGTACGGCGCGCAGGAGTTCGTCGATCTCGACAGCGACGCGTTGGAGGACGTCGGTGCCGTCGATCTGGTCCTCGACGGCATCGGCGGCGAGGTGCAGAAGCGCTCCGCACCACTGGTGCGGCCCGGCGGACGGTTGGTGTCCATCGTCGGCCCGGTCGAGGCGCGGCCGCCCGAGGGCGTGGCGATCGACTTCGTGGTCGAGTCCGACCGCGCCCAGCTGGACGAGATCGTGCGGCGAGTACGAGACGGCCGGCTGCGCACCAACATCGGCACCGTCGGCGACCTCGACGACGCGGTCGCCGTGCTCAACCCGACCGAGCGTCGCAAGGGAAAGACGATCATCCGCGTACGGCCGTGAGCCGGCGCCACGAACCGGCCCGGCCGCTGTGCCTGGCCGCTGTGCCCGCCGCTGTGCCCGGCCGACGGATCCCCCGACCGACCCGATGGGGCGCGGACGAGCCCCGATGTGAGGAGACCTCGATGGACCGCCTTCCTTCCGGCAGCGACGTCGTCGACGGCCAACCGGTCGCCGCGGTGGACATGGTCGCGGCGCTGACCGCCGCGCAGTTCGTGTTCGAGGACGGCGCGACCCAGTCCTTCACGGCGGCGGGCCGAACGACCTACGTCGAGAACGGAGTGCCCTCCGACGGCGAGTGGTCGGTGGCCGGCGACGGATCCTTCGCCTCGTTCTGGCCGCCGGCGTACCGGGCGACGTACGCGGTGCGCTGGATCGTGGCGGACGGAGCGCGGGTCGGGGTCGGCTTCACGGACACCCGCAGCGGCGCCCACTACGCCGGCCGGTACCGCTGATCGTCGGTCGGCCGCCGTTGCGGCTTCGCCAGAACACCGCCAGGGAAAGGAAATCCATGAGTTCGGTGACCAACCACACCACCGGGTCCAGCCAGCCGTGGCTGCACGAGCACGGCGACGAGATCCAGCGGTTCGGCAGCGTGCGGCTGCTCCCGCTGGGGCTGTCGCGCGATGCGCGGATGTACTCCTGCCAGCGGCTGAACCGGGTGCTCGCCGACGCCCAGATCCTGCATTCGTTGTACAAGAAGCACCACTGGCTGATGCGGGGTCCGACGTTCTACCAGCTGCATCTGTTGCTGGACAAGCACGCGGCTGAGCAGTTGGCGCTGATCGACACGGTCGCCGAGCGGGTCCAGACCCTCGGTGGCGTGGCGGTCGGGGATCCGCGGCACGTCGCCGAGATCACCCGGGTGCCG
Organism: Actinocatenispora comari; assembly: GCF_017312725.1. GTDB lineage: Bacteria > Actinomycetota > Actinomycetes > Mycobacteriales > Micromonosporaceae > Actinocatenispora > Actinocatenispora comari. The sequence continues at coordinate 69,977 of NZ_BOPO01000053.1, read as the reverse complement.
CGGCCGCCGGACGGCGTCGAGAAGGTACCCGCGATGCTGTCCCGGCTGCTCGAAGCGCACGAGATCATCCTGGCCGACGCGCACGACGCCGCGAAGCGTACCGCCGAACTCGGCGACGACGGCACCAACGACGTGCTCGTCTCGGACGTGATCCGTACCGGTGAGCTGCAGGCGTGGTTTCTCGCCGAGCATCTCGTGGACACCCCGCTCGAGCACACCGGAACCGCGCCCGTGTCCGATGCCGGGCCGGGCCCGGGAGGATCCCGCCACGACGGAACACCGAGGGAAGCGACGTGAACGTACAGAAGAACGACGACCGAGGATCCTACGACGCGGTGGTCGACGGGCAGGTCGTCGGCATGATCGTCTACCATCGCCCGCGCGGCGACCACCGGATCACGCTGACACACACCATCGTGGATCCCGCCTACCGCGGCCGGGGCATCGCCGCCCGGCTCGTCCGCCACGCCCTCGACGACATCCGGGAGCAGCACCTCACGGTCACCAACTACTGCACCTTCGTCGCCGACTACATCGCCGACCATCCCGAGTACCGGCAGCTCATCGACCACCGGTTCCCGGGACACGCGACCGTGCCCGACCGCCCACCACGCGAGCACCCGGACGACGATGCCCGGGCCGTCCCGGACCGCGGCTGAACGGCGGGGTGGGCCCGGCCCCACCCCGCCGTTCCGGCACGCGGACGTTTGGGTCGGCGCCGGCGGGAGATACCAGGGGGACGGGAGCCGGCCAGCGCCGTCGCGGGGCGGGGCGGAGCGGTCCGGGAGCGGAGAAGAAGCGGTGTTGTGTACCGATCTGCGGCTCCAACTGTCGGTGTGGGAGGACGACTCCCGCGGCGATCACGCCGTGGTGGTGCTGGAGGACTCGCGGCACCTCACCCTCGGTACCGACGCCGGCGAGGACGTCAGCTCGTTCGTCGCCGACCTGCTGGGCGAGGGGATGTCGTTGGTCGCCGACGTGTTGAACCCTTCGCTGCCGGAGCTGTCCGGGTGGTTCGTGCGCGGCAACGGTGCCCAGCTGACCATCTGCCCGCCGGAACCACCGTCGCTCGCGGTGCGGGCCACGGCCGTTCCGGAGCGGTGGCGTGCGATCGCCGATCGCAGCAGCCAGGTACTGCTGTTCGCCGGCGTGGAGCTGGGCCTGTCCCGCGAGTCCGCCGAGTTCGATCAGCTCACCCGCGCCGCCCGGAGCGGCTGCCTGGTGGGTGGCGTGGTCGCCTTCGCCCGGCGGGACTGACGGCCCGAGCCGCGACACCGTTCAGTCGGCGGCATCGGGCCGGGACAGCGCGTCCATCGCCCGCCGCAGTTCCAGCAGCATCGCACCCGCGCGAGCGCGCGCCGTCCCGGGTCCGCGAGGCCTCGCCCGATCCGCCGCAGCAGAGCGGCCATGTCAGCTCGTCACCGCGCCCTCGCGTTCCGGCCGCCGGTGGCAGGCGGTGCCGAGGAAGGCGGGGACGAGCACGTCGGCGCCGGGAAACCGCATGCCATCGCGCTACCCGGTCGCAGGGCAGCCACACGTCGGGGCGAGGCGAAGCAGGTGCCCGGGGTTTACCGTCGGTCGCGGCGGGCAGCCGAAGGCGACGGACGGGGTCACGGCACCGGACCTCGCCCAGTCGTGCCGCGCGCCGACCGGCCGCGGCGCCGCAACGCGGGGAGGCCGAGATGTCCGAGCACCACACGGATCGCGAGCGCAAGGTGGAAGACACGGTCGTGCCCGACTTCAACTATGCGGAGGAGATCCCCGCCGGGGTCGGGCGGGCCGGCGCGGACGCCCTGCCGGACGGCGACGAGGACGCGGACGAGCAGCAGCCGCGCGGTTCGCGCGATGCGGCCGAGGACGACGACGGTCGCTGACCGGAGCGCTCGGGTTCGGCCCGCGGTGACGGCGGCCCGCGCCAGCTCGACGGGCCGCGCACCGCGGTGGATCAGCACCCTCGCCGGGCGGGGGGTGACTCGTGCGACTCACGGCCCGGGCGCCGCCGCGTCCGGGCCGCCGCCGTGCGGCCGCTCCTCCCAGTGGTCGCCGACGCGGTCGAAGCCGCGTTGCAGAACCGCGCGGGCGTACTCGTAGGCCCGCCTCCCGTCGCCGAAGCGCCGGATGGCTGCCTCGTGCGCCAACAGCCAGGTCTCGCGGGCGGCCCGCGACGACTGCTGGAGCGCCAGGGGCAGCTCCTGCATGGCTGGCATGTCATCCTCCGAACTCGTAGCCACGGGTGGTGTCTCCACCGTCCGGTCGGCTAAACCGCGCCGGCCCCGAACGACCCGTTCGACGACGGATCGACTGTGCGGCAGGGATTCCGCGATTCGTCCGGTGCGCCGCGGTTTCGGCCGGTGGCCGGTGGGTAGTCGGCAGCCGACCATCCGGCCGGGAACGTGGTGCCCGGCCGGATCGGAGGTGATCCGGATGAGCCGCAACGACGAGGTGCGGGTTGCCGTCGGCGCCATGACCGCCGCGGCCGACGCCGAGCCGACCCTGCTGATCAGCTACCTCGCCGGCCAGCTGCGCGACGGGCCGGACGAGGCGGCAGACCTGCTCCTCGGCATGATCCAGCTCTGTCGGCTGCTGCTGCGCCAACGGGAACGCGAGCTGGGGGTACCCGAGAGCGAGACGCTCCGCGAGATCGCCAGCCTCAGCATGCGGTGAGTTCCCACGGCGCCCCGGGTGGTCGAACTCGCAGCCGCCCGAGCGACCGCCCGGCGCACCAGCCGCCGCCGGTACGCGCGGTGCTCCGGCGATCCGGTCGTGGGCTGACCGCGACCAGTACCGGGCGGATGTCGTCCTGCACGGCTGTCACCTCCCCGGTCAGCCGGTGGCCGGTTCGACGCCCGGGCCGCCGGATGTCGAGTCCGGGTCCTCGGCGGTCAACGGTTTCGCGATGTTCTCCAGCCCTTGCCGTTCGGCGTCGACGCCGAGGAACGCCTCGACCACCCCACCGACGATCATCATGGCGGCACCGACGACGAACGCGATGGCGGTGTCGGCCACGTGGCCGGTGGCGACCAACCGCGCGAACAGCAGCGGGCCGGTGATGCCGCCGACCGCGGTACCCACCGCGTAGAACAGGGCGATCGCGAGCGCCCGCGTCTCCATCGGGAACACCTCGCTGACCGTCAGGTAGGCCGAGCTCGCGCCGGCGGAGGCGACGAACAGCACCACGCACCAGCAGGCGGTCATCGTGGTCGCCGAGAGCATCCCGCGGTCGAACAGCAGCGCGGTGCCGAGCAGCAGCACGCCGGAGCCGATGTACGTTCCGGAGATCATGATCTTGCGGCCGACGGTGTCGAACAGTGGGCCGAGGAACAGCGGCCCGAGGAAGTTGCCGGCCGCGATCACCGCGTAGTAGTAGCCGGTGCTGCCCTTGGGCACGGTGAAGAACGTGGTCAGGATCGTCGCGAAGCCGAACGTGATCGCGTTGTACAGGAAGGCCTGCCCGACGAACAGGGCCACGCCCAGGACCGATCGGCGCGGGTAGAGCCGCAACATCGTGCGGGCGATGGTGACGAACCCGATCGTCCGACGCTGCCGGATGGTGATCTCCTGCTCCGGTTGCGGCAGGTCGAGGTGCTGCTCCTGCTCGATGCGCTGCTCCACCCCGTCCACGAGCCGCTCCGCCTGCCGGTCGCGGCCGTGGATGAACAGCCATCTCGGGCTCTCCGGTACGTTGCGGCGCACCAGCAGGATCAGCACGCCGAGCACCGCGCCGATACCGAAGCACACCCGCCACCCCACCCCGGCTGGCAGATCCCCCAGCAGCGGCACCGTGGCCAGCGCGCCGAACGCGGCGCCCAGCCAGTACGTGCCGTTGATGACGATGTCGACGCGACCGCGGTGCCGGCTCGGGATCAGCTCGTCGATCGCGGAGTTGATCGCCGCGTACTCGCCGCCGATGCCCAGCCCGGTCAGGAAGCGGAACAGGAAGAACCACCAGGCGCTGAACGAGATCGCGGTCAGCGCGGTGGCAGCCAGGTAGAGCCCGAGCGTGACCATGAACAGCTTCTTGCGGCCGAACCGGTCGGTGAGCCAGCCGAAGAACAGCGCACCGGCACAGGCCCCGGCCACGTACATCGCCGCGCCGAGGCCGGAGACCTGCGCGGCGGTGATGTGTACGCCGCTGCCCGGTGCGGAGATCGCGCCGGCGATGTTGCCGACGATCGTGACCTCCAGGCCGTCGAGGATCCAGACGGTGCCCAGGCCGATCACGATCATCCAGTGCCACCGCGACCACGGCAGCCGGTCCACCCGCGCCGGGACCCGGGTGCGTACCGTGCCGGTCTCGACCGTGCTCATCCCCGCCTCCCCTTCCCTGCCGGATCGCCGTACCAGCAACGGTCCGCGGGGTCAGCCGGGCAGCGTCTCGCCGCCGATGGGCGCGAGCACCTCGCCGGTGTAGTACGAGGAGAGCCGGTCACTGGCGAAGAACACGTAGGACGGCGCGATCTCGTCGGGATGCGCGGCCCGCTCCATCGGTACGTTCTCGCCGAACTTCTCCACGTGGTCGGCCGACAGCGTGGCCGGGATCAGCGGTGTCCACACCGGACCGGGCGCGACGCAGTTGACCCGGATCCGCCGCTCGGTCAGCGACTGCGCCATCGAGTAGGTGAAGGCGAGAATGGCGCCCTTGGTCGCGGAGTAGTCGATCAGCGTCTTGTTGCCCCGCAGGCCGTTGATCGACGAGGTGTTGATGATCGCCCCGCCGTCCGGCAGGTGCCGCAGCGCCGCCTTCGTGGTGTGGAAGAACGACCCGAGGTTGACCGCGACGGTGCGGTCCCACTGCTCGGTGTCGATGTCGGTGAGCGAGTCGGCCGGCGACTGGTACGCGACGTTGTTGACGAGGATCTCCAGCCCGCCCAACGCCGACACCGTGCCGTCGACCACGTCCACGCAGTGCGCCGGATCGGCCATGTCGCCGGGCAGCAGCACGCACCGGCGACCCTCCTGCTCGACCAGCGCCCTGGTCTGCTCGGCGTCGCGGTGCTCCGACAGGTACGAGACGGCGACGTCGGCGCCCTCCTTGGCGAAGGCCACCGCGACCGCGCGACCGATACCCGAGTCTCCCCCGGTGATCAGCGCCCGCCGCCCGGACAGCAGGTCACGCCCCTGGTAGTCGCGCATCTGGTCGTCCGGCGGCGGCTGCATCTCGCCGGTCGTTCCCGGATAGTCCTGTTGCTGTGCTGGCGTCTGCTGCGTGCTCATGCCGGCGGCCTACCCATGATCGGTCCGCACAAACTGCCGGCCGCCGGCGGCCGGTCACACCACCGGATGACGCGGACCCTCCGACGACGGTCGGTGCTTCGCCGACCGCGGGCGCGGCTCCGGGCCGCCCTCGTCCTCGGGTTCCACGTCGGTGTCCGAGTGCTCTTCGGCGAAGTCGTCCGAGGCTTCCCGCCGGTACTCGGCGGGCGGCTCGGCGTCGCCGAGCTCGGCGTCGTTCTCCCGTGCCATGTCCCTCTCCTCGTCAGCCGCGTTCTGATTTGAGCCGTCTGGCGGCTACCCGGCGCCGCGGCGTTCATTCCCGCCGGCCGCCGGCCGGGCGCACGACGAACGCCGCGCCGACCAGGCACAGCACCACCTCGACCAGGAACACCACCCGGTAGCCGCGGAACGGTGGGGTGGCCGCCGCGGAGCCGGCGAAGGTGGCCAGGATGATCGTGCCGACCTGCCCGCCGGTGCCGCCGGCCAGCCGACGTACCGTACTGTTCAGCGCGGTCGAGGCGGCCGCGACGTCGGCGGACACGCCCGCGGTCGCCACCGCGCTGCTGGCCTGCAGCCCGGCACCCGCGCCGAGCCCCAGCACCAGGCTGGCCACCAGCGTCAGCGGCACCGAGCTGCGGTCGACGGCCAGCAGCACCGCGCTGATCGCCACCAGCAGCAACCCGGCGGCGAACACCAGGCGGGGCCGGGCCCGTCGCTCCAGCACGCCGGCGATCGGCGCGGCGAACGTCTGCCCCACCGCGAGCGGCAGCATCAGCAGGCCGATGGCTGCGCTGTCCACGCCCAGCCCGTATCCTGCGGCGCTCGGGTCGGCCCGGGCCAGCTGCGGGATCACCAGGTAACTGCCGAACAGGGCCCAGCCGAGCGCGATCGTGCCGAGGTTCGCGACCGCGACCGGCCGGTGCCGCAGGATGTGCAGATCCACCAGCGGGTCGTCGGCCGAGCGCTCGCGCCACACCCAACCGGCCGCGGCCAGTACGGCGAGTGCGAACAGGCCGAGCGTGGCGGGCGCCGCGGCGCCGAGCGAGACCACCAGCGTCAGCGCGCCGAGCAGGGCGATCGCGGCGAGCCCGAGCAGCACCGTGCCGATCAGGTCGTACCGGCCGGCGGCACGTTCCCGGGTCTCCGGCAGCAGCGGCAGCGCGAGGGCCCAACCGGCCGCGACCAGGATCGCACCGCCGGCGAACACCGCCCGCCAGGACACGTACTGCGCAAGCACGCCGCCACCGACGAAACCGACGGCGGTACCGATCCCGAACGCGGCGCTGAGCGCCGAGACCGCGCGGGTGGTACGGCCGGGGGCTGCGGCGCGGGCCAGCGCGAGCGCGAGCGGGTAGACCGCGCCGCCGATCCCCTGCACCGCCCGGCACGCCAGCAGCACCGGCAGGTTCGGCGCCACCGCCGCACCGGCCGAGGCGACGGCGAACACGGCGAGGCCGACCAGCAGCATCCGGCGCCGCCCGTACAGGTCGCCGAGCCGGCCGAACGCCGGTGTCGCCGCCGTTGCGACCATCAGGTACACGGTGACCAACCAGGACGCCCACTCGGTCGACGCGTGCAGGTCGAGCTGCACGTCGTGGATCGCCGGCACCACCGCGGTCTGTTGCACCGCGAAGCCGATCACCGCGACGATCAGCGTGGCCACCACCCGGCGCGTTCGCGCCGGATCGGCGGCGCCGGCCCCGGTGTCGGCGACGCACTGCCCGCGCTCGGCGGTCACGGGGTGAGCAGCACCTTGATGGCGCCGTCACGCTTGTGCTGGAACATGTCGTAGGCCTCGGGTGCCTCGGCGAGCGGCAGCCGGTGGGTGGCGAGATCCAACACCCCCAACGGATCCGCCTCGTCGGTGACCAGCGGCAGCAGCGTGTCGGTCCACTGCCGTACGTGCGCCTGCCCCATCGCGAGCCGGACCCCCTTGTCGAACAGGGTCAGCATCGGCAGCGGGTCGGCCGCACCGCCGTACACGCCGGACAGCGAGATGGTGCCGCCGCGGCGCACCGCGTCGATCGCGAGGTAGAGCGCGGCGAGCCGGTCCACCCCGGCGGTCCTCATCAGCGTGCGGCCGGCCACGTCCGGCAACACCGCCGCGACCCGCTGGGCGAGACGCCCGGCCGGCGAGCCGTGCGCCTCCATGCCGACGGCGTCGATCACCGAGTCGGTGCCCCGCCCGTCGGTACGGTCCCGGATCGCGTCGGCCACCCCGGACCCGTCGCCCAGGTCGAGGACCTCCGCGCCGTAGCGCTGTGCCATCGCCCGCCGTTCCGGTACCGGGTCCACCCCGATCACCGAGGCACCGTGGTACCGGGCGATCCGGACGCACAGCTGCCCGATCGGGCCCAGCCCCAGCACCGTGACGCTGCCGCCGTCCGGGATCGCCGCGTACTGCACCGCCTGCCACGCCGTGGGCAGCACGTCGGACAGGAACACGTACCGCTCGTCCGGGCCCTCGGCGGGCAGCTTGATCGGCCCGAACTGCGCCTGCGGGACTCGCACCAGTTCGGCCTGCCCGCCCGGTACCTGCCCGTACAGCTTCGTGTAGCCGAACAGTGCGGCACCGGACCCTTCCGAACGGACCTGGGTCGTCTCGCACTGCGCGTACAGCCCACGCTGGCACATCCAGCAGTGCCCGCACGAGATGTTGAACGGGATGACGACCCGGTCACCGGGCGCGATGTGGTGCACCGCGCTACCGACCTGGTCCACGATGCCCATGGCCTCGTGGCCGAGGATGTCGCCCTCCGTCAGGAACGCGCCGAGCACCTCGTACAGGTGCAGGTCGGAGCCGCAGATCGCGGTCGTGGTGACCCGTACGACCGCATCGGTGGGTTCCTGGATGGTGGGCTCGAGCACCTCGTCGATCCGTACGTCCCTGGTGCCGTGCCAGGCCAGCGCCTTCACCGCACACCTCCTCGCCGTCGGGTTCGGCCAACCCGGTTCGGCTACCCACGGCGCGGCCGACCACGCACCGGATCTGAACACCGCCGCCCCGGACGGCGAACCCGGCGGCGCCGCACCGACCGCGCGCCGGCGTACGAGCGCCGGATCGGACGCGACGGGCGGGTGTGCCGGTGAGCGCCGCGCCGCGACGCCACGCTACGCCGGGGCGAGGCGACCCACCGGCGCCCGCCCGGTTACCCCGGCCGGGTGCCGGTACACGTTCGGTTTTCCGGTGCGCCGGCAACGTGTGGGCGGGACGGACCAGGGTAGGGCGAGATCATGAGCCCGGATCCGGTACCGCATCCCGCCCGGCGCGTGTTCGCGCCGGCCACCCGGCACACGCCGCCACGCCAGGCCGGGCAGCGCCACCGGTGACGGTACCGCCGGGACAGTCCACGATGGACGGTTGTGATGGAACTCAGCAGCAGCATCGGGGTCGCCGTCATCGGCATCGTGCTCGGCCTCGCCGGGCGGCTGATCGGCCCGCGCCCGACCGTACGGCAGGCGATCTGTTGCGCCGTCGCCGGTCTGGTCGGTGGCGAGCTCGGTGTCCTGCTCGGCGCCCAGTCGTCGCACGGGACGTTCCAGTGGGTGATCGGCATCGTCCTGGCGGCGCTGTTCGTCGGGGTGAGTGTCGGCTGGTTCGTCTGGCGGGGCGGTCCGTACCCGCCGCACAGCGCCGTGATGCCGGATCGGCGCGCCACCGGCGAGCGGTCCGAGGGTGGCGACGACCGGCGCTCCGACCGGTGAACCTCCGCTCTCGACGAAGGGAACGACCATGACCAACCCGGCACGCCGTGCGATCGACCGGCTCGCGGAACGGTACGGGCAGGGCTCGTCCCGGCCGCTGTACGGCTATCTCACCGTCCTGGCGATCTATTCCGGTACGGCCGCCGCCGCCACCGCGCTCGCGCGCCTCACCGGCCGGCAGGCGCCCCGGCTGGCGATGTCGGACGTGTTCCTGCTGACCACCGCCACCCACAAGCTCAGCCGGCTGCTCGCCAAGGACGCCGTGACCAGCCCACTGCGGGCGCCGTTCACGCAGTACCAGGAGCCGGCGGGCGAGGGCGAGCTGAACGAGGAGGTCCGGGCGTCGGGCACCGGGCACGCGGTCGGCGAGCTGCTGGTGTGCCCGTTCTGCGCGGCGGTCTGGGTGGCCACCGGGTTGACGGCGGGGATGGTCTTCGCGCCCCGGCTGACCCGGCTGGTGGCCACCACCTTCACCGCCGTGGCCGGGTCGGACTTCCTGCACCTCGGCTACGACGCCGCCAAGCAACGACTCGACCAGCTCGGCTCGTAGCGCCCGTTGCCGCCGTCGGATGCGGACCCGACCTCGTGCGTGCCGGGTCCGATGCCGGTCACTGGTTCGGCGTGGCGGCGCTGATGTCGGCCAGCGCGGACCGCTCGTCTCGTTCGATCGCGAGGTCCCCCAGCGACAACACGCCAACCACGGCACCGTCGGCCACCACCGGCAGCCGTCGCACCGAGTGTTCGCGCATCAGCTCCACGGCGCGCTGGACCGACTCCTGCGGCCGGATCGTGCACACCTCGCTGCTGCACAGCGAACTGGCCCTGGTCCGGGACAGGTCGCCGCCGCCGGCCACCGCGCGCACGACGATGTCCCGGTCGGTCAGGATGCCGTCGATGCGCTGCCCGTCGGTCACCACCACGTTGCCGATGTCCGCGTCGCGCATCCGCTGCGCGGCGGTGACGACCGACTCGTCGGGGCCGACCGTCACCGGTCGCGCCGCCATCAGTTCCGCTACGGTCTGCATGACGTCCCTCCAGTCCTCGGGTGCAATCGGTTCGGATACCCGACGTGGCGTCGAACTAACGCGCCAGGGCGTCGGCCACCGTGCGCAACGGTCGAAGACCGGCTCCGGCGATCGGCGACGAACGCCAGCGGGCGCCGCGAACCGGCGGACACCGGACGGCGCGGGCTGGACCGGCAGGCTGTTCACTGGCATATCTCGCCGCTGGCTGGGTAGGTCCCTCCACAGCCGAGCGAGCGGGAGGGGACGGATGCCGCAGGTCGTCGTGGTCACCGGTGCCAGCGGAGGGGTCGGCCGGGCGGTGGTGCGGGAGTTCGCGCGCCGGCAGGACCGGATCGCGCTGCTCGCCCGCGGGGAGAAGGGGCTCGCCTCCGCCGCGGACGAGGTGCGCCAGGCCGGCGGTACCCCGCTGGTACTGCCGACCGACGTGTCTGACGCCGAGCAGGTGGCGGCCGCCGCCGACCGGGTCGAGCGCGAGCTGGGACCGATCGACGTCTGGATCAACGTGGCCATGACGACGGTGTTCGCGCCGTTCGACCGGATCGAGCCGGCGGAGTACCGGCGCGTCACCGAGGTCGACTACCTCGGCTTCGTGTACGGCACGATGGCCGCGCTGCGGCACATGAAGCCACGCGACCGCGGCACGATCGTGCATGTCGGGTCCGCACTGGCCTACCGCGGGATCCCGCTGCAGTCCGCGTACTGCGGGGCCAAGCACGCGGTGCAGGGGTTCCACGAGTCGCTGCGCTGCGAACTGCTGCACGAGGGCAGCAACGTACGGGTGACGATGGTGCAGCTGCCCGGACTCAACACCCCGCAGTTCAGCTGGGTGCGATCCCGGCTGCCGCACCGGGCCCAGCCGGTCCCCCCGATCTACCAGCCGGAGGTCGCGGCCCACGCGGTCGTGCACGCCGCCGACCACCCGCACCGACGGGAGTACTGGGTGGGCACCAGCACCGCGGTCACGTTGCTGCTCAACGCGGTCGTGCCCGGGCTGCTGGACCGCTACCTGGCCCGCAGCGCGTTCTCCGGGCAGCAGACCGAGCAGCGCCAACCCGCCGACGCACCGGAGAACCTATGGCAACCGGCGGACAGCCGGTCCGGGCACGACTTCGGCGCACACGGCCGGTTCGACGAGGAGGCGAAGAGCCGCGACCCGCAACCGTGGCTGTCGCGCCACCACGGGGTACTGGCCACGACCGCGGCCACCGCCGTCGCCCTGGGCGGCGCGGTCGCGGCCCGACAGCTACGCCGAGGCCGGTAACCCGGTTGGCCATAGGCCAGCGGGAAAGCCACGACCGACCGGGCGACCAGCGAAGGGTGATGAGCGACGTGACAGGTCCGGTACGCGAACTGACACCGGCCGATCTGGCCGACCTCGACGTGAGAGGTCTCGCGACAGCGCTGCGTGACCGGGTCGACGGCGAGGTCCGGTTCGACGCCGGCACCCGCGGCACGTACGCCACCGACGGCTCGAACTACCGCCAGGTGCCCATCGGGGTGGTACTGCCGCGCTCGGTCGACGACGGTGTCGAGACGATGCGGGTGTGCGCGGAGTTCGGCGCGCCGGTGCTGTCCCGCGGCGGCGGTACCAGCCTGGGCGGCCAGTGCACCAACGTCGCGGTGATCATCGACTGGACCAAGTACTGTCACCGGCTGGTGTCGGTGGACCCGAAGCAGCGCACCTGCGTGGTGGAGCCGGGCATCGTGCTGGACGAGCTGAACCGGCAGCTGTCCGAGCACGGCCTGAAGTTCGGGCCGAAGCCGTCCACGCACAGCCACTGCGCGCTGGGCGGGATGATCGGCAACAACTCGTGCGGCGCCTCGGCCCAGGCGTACGGCAAGACGGTGGACAGCGTGCGCCGGCTGGAGATCTGCACCCCGGACGGCGCCCGGTTCTGGATCGGCCCCACCACCGACGAGGAGTACGAGCAGATCCTCGCCGCGGGCGACCGGCGCGCCGAGATCCACCGCGGCCTGCGCGAGATCGCGGAACGCTACGCGGAGGACATCCGGTCCGGCTACCCGGACATCCCGCGCCGGGTGTCCGGCTACAACCTCGACTCGCTGCTGCCCGAGTTCGGGCCGAACCCGGCGCGGGCGCTGGTGGGCAGCGAGGGCACGCTGTGCGCGGTGCTGCGCGCCGAGATCGAGCTGGTGCCGGTGGAGGCCGCGGACGCGATCCTGGTGCTGGGCTACGACGACATCTGCGCCGCGGCCGACGACGTACCGGCGATTCTCGCGCACAGCGAACCCTCGCAGCTGGAGGCGATCGACGACCGGATGGCGCAGCTGATGCGCGAGGAGCACGCCTACCTGGACTCGCTGGACCAGTTGCCTGCCGGCAACAGCTGGCTGCTGATCCAGTTCTTCGGCGACGACAAGGACGACGCCGACCGCAAGGCGGACGAGCTGCTGTCCGCGCTCGGCCGCTCCCCCGACGACGAACGGGTGGCGCTGTCCGACGACACGGTCCGCGAGCAGGAGATGCTGAAGGCGCGCGAGGCCGGTCTCGGCGTCACCGCCCGGCCGCCGGACGACCGCGAGACCTGGGAGGGCTGGGAGGACTCCGCGGTGCCGCCGGACAAGCTCGGCGACTACCTGCGCGACCTGAAGGCGCTGTTCGACGAGTTCGGCTACGACCATCCCGCGCTGTACGGGCACTTCGGGCAGGGCTGCGTGCACACCCGGATCCCGTTCGGGCTCAAGACCGCCGACGGGGTCGCCGCGTTCCGCGAGTTCGTGCACCGCGCGGCGCGGCTGGTCGTCTCGTACGGCGGGTCGCTGTCCGGTGAGCACGGCGACGGGCAGGCCCGCGGCGAGCTGCTGACCATCATGTTCGGTCCGCGGCTGGTCGAGGCGTTCGGCGAACTGAAGCGGCTGTTCGACCCGGACAACCGGATGAACCCCGGCAAGGTGGTGAGTCCGAACCCGGTGGACGGTCAGTTGCGGCTGGGCGCCGACTGGCATCCGGGCACGTTCGACACCGAGTTCGGCTACCCGCACGACGACCACAGCTTCACCAGCGCGGTGATGCGCTGCGTCGGTATCGGCAACTGCCGCTCGCACACCGGCGACGTGATGTGCCCCTCGTACCGGGCGACCGGCGAGGAGGAGCACTCCACCCGCGGCCGGGCCCGGTTGCTGTTCGAGATGATGAACGGGCACGACGACTCGGCCGTCAAGGACGGCTGGCGCTCCACCGAGGTACGCGACGCGCTGGATCTGTGCCTGGCCTGCAAGGGCTGCAAGAGCGACTGCCCGGTCGGGGTGGACATGGCCACCTACAAGGCGGAGTTCCTGTCGCACCACTACGCGCACCGGCTGCGGCCCACCGCGCACTACGCGCTCGGCTGGCTGCCGCTGTGGGCGCAGCTGGTACGGCCGGCGCCGCGGCTGGCGAACGCCGCGCTGCGGGCGCCGGTGGTGTCGGCGCTCGGCAAGCGGATCGCCGGTGTCGCCGCCGAACGCGACGCGCCGCCGTTCGCGGCGCGGCCGTTCGTCGACTGGTGGCGGGCCCAGCGGCGGCCGGAGCCGGACCCGCACGATCCGCGCACCGTCGTGCTGTGGCCGGACACGTTCAGCAACCACTTCCACCCGCACGTGGCGCGGGCCGCCGTGCAGGTGCTGGAGGCGGCCGGACTGCACGTCGCGGTACCGCAGCAGCCGGTGTGCTGCGGGCTGACCTGGATCTCCACCGGGCAGCTCAAGACGGCGAAGAAGGTCCTGCGACGCACCGTCGCGGCGCTGCGGCCGTGGCTGTCGGCCGGCACCCCGATCATCGGGCTGGAGCCCTCCTGTACGGCGGTGTTCCGCTCCGATGCGCCGGAGCTGCTGGACGGTGACGAGGACATCGAACGGCTGTCCGGCCAGGTGTCCACGTTCTCCGAGGCGCTGCTGCGGTACGCGCCGGACGACTGGCGGCCGCCGCAGCTGGCCCGGCGGGCGCTGGTGCAGACGCACTGCCACCAGCACGCGGTACTCGGCAGCGACCCGGACGGTGAGCTGCTGCGCCGCGCCGACGTCGACGCCGACTTCCTCGACTCCGGCTGCTGCGGGCTGGCCGGCAACTTCGGCTTCGAACGCGGCCACCACGACGTGTCGATGGCCTGCGCGGAACGGGTACTGCTACCCGCGGTGCGCGATGCGGCGCCGGACGCGCTGATCCTCGCGGACGGGTTCAGCTGCCGCACCCAGATCGAGGAGGCGGGTACCGGCCGCCGGGCCATGCACCTGGCCGAGGCGCTGGCGATGGGGCTGTCCGGGCACGCCCCGGTCAACCGTCCGGAACAGGCCGCGGCACCCCGACCGGCACCGTCCACACGGGACGGTCGGGCGGCCACGGCGGTCGCAGCCGGCCTGCTCACCGGTGCGGCACTCACCGCCGTACCGCTGATCCGCGGCAGCATCCGCACCCTGCGCCACCGTCGCTGAGCGAACCCGGCGCCACCACCGCTGAGCGAACCCTGCGCCACCGCCGCTGAGCGAACCCTGCGCCGCCGTCGCTGAGCGAACCCGGCGCCGGCGCCCGGCGGCGCCGGCCGCCATGGCAAGGCCTGGCGCGGCACGAAACGACCCCATGAGTTCGCTTGCGCGGTCATGGTCGTTACATCCGGAATTGAGGCTTCCGCCCGGCCTGTCTGATCGCTACGCTCCGCCTTGTCCGACGAGGTCCCGGCGAGAGGGCAACCGCCCTCCCCGCCGGGGCCTCCGACCGGGACCCCTCTCACCCCTCAAGGAGGTTCCCCATGGGTTCACGCCTGCGTACCGCGGGAGTTGCGGTCATCGCAGCGGCGGGGCTGGTGACCATGTCCGGCGCCGCGATGGCCGCACCGGCACAGGCCGGCACGAGCGCGCGCACGATGCACTCCTGCGCCACCGCCACCGCCGGCCACGCGCACTGTCTGGCCGAGATGCGTACCGACGTGCACCGCAGCAACGCCGCCGTGCGCAAGGCCGCGGCGACGCCGTCCGGGTACGGCCCGGCGGATCTGCAGTCGGCCTACAAGCTGCCGTCCGGCAGCGCCGGCAGCGGGCAGACCGTGGCGATCGTCGACGCGTACGACGCGCCGACCGCCGAGCAGGACCTGTCCGTCTACCGCAGCCAGTACGGCCTGCCGGCGTGCACGACCGCCAACGGCTGCTTCCGCAAGGTCGACCAGAACGGCGGCACCAACTACCCGCGCAAGGACGGCGGCTGGGCGCAGGAGATCTCGCTGGACCTCGACATGGTCTCGGCGGTCTGCCCGAACTGCCACATCCTGCTGGTGGAGGCGAAGAGCAGCTCGTTCGCGAACCTCGGTGCGGCGGTCAACCGCGCCGCCACGATGGGCGCGGACGTGATCAGCAACAGCTACGGCGGCTCGGACGCCTCCGACGCCAACTACGGCCAGTATTACAACCACCCGGGCGTCGCGATCACCGTCAGCTCGGGCGACGCCGGCTACGGCGTGGAGTACCCGGCCTCCTCGCACTACGTCACCGCGGTCGGCGGTACCTCGCTGCGCGCCGACTCGAGCTCGCGGGGCTGGTCGGAGTCCGCGTGGAGCGGCGCGGGTTCCGGCTGCTCGGCGTACAACACGGCGCTGTCCGGCCAGTCCGGCGTCGGTACCGGTTGCGCCAAGCGGGCGGTCGCGGACGTGTCCGCGGTGGCCGACCCCAACACCGGTGTCGCCGTCTACGACAGCACCGCCTACCAGGGCTACTCGGGCTGGATGGTGTTCGGCGGCACCAGCGTCGCGGCTCCGGTCATCGGCGCCGTGTACGGCCTGGCCGGTAACGCCGGCAGCATCGACAACAACTACCCGTACGCGCACGCCTCGTCGCTGTTCGACGTGACGAGCGGTTCGAACGGGTCGTGCGGCACCAGCCAGTGGTGCACCGCGCGGGGCGGCTGGGACGGCCCGACCGGCCTCGGCACCCCCAACGGCGTCGGAGCCTTCTGACCGACGCGGGCCCGCCCGCATCGACCGGATGCGGGCGGGCCCACCACGTCAGCGCGGCTCAGGCGACCCGGTAGGGTTCGGCGTCCGCCTCGCGCAGGCGCAGGCCGTGACCCGGGCTGGAGAGGTCCGGGTGGGCGGCCCCGCCGGACGGATCGGGTACGCCGTCGAACAGCATCCGCTCGATCCGGTCGTGGTCGGCGAACCATTCCAGGTGCCGGAAGTTCGGGGTGGCGGCGGCGACCGGCACGGTCAGGCTCGGTGCGCAGTGCCCGGACAGCTGCCGGTTGTGCGCGGCGGCGACCGCCGCGATCCGCAGCCATTCGGTGTAGCCGCCGCAACGGGTGGCGTCGGCCTGCAGGCAGTCGACCACATCCACCATCCGGGCG
Organism: Actinocatenispora comari; assembly: GCF_017312725.1. Lineage (GTDB taxonomy): Bacteria > Actinomycetota > Actinomycetes > Mycobacteriales > Micromonosporaceae > Actinocatenispora > Actinocatenispora comari. Next base: position 53,705 of record NZ_BOPO01000053.1, on the reverse strand, counting down.
AAGTACACCAGGTCGTAGCCGTACTCCCCGGCCGCGACGTCCGGCTCGACCAGATCGCTGATCCGGCGCAGGCCAGCCAGATCGTCGGACGACACCGGCTCCTCGAACCACCGTACGTCCCATTCGGACAGTCGCCGCCCGACCCGGATCGCCTGTCCGACAGCGTAGCCGCCGTTCGCGTCGACGTAGAGCTCGACGTCGGGGCCGACCGTCTCGCGGGTCAGGGCGACCCGAGCGAGATCCCGCTCGACCCGGCTGCCCCAGGACTCGCCGATCTTGATCTTCACCCGCCGCATTCCCCGGGACAGCCAGCCGGTGAGCTGATCGGTGAGCTGCCGGTCGTCGTAGCTGGTGAACCCGCCCGAGCCGTACACCGGCACCTCGGTGCGGGCCAGGCCGAGCAGCCGGGTCAGCGGCAGGTCGGCGAGCTGCGCCGCGGCGTCCCACCACGCGGTGTCCACAGCGGACAGTGCGCAGGACGCGAGCCCGGGCCGGCCCAGGTTGCGGATCGCCCGCTGCATCCTCCCCCACCCGTACGGCACGTCCCGCGCGTCCACGCCGACCGCCGCGTCGGCGAGCTTGCCGCGGATCAGCGGGACGCAGGCGGCGTCGGCGTAGGTGTAGCCGAACCCGGTGACCGGCCCGGCCCGTACCGTCACGGTCACCAGGGTGGTCGAGTCCCAGGACAGGGTGCCGTCGGCCTCGGGTGTCCCGGTCGGCACCGTGAAGGCGGCCGCATCCACGGCGTCGACCGTGACGTCCGGCCGGGTCACTGGTGTTTCCGGCCCTGCGAGTCGCCCGGCAGCATCTCCTGCATCTTCGACTTGACGCCCTCCTTGAGCACGCTCCAGCGTTCCGGGTCGCCCTTGACGATCGCCTCGGCGGCCTTCTCCATCTGGTCCCAGCTCGCGTGCGGCGGGATCGGCGGTACGGAGGGGTCGGTGACGAACTCGATCAGGCACGGCCGGTCGGCGGCGAGCGCCTGCTCCCACGCGCCGGTGACCTGATCGGGCTTGGTGACCTCGATGCCGGTCAGCCCGATCAGGCTGGCGTACGCCGCGTACGGGAACTGCGGTAGCTTCTGCGACGGCTCGAACTGGGGCGAGCCGGCCATCGCCCGCATCTCCCAGGTGACCTGGTTGAGGTCGCCGTTGTTGAGCACGCCGACGATCAGCCGCGGATCATCCCACTCCTGGTAGTACATCGCGGCGGTGAGCAGTTCGTTGATCCCGTTCATCTGCATGGCGCCGTCGCCGACCAGCGCGAACGCCGGCCGGTCGGGGTGCGCGAACTTGGCGCCGACCGCGTACGGCATGCCCGGGCACATGGTGGCGAGGTTGCCGGACAGCGAGCCGCGCATCCGGCCGCGGATCTTCAGGTGCCTCGCGTACCAGTTGGCCGCCGAGCCGGAGTCGGAGGTGATCATCGCGTCCTCCGGCAGCAACGGCGACAGCGCGTGGAACACGTACTCCGGGTTGATCGGGTCGGCGTCGACCGCGGCGCGGCGGTCCATCACCTCCCACCACCGGGTCACGTTCGACTCGATCTCCTCGCGCCAGTCGCGCTTCTGCTTGCGCTGCAGCAACGGGATCAGCGCCCGCAGCGTGGCCGCCGCGTCCCCGACCAGGTTGACCTCGTACGGGTAGCGCATGCCGATCATGGTCGGGTCGATCTCGATCTGCACCCCGCGCGCCTGATCGAGTTCCGGCATGAACTGGGTGTACGGGAAGCTGGAGCCGACGGTGAGCAGCGTGTCGCAGCCCATCATCATCTCGTAGCTGGGCCGGGTGCCGAGCAACCCGATCGCGCCCGTCACGTACGGCAGGTCGTCGGGCAGCACGTCCTTGCCGATCAACGCCTTCGCCACGCCGGCGCCGAGCACGTCGGCGGCCTGCTCGACCTCGGCCACGGCGCCGGCCGCGCCCTGACCGACCAGGATCGCCACCTTCTCCCCGGCGTTGAGCACGTCCGCCGCGCGACGGATGTCGTCCTCGGCGGGCATCGGGGTTCCGGCGGCCATTCCGATGCTGGACGGCACCATCTTGAAGGCGTGCGTCGGCGGCGAGTAGTCGAGTTCCTGCACGTCGCCCGGGATGATCAGCGCCGTGACCGTGCGCCGCGACATCGCCACCCGCATCGCCCGGTCCAGCACGTTGGGCAGCTGCTCGGGCACCGTGACCATCTGGACGTAGTCGGACGCCACGTCCTTGAACAGCGCCATCAGGTCGACTTCCTGCTGGTACGAGCCGCCCATGGCGCTGCGGTTGGTCTGCCCCACGATCGCCACCACCGGGGCGTGGTCCAGCTTCGCGTCGTACAGCCCGTTCAACAGGTGGATCGCACCGGGCCCGGACGTCGCCGCGCACACGCCCACCTTGCCGGAGAACTTGGCGTACCCGCAGGCCTCGAACGCGGCCAGTTCCTCGTGCCGGGCCTGGATGAACTTCGGATCGTCGTCGGCCCGCGCCCACGCCGCGAGCAACCCGTTGATGCCGTCACCGGCATAGCTGAAGACCCGCTCCACACCCCAGTCGCGGAGTCGTTCCAACAGGTAATCAGCGACCTTCTGCGCCATGACGCCCCCAACCGCACGGTTATCCGTCCTCCACCGGCGTACCCCGTCGGGCGCCGGGTACACGTCCGGGCATCCGCGGCGGCGCCCGCGACCCGGTACCCGTCCGGGTGTCGCGGTTCCTCGCCCCGGCATCCGGGTGGTTAGGCCGCGCTGGATGGGTACGCGGCCGGTGAGGACCGAGACGAAGAGGGGTGGCGACGATGAGTGGGGAGTTGTCCGGCCGAACGGTGGCGTTCCTGATCGCGCCGGAAGGCACCGAGCAGGTCGAGCTCACCGAGCCGTGGCAGGCGGTGACCGACGCCGGCGGTACGCCCCGGCTGGTGTCCACCGCGGACGGCAAGGCGCAGCTGTTCGAGCACCTGGACCGGGGCGAGACCCGGGACGTCGACGTGACGGTGGCGCAGACCTCGGCGGACGAGTACAACGCGCTGGTCCTGCCGGGTGGGGTGGCGAACCCGGACTTCCTGCGCACGGATCCGGGTGCGGTGGCGTTCGTGGACGCGTTCTTCGCCGCCGGCAAGCCGGTCGCGGTGATCTGCCACGGCCCGTGGACGATCGTCGAGGCCGACCGGGTCCGCGGCCGCACCCTGACCTCGTGGCCGAGCGTACGAACCGACATCGTCAACGCGGGCGGGCACTGGGTCGACGAGCCGGTGGTGGTGTGCGAGGACGGACCGAACCTGCTGATCAGCAGCCGCAAACCGGACGACCTGACGCCCTTCTGCCAGACGCTGGTGCAGCGCTTCGCCACGCTCACCGCCGGCAACACGTGAGCACCGCGGGCGAAAGCGGCACCGGGAAAGGTTTGCCGCCGCCGGCACCGGGTACCGGGACCCGGGGCCGACCGCGCCGGCGCGGTCGGCGAACGGCTGCGGGTGGAGGTGACGGCGTGGGGGTCCGGACCTGGATCGAGGGCTGGCCGGTGTACCGGCAGGCGCTAGGCGCCGATCGCACCGGCCGCGGCGCCGCGGCGAAGAGCCGCACCAGCGAGACGTTGACCCCGCGCACCGAGACCGCCGACGAGGTCGTCAAGTCGATCTGCCCGTACTGCGCGGTCGGCTGCGGCCAGGACGTCTACGTGCGCAACGGGGCGGTCACCCAGATCGAGGGCGATCCGGACTCCCCGGTCAGCCGGGGACGCCTGTGCCCCAAGGGTTCCGCGTCGCTGCAGCTGACCACCGGGTCGAGTCGGGTGCAGCAGGTGCTCTACCGCCGGCCGCACTCCGACCACTGGGAGCACCTCGATCTCGACACCGCGATGGACATGATCGCCGACCGGGTGATCGCGGCCCGGCGCGACCACTGGCAGGACGAGCAGGGCGGCGCGCGCACCCGGCGCACCATGGGCTTCGCCAGCCTCGGCGGCGCGACCCTGGACAACGAGGAGAACTACCTGATCAAGAAGCTGTTCACCGCACTCGGTGCGGTGCAGATCGAGAACCAGGCGCGCGTTTGACACTCCTCCACCGTTCCCAGTCTGGGAACCTCGTTCGGTCGCGGCGGCGCGACGACCTTCCAGCAGGACCTGCAGAACTCCGACTGCATCCTGATCCAGGGCTCCAACATGGCCGAGTGCCATCCGGTCGGGTTCCAGTGGGTGATGGAGGCGAAGGCGCGCGGCGCGACGATCATCCACGTCGACCCGCGGTTCACCCGCACCAGCGCGATGGCCGACCTGCACGTGCCGCTGCGCGCCGGCAGTGACATCGTGTTTCTCGGCGCGATCGTCAACCACGTGCTGTCGCAGGACAAGTACTTCCGCGACTACGTGGTGGCCTACACCAACGCGGCGTCGATCGTGTCCGACGACTACCGCGACCCCGAGGATCTGGACGGCCTGTTCTCCGGCTTCGATGCGGAGAACCGCCAGTACGACTTCCACACCTGGCAGTACGAGGGCCGGGAGGTGCAGGCCGCCGCGGCGCAGCGCGACATGGAGTACGAGGACCGCGCGGTGCGCACCGCCGGGCGCGGTGAGGCACACGGCTCCGGTGGCGCCCGGTCGGGCACCGCCCGTACCGACCCGACGCTGCAGCACCCGCGCTGCGTCTTCCAGATCCTCAAACGCCACTTCCAGCGGTACACCCCGGAGATGGTCGAGCAGTCCTGCGGAGTGCCACCGGAGCTGTTCGCGCGGGTGTGCGACGAGCTGACCCGCAACTCCGGCCGCGACCGCACCAGCGCGTTCTGCTACGCGGTCGGCTGGACCCAGCACACCGTGGGCGTGCAGTACATCCGGACCGCGGCGATCCTGCAGGCGTTGCTGGGCAACATCGGCCGGCCCGGCGGCGGCATCCTGGCGCTGCGCGGGCATGCCTCGATCCAGGGCTCGACGGACATTCCGACCCTGTTCAACCTGCTGCCCGGCTACATACCCATGCCGTACGCGCATCCCGACCAGGATCTCGCCGCGTTCCTCGCCGCGGAGGGCACCGAGAAGGGCTACTGGGCCAACATCGGCGCCTACACCACGAGCCTGCTCAGGTCGTGGTGGGGAGACGCCGCGACCGCCGACAACGACTACTGCTTCGACTACCTGCCCCGGCTGACCGGCAGTCACAGCACCTACGACACCGTGCAGCGGCAGCTCGCCGGCGAGTGCGTCGGGTACTTCCTGCTTGGGGAGAACCCCGCGGTCGGCTCCGGCAACGCGAAGATGCAGCGGCTGGGCATGGCGAACCTCGACTGGCTGGTGGTCCGCGACCTGACCATGATCGAGAGCGCCACCTGGTGGCAGAACGGCCCGGAGATCGAGACTGGCGAGATGACCACGGCGGACCTCAAGACCGAGGTGTTCTTCCTGCCGGCCGCCGCGCACACGGAGAAGAACGGCAGCTTCACCAACACCCAGCGGATGCTCCAGTGGCACCACGAGGCGGTGAAACCGCCCGGCGAGGCGCGCAGCGACCTGTGGTTCATGTACCACCTGGGGCGGCGGATCCGAGCCAAGCTGGCCGGCTCGACCGACGACCGGGACCGGCCGATCCTCGACCTCACCTGGAGCTACCCCACCGAGGGCGCGATCGAGGAGCCGTCCGCCGAGGCGGTACTGGCCGAGATCAACGGCAGCGACGCCGACGGCAACCCGCTGAGCAGCTACGAGCAGCTGAAGGACGACGGCTCGACCCGGTGCGGCTGCTGGATCTACTGCGGGGTGCGCGCCGACGGCGTCAACCAGGCCGCTCGCCGCAAGCCGGGCCGGGAGCAGAGCTGGGTGGCGCCAGAGTGGGGCTGGGCCTGGCCGGCCAACCGGCGCATCCTGTACAACCGGGCCGCCGCCGATCCGGACGGCCGGCCGTGGAGCGAGCGCAAGGCGCTGGTCTGGTGGGACGCCGACGAGCAGAAGTGGACCGGGCACGACGTGCCCGACTTCCCGCCGACCAAGGCGCCCGACTACCGGCCGGACGACGACGCCCGGGGCCCGCAGGCGCTGTCCGGCACCGACCCGTTCATCATGCAGGACGACGGGAAGGCGTGGCTGTTCGTCCCGGCCGGGCTGACCGACGGGCCGCTGCCGACCCACTACGAACCGCAGGACTCCCCGTTCGACAACCCGCTCTACGGCCAGCAACGCAACCCGGCCCGGGAGGTCCTGCCGCTACGGCACCCGGCGAACCGGATGCAGCCCAGCGGCAGCGAACCCGGCGCCGGCGTCTTCCCGTACGTGGCGACCACGTACCGGCTGACCGAGCACCACACCGCCGGCGGGATGAGCCGTTCGCTGCCGTACCTGGCGGAACTGCAACCGGAGTTCTTCTGCGAGGTGTCCCCCGAACTCGCCGCCGAACGCGGTCTGGAACAGCTCGGCTGGGCCACCATCGTCAGCGCCCGCGGCGTGATCGAGGCGCGGGTACTGGTCACCGACCGGCTCACGCCGCTGACGGTCGCCGGCCGCACGATGCACCAGATCGGCCTGCCGTACCACTGGGGGCCGACCGGCTACAGCACGGGCGACGCGGCGAACGAGCTCACCTCGATGTCGTTGGATCCCAACACGCACATCCAGGAGAGCAAGGCGCTCGCCTGCGACATCCGGGCCGGCCGGCGGCCGCGCGGTCCGGCGCGCCTGGCCCTGCTGCACGAGTACCAGCGGCGGGCCGGCATCACGGCAGAGACCGGGACGGAGATCTGACATGACTCTCTTCTCCCACCACCCCAACGATCCGGCCGGCTCCGCCGACCCGGCCGGCTCTGTCGGCTCTGTCGGCTCCGCCGACCCTGCCGGCGCCGTCGGGTACGGCGAGCATCCGCCGCGGATGGGGTTCTTCACCGACACCAGCGTCTGCATCGGCTGCAAGGCCTGCGAGGTGGCCTGCAAGGAGTGGAACGCGGTGCCGGCGGACGCGCTGGACCTGACCGGCATGTCGTACGACAACACCGGCGGGCTGGGCGCCGACAACTGGCGGCACGTCGCGTTCATCGAGCAGCGCCGGCCCCTCGGCAGCGCGCGCACCGGGGTCAGCCACGACGACGTCGACGTACTGGCCCTCGCCGAGCAGGGTTCCGGCACTCCGCCGGAACAGGCGCCCATGACCCCGACCTCACCACCCACCGACCGGCCGCCGCAGCCGGACGGGCGGACCGAGCTGCGCTGGCTGATGGCCTCCGACGTGTGCAAGCACTGCACCGAGGCGGCCTGCCTGGACGTGTGCCCGACCGGGTCGCTGTTCCGGACCGAGTTCGGCACCGTGGTGGTGCAGGAGGACATCTGCAACGGGTGCGGCTACTGCATCCCGGCCTGCCCGTACGGGGTGATCGACCAGCGCAAGGACGACGGCCGCGCCTGGAAGTGCACGATGTGCTACGACCGGCTCGGCGCCGGGATGGAGCCCGCCTGCGCCAAGGCCTGCCCCACCGACTCCATCCAGTACGGTCCGCTGGACGAGCTGCGCGAGCGCGCCGACGCGCGGCTGGCCACGCTGCACGACGCCGGCGTCGACGACGCACGCCTGTACGGCCGGGATCCGACCGACGGGGTCGGCGGCGACGGGGCGTTCTTCCTGCTGCTGGACGAGCCGGAAACCTACGGACTGCCGCCCGATCCGATCGTCACCACCCGGGACCTGCCGTCCATGTGGCGCCGGGTCGGACTCGCCGCCGGTGCGCTGGCCGCCGCCGCGGTCGCCGCCTTCGTCACCACCCGGAGGAGCCGATGAACCATCGCAGTCCCGACGCGCCGTCCGACCGGGCGCCCCGCCGCCGGCGGCGCGGCGGCGAGCAACCGATGGTGCCGCGCGCCGAGTTCGGTTCGTACTACGGCAAACCGATCCTGAACCCGCCGGTCTGGGCGGCCGCCGACGTCGGCGGCTACCTGTTCTTCGGCGGCCTCGCCGGCGCCAGCGCGGTCATCGCGGCCGGTGCCCGACTCACCGGCCGGCCGCGGCTGGCCCGGATCAGCGCGACCGGTGCGGCCGGCGCCGGGCTGGTGTCGTTCGCCGCGCTCATCCACGACCTGGGCCGACCGGACCGGTTCCTCAACATGCTGCGGGTGCTCAAACCCACCTCACCGATGAGCGTGGGTACCTGGGTGCTCGGCCCGTTCGTTCCGCTTGCGGGGGTGGCCGCGGCGTCGGCGCTGACCGGGCGGTTCCGCTGGCTGGGTAGCCTCGCCGGCACCGGCGCCGCGGTCCTCGGCCCGGCGGTGTCCGCCTACACCGGCGCGCTGATCGCCAACACCGCCGTACCGGCCTGGCACGACGCGCATCGCGAGCTGCCGTTCGTGTTCACCGCGTCCAGCGCCGCCGCGGCCGGCGGGCTCGGCCTGTTCGCCCCCACCGCCGAGTCGGCACCGGCGCGGGTGCTGGCCGTCGCGGGTGCCGGCGGCGAGCTGCTCGCGTTCGAGCGGATGCGACACCGGATGGGCCTGACCGCCGAGCCGTACGGCAGCGGCCGGGCCGGCCGGCTGATCAAGGCCGGTACCGCCCTGTCGGTCGCCGGTGCGCTCGGTGCCGTGCTGGGCCGGCGCAGCCGGCTGGCCAGCGCCGCCTCCGGTGCCGCGCTGCTCGCCGCGTCGCTGTGTACCCGCCTCGGCATCTTCCACGGCGGCGTCGCCTCGGCGGAGGACCCGAAGTACACCGTGGTACCGCAGCGGGAACGGCTGCGCGCCGCCGCCGACGACGACTCGTAGCCGCCGACCGGCGGTTGCGGCGAGTGCCGCACGCTTAGCTTCGGCAACGGCCGGAGGGTCAGCCGGTGGGCAGCGCGGCTGCCCAGTGCGGCGCGTGCCACCGGGTGACGGTCGCCGACGCCTCGGCGAAGTGGATCGCCGCCGCCTCGTCGTCGCCGAGGAACCGGGCCAGCTCGCCCAGTGTCTGGTTGACCGGGCGGGTCGCCAGCGAGAGGCTGGACACGCCGCCCAGCGGAGTGGCGCGGTAGGCGAGCAACGTCGGGTAGATCGCCGAAGCGCTCTCCCGGTCGCCCAGGGCGATGGCCGCCAGCGCCCGGAACGTCGCGAACAGCGTGAAGAAGCAGTCCCGCCGGATCGGTTCGCCCCACCCCCACACCTGCCGGGCCTGCTCGATGCGGCCGGTCCTGGCCAGCGCGACGGCGTGCAGGTCCCCGAGCAGGCCGGAGTCCGCGTGCAGCCGCTCGACCGCCGCGGCGAACTCGTCGATCCGTCCCTCGTCGAGTCGCATCAACGCCTCGGCCACGTGCTGGTAGGCCGCGCCGTGCGGCGAGCCCTGCCGGACCATCCGCTGGCCGACGTCGGCGTAGCGCCGCCTGGCGTCGTCGAAGTCACCGCGGACGTAGGCGAACATGGCCAGGGCGATCTCGCCGACGTCGATCAGTTCGGGCAGCCGGTACATCCGGGCAAGGTCGAGGTTCTCGCGCACCAGCCGAAGCGCGGTGTCCGGGTCGTCGGCAGCGGCGGCCGCCCGTGCCTGCACGATGCGGCCGAAGCACTGGTAGCTGGGCAGTTCCCGGGTCTCGCCCAACCGGACGAGCTCGACGCCCAGTGCCGCCTTCTGCGGCCACTCCAGGTCGGCGTCCAGCTCGCGGGAGAGGGTGGCCAGGGTCTGCGCGCGGAGCCCGTCGTCGCCGCACTCCTCGGCCAGCGCCACGGCATGTTCGGCGGCCGCCCGGGCGTCGGGATTGCCGTTGTCGGCCCGTTCCACGGCGTAGGCGTCGAGCAGCCGGCCGCGTACCGCCGGGGCCAGGTCGGGGCCGGGGTGGTGCAGCAGCCGGGTGAGCAGCGCGATCGTCGGCTCGTCCGAGGTCGCGTACGGCCGGGTCTGCCACGGGGTCGGCTCGGTCCACGCGGTGAAGGCGGCGACGACGAGGTCCTCGCGCCCGGCCGCCTCGGCGTCCTCGATCGCGCGCTGCCGCGTCGCCCGCGCCGCGCCGACCGCGCCGGCCCGGATCTGCGCCCGCAGCAACCGGCCGTACACGGCCGCCCGCTCGTCGGACCGCCGGTCGCTGTCGGGCAGCCGCTCGATGTTCGCCAGCGCGCTGTCCAGCAGGGCGCAGGCGGTGTCGTACGCGTAGCCTCGCTCGGACCGCTCCGCCGCCCGGACGCAGTACTCGACGGCCTTGGCCGCGGTGGCGCTGGCGGCGGCACCGGCGTAGTGGTGGGCGAGCGCCGGCACGTCACCGGGGGTGACCCGCTCGATCGCCGCCGCGATCCTGGCGTGCATCCGGCGCGCCCGCAACCCGCTGAGGTCGGCGAGCATGGTCTCGCGAACCAGGGAGTGCACGAACCGCACCCGGCCGGCCGCCGGTTCGTCGAGCATCCCCGCGATCAGACCCGCCTCCAGGGCGTCGAGCACCCCCGCCTCGTCGGTGTCCGCCGCCTCGACGAGCACCTCGACCTCGGACTCCCGACCGGCGACCGCGGCCAGCCGCAGTACCGCCACGACCGCCTCGGGCAGCCGGGCCAGCCGGCGCCGCAGCACGTCGCGCACGCCTTCCGGCACCTCCGACACCGCCACCAGCGCACCCTCGCTGTTGAGCAGCCGGACGCTTTCCTTGACGTAGAAGGGATTTCCGCCGGTACGTTCGGTCAGGGCCGCCACGGTCGCCGGGGCCACCGGGAAGCGGCTTCCCGCCTCGACGATCGTCGCCACCGCGGCCTCGGGCAGACCGGCCAGCGCCACCCGCAGCGGCGAGCGCCGGGCGAGATCGGCGAGCGCCTCGGCCAGCCGGCCACCGCCGTCGTGCGGCCGCAACGCCCCGACCACCAGGACCCGCGACTCCGCGAGCCCGGCAACCGCCACCCTCAGCAGTCCGAGCGTCTCGTCGTCGGCCCAGTGCAGATCGTCGAGCAGCAGCGCGACCGGCCTGCGTCGTGCCGCCGCGGCGAGCCAGTCGACCACCGCGCGGTGCAGCCGGAACCGGCCCGCGGTACTGCCCACGGGAAGCGCATCGGCGTCCGGGGTCAACACCGGTGCCAGCGCGGTGGCCGCGGCTGCCGGTACCGGCTCGGTCCTCGCCACCTGGGTCAACGCCTCGCCCCACGGCCATGCCGGCGGGGCCTCGTCGGCCACGCACCGTCCCGACGCCACCAGCCAGCCCGCGGCGGTCAGTGCCGGTGCCAGCCGGGCGAGCAGCTCCGACTTGCCGACCCCGGCCTCCCCGGTCACCAGCGCCACCCGGCCGTTGCCGCTGGCGGCGGTCTCGGCGGCCCGGGTGAGCTCCGCCAGTTCGGCGTCGCGTCCCACGAACACCGCCGGGTCGGCCGGCGCGGCCCCGCCAGGCGGCGCGGACACCGGCTCCGGGGACGTCGTGGCCGGCAACAGCTCGACCCGCTGCGCGAGGATCGCCGACTCCACCTCGGCCAGCGCGGGCCCCGGATCGAGCCCGAGTTCCTCGGCGAGCATCGCCCGGGCCCGGCGGACCGTGTGCAGCGCGTCGGCCTGACGCCCGCCGCCCCACAGTGCCAGGACGAGCAGCCGCCAGCCCTCCTCCCGCAGCGGCGCCTCGGTGGTGAGCAGTTCGGCCTCGGCGATCGCGCTGGCCGCGTCGCCGGCCCGCAGCGCGCAGTTCACCCGCAGCTCGCGGGCGGTGTGCCGCAACTCGGTCAGCTCCCGTACCGGCGTGCGGGCCCACGACTCGTCGACGAACTCGGCGAAGGCCGGGCCGCGCCACAGGGCGACCGCCTCGTCCACCAGCATCCGCGCCGCGCTCGGCCGGTCGGCTGCGCGGTCCCGCGCGTCGCGGACCAGCCGCTCGAACCGCCAGGCGTCCACCGCCTCGACGGGTAACCGCAGCGCGTACCCGGGAGGCGCGCTGACCAGCAGCCGGGCCGGGGTGCGCGGCGCCCGCCCCGGTTCGAGCAGCTTCCGCAGGTTCGACACGTAGCTCTGCAGCGAGGCGACCGCCTTCGCCGGCGGCTCCCCGGACCACAGATCCTCGATCATCCGGTCGACCGGCAGGACCTCGCCGCGCGCCGCCACCAGCAGAGCGAGCACCGCACGCTGCCGTTGGCCGCCCAGCGGAACCGACAGGCCGTTCACCTCGGCCGTGCACGGCCCGAGCACCCCAAGCGAGATCATCTCGCCGGTCAGCGTAGCCGCAGGCTGCAGCAACAGCGCAGGTCACGGGCGTGGCTCGGGTCACGGTGCGCTCCAAGTCGCCTCCAAGTGGGCCCCGGCACGCTGCCTGCCATGACCACCGCACTCCGGGCGAGCCGGCACGAGACGGTACTGGCCCACCGGGCCTTCCGCCGCGCATCCGCACTGCTGGCCACCCGGATCGCGGCGGTACGGCCCGGCCAGCCGCGCCGCGCCACGATGCTCGCCCGCCACCTCCGCAGCTACCAGCGCGCCCTGCGCGGTCACCAGAGCTGCCAGGACCGGCTGCTGTGGCCGGCGCTGCTGGCCCGCTGCGACCTGGGCGCCGACCTGGTACTGCGGATGCAGGCACAGCACGAGCGGCTGGCCGACACGCTGGCCGCGATCGACGCGGCCCTGCCCGGCTGGGTGGCGACGACCGCCGAGGACGACCGCGACCGCCTCGTCGCCGCGATCGTCGAGCACCACGCGCTGCTGGCCGAGCACGTCGACGAGGAGGACCGGGACCTGCTGCCGCTCGCCGCCGAACACCTGGCGGCGCACGAATGGCAGCAGCTGCGTGCCCTGCAGATCGCCGGTCTCCCCCGGCCCCGAACGCTCACCTACCTGGGCATCGTGCTGGCTCATGCCGATCGCGCCGAACGCCGGTCGGTCCTCGCCGCGCTGCCCCGCCGAGATCGGCTCAGCTGGTACCTCCTCGGCGGGGCCCGGCACCCCCGGTGGATCCGACCCTGACCCCTGATCCGTTCCCGCACCGTAGACCGGAGATCACCATGTCCGTCACCCCACGCCTGACCCGGAGCACGATCGGCACTGCGCTGGCCGTCGTCGGGAGCCTGTTCATCATCTACGTCGGCGTGAGCTACCTGCTGGCTCCGCAGACCAACGCCGCACAGTTCGGCCTGCCGAGCTGGCCGCACGGCTCGGATGCGGCGTTCCTGTCCGTCAAGGGACTGCGCGACCTGGTGTCCGGCCTGGTCATCCTCGTCGTGCTGATCACCGCCAGCCGGCGGGCCCTGGGCTGGGTGCTGCTGGCCGCCGCGGTCACCCCGATCGGCGACATGATCATCGTGCTGGGCCACGGCGGATCGGCGTCCACCGCCATCGGCGTGCACGGCAGCACCGCCGTAGCGGTACTGCTCGGCGCGGTGCTGCTGCTGACCGCCCCCGGCCGGGCCGGCCGGCCACCCACCGCCTGACCACCCCATCCCCGTCACCGAAGGAGCACCACCATGTCTCTGCTGGTACCGGACTTCGACGAGTCCGTGATCGTCCGTTCCGCCACGGCCGAGGTGATCGGTCACGCGCCGAGCACCGTACGGCTGCTCGCCGACAGCAGTTGCACCGGCGGCGCGCTGTCGGCCCAACGGGTCACGCTCACCGACGGCGCCAACGGCGCCACCCCGCACCGGCACACCCGGTCGGCCGAGCTGTTCTACGTCCTCGACGGCGCCGCCCAGCTGCTGTCCGGCGACGAGATCCTCACCGCCGAGCAGGGCGACCTCGTGGTGGTACCGCCGCACGCAACCCACGCGTTCGCCGCGGCGCCGGGCCGCAGCGCCGACCTGCTGATCGTCGTCACACCGGGCATCGAGCGGTTCGAGTACTTCCGGCACCTGGCACGGGTGGCGCGCGGCGAACTGCCCCCGGAGAGCCTGCTGGAGGTCCAGGAACGCTACGACAACCACTTCCTCCGCCACGCCGGCTGGGACCAGGCGCGGCACCGGCACCAGGCGTGATGACCACCACGACGCCGAGCGGCCCACGCCGCCGACGACAAGGAGAGCCCAGATGAGTGCCAGCCGAGTTTCGCTGCGGGCGTCGTACTACGCAGCACACACGTACATGATCGTGGGGGTGGTCTCCGGTCTGTTCTACCGGGAGTTCACCAAGGCACACGACTTCACCGGGGACACCCAGCTCGCCGTGACGCACACCCACCTGCTGACGCTGGGGATGCTGGGGTTCCTGATCGTGCTGGGCCTGGACCGGCTGTTCCAGCTGTCGGGGACGAAGCTCTACACCGCCTTCTTCTGGATCTACAACGCCGGCATCGCGGTGAGTGTCGGCATGATGGGCGTACACGGCTGCCTGACCGTGCTGGGCGATCCGGTTCCGGAGGCCGTACCCCTCGTCGCCGGGCTCGGTCACATTCTGCTCACCGTGGGGCTCGTTCTGCTGTTCGTGCGCCTCGGCAGGCGCCTGAAGGCTCCGACACCCGAGCGGCCGGCGGCCGAACGGTCGACCGCCGGGACGTGATCACGAGCACGTACGGCGATCGCGGTTCCCGGCCGGCCGCGGTGCAGCCGGGAACCGCGGGGAGGCCGCCGAGGCTTTCCACTACGATCTGTTGGTGCCCGATACTGAAACGACGCCGACTTTCGATGACCTTGACCTCGACGGAAGGATCATCAAGGCACTTCGGGACGTCGGCTACGAGACCCCCTCGAACATCCAGGCAGAGACGATCCCGCTGCTGCTCGCCGGCAAGCACGTCGTCGGCCTGGCCCAGACGGGCACTGGGAAGACCGCGGCGTTCGCGCTGCCGATCCTGTCCCGGATCGACCTGACCCAGAAGGCGCCCCAGGTGCTGGTCCTGGCGCCGACCCGGGAGCTCGCGCTGCAGGTGTCGGAGGCGTTCGAGCGCTACGCCGCGCACATCAAGGGGCTGCACGTGCTGCCCGTCTACGGCGGCCAGGGGTACGGGGTCCAGCTGTCGGCGCTGCGTCGCGGGGTCCATGTGATCGTCGGCACTCCCGGGCGGGTGATGGACCACCTGGAGAAGGGCACCCTGGACCTCAGCGAGCTGCGCTTCGTGGTGCTCGACGAGGCCGACGAGATGCTCAACATGGGCTTCGCCGAGGACGTCGAGCAGATCCTCGCCGACACCCCCGAGGACAAGCAGCTCGCGCTCTTCTCGGCGACCATGCCGACCCAGATCCGCCGGATGGTCACCAAGCACGCCCCGGACGCGGTCGAGGTCACGGTCAAGGGCAAGACCACGACGGCGGCCAACGTCCGGCAGCGGTACCTGAAGGTCGCGCACGCGCAGAAGCTGGAGGCGCTGACCCGCATCCTCGAGGTGGAGAACTTCGACGGTCTGATCCTGTTCGCCCGGACCAAGCAGGCCACCGAGGAGCTGGCCGAACGGTTGCGGGCCCGGGGCTTCTCCGCCGCGGCCATCAACGGCGACATCGCCCAGGCGCAGCGCGAGCGCACCATCAACCAGCTGCGCTCCGGCAAGCTGGACATCCTGGTGGCCACCGACGTCGCCGCGCGCGGCCTGGACGTCGAGCGGATCAGCCACGTCATCAACTACGACCTGCCGACCGACTCCGAGCCGTACGTGCACCGCATCGGCCGCACCGGCCGGGCCGGCCGCAGCGGCGACGCGATCTCGTTCGTCACCCCGCGGGAGAGCCACCTGCGGCGGGCGATCGAACGCTCCGTCGGGGTCAAGCTCGACGAGATGCGGCTGCCCACCGTCGAGGACGTCAACGCGCAGCGGATCGAGAAGTTCACCGCGGCCATCTCCAACGCGATCCAGGACGCGCAGTTCGCCAACTTCCGCGACCTGGTGCAGGACTACGAGCAGAGCCACGACGTCCCCGCGCTGGACATCGCCGCCGCGCTGGCCGTACTGGCACAGGACGGCAAGCCGCTGCTGCTGGAGGAGATGCCCGAGCCGCCGCAGCCCGAGCGGCACCGGCCCCGCGAGCACCAGCGGATGGCCACCTACCGCATCGCGGTGGGCAAGCGGCACCACGTCGAGCCGCGGATGATCGTCGGCGCGCTGGCGAACGAGGGCGGGCTGGCCCGCTCGGACTTCGGCCGCATCGACATCCGGCCCACCCACAGCCTGGTGGAGCTGCCGGCCGACCTGCCCGCGGCGACCTTCGAGCGGCTGGCCGACACCAGGATCTCCGGCATGCTGATCGACCTGCGCCCGGACCGCGGCGCCGGCCCTGGCGTGGGCAACCGGCGCGGCCGGCCCACCGGGCCCCGGCCCGACGGTCCCCGGGCGCCGCGCCCGGCCGACAGCCGGCCCCGCAAACCCCGGCACAAGAAGGGCGAGCACTGACCGCCTGACCCTCCGCGGCGGTGGTCCGGCCACGGCCGCGTCAGGGCCGGGGCGCGGTCATCGGTTGCCGGCGGGGGGCCGGTGCCCGCGGATGCCGTCCAGCAGGTAGCCGGTGCGGCGGTCGTAGTCGTCCCGGGCCGGCCGGGTGCCGTGTTTGAGGGCGAGGGCGTTCTCGACGACGAGTGCGTGCAGGTCGCCCGCCGTGAACTCGGGCCGCAGCACACCGGACTCCCGCGCCGCGGCGACGAGTTCGTCGTTGGCCTCGCTGCCGACCCGGCAGATCTCCATCAGCTGCCGCGAGTGCGGGTACACCTGCAACAGGACGTCGTTGACGGCCGGCTGACGGTACTGGAGATCGCGGATCGCGGTGAGGTAGTACGTGATCCGCTCGCCGACGTCCTCGATCGTCCGGGTGTGGTCGATGACCGCGAACAGCTCGGACGCGACGACCTCTTCGATGACGGCCTCGATGAGGCCGACCCGGCCGCCGAACCGGTTGAAGATCGTGGCCTTGCTGACCCCGGCGGCCTCGGCGACCTCCTCCAGCGGCACCGTCAGGCCTCGTCCCTGGAACGCGCCGATCGCGGCGGACCGGATCTGTTCGGAGTTGCGCCGGGCGTCGGCGCGCAGCCGCGGTCTCGACGGCACCGCACCGGACACGGTCCTCACCGACCCTCACTGCCACTCGGCATCGAAAGTTGACTCTACGAGTCAGCTTACCTACAGTCGAGGTCGGGACATAAGTTGACCAGCTTGGTCAGGTTATCTCGCCGCCCTCCGCCAGGGCGGACGCCGACCGGGAGAGACCACCAGCATGATCGTCGTCACCGGCGCCACCGGCGGGCTGGGCAGCGCCGTCGTCGAGAACCTGCTCGATCGGGTACCGGCCGACCAGATCGGCGTCAGCGTCCGCGACGTCACCAGGGCGCGCCGCTTCGCCGACCGCGGCGTCCGCGTGCGCCAGGGCTCGTACGAGGATCCGGCCGCGCTGCGCCGCTCGTTCGCCGGGGCCGAGCAGGTGCTCCTGGTGTCGGGCAACGACCCGGCGGCAGACCTGGTCCGGCTGCATCGCGACGCCGTCGGGGCCGCCGTCGAGGCCGGCGCCGACCGGATCCTCTACACCAGCCAGCAGGCCGCCGTGCCCGGCAACCCGTACCCGCCCTCGGAGTTGCACCTGGCCACCGAGCAAGCCCTGGCCAGGTCCGGGGTCGCCTGGACCGCGCTGCGCAACGGCGCCTACGGCCCGCTGGACCAGGTGCTCGGCCCGTGGCGGCAGACCGGGGTGATCGCGCAGCCGGAGGACGGCCCCGTCCCGTACACCGACCGCGCGGACGTCGCCGAGGCCGCCGCGGTCCTGCTGGCCGGCGACCGGTCTCTCGACGGACCGATCACCCTCACCGCGCCGACCGCCGTCACCTTCGCCGAGGTCGCCACGATCGCGTCCGCGCTGACCGGCCGCACCATCGAACGCACCGTCCCCAGCGACGACCAGTGGGTCGCCGACCAGCTCGCGACCGGTGTCCCCGAGCCGGTGGCCCGGTTCATGCTCACCTGGTACCAGGCCAGCCGGGCCGGCTACTTCGCGGCAGCCGATCCCCTGCTGGCCGAACTGCTCGGCCGGGAGCCCCGCAGCGTCGCCGACCGGCTCACAGCCCAGCTCCGCGGCTGACTCGCCGAGCCCGATCGAGCTTCCGTACGGCTGGCTACGACGACGCCATCCGGAGGTCGATGACGACCTTGCCCCGCACGTGCCGGCCGGCCTGCAACTCCGCCGCGCGGCGGATCTGCTCGATCGGGAAGCTCGCCGCAACAGGTACCCGCAGGCGCCCCGCCGCGACCAGTCCGGCGATCTCCGCCAGAGCGCCGGCTGGGGCGTTCGCGCCGTTGGCCGCCGGTACGCCGTCGACCTGCGCGGCGATGGTGCAGCTGCGACCGACGGGGATGCCGAGCTCCCGGGCGACGTGCACCGTCTCCACCCCATGCAGGTCGATGGCCGCCGTGACACCGGCGGGGGCGAGGGCCCGGACCCGGTCAGCCAGGCCGTCGCCGTAGGCGACCGGCTCGGCCCCGAGGTCGCGCAGATGATCGGCCGTCGCGGCCGACCCGGTCCCGATCACGCGCGCCCCGCGGACCCGCGCGAGCTGGACGGCGAACACCCCGACCCCACCCCCGGCGCCGCCGATCAGCACCGTGTCGTCCGGGCCGGGATCGACCGCGGCGAGCGCGGCGGAGGCCGTACGGCCGGCGATCGTGAGGGTGGCGGCGGTGCGGTCGTCGACGCCGTCGGGCGTGTGGTGAGCCTCGTTCGCCGCGGTCTGCCCGGCCGCGTCGACCACCACGAAGTCGGCGACCGCGCGGGACAGGGCAGCGCCGAAGACCCGGTCGCCGGGCGCGAACCCGGTCACCCCGGTACCGACCTGGTCGACCACTCCCGCGTAGTCGGTGCCGAACCCGGCCGGCAGGGTCAGGCCGAACCGGGCGGCGGTGGCCCCGTCGGCGGTCATGATCCAGTCCATCGGGTTCAGGCCGGCCGCCGTCACCCGCACCCGCAGCTGTCCCGGCCCGGCCTGCGGCGCCGGCACGTCGCGCACGTCCAGGACCTCGGGGCCGCCGAAGGAATCGAGCCGAACCACCCTGCTGCGACTGCCGGCCGGTCGCCTGCTCTGCACCTGCATACCCGCCTGCCTCCTGCGAGCCGAGGGAGCACATCGAAACGGACTATGCTCCGCTTCCATGCGCGACCCTAACACAAACGGAGCGCGATCCGTTTCCGCTCGGGCGGCGGCCCGCGCGCCCCGGGCGGACGCGGTACGCAACCGCGACCAGTTGCTCGCGGTGGCCGCCCGGGTGTTCATGTCGGCCGACGCCGAGCCGTCGATGCGCGCGATCGCCCGCGCCGCCGGCGTCGGCATCGCCACGCTCTACCGGCACTTCCCGACCCGCGAGTCGCTGGTCGATTCCGTCTACCAGGACCAGGTCGGACGGCTGACGACCGGCGCCCGCGAACTGCTGGCCCAGCTGCCTCCGGCCGCGGCGCTGCGGCGCTGGATGGACCTGTTCGGCGACTGGATCGCCGCCAAGAACGGCATGCTCGACACGCTGCTCGCCATGATCGAATCGGGCGAGATCACCCATGCGCGGACCCGGACCGAGCTCCTGGCGGCCATCGGTACGATCCTCGACGCCGGCCGCGCGGCGGGCGATCTTCGCTCCGACGTCACCGCCGAGGACATCGCCGCCGCGCTGATCGGCACCTTCACCGTGGCCCCGCGACCCGCTCGCGCGGACACCGCCGCCCGGCTGCTGGACCTGCTGCTGGACGGGCTCCGGCCGAGTCGCGCCGATCCGGCGCCGTGAACCGGCCGCAGGCAGCGTGACCTCTCACCCCGGCAGGCCGCGCACTCAGTAGTAGATGCTGCTGATGCCGGGCGGGGCGGTGGTGACGTCGACGGCGTTCGCGCGTACCCGCAGGGTGCACAGCAGCACCGGTTGGTCCGCGTCGTTCAGCTGCCAGCCGGTCAGCAGCCACCAGCGCCGACCCTCGACGGGTACCCCGGTCGAACGGTCGTCGTCGGCGGGCTCCACCGGCCGGCTCAGCTGCAGCCGTACGGTTCGGGCAAGCTGGCCGGGGCACACCTGCGGTTCGACCGTGACGATGTCCCCGGGCTGCGGGAACCGCCGCCCGGACGCTGGATCGTCCGGACGGCCGGCACGGCGTCGCGGGTTCGGCCTCACTCGACTGCAGTACCCGTATCCGCGCAGGTCATGCCCATGATGCGGCGCCGACCGGACGACGGGCTCGGTGCGGCTGGGCCACGACGGCCGATTCTGTCGGCTCTTGCCACTTTCGGGCGACCAAGTGACCCGGTTTCGTGCGATAGGAACGGCACCGGTTGGGTATCAGACGCCCAGCCGCGGAGTCGAAACCACCGTGCTTCGCGGTGAGTCGGGACGGCGCCGCACGGCCGGCGGGCCGCCCCGACGTCGTTGAACCGCGCACCGACACCGCTGTGCGCGTAGGTCGAGCCGCGCGATCGGCGCCGATCGCTGGGGGCTGCTGCGGGCCGGCCAGCCGGCACTTCGACCGCACGTTGCGCCGTGTGGCCCGCGCCGGCGATGGCACCGGCGAGCTGCCCGCGCAGGGCCGATCCTCACCACGCCACCAGCGCGGCGAGCGCCGCGGTGCCGAGAAACAGCCAGGCGACGTAGTCGCCGACATGACCGGAATGCAGCCGGTGCAGGCCGACCAGTACCGGCTCGAGCGGGCGCAGCGGCCGGCGCAGCCGTTCCGGCAGCCGCGCCAGCGCGAGCAGCGCCACACCGACCGCCAGCGCCGCCGAGAGCAGCCCCAGCAGCACGCCGGAGGCCGACCAGTACGAGTCGGGTACCTCGGCGAGCGGCCGCAGCGTGCCGTGCAGCACCTCGTCGCGGTAGCCGAGCGTGTCGATCGCGGCGGCCGCCGCGCGACCGCAGGCGCGGGCCAGCCCGGGCAGCGCGCCCACGAGCAGCCCGCCACCCAGCAGCAGGCAGGTGGCGACCAGCATGGTGACCGGGGTGCCGCGCACCGGGCCGGTGGTCTCGGACTCCTCGCTGCGCCCGGTGGTCTCCTCGTCGCCACCGCCGGGCGGCTCGCCGAGGCCGGCGAAGATGCGCAGCCCGGTGCGCAGCACCGCACCACCGGTCAACGCCGACACCGCGACGAACAGCCAGACCAGCCACGGGTGCCCGGCACCGGCGGCCTCCTCGGTCAGCGCCTTGCCCAACCCCGGCCCGAACGGCGGCACCCCGGCCAGCGCGAGCCCGGCCAGCAGGTACAGCCAGCCGACCGGGCTGCGCAGCCCGGCCCGACCGTGCAGGTACGCCTCGTCGACGCTGCGGTACCGGTTGAGCAGGATGCCGGCGAGCAGGAACAGCGCCGCCTTCACGCCCGAGTGGCCGAGCACGTAGACGGCGGTACCGGCGAGGCCGTCGGCGTTCAGCGTGGACACGCCGACCAGGAACAGCCCCAGGTGCGCCACCGTGGAGTAGGCGAGCAGCCGTTTGAGGTGGCGTTGGCTGACGCACATCACCGCGCCGAGCAGCGCGGTCAGCACGCCGAAGACCAGCAGCGTGCGGCCGATCGTGGCGACCGGCAGCGCGGTCGCGAACACCACCCAGTAGATGCGGGTCACCGCGTACAGGCCGAGTTCGACCATGACGCCGGAGAACAGCACGCACACCGGGGTCGGTGCCACCGCGTGCGCGTCGGCCAGCCAGAAGTGCATCGGTACCACGGCCGCCTTGACCAGGAAGCCGCAGCACACCAGGCAGAACGCGGCGACCAGCGCCGGGTCCGGCTTCGCCGCGCCGATCGCCGCGCCGAGCTGGGCCAACCCGAGCTGCCCGTACCGGGCGTACAGCACCCCGATGCCCATCAGCGTCAGGTAGGCGCCCAGCGAGTTGACCACCCCGAAGGTCAACCCGCCCTGTACCGACTCCGGTTCCTCGATGCGCATCCCGGTCAGCGCGTAGGCGACCGCGCCCATCAGTTCGAAGAACACGAACAGGGTGAACAGGTCGCCGGCGCTGGCGAACGCGACCATCGCGGCCAGGAACAGCAGCATCAGCACGTGGTAGTGCTCGCCCGCGTCCGACAGGTAGCGCCAGCCGTACAGCAGGGCGCAGCCGGTGAGAACCGCGGCCAGGCACGCGGCGCCGGCGCCGAGCGGGTCGACGACCAGCACGATGCCCACGCTGTACCCGCGATGCGGGGTGAAGCCGCCCATCCACTCCACGATCCGGCCGCCGCCGGCGGCGTGCGCCAGCAGTCCGGTGCACCCGGCGACGGTCGCCGCCGTCGCCACGCAGAGCAGGTCGGTGACCATCCGGGGCAGCCAGCGCCGGAACGCGAGCACCACGCAGCCGACCAGTACCGGCAGCACGAACGACAGCGGCACCAGCGCGCGCATCTCAGCCCTTCAACGCGCGAAGCTCGTCGGGATCGACCGTGCCGTGCCGCTTCTGGATCTGTACCGCGAGCGCCAGCAGCAGCGCCGTCACCGTCGCCGACACCACGATGTCGGTCAGCGTCAGCGCCTGCACCACCGGGTCGACCACGGCGCGGTGGGTGTCGGCGCTGGTGCTGAACACCGGCGCGACCGCGTTCCACTGGAAACCCACCGCGAGCAGGAACACGTACGTGCCGGCCTGCGCCACCGACAGCGACACGACCGTGTGCACCAGATGGTGGCTGCGCACGATGCCGGCCGCACCGACCAGCACCAGCCAGCCGCCCACCGCGTACGCGAAGACCTGCATCACCGCTCCCCCGAGTACCGCAGCGCCTGCTCCAGGAACTGCGCCAGCAGCACGACGACGCCACCGCCGACCGCGACGCCGACGGCCAGGCTCAACACCGGTACCGTGCCGGCGGAGGCGAGCGACGCGAACTGCCCGTACGGCAGGACGTTGGCCAGGAACGCGCCACCGGCGGCGAGCCCGGCGAGGCCGGGCGTGGCGAACGTCGCGACCCCGATCGACTCGGCGAACTGGTAGCCGGCCAGCGGCCGGATCCGCTGCAGCGCCGGGTACCGGCCGCCGAGGAACAGCAGGTGCAGCCCGGTGGCGAGGACCACCCCGCCCTGGAACCCGCCGCCCGGCGTCAGGTGCCCGTGCGCGATCACGTCCAGCCCGACCAGTACCGTCACCGGCAGCATCACCGTGCACAGCAGGACCACCGAGTCGGGCACCGCCCGCGCCTCCGGATCGGGCGCCGGCCGTTCGCTCTCCCGCCGGGACGGGCGCAGCAGCGCCGCCGCACCCACCACCGAGCCGAGCAGGATCAGCTCCTCGCCGAACGTGTCGAGCGCGCGCTGGTCGAAGTTGATCGAGGAGACCACGTTCGCGGTCCGGTGCGCCAGCGCGGCGTGCACCGCCCGGTCCCGGTACGGGTGCGAGTCGCCGCCGAAGCCGGGCAGCCCGGCGAGCGCCAGCGCGAACAGCACCGCGAGCCCGGCGGCGCCGAGCCCGAACACCAGGTACCGCAGCCGCCGGTTCATCCGCGCCGCCGGTCCGTGCCGATGCGGCCGCTCACCGGCGGTCCCGGCGGATCGTGCGAACCGCCAGCAGCACCATCAGCGGCACGACCGCCGCACCGACGGCGACCTGGGACAGCGCCACGTCCGGCGCCTGCAGTACCAGGAACAGCACCGCGAGCAGCACCCCGAACACCGACAGGGTCACCGCCTGCCGGATCGGGTCGTGCGTGACCACCACCGCCAGGCCACCGATCGCGACCAGCGCCAGCGCGACGACCACCACCGCGGTACTCATCGGGACCGGTCCGCGAGCAGTTGGTCACGGCGCAGCCGGGAACGGGCGATCGCGGTGGTCAGCGCCGGCCCGGTGACCGCCTGCACCGCCACCGTCAGCAGGATCATCGCGCTGGACAGGTGGGTACCGGTCGCCACCACCAGCCCGATGCCGACCAGCGGGACGCCGATCACGGCGGCGGGCGAGAGCAGGTGCAACCGGTCCAGCGTGTCGCGAAACAGCAGCGCCGCCCACCCGGCGCCGACGACGAACACCACGCCGATGCCGACCAGTACACCGCCGATCCAGCCGGTCATCGGTCGCTCCGGCCCAGCAGCCGGGTGAACACCAGCGTCCCGGCCAGCGACAGCAACGCGAGCACCAGCGGCAGGATCAGATAGCTGGACCGGTCGTACGCGTAGGCGAAGACCATCATGAAGCCCACCGCCGTGGCGCTGGTCAGTTGCAGCCCCACCAGCCGGTCGACGCCGTCGCCGCGCGAGCCGAGGTACAGCGCCGGCGGCAGCCCGCCGGCCAGCAGCACCAGCGCGGCGAGCAGCCAGCCGTTCACGACAGGACCTCCTCGTCCAGCCGTGGCCACCCGCTCACCACGGTGTGCAGCAGCACCGGACGCTGCGCGTCGCCGGGCCAGTCCACCAGGTACGAGCCCGGGGCAGCCGACAGCACGGCCCCGCCCAGCGCGCGATGCCCGTCGGCGCGGGCCCCGCCGCCGATCTCGGGCCGCGCCAGCCGGCGAAGACCCGGGCTGCGCTTCCGGCTCTCCCGCCGTACCAGCGTCAACAGCAGGGCGCTCTCGGTCAACGCCGTCAGCGGCACCAGTGCCAACCAGCGCAGCCACCGCGGGTCGAACGACCATCGCCGGCGCAGCGCCCGCTGCGCGGCGACCGCGGTACCGGCCGCGATCAGGGCGCCGGCCGCACCCACCGCCAACTCCACCGGGGCCAGGGTGGCGAGCGTGGCGACCCAGCACGCCATCAGAACGACCCACCACACCGCCACCCGCATCACCTCTCGGACGCTAGGCCAATCCGTACCGCCCCGGACCGGAACGCCGATTCCCGGGCGACCTGGCCGGGCACGCCTCCATCCCGTCGTGCCGTGCGCCGCGGGGCGACATGCACCGGCGCAGGTCCTCCGAGTGCTACCCGCCTCGCGGGGACCTATTCCTCCGCGATCGTGGTCACGGCGTGCATACCTCGCACGCGCATCGGGTATCCCGTTGTCGAGGAGGTGCCTGATGAGTGTCGGTGTTGGCATCCTGCTACTGGTGATCGGTGCGATCTTCGCCTTCGCGATCGACGTCGATCTGCACTGGCTCAACGTCACCGCGATCGGCGCGATCCTGATGCTGGCCGGCGTGGTCGAACTGGTGATCACCCTGCTGGTGTGGAATCGGCGACGCCACCAGACCGCGATCACCCAGCGCGAGGTGCACCGCGGTGGCGAGCCCACCGTCGTCACCGAGCGGCGCTCGGTCAACGACGCGGACCCGGGTGAGCGCGGCCCCGGCGGCAGCGTCCGCGCCCCCGGCCCGGAACACCGCACCTGACCTCGGTCAGCGCCGGACGACGGCCGGCCGTGATCCACGCCCGCCGACCGTGCCGCTCGCCCGCGGCGGTGCCCTTCCCACGAGGGGCGCGGGGTACGGCCGCACGCCGTACCCGGTGTCCCGCAACGTCAGTCGGCGCGGCGCGCGGCGGGTCGCCAGGGCTCGTGGGCGAGCCACACCAGCTCGGGTCGAGTGCACGCACTCGTCGCTGGCCTTCGGTGTGCGGGTCGGCCAGCTCGGAAGACGACACCGCGACGTCGCCGACGACCACGACCGGACGTGCGCCGGTCTCGACCACGACCAGCTGCGATCCGCTCGGGTGGCCCGGGCCGGGGACGAGCCGGAGGCCGGTCACCGTCCACGGGTACGTAGCGCACGCCGGGTGCCTCGACCCATTCCCGAATGGTGTAGTCGTGCTGGCGTGGTGCGTCGTCGAGTTCCCGCCGCTGCACGTGGATCGGCCTGCCAGCGACGAGGTGGTTGCTGCGGCACGTGCTCGGGTGGTGCCGACCTCGCGGCGGGGTCAGTGGCAGCAGTCGTCGGCGGCGGTACAGCCGGTGTCGTTCGGCGCGATCGACTCACCGGCCGGGGCGCAGCATCCCTTGCCGCGCCAGGCGTCGACACCTTCCCTGACGGCCAGGCCCGCGATCACCAGTGCCGCGACCGGGTCCGCCCACCACCAGCCGAACATGCTGTTGACGGCGAGCCCGATCAGCAGGACGGCGGACAGGTAGGTGCACAGCAGCGTCTGTTTGGAGTCGGCGACCGCGCTCGCCGAACCGAGTTGGCGGCCGGCGCGACGCTGCGCGTAGGACAGACCAGGCATGATCGCCAAGCTCAGCGCGGCGAGTGCCAGGCCGACGGACGAGGGCCGTGCCTCGGCTGCCCCGAGCAGGCTCCGGGTCGACTGCACGAGCACGTAGGCGGCCAGCGCGAAGAACGACACCGCGATGGCCCGCAGCGCCACCGCCTCACGCCGCGCCCGGGTGTCGGGGTGGCGGGCGGAGAACTGCCAGGCCACCGCCGCGGCGGAGGACACCTCGAGCACCGAGTCCAGACCGAAGGAGACCAGCGCGGTGGAGGAGGCGACGGTGCCCGCGGCGATGGCCGTGACGGCTTCGATCACGTTGTAGGAGATCGTGGCAGCGACCAGCCATCGCACCCGTCGAGCCAGCGCCGCCCGTCGGGCCGGCGAGTCGGTCACCGACAGCCGGCGGGTCGACAGGCGTTCGGCCAGGCTGGCCCGGGCGACCATCAGCAGCACCCGGCCGCGTCGGACTCGGCGCACGCGGTCGGATCGACGGCCAGCACCAGCCCGAGCAGGTCGCGCAGCGCGTGCGCCAACTTGGCGTCAGCCAGTTCGTAGCGGCTGCGTCGACCCTCCGGCACCGCCACCACCAGGCCACAGCCGCGCAGGCACGCCAGATGGTTGGACAGGTTCTGCCGGCTGGTCCCGAGCAGCTCCGCCAACCGAGCCGGGTAGCCCGGTGCGTCGCACAGGGCCAGTAGCAGCCGCGCCCGGGTCGGGTCGGACAGGGCGTGACCGAACCGGGCCAGGACCTGGCCGTGCGTCGCCGTTTGCATGGCGACACAGTACACTGAACTCTGAATTCAGCAAGCCATGAACTAGCACGGCTCTCCTCCAGGATCCTTGTCAGCGGTACCGGTTCGCAGCGGCGGTGCGGTGGTCTGGTCCGGTGCCGCGCTGTCCTGGCGGCCACGCCGTTCACGCGCCGCCGCGGCCAGGAGCACGGCAAGAAGGACGCCGACGGCGGCGCAGACGCCGATGGCGGTGGACGGGGCCATCAGCTCCGCCAGCGCCCCGGCGACCAGTACGCCGACGCACTGCGCCGTCTGCAGGCCGGCGGACGCGACACCGGCGGCCCGGCCGCGGCGCTCGTCTGGCACCCGCCGCACGTAGGTGACCTGCGCGATGGTGATGTAGCAGGTCAGCACGCCGGTGAGCGACCACAGCACCAGCGCGACCGGCAGCGCCGGCGCCAGCGCGCTGACGATCAGCGGCACCCCGGCGGCCACCGCCAAGGGCGTCAACAGCGCCGGCCACCACCGCTGGGGTACCACCCGGGTCAGCAGCAGCGTGCCGATCAGCGCGCCGACCGGGTCCGCGGCCATCAGCCATCCGGTGGCCCCGGTACCGGCGCCGATCTGGTGGGTGAACGGCACGGCGAGTGCTTCCGGGGCGAGGAGCAGTCCGTACAGCCACACCAGGGCCGCGGGCACCGCCAACCGCCGATCGGTCAGCACCATCCGTAGTGCCGCCCCGTGCCCGCCGCGTCGCGCGCCGGGCGACCGCGATGGTCCTGGGCGCAGTGGTGGCAGCCCGGACCGCAGCAACAGGGCCGACAGCGCGAAGGTGGCGGCGTCCACCGCCAGGCACCCGCGCGGACCCCCGAGCCACCCGAGCGCCACACCGCCCAGCCCGAAGCCGGCGATCTGGGTGACCATGTCGGTCATGGCGAGGACGCCGGCGCCGACCGGGTAGCGGTCGCCGGGCAGCAACGTCGGCAGCGCGGCGCCGCTCGCCGCGGAGTAGAGCGGGTGCACGCACGCGTTGAGCGTGACCAGCACCCCGACCGCGACCAGTGGCAGCCCGGGCAGTGCGGTGAGGCCGATCAGCACCGCCCGGATCAGGTCGGCGGACATCAGCACGGTACGCCGGGGAAAACGGTCGGCCAGGCCGGTCAGCAGCGGCGCGGCGACCATCGGCGGCAGGAACGTCAGCGCGTACGTCAAAGCGGTCAGTACCGGCGAGGAGGTCCGGTCGAACACGAGCACCGCGAGTGCCAGTCGGGCCAGCTGATTGCCCAGCTGGGACTGCACCGTGGCGGTCCACAGCGCACGAAACCCCGGTACCTCGAAGGCGCGGCCGAAACCGGCCCGGGCCACCGCCGCCATGCACCCTCCCCTGGTGTGCGTGGGTGCCGGCCGACGAGCGCGGAACCACTCGCATCCCGCCGGCCGGCACCGGTCACCAATCCCGGTTGAACGCCATCGCGAGTCTCCTTCCACCTGCGCGGCGAGCCGTCCTGTCTCAGTTGTCGCGGTTGTCCATGGCGCACTCCCCTCGTCGGTGCCGTTGGTGTTCCGGAGCCTAGGAGCGCGCCGAACAGGCAACCAACGGCCGCAACGGATCCGTGAACAGCCTGTCGAGCAGCATCCGCGCTGACAGCCTGCGCGGGGCGGACCAGGTGCCGCTGAAGTCACGCGGTGCGGTGCAGCCGGTGCTGCTCCTGCACCTGGTCGGGCCCGAGCTATCGGTACCGGTGCGTCGGGTGGGCGCCCGCGCCGGCCCCGCGTGACTGTCGCCGCAGGGCCTGAGCTGCCCGAACGCCTGGCACCGGCCGATTACAGTGCACTGTCATGGAGGCCGAACCCGGGGCGGAGCTGCGCGTCGGCCTGCTGGGACCGCTGGTGGTCCGGGTCGCCGGCAGGTCGGTCGATCTGCCGGCGGGAAGGGTCCGGACGCTCTTCGCCGCGCTGGCGGTGGCCGACGGCGAGGTGGTGGCGATCGCCGACCTGGCCGCACGGCTGTGGGCCGGCGGTCCGGCCCCCGAACGGCCTCGCGCGGCGCTGCACAGCCTGGTGCGGCGGCTGCGCCGGGCACTCGGCGACGCGCTGGTGCAGACCGTCAACGACGGGTACCGGCTGGTGGTGTCGCCCGGCCAGGTCGACGCGCACCGGTTCCACGCGCTGGTCGCTGCCGCCGCCACAGCCCGGCTGCGCGCCGAGGACGACCAGGAACGGCTGCTGCTGCGCGAGGCGCTGGCGTTGTGGCGGGGGCCGGCGCTGGCCGACGTGGCCGGGCCGACCGAGCCCGCCGCGGAACTGGCCGCGAAGCGCCGGGCCGCCCTGGGCCGGCTGCTGGAGCTGGAACGCCACACCGGCCGGCTGGGCGAGGTCGTCGCCGAACTGCGCGAGCTGGTCGCCGCGTACCCGGTGCACGAACCGTTCCGGCATCAGCTGGTGCTGGCACTCGCCCGGCTGGGGCACACCGACGAGGCGATCGCGGAGTACGACGCGGGGCTGGTCGCGCTGGGCGGCTCGGACACCGGGCCGGGCGCCGACTACCTCGCCCTGCGCACCGCGATCGGGTCCCCGCCGCGGCCCGAGCCGGCGGTGGCCGGTGGCGCGCCGGCACTGGTCCCGCGGCAGCTTCCGCCGCAACTGGCGGACTTCGTCGGGCGGGACGGCCCGCTGCGGTCGCTGCTGGACTGGCTGCGCGGCTCGGCCGGTTCGACCGGGGTACCGGTTGCGGTGGTCTCCGGCGCACCCGGTGCCGGGAAGACGACGCTCGCGGTGCATGCCGCCCACCGGCTGGCGGCCGAGTTCGGCGACGGGCAGCTCTACGCCAACCTGCACGGTTACTCGGCGGCGGCGCCGGTCGGCACCGCGCAGGTGCTCGGCCGGTTCCTGCGCGCGGTCGGCGTGCCGGAGGCGGGGCTGCCCACCGACGTGGACGAGCTCGCCGCCCTGTACCGGACCGTACTGGCCGACCGGCGGGTGCTGGTCCTGCTGGACAACGCGGCGGGCGCCGACCAGGTGCTGCCGCTGCTGCCGGCCGGGCCGGGCTGCGCGGTACTGGTCACCAGCCGGTCGCGGCTGAACGGCCTCACCGTCGCGGCGGCCGCGCGGCCCGTGACGCTCGGCCCGATGCGCCGGGAGGAGTCGGTGCGGCTGCTGGCCGGCGCCGGGGTCACCGGACCGGCGTCCACAGTGGACGAACTGGCCGCGCTGTGCGCGGACACGCCGCTCGCGCTGCGGCTGGCCGCCGCCCAGCTGGCCGGCGGCACGCCCGGTGGGCTCGCCGGGTACGTGGCGGCGTTGCGGGCCGACCGGCTCGGCGCGCTGGACGCCGGGGACAGCGACGAGCACGGTGTCGCCGCCGCGGTCGGCCTGTCGTACCGGGCGTTGCCGGAGCCGGCTCGGCGGCTGTTCCGACTGCTGGGCCTGGTGCCGGCGCGGACCTGGGAGCTGCACGCGGTCGCCGCGCTGCTCGGCGCGGACCCGCCGGTCGCCCGCCGGCTGCTGCACCAGCTCGCCGCGGTCAGCCTGCTCGCGCCGGAGCCCACCGGCGACCGGTTCCGGCTGCACGACCTGCTGCGCTGGTACGCGGCGGAACGGGCCGCGCCCGAGGAGCCGGCGAACGAGCGGACCGCCGCGCAGGAGCGCCTGCTGGCGTGGGCGACCGGAGTCACCGGGGCCGCGATCCACCTGGTGCACCCGGACCTGGAACTGGAGCCGCTGCCGGAAGTGGGCCACGGCCCGTTCGACGGCGCGCAGGCGGCTGCCCGTTGGCTGGACGCCGAGCGCGACAACCTGCTGGTACTGCTGGAACACGCGGCCACCACCACGCCGGCGCGGGTGTGGCCACTGCCCGCGTTGCTGCACCCGCACCTGGCCCACGGCAACCGGCGGCAGGACGGTGGCCGGGTCGTCGCGGCCACGCTGCGCGCCGCGGCGGCGATCGACGACCCGCTGATGCGCTGTGCCGGCCTGACCTGGCGGGGTGGCGACGCGCTGCAGGCCGGTGACCTCGGCACCGCCCGTGACAGCCTGACGGAGGCCGGTCGGATCGCCGGCAGACTGGGCGACCTGAGGCGCGAGGCTTCGGTGGTCAACCACCTCGCCATCGTCGACACTCTCAGCGCCCGCACGACGGAGGCCGAGCTGGGTTTCCGGCACGCACTCGACCTGCACCGCCGCACGGGGTCCCGGCTGGGCCAGGCCACCGCGCTGCTCAACATCGGTGTCTCGCTGTGGTGCCGGGCGCGCTTCGCCGAGGCGGAACGACTTGCCGAACAGTCGCTGGAGTTGCTGCGCCGCCTGGGTTCGCGCCGCGGGCAGGCGGTCGTGCTGACCAACCTGGCCGGCGACGCGCTCGCGGTCGGCCGGCCCGACGAGGCGTTGCGCCGACTGCACGCCGCCGAAGCGCTGACGCTGGCCGCCAGCGGCGAGCGACCCGAGACCGACCTGCTGGTCACGTTCGCCGCCGCGCAGCTCGCCACCGAGGACCTCGACGGGGCACTGGCGCACGCCCAGGCCGCCCTGGCCCAGGCGGAGGCCGGCCGGTCCCAGCTCGAACGGGCCCAGGCACTCGTCGTTCTCAGCCGCGTGTATCTGGCCCGCGGTGACGCCGGCCGGGCACTGGAGCTGGGCCGCGCCGCGGTCGCCACCAGCCGGGCCAGCGACCTGCCCCTCGAGCAGATCACCGGCTGGCTGGCGGTCTGCCACGCGGCGGTGCAACACCAGGCGCCGGCCGAGGCGCTGGACGCCGCGCGTCGCGCCATGGCCCGCCTCCGCGGCTGCGACCTGCGGGTACGCCGGGCCGAAGTGCTGCTGGCGCTGGCCACCGCCCGCCGCGCGACCGGCGATCCCGCGCTCGCCGGCCGGTACGCGCGGGCTGCCGCCGCCGAGGCCGCCGACACCGGCCAGCACCCGCTGTACGACCGGGCCCGTAGCCTGCTGGACAGCCTCGCTGTCACCGACCTGCCGGCGTGACAGCCGGCTCACGGATCGGTCGCGAGCCTCACCGGGACGCCCGGACGGCCCCTACCGTCGGCGCCGGAAGGAGGTGATGACCATGCGCACCCTGCGTTTCTTCCTGCGCCGCCGTCCCAGGACCGTCGGGACGGACTCGACGTGGCAGATCTACTACGTCGTCTACTGACCACCGGCCCGGCCGGGCCCGCCCTCGGGCAGGGCCCGGTCGCCACCCCTGGAGCGCTCGCGATGCCCGTACCGCGCACCGACCCGGGATTCGCCCGCGACCCGTTGCCGGCCATGCTGTCCTGGGCCACCGACCCGGCCGATCCGCCGGTACGCCGGCTGGCCGCCGACCGCTACCTGGTGACCGATTCGTCGCTGGGCCGCCGCATCCTGGCCAGCACGCAGGAACCGTTCGAGGCCACCTCGGCGCCGTTCGGTGCCGTTCCCGGCTGGATACCGGGGCATCCGGACACCCGCCCGGTGCTCACCGCGCTCGGCAGCGCCCTCGACACGGCGTTGACCGGCCCCCGGACGGTGGCCACGCCTGCCCTCTCCTGCTGGCCCGACGACGCGTCCCTGCGGTACCTGCACCGGTTCGGCAGCGCCCTGCTGCCGGCGGCGTCTCCGGCCGTGTTCCGCGCGGTCGCCGCGGCGCTGACCCGGTCGTACGCGCTGGACCGGCGGCCGGGGCGGGCTGCGGCGCTGCGCCGACGGTTCGCGGTGAGCCGGGCCAACGCGGCGCTGCAGGGCTACCTGTTGCGGCACCGCGCGACGCCGGGGAATCCCTTCCTGGCGGCGCTTCTGGACCGCTTCGGCGACCCGCAGACCGCCGCGCTGGCGCTGCACGGTGCGCTCGGCGCCGTGTGCCGGGCGGCCGCGACGGCGCTGTCCTGGACGGTGCTGCTCGACCACGGGTGGCGACCGGGACTCGCCGCCGGCACCGTACTGCCGGCGGCGACACCCACCGCGCCGGCCGGCGACCGGGTACGGGAGGCGTTGCGGCTGTGGCCGGTGGCCTGGATGCTGCACCGCAGGGCGCGCACCACCACCGAGCTGGGCGGCCTGCCGGTACGGCCCGGCGACCACCTGCTGGTGTGCACGTTCGCGATGCACCGCTCCCGCCGCGTCTGGTCCGACGCCGACGACTACCGGCCGGAGCGTTGGGCCGATCCACCCGCCGGCTACCGCGACGGCTACCTCCCGTACGGCACCGGCCCGGGTGCGTGCGTCGGTGCGCGCTTCGTCAACGCGGCTGCCGCCCAGCTGCTGGATTCGCTGCCCGGGCTGGCGGCGCCGATCCGCCTGCTCGACGAGCGCCCCGTCCTGGGCGCGATCGCCACACCACCCCGCTTCCAGCTCACCACCGCCAGCTGCGACACCTGACCCGGACCGGTCCGCGGCGGGCCGAGCCGACCGGCGGCAGTCACCGCCACGCCCCCCGTGGCGGAGGTGGCCGCGCGGCATCGCTACACCGGGCAGCCGGACAGCAGCGTCGAGGCGTACCAGAATCCCAGGCACATCAGGCCGATCCCGACCAGGATCACCGGGAGCACATCCCGGCCGGCCGGATCGCGGGCGGGTCCCCCGGTCCAGCCGAGACGTCGACGACGGGACCGGATGACGACATGCTCGGGCCTCCTCGCCGCGGCCGGCGCCCGGCGCGCCATGGGTCGCTCACCCTAGCGGATGCGCTCGGGTGCGGGCGGCCGGCAAGGTGCGCCACCGGCCGAGCCGGTTCCGCTCAGCCGAGCACCTCGACGCCGACCAACAGGGCGACGATGTGTATGTACCCTTGCAGTTACGTAACCGGCCGGGTACATTCGGGCCGATGGGCATCGTGTTGCAGGCGCCGGCAGACAGCGAACGGCGGGCCGTGTTCGAGATCCGGCGGGATCATGACGCCACGGCCGCGCATCTCCCCCGGCGGACCCGACGGGTCGGGCCGACGGCAGCCCCCGAAGCCATGGCGGTGCGGTGATGTCCGACGTGATCCGCTTCAGCGGCGTCACCGTGAACGCCCCGGACGCGATCGAACTCGCTCGGTTCTATGCCGAGATCACCGGCGGCGTGGCGAGGGGCGGCCCCGGCTGGGCCACGGTCACCGGGCCGAACGGCGACCTCGGCTTCCAGCAGGTCGACGACTTCCGGCCACCGGTGTGGCCCGGCGACACCGTGCCCATGCAGATGCACCTCGACTTCTACGTCGACGACCTCGCCGCCACCGGGGCACGTGTGCTCGCGGCGGGCGCCACCCGCTTCGACGTCCAGCCGAACGCCGACCACTGCATCGTGTACGCCGACCCGGCCGGGCACCCGTTCTGCCTCTCGACGTGGGACGAGCCGCAGCTGTGAGGGTCCCGCGAGACGGCCACCAGCATCCACCGCCACACCGGTAGGCCCGGTCGCCGGGTGCATCGAGCGCCGGTCGCCGGGTGCATCGAGCGCCTGGCGGCCGGGTCACGGTCGCGCCGGTACCTCGATCGACATCACGCAGTTCTTCAACCCCTTGGGCCGGACGTAGCTGAAGCCGAGTCGTTCGTAGA
This sequence comes from Actinocatenispora comari, assembly GCF_017312725.1. Taxonomy (GTDB): domain Bacteria; phylum Actinomycetota; class Actinomycetes; order Mycobacteriales; family Micromonosporaceae; genus Actinocatenispora; species Actinocatenispora comari. The sequence goes on along the minus strand of NZ_BOPO01000053.1, from coordinate 19,630 downwards.
GCCGGCGGGTGCCGTTGTAGAGGAACGACGACGACATCTTCTTCGTCTGGTGCGTCAGGTCGTGCGGGTACGCCTCGACCACGCCGCCGCCCTCCCGCGCGATCAGGTCGAGGGCGCCCCGGATCGCGATCTCGGTGATGCCCCGCCGCCGGTACCGCCGGTCGACGAAGACACAGGTGATCCGGTAGTCGGGGTCACGGTCCTTCTCGGCGTCGTACTGCTTGCGGTGGTGAATGGTGGGCAGTTCGGTCGGCGTGCCGTACTCCGCCCACGCGACGGCCAGCTCGCCGTCCAGCACCAGCGCCGCGTGCGCCGCGCCGGCCTCGACGTACCCCTTCTTCAGCTCCCGGTTGGCCTCGGCGCCCTGCCCGCGTTCGGGGCCGTCGGGATGGAACCAGATGCACCAGCAGCCGCCGAAGATCCCGCCGTGTCGCTGCACGAGGGCGTCGAACGCCGGCCAGGTCTCGGCGGTCAGCGGCCTGACCTCCAGTGCCGCGTCGGTGTCCGTCTCGGTACTCATGAACTCACCGTAGAGCGGTAACCGGACGGTTCGCTGCCGGATCACCGCTTCGGGTACTGCCCACGCGCCGGACCGCCCGGACCCGGACCTGGATCGCGGCTCCGGCGAACTGGCGCCGGATGGCTGTCAGCGGGTGCGGCCCAGGGTGGCGAGCAGGTCCTCGTGCAGCTCGAACCAGACCAGGTGACACGAGTCCCGGTCGATGCCGGTGATCCAGGCGGGTGCGGACCCAGCCCGGTCCAGCGCGGTGACGAAACGCCGGTGGTACCCGGCGAATCGCGGCAGGTGCTCGGTCAGCCGGCACTCGATGCCGGCCAGCCTCCGGGCGGGCTCCCGCAGGGTGGCGATCGTGTCGGCGAGGGTCACCGGCGCCTCGCCGATGCCCATCTCGGCGAGTTGCCAGGCGGTGCAGGCGGCGCCGACGGTCTCGTTGACCGCGAGGAACTCGTCGTACCCGGCCGTCACCTGGCGGCGGGCGCCGGCCGTGTCGAGCTCGGCGGCCAGCAGCCGCTCACCGGCTTCCTTGCCGGCGTCGCTGAGTGACCAGTCGTCCGGCGGAGTCAGTACCGTCCAGCCGCGCGCCTGGGCATCCCGGAGGTGCTCCTCGACCTCGGCGTGCGGCAGGCCGACGCGCCGGGCGATGCGGGCGGTGTCCCCGTACCCCAGGGTCCGTACCGCGTGCAGCACCCGCAGGTGGTTCGGCGTGGCGGTGGTCATCGGGTGGGCTCCTCCTCGATCGCGGTCACCGTGCCGCACGTGCCGTCGACGAGCACCTGTCGGCCCTCGGTGAGCCGGGCCAGCGCGCCGGATGCGGCGGTCACCGCCGGGATCGCGAACTCGCGCGCCACGATCGCGGCGTGCGCGAGCATTCCGCCGGTCTCGGTGACCACCGCCGCGGCGCGGGCCAGCAACGGTGTCCAGGCCGGCGAGGTCGCGCGACACACCAGTACCTCGCCGTCGAGGAAGCGGGCGAACTCGTCCAACCCGCCGATCACCCGCACTGCTCCGGTCGCGGTACCCGGGCTGGCCGGCGCCCCGGTCAGCAGCGGCCGCCCGGCGGCGGTACCGGTCGGTTCGGGCGGCGGCGCGGTCGTGATCGGCCGGGCCTGCAGGACCCACACCCGCCCGGCCGCGATCGCCCACTCGACGTCCTGCGGGCAGCCGAACAGTGCCTCGATCCGGCGAGCGGTGTCGGCCACCGCGTCGGCCTGCCGGGACGTCAGCACCGCGGTACCGGCGGAGGCGACGGCGCCACCCGCGCCGGCCCGCCGCGGCGTCGCGGTGCCGGCCCACCGTTGCTGAGCGCTCCACCGTTCCGGCGTCGCCGCACCGGACACCAGCCGCTCGCCCAGCCCGTGCACTGCCTCGATCACCAGTTCGTCGGCGCCGGTGACCGGATGCCGGGTGAACGCGACGCCGGCCGCCCGAGCGTCGACCATGATCTGAACCAGCACCGGGACCGGACCGCCGATCCGCCGGCCGGTGCGCGCCTGGTACGCGGCCAGCCCGTCGCCGCGGCCGGACCGGGCCGTGCGGCGCACCGCCTCGGCCACCCGGCTGGCCGGCACGTTCAGCGTGGTGTGCAGCTGGCCGGCGAAGGATGCCCGGGCGCCGTCCTCGGCCCCGGCCGAGGAGCGGACCGCGAACCGCTCGGCGCCCAGTGCCCGCAGCGCCGGCGCCAACGCCTCCGGCCAGCCCGCGGCTGCGGGATCGGCGAGCACGATCCCGTCCGGTACCGGGAAGCCGGCTCGAACGAGGCGGGCCAGCGCGGCGGCCTTGGCGCCGTGTCGCGGGTCGGCTGCGGCCAGCGGCTCCCACACCGCCTCAGCCCTGCCCGACATCGGCGGAGGCGACCGCGTGGCAGGCACCGCGGCCCTCGGCGCGGGCGGCGATCCGGCCGCCGCGGATGCGTACCGCCGCTTCGGTCCTGTCACCGGCGGCGGGGATCCCTGCCGCGGTGGCGATCGCGCCCGAGCCGTCGTACCCGACCCGCAGCCGGGGCCAGGCCCCGTCGGGGAGCGCCTGCCGCAGACCGTCACGCAGCTCCGCGAGAACCAGCCGGACCAGCGGCCCCAGCTCCCGGTCGGCGGCCGTGGTCAGCACCACCGTCACCGCCGCGCCGGCCGGCGCGGCACGAACCGCCTCCTCGATCGCGGCCAGCCGGTGCAGCCCCAGCACCGCGACGACCCCGTCCTCGGCGAGCCGCACCGCGGTGCCGCGCAGCGCGTCGCTCGCCGTACCGGCCGGCCAGCGCTCGTCGACCAGCCGTGCCCCGGGTACGTGTGGCAGGTGCGGTGGCCGCCACCGCGGGTCGAGCCCGAGGTCGGCCAACTGCTCGCAGACCTGGACGACCTGGAACGGCTCCACGAAGCCCGGCGCGGTGCCGGCGAGCTGGCTCGCGCCGGACAGTACCGTCAGCGCCATCTCCGCCAGCGGCACCAACCGGACCGGCCCGCCCGCCTGTACCGGCCCGCCGGGCCCGGCCCGTTCCTCCGGTTCGGTCCTGCCCGGCCGGTGCGGCTTCCCGGCGAGGCGCCGGGTGGGGCCGGGTGCGTGCGGCTGGCCCGGCCCCGGCAACTGCTCCAGGCCCAGGCCGAGCAGGATCGCCGACAGCGCCATCAGCTGCGCGAACGCACGCCGTACCTGCTCGTCGCCGGTGATCTCGGCGTGCAGGTCCCGACCGAGCCAGGCGGGTTCGCCGGGGTCGGTGGCCAGCGGCAGCCGCCCCAGCCAGGCACGCGCGAACGCCCCGAGCGCGGCCCGTACGTCGGTCGCCGGGTGCGGTGGCGCGGGCGGCGCCGCGGCGCGCTCGGCGTGCTCGGCCAGGACGGCGAAGTACAGCGAGCGCTTGCCGGGGAAGTTGGAGTAGATGGCGCCGCGAGTGAGCTCGGCGCGCTCGGCGATGCGGTCGATCTTGGCGTCGCGGAACCCGCGCTCGACGAACTCGGCCCGTGCGGCGGTCAGCACCGCGACGCGGGTGCGTTCCTGCGTCTGGGCTCTGGTGAGCCGGCCCATCGCGCTCCTCCGGCAGTTCCGCTCCGACCTGGTCAAGATACTCTCACCATCCGGATGGTTTCAACATCTGGGTTGCACGGTACTACTGGGGTGACCGTCGCACTCCGGGAAGAAGGACCATGGGTCGAGACCTCGGTACGTCACGCCGTCGACTGCTGGCGCTGGCTCCGGCCGCGGTGGCCGCCTCGGTCGGGGCGGCCGGCTGTGACGCCGGCACCGGCACCTCGGGTGGCAGCACCACCCCGAGCCCGTCGACCCGGGTGAGCCCCGCGCCCGCGACCGGCGTACTGGCGGCCAACGTGAACCAGAACCTCGACCACATCGACGTCGACCAGCTCACCGCCGCCGCGGCCAGCTGGGTACGCGGCTTCCTGACGGTCACCGCGGGTGCGCCGTCCCAGCTCGCGTCCGATCCGGGGCTGGCGAAGCTGCTGAGCGCCGCGAAGCGCGGCTACGGCACGGTGCTGAACCTGAAGTTCCAGTACCGGCACGCGCCGTTGCCGGCGCCGGGCACCCCGGCCATGCGCGACGTGCTGGCGCGGCTGGACTCGGTGCTCACCGCGACCATGGGCACCGTCGACGCGCTGGTCGTCGGCAACGAACCGTTCTTCGAGACCCGGCCGGCAGACCGCGCCTCGCCACGCATCAACCGGTTCTACGAAGCGCTCGCCGGACACGTCGTCGGGTACCGCCGGCGGCATGGCGCCACCCGGACGAAGATCTACCTCGGGGCGTTGACCTCGCTGGACGATCCGGCCGGCCGCACGCCGCGGGCCCGGCGGTTCGTGACCTTCGCACACCGGACCGAGGGCATCGCCGGCATCGACATCCACCCGCACGTCGCCGCGGCCGACGACGTGGCGCGCTACCTCGACTACGTGGTCCCGGCGCTGCGCGCCGACCAGCGCTTCCTCGTCACCGAGTTCTCCCTGGTACTGCTGTGGAAGCAGCACCTGCGCGACCCGGTCGACGCCGGCTGGGCGAGGCGGCACAAAGTGGCCGCGGGCACCCCGGTGTGGCGGGCGATCGCCGACACGATCCGGCACCCGGTCGACGAGACGACCTGGACCGACCTGCTGCGCTCCAGCCCGTGGTTCGCCGACAACCGGACCTTCCTGGGCGACCAGCTGAGCCGGTTCCGCCGCACCGGCAAGCTGGCCGTGGCGGCGTACGGGATCAGCCAGGACCTCCCGATGACCCGACACTTCGGACCGGACAGCCATCCCTGGCTGCTCAACACCGTGTTCTGCCCGGAGACCTGCACGCCCCAGCGCGACGGCCTGCCCGGCCGCAACCTCACCTGGTACGAGCAGTTCCGCGCCGCGCAGCACGGCGGCTGAACCGCCTCCGGCCGGCGGGGTCCGGCCCGGCCGAGCACCGCCGGCCGACGACGGACCGGCACCAGCTCCGATCGCGACCGCCGACCGCGGCACCAGCTCCGATCGCGACCGGTACCGCCGACCGCGGTGCCAGCTCCGATCGCGACCGGCACGCCCCACAACGATCCCGTCGCGAGGCGCCGGCTCGTGCGCAACCGCGGGCATCATGACGCCATGACCCACATCGCCCGCCGCATGTTCGAGCTTCTGGAACCGATCTGCCTGGTCACCTTCTTCGCCGACGAGTGCAACGAGGAACTGGCGGCACTCGGCCACCGCACCTACTGGGACGGCTACTTCGCCAGCCGCGCCGCACCGTTGGGGCGGGTACCGGCGCAGGTCGTGCACGCGGCCTTCTACAACTTCGCCGAGGGTGAGGCCGCACGGCACATCCCCAGCGCATGGGAGAAGATCGCGCCCGAGGCGTCCGTCGCGGCGCGGCAACGAGGCAGCGCGGCCTCCCTGCGACGCATCCTCGGCGCGGAGGTGGCCGGCTCCCCCGGCCTGGTACGCGTCGCCGACCTGACCACGAAGGCCGCCACCAGCGCCCCCACCGAGGGCCGGATGATGTACGCCGGGATGCGCACCCTGCCGATACCCGGCGATCCGGTCGAGCGGTTGTGGCACGCCGCCACGATGCTGCGCGAGCACCGCGGTGACGGGCACATCGCCGCCCTGCTCGGCGAGCGCATCGGGGGTACCGAGGCGCACGTGCTGTCCGCGCTGGACCTGGGCATCCACCCGCCGGAGTCGTTCGGCCGGATCCATCACCTGCCGGAGCCGCGGCTCGCCGCGGTCATGGCCGGACTGCGCGAGCGCGGCCTGGTCGACGCCGACGGCCGGTTCACCGACGCCGGCCGCGACACCAAGCGGCGCATCGAGGCCCGCACCGACGAGCTCGCCGAGGCGCCGTACGAGGCGCTCTCGGCCGGCGAGCTCGACGAGCTGGTCGCTGGCCTCGAGCCGATCACCGCCATCCTCGTGGCCGCCGGATCGCGCTGACGCCAGCGCCTTTCCGGCGAGCGGCACGGTCGGCTGCCGCACCCGATCGCGCCGGGAAGCGGGCCGGCCGGTAAACCGGTGGTACCGGTCCCGGGCCGGCCCTACGCTGGCGGCGACCGCGCGAACCGGCGTACCGACAGAGGAGTCACCCCGATGCGAGCAGCGCACGCGAACCTTCGCCTCACTCATCGGACTTCTCTCCTCCTGAGGACCTCGCGTGCCGTCAGCATCCACCCGCTTTCTCAATCTGGGCATTCTGGCCCACGTCGACGCCGGTAAGACCACCCTCACCGAGCGGCTCCTGCACCTGGCCGGGGCCATCGACGAACCAGGCTCGGTCGACTCGGGTACCACGCACACCGACGACCTCGCGCTGGAGCGCCAGCGCGGCATCACGATCAGATCCGCGGTGGTGTCGTTCGACTGGGACGGCCGGCGCGTCAACGTCGTCGACACCCCCGGCCACCCGGACTTCATCGCCGAGGTCGAGCGGGTGCTCGGCATCCTCGACGGCGCGGTCCTGGTGCTGTCCGCGGTCGAGGGCGTGCAGCCACAGACCCGGATCCTGATGCGCGCCCTGCAGCGGCTGCACGTGCCGACTCTGCTGTTCGTCAACAAGATCGACCGGGTCGGTGCCGACCTCGACCGGGTGGTCGCCGCCATCCGCTCCCGGCTGACCCCCGACGTCCTCGTGATGGGCGGGGTGCGGCGCACGGGATCGCGCGCCGCCGGCTTCCGCCCGTACCACGGGGAGGATCCGGCGTTCGCCGAGCGTGCGACGACGACGCTGGCCGAGCACGACGACGGCGTGCTCGGGGCGTACCTGGACGGCACCGCCGTCCCCGCCGGCGACCTGCGTGCCGACATCGCCGCGCAGACCCGCGCCGGGTTGCTGCACCCGGTCTTCGCCGGATCGGCCGCCACCGGCGCCGGCGTCGGCGAGCTCCTGTCGTCGCTGGCGACGCTGCTGCCCGTGGCGTCCGGCCCGGCCGACGGCGCCGTCTCGGCCCGGGTGTTCAAGGTGGAGCGTGGCCCGGGCGGCGACAAGATCGCCTACCTGCGGGTGTCGAGCGGCACGGTACGGCCCCGGCAACGGCTGGAGCTTCCCGGTGGTCGCAGCGGCAAGGCGTCCTCGCTGCAGACCTACGGCGACGGCGGCTGGGCCCCCGTCGACTCCCTCGGCCCGGGTGCGATCGGCCGCGCGCGCGGCCTGTCGGCGGTACGGGTCGGGGACGCCGTCGGCGAGTCGCAGGATCCGGCCGAGCCGCACTTCCCGCCGCCGACGCTGGAGGCCGCGGTCGACACCGTACGGCCCGAGGACGGTCCGGCGCTGCGCACCGCACTGACCCAGCTCGCCGACCAGGATCCGCTGATCAACGTCCACCTCGACGCGGCCGGCCAGCCCACCGTCTCGCTGTACGGGCGCGTCCAGCAGGAGGTGCTCGAGGCGACGCTCGCCGACGAGTACGGTGTCGAGGCGCGCTTCGCGGACGCGGCGGTGCTGCACATCGAGCGCCCGCGCCGGGCCGGCGCCGCGGTCGAGCGGCTCAACACGCCGGGCAACCCGTACCAGGCGACCGTCGGGCTGCGGATCGAGCCGGCCGCGCCCGGCAGCGGGGTCCGGTTCGTCGTCGCCGCGGCCGCCCGCGACATGCCGCTGTACCTCTACGGCAACGTCACCCGGTTCGCCGCGACGATCGAGCAGCACGTCCGGGATGCCCTCGCGTACGGGCTGGACGGTTGGCCGGTCACCGACTGCGTGGTCACCCTCGTCGAGGCGGGCTACAGCGTGGCCGACGGCCCGCCGTCGAAGCGCGGCCCCACCAGTACCGCCCGGGACTACCGCAAGGTCGCGCCGGTGGTGTGCCGCCAGGCGCTGCGCCGCGCCGGCACGCAGGTCTGCGAGCCGGTGCTGCGGGTCTCGCTGGAGGTACCCGACTCCGACGTCGCCGCCGTGCAGACGGTGCTGGGCCGGATGGGTGCCGGGCTGACCGGCCAGTGGCCGGCCGGCCCGATGGCGCGCATCGACGCCCGGTTGGTGGCGGCGCGGCTGCACGCCCTGCAGCACCAGCTGCCGGACCTCACCGGCGGCGAGGGGCTGTTGGAGTACCGGTTCGACGGCTACCAGCCGGTGCACGGCCGCCCGCCCCGGCGGGCGCACCCCGGCGGCGACGCCCACACCGCGGAGTCCCTCACCTGACCCCCGACCACAGGTGGGAGAGCCCGCGGACAGGATCGAGTTTCTGTCGGTGGCCCGTGCCATCATCACCACCATGGCCGAACCAGAGGTGTCGATGGCCGCGGCGGTCCGGGCGCTGCAACAGGCCGGTTTCACCGCGGAACTGCACGGCGTGCCGGATCGTCCGGCCGGGCCGCCCGCGGCCGGTGCGTGGGTCGCCCTGCCAGGCGACGAAGCCTACGCTGTCGTGACCGTCCTGCCGGTGGTGCCCGCCGAACAACGAGGGTGGCGATGCGCCTACCCCGACGAGCATGCAGTGCGCGGATACCGCATCACGTTCCACGAGCGGCCGTTTCGCACCCGCGGCCACGGTTACCAGGACGCCGCGGACGAGCGGTGCAGCGTGTTCACCGACGAGGTGGTCGCCACCGTGCGTGAGTGGAGCAGCTGGGAGGCAACCTGGTCGGTCACCCCGACCGGCCAGCCCGCCTCCCGACGAACCGCGTATCACCGGCGGCTCGCCGCGGCCAAACTGGCCAGTGCCGAGATCCCGGTCGACGTCGAGCTCGATCCGCTGTTCCTGCTGCTGCTGGACGCCGAGCAGGTCACGGCGCTGCACGCAACGGTCGACGACCTGTTTCTGCCAGGCATTCGGTGGCGCTTTCCGCGCAACCGCATCGGGTCGAAACTCGCCACACGGACCCAGGTACTGCTGCGCGAGTGCGTGCCACCGGCACATCCTGCCGGCAAGGGCATCTGGCTGGTCGTCGACGGTCCCGCGCCCCGCGCCGAGCAGCGGTTGACTGTCCGGCTGGCCCGGGTGGCGGGGAGGTCCGCCCAGCACCGTTGGGATCGCCAGCCCGAATACTGGCGCGGCGGCCCCCGGGCCCTCGATCAGTTGTGGGGTACCGACGACACCGGCCTGGCCGAGGAGATCACCGACCTGCTCACCGCCGGTGAAACCCGGGAAGCGCTGCACCGTTGCGGTGTGCGCGTCGATCGTGGCACCACCAGGCTGCTCTCCGGATTGCCCGACTGTTACGAGCTGCGTGCCTGGACCGACAGCTGGGTCACCAACGCCGTGGCCTCCCTCGCCGATGCCGCACCCTGGCACTGGCGGGCCGCGGCTGCCGGCCAACGCCGACCCCGGCGGCTGGTCTCACTGGGTGGCTTCAACCCGAGCCGGCGGCCCGGCCTGTTCCTCAGCCAGCAGAGAGGCCAACCGGTCCTGAGCTTCGACCAGAGCGCAAGCCCGCTGGTGGTCCCGCGCACCGACTGGCAACGCGACCTCGACCTCGATCTGGTTCGAGCCGGTCTCCTCGCCCGCCACCAGATCCCGATCCGCGCCGACCCGGCCGATCAGGCTCGATGTGATCGGGTCGACGTCGGTGGGCAGGTGCCCAGCGAATCGTTCCGACAGCAGATCGCCCTGTTGTGAACGACTCGCGCGCACGGCACCATCGCCGGGGCCGTCAGCGGGGGGTGGGGGTGGCCAGGGCGGCGAGTTGTCGCTCCGTGGCCTTCGGCGAGGAGTGGAACTGCGCGCCGAGCGAGACGGCGAACGGGTCGGGGAAGATGTCCTCGTCGCCGGCCTCGATGCCGTCGAGGACCCTGGTCGCGACGGCACCGGCCGGGGCCTTCTCGAACTCGGGCGGCAGGTCCCTGGTCATCTCGGTGTCGACGGGGCCCGGGTAGACGCCGTGCACGGCCACTCCCCGCGCTGTCCACAGCGCGCGGAGAGCCTGGGTCAGGGAGTGCTGCGCCGCCTTCGAGGCGCTGTAGGTGGGTTGGCTCGGTACGTTGCTGAGCCCGGCCGCCGAGCCGATGTTGACGACCACCCCGCCACGACGTTCGAGCGTCTGCGCGAACGCCCGTACCATGCGCAGCGCACCGAAGTAGTTGACCTCCATCTCCCGCCGGGCCACGTCGACGATCGTCTCGGCGGTCAGGTCCGTCGGTTCGTACGCGCCGGCGTTGTTGACCAGCAGGTCGACGTCGGTCGCGGTCGCGGCGGCGGCCGCGACCTGGTCGGCGTCGGTGACGTCGAGCCGCAACGGCACCAGCCGGTGCCCGTAGCGGCGCGCCAGGTCCTCGAGCGTCCTCGGGTCGCGTGCCGCGGCGTAGATCTTCGCCGCGCCGCGTTCGCACAGCGCCCCGGTGATGGCGCGCCCGATGCCGCGGTTGGCCCCGGACACCAGCGCCACCGATCCTTCGATTCGCGTACCAGTGTGCACGTGTGACTCCTCTGCTTGTGGTGCGGTGCAACGAGATCGGCCGGCCCGGGGCAGCCCGGACCGGGCCGTCCCGGGAGGCGGGGCGGCGGTCTGCTGCGAAGCCGTCGACGGGCGCGGTCGGTCAGGTGGTGGGGGCGGGTGCTGTCCGGGTACGGGGCGGCCGCGGATCGTCGGGGTCGGCCGGGTCGGGGTCGCCGAACCACCGCGACGGTGCGTTCGCGCCGTAGGTGTCGTGCCACTCCCACCATTCGTACGGCGCGGTCTGCGGGTACCCGTCGGGCGAGTCCTCCCAGGTCTCCTGCCGACCCAGCGCGGTCAGGTCGAGAAAGCTCCAGGTAGTCCCGAGTGCCTCGTCGCCGCGCTGGTGGACGAAGTAGGTCCGGAACACGTCGTCGCCGCGCCGGACGAACGCGTTGGTGCCGTGCCACTGGTCCACGCCGAAGTCGACGTCGAAGTCGCCGGCGATGGTGTACCAGGGCATCGTCCAGCCCATCCGGGACTTCACCCGCTCGATAGCGGACTGCGATCCGCGGGAGGCGAACACCAGCGTGGTATCGCGGGCGTTGAGGTGGGCGAGGTGCGGGAGGTGGTCGGCGATCAGCGAGCAGCCGCGGCAGGCGTGGTCCGGCCAGCCGTCCACCCCCGGTTCGAAGAAGGCGCGGTAGGCGATCAGCTGGCGGCGACCCTGGAACAGCTCGAGCAGGCTCGCGGTGCCGTCCGGGCCCTCGAACAGGTACGGCTTGTCGACGGCCTGCCACGGCATCCGGCGGCGCGCGGCGGCCAGTTCGTCGCGATCGCGGGTCAGCTTCTTCTCCCGTACCAGCAGTTCCTGCCAGGCGGAGTGCCACTCGTCCGGCGAGACGATCGGTGGGGTGTTCATCGCGAACCTCCTTCTGGGTCAACGGTTCGGGGCGGGAGCGAGCGGGGCAGGCCGAACGACGGGAGTACGCCGGTGTCGAAGCGGGTGATGGCCGCGATGCGGTCACCGGCGAGGGTCAGCACGACGACGCCGATCGAGTGCCGGACACCGTTCGGGGCGCGCACGTAGGCGCCGAGCGCCGGCTGGCCGTTCGCACGGGTCGGTACGAAGTCGTAGCTGCGGCCCGGCCGCAACAGAGCGGTGTAGAAGCGAGCGACGTCGCCACGGCCGTGGTACTCGAAGGGGATCGGCGGCATCGTGAGCTGGATGTCGTCGGTCAGCAGCGCGACCAGGCCCTCGACGTCGCTGGCCGCGTAGGCGCGGACGAACTTCCGCACCAGCCGCTGCTCGGCGGGCGAGCCGGCCGCGGGGGCCGGCGCACGATCCGCGGCCGGCCCGAGGCTGCGCGCCAGCCCGGCCCGGGCCCGTTTGAGCGCGCTGGTCACCGACTCCAGGGTGGTGTCCAGCAGCGCGGCGACCTCCCTGGCGTGGTAGCCCAGCACGTCACGCAGGATCAGTACGGCCACCTGCCGGGCGGGCAGCACCTGCAGCGCGGTGACGAACGCCAACGAGATCGCCTCGGTCTGCTCGTACCGGGCGGCCGGGCCCGGCGGTGCCGCGGCCGCGCCGGCGAGCGAGTCGTCCGGGAACGGTTCCAGCCAGGCGACCTCGCCGAGCCGGCTCGGGGCGGGCGGCTCGATCTCGGTGACGTCCCACGGCTCCGCCGGGCGGCGGCTCGCCGCGCGCAGTGCGTCGAGGCAGCGGTTGGTGGCGATGCGGTACAGCCAGGTCCGCACCGACGCGCGCCCCTCGAACGCGCCGATGCCCCGCCAGGCGGACAGCAGCGTGTCCTGCAGGGTGTCCTCCGCGTCCTGAAACGACCCCAGCATCCGGTAGCAGTGCACCAGCAGTTCCCGCCGGTGCGGTTCGGTCAGCGCACGAAACGCCTCCCCGTCGCCTGCCTGCGCCCTGCTGACCAGATCAGCCGTCGCCATCCCCACCACGGCAGCACCGCCTCCTCACGTGTCCGGCGTTCGTAGGTGTGGACGCCGGACACGGCGGGAACTGGGCGGTCTCCGAAGCTTGGCTTCGCCACCGCGGTACGGCGGTGGTCACAGGCTGCGGGAGATCAGTTCCTTCATGATCTCGGTGGTACCGGCATAGATCTGCTGGACGCGCATGTCCGCCCAGGCCCGCGCGATCGGGTACTCGGCGATGTAGCCGTAGCCCCCGTGCAGTTGCACGCACCGGTCGAGCACGTGCATCGCCTGCTCGCTCGCCCAGTACTTGGCCATCGCGGCGGTGGCGATGTCCAGCTCGCCGGCCAGGTGCCGGTGCAGGCAGTCGTCGACGAAGCAGCGCGCCACCCTGGTCTGGGTGGCGACCTCGGCCAGCGTGAACTTGGTGTTCTGGAAACCGAACAGCGGCCGGCCGAACGCCTCCCTGCTGCGGGTGTACTCGATCGTGCTCGCCAGCGCGGTCTCCATGGCCGCCACGCAACCCAGCGCCACGATCAGCCGTTCCTGCGGCAGTTGCTGCATCAGCTGGGCGAATCCCTGCCCCTCCGTGCCACCGAGCAGGTTGCCGGCCGGTACCCGGACGTCGTCGAAGAACAGTTCACAGGTGTCCTGGCCCTTCATCCCGATCTTGTCCAGCGCCGGTCCGCGCCGGAACCCCGGCCGGTCGGTCTCCACCAGCAGCAGCGAGATCCCCGACGCCGCCTCCTGCGGGCGGGTCTTGACCACCAGGACGACCAGATCGCACAGCACCCCGTTGGTGATGAAGGTCTTCGCGCCGTTCACGACGTAGTCGTCGCCGTCGCGGATCGCGCTGGTCCGCACCGCCTGCAGGTCCGAGCCGGCACCCGGTTCGGTCATCGCGATGGCGCCGATCGTCTCGCCGGATGCCATCCGGGGCAGCCAGCGCGTCTTCTGCTCCTCGGTGCCGTAGCTGAGCAGGTAGTGCGCGACGATCCCGCTGTGCAGCGGCGCACCCCAGCTCGTGTCGCCGACCCGGGACTGCTCCTCGATCAGCACCGCCTCGTGCGCGAACGTGCCGCCGCCCCCGCCGTACGCCTCGGGGATCGACATGCACAGCAGTCCCACCTTGCCGGCCAGCCGCCACAGGTCGCGGTCGACCTGCTTGTTCGCCACGTACCGGTCGATGTTCGGCTTGATCTCGCGGACGCAGAAATCGCGGGCCAGCTCGCGCAGCGCGGCCAGTTCCGGATCCATCCAGCGCGGTACCTCGGTCGCCACCACGACACCCCTCCACGGCTCGGTCTTCTGGGTACACGGTGTACCAGGAAATGCGACTGGGTACAAGGTGTACCACGGTAGGCTCGCGGCATGGCAGAGGTGGGACGCTCGGACACGGTCGCGGCCCGCCGTGCCAGCCGGGCCGCACAGGAGCAGCACGACTCCCGCCGGCAGGCCATCGTCGAGGCCGCCGCGGCGGCCATCGAGCAGCACGGCAACGACGCCGCCCTCGGCGTGATCGCCGAGCAGGCCGGCGTGCCCCGGCCGCACGTCTACCGGTACTTCGAGAGCAAGGACGAGCTCGACCTCGAGGTCGCCCGGCATGCCACCCGCCGGCTGCGCGCCACGATCCGCCCGGCGCTGTACGCCCGGGGCGCGCCCCGCGGCATCATCCGCGGGATCATCACCGTCGTGCTGGACTGGGCGGCACGGCACCCGAACCTGTACCGGTTCCGGGTGCGGCTCGGACCGTCCGCCGCGATCCCGGAGTTCCTCGACGCGGTCGGCGCCTTCCTGCGCGACAACGGGAGGTCCGGCACCCTGCCCGCGCAGGCGGTCGCCGCCATCATCGGCCTGATCGACGCCAGCGTGCTCTGGTGGCTGGACCATCCCCGCGAGCTGACCGCCGCCGACCTCACCGACCGGCTGGGCGCACAGGTCTGGCTGGTGTTCTCGGCCGCGATGCGCGAGGCCGACATCTCGCTGGAATCCTGAGCGCCCCGAGCAACGCGGCCCGGTCCAGGGCCGGTCAGTACAGGTTGATCTCGACCGGGCCCATCCGCTGCCGGGCGAGGGCGGTAGCGTTCGCCGCCGCGGACCGGATCGCCTGCGCGATGGCCGCCGCGAGCGCCTCGGCGTCGGCGGTGGCGAAGACGGCCGGATCGACCTGGACCGACCGCAGCGTGCCGAGCCCGTTGGCGGTCACCGAGACCGTGCCGTCGTCGGACCTGCCCCGGACCTCGGTCGTGATCAGGTACGCCTCGGCCGAGCGCATCCGCTGCTCCAACGCGCGGCCGGCCGCGGCCATCTCGTCCCTCGTCGGGCGCCCGTCTCGCGCACCGGTCCGCCCCGTCGCTGGCTCGTCCATCGCGGTCAGCCCACCGTGGCGAAGCCACCGGACGCGGCCGACGCGGCGCCGTTCGACGCGCCGGCGAGGCCGTGGACGTCGGCCAGCGCCAAGGTACGCGACCGGGCGGCCCGGCTCAGTCGCCAGGACAGCTGGTGCGCGGAGCGGGCGGTCCGGGCCGGCAGCTGCGCGGCGAGCCCGGCCAGCGCCGACCGTACGTCGTCGGGTACCTCGTGGCCGCGCCGGACCAGGTGCCGCACCGTCAGCTCGACCAGCTCGTCGAGGTCGTACTCGGGCAGGGTCCAGGTCTGGCCGAAGACCTCGCCCAGCGCCGGTACCGCGGCGTGCAGCCGCTCGGCCACCCCCGGCTCGGTGCACAGCAGCACCACGGGATCGCCGAGGCCGCCGCGCAACTCGCGGACCAACGACTCGACGACCTCGACCCCGGGCGCCTCCCCGTCCTCGGTGTAGTCGACCACGAGCACGCCGCCCCGGGCGTCGAGTACCGCGTCGGCGACCAGGCTGTGTTCCTGGCCGGGCCAGTCCGCGGCCAGCCGCTGCCGGGTCGAGGCGACCACCAGCTGCCCGACCGGGACCACGTCGAGCTCGGACAGCCCCGCCGCGTAGAGCCGGGCCAGCTCGCCGCGGCCGCTGCCCCGGGCCCCGACGAGTACCGCGTTGCCGTGCCGGCCGATCCCCCGGGACCGGTTGCGCAGCTCGCGCAGCCGCACCAGGGTGGCGCCGATCGCCTCCCGCGCCTCGACCGCACCCACCAGCGCGCCGATGCGCTGCCAGCTCTGCGAGGCGGTGACCGCTCCGTTCGGGTCGGCGGTGGCGTCGACGCGGCTCTGCTCGGCCGGCAGCTCCTCCAGCTGCGCCAGATCGGCGGCGAGGTCGGCGGCGGTCAACCGGCTCAGCTCGGTGTTCTTGGTCGGCGGTTCGGTGGCGAGCCGGGAGGCCTGGTTGTTGATCATTGACTCGAACAGCTTGCGGGCGACCCGTCCGTTGCCGAACGTCGAGGTGCGCGGCACCCGCTCGAAGTAGCTGCGCAGCGCGTCGACGCCGTCGTCGGTCAGCTCGTAGTAGTGCGCCCGGCACAGGTTGGAGGTGATGGTGACGAGCTCGTCGACCGAGTAGTTCGGGAACTCGATCGTCCGGGTGAACCGCGAGGCGAGTCCCGGGTTGGAGGCGAGGAAGCCCTGCATCAGTTCGGAGTAGCCGGCGACGATCACCACGAGCTCGTCCCGGTGGTCCTCCATGATCTTCATCAGCGCGTCGATGGCCTCCTGACCGAAGTCCGGGCCCGAGCCGCCGGTGTCCGCCGACAGCGTGTACGCCTCGTCGATGAACAGCACCCCGCCGATCGCCTTGCTGACCAGCTCGGTGGTCTTGATCGCGGTCGACCCGATGTACTGCCCGACCAAATCGGCGCGCGCCGCCTCGACCATGTGCCCCTGGGGCAGCACTCCCAGCTCGGCCAGGATCGATCCGTACAGCCGGGCGACGGTGGTCTTGCCGGTACCGGGCGGGCCGGCGAAGACCAGGTGGCGGCTGATCGGCGGCATCGGCAGTCCCATCCGCTGCCGGGTCTGCGCCATCTTGATCAGGTTGATCAGCGCGTTGACCTCCTGCTTGACCCCCTGCAGGCCGATCAGGTCGTCGAGCTCGCGCAGCGGTCCCGCCAGCTCGACCGCGTCCGCGCGCTCGCCACCCTGCCCCGGGTCCGGCGACAGCACCCGGTCGTGCGCCGGTGCCGGCTCCGCCGGCGGCGGAGCGGCCGGGGCACCGTTGGTGGTGAGCGACTCGACCCGCAGCGCGGCGTCCGGGCACTGCCGGACGTCCTGCTCGCCGTTGCCGGACACCACGCACCGCGCGAGGGACACCGATTCGCTGGTGTCGACGTCGAAGCCGTACGTGCGGCTCTGCAGGATCTCGCACTCCACGAAGCTGCCGCCGGCGCCGGGCTCCAGGCGCACGCCGGCCCGGCCCGCCCGGCGTACCCGCACCTGGTGGGCGGTCACCGTGCTGCCGGCGCCGATGCGCAGGCCGTCGCCGGGCGCCTCGACCACCTCGGTGTCGCGCAGCCGCAGCTCCGCCCGGTCACCCACCTGCAGCCCGGTGCCGTGCAGGCCGGCCGACTCCAGCAGCAGCGACGACCCGGCACCGACCGTGACGCAGCTGTCGGCGGTACCGGTGAACCGGGCGCCGCGCACCGTGGCCCGGGCCGCGTCCTGCAACTGCACCGCGACCCCGGTACCGGACTCGACAGTGAGGTCGGCGCCGGTCAGGGTGGAGCCGTCCCTGGCCAGTACGCCGCCGCCGGCGCCGATGGTCGCCCGCAGCCGGCGCAGCTCGATCGACGAGCCCTCGGCGACCAGCGCCACCTGCTCGGTGGTACCGGACACCGTCATGCCGTCGAAGGTCGGCGCGCTGTGGCCGTCCACCGTCACCGCGAACCGGGAGTTGGTGAAGGTGCAGTCGACGAAGCCCGGCCGGCCGCCGTCGGCGACGTGCACCGCGCTGTAGCCGGCCGAGTCGAAGGTGCACCGGCGAAACTGCGGCCGGGCGCCGTCCATCACGTACACCGCCTGCTGGCCGGCGCCGGACAGGTCCGCCCCGGACACCGTCAGGTCCACCTCGCCGCGGCAGAACACGTCGGCCAGGGCGCTGTTTCGTACCGTCAGCCCGTCGACCCGGGCGCGGCCGCGGTCGTCGACGACGAAGGCGGGCTTGCCCGAGCCGTCGATCCGGCACTGTTCGGCCACCAGGTTGGCGTCGCCGTTGACGCAGATGCCGTTGGCGACGGGGTCGACCACCCGGCAGCGCCGCAGGGTCAGCGCGGCCTGCTCACCGACCACGATGCCGGTGGTACCGACGTCGTGCACGGTGGTGTCCTCGACCGTGCTCATCGCGGCCGACGTCAGGACGATCCCCACCCCGGCCGGGGCCGCGAGGTCGCAGTTGCGCAGCGCGATCGAGCCCTGCAGCCGGCTGAGCAGCGCGGTCCAGGCGGCACCCCGGACCCGGCAGTCGTCCAGCGCGGCCTCCCCCGAGTACACGTCGACCGCGGCGAGCTTCGGATCGTCGCTGGACAGCGAGATCCCGCGCAGCTGGGCGCCCTCCCCGCCGACGGTCAGCACGCTGCCCTCGGCCACGTGCACGTGCACCGTGCCGGGCTCGGCGGCACCGATGGTGACCCGGGTGGCGAGCACCAGCTTCTCCGCGTACCGGCCGGGGTGCACGGTGATCGTGGCGCCCGGCTCGGCCCGGGCCAGCGCGGCGCCGATGGTCGGCAGCGCTCCCGGCATGCCGCCGCCCACCGTCAGAAGTTGCCCGCTCATCGGCGTTCCCCCTCCGTCGGTACACCGACGAGGCACCCCGGGACACGACTCACTCGCTCACCCGGCGTCATCGGCGTTCCCTCCTCCGGCGGCACCTCGACGAAGCACCACGCACGATGCCCATGACTCGCTCATGGCTGGGCCACCTCCCTCTCCCGCACCGGCCCGGCCAGGCCGGGCAGCGCGCCGAACCGGGCCACCGCCGCGGCACCGGTGCGCTGCGGATGCTCGGCGTCGGCCCACCGTTCGAGGCTCCGCCGCATCGACTTGACCGCGAGCTCGTCGAGCGAGACCCGGTTGCGGTCCACGTTTCCGTCGTCGTCGATCTCGTTGCCGCCGATCTCGCGCAGCAGCACCGCACCGCGCCGTTCGGCCGTACCCTCCTCCACGCCGAGCACCTTGAAGTTGGTCCCGGGCAGGAACACGACCCGGTCGTCGACGTGCTCGTCGCCGTCGGGTTCCAGCAGCGCCGTGCGGCGGGCCGTCATCGACCAGACCAGGACGTCGGTGTCGCCGCGCTGGGCCGAACACGGCCCCGACAGCATGTTGACGAAGCTCCAGTCGGTGACCAGCCGCCGGTCGCGGTAGAACGCCCACTCGCTGTCGGTCAGGCTCGCCCGCACCACCGCGGTGCCGCGGAACGAGGGCAGCCGGTTCAGCCCCGCCGCGGTGCAGCGGGCGAACGGCACGTGCGGGCCGCCGCGGCCGGACCGCAGGCCGGCGTCGATGCCGAGGCCCCGGCCGCTGAGATAGAGCCGGACGGCGACCGAGTCGGCCAGTACGTCGTCCGGGTTGGCGTCCGAGCCGCCCTTCATGCCGGGATGCTCGGACATGATCCGGGCCACCGAGCTGGCCAGCGTGTCGAAGTCGCGGCTCAGCGAACGGCGCAGCCAGGCCCGCTCGGTGTCCAGGCCGCGGCGCGGGATCAGTGCCGACGCCTTGGCCACGGGTACCGGTTGTGGCCGCGCCACCGCCTCGCCCGGTTCGGCGCCCGACGCCTCGGGGTCGGGCCGCGCCGCCTGCCGGTCCGTGCTCGTACTTCCGGTCCCGGCGCGGGTCGGATCCTGGCCCGCGCCCGGCGCCCCGGTGCCGGCGGATTCCTCGCTCTCGCCCCACGCCCCGGTGCCGACCGGCTCCGGGTTCGCTCCGCGCGTGGTTTCCCGGTCTGCCCCTCGCATCCCGGTGCCGACGGCCTCCGGGTTCGCTCGCGTACCGGTGCCGTCGACCGGTTCCGGGTCCGTGCCGGTCGGTGCGGCGCCGAGTTCCGGAACGACGACGAGGTCGCCGACCGGCAACTGCGGCCCGAGGTTCGGGCTCGGCAGCCGGCCCAGGCTGGGCACGAGGTCCGGGTCCGACGGCGGAGCCATCGACTCCTGCGGACGGCCGAGCTCCGGGCGCGATCCGCGGTCGCTTCCGGCCGGCCCGGTCCCGTCCGGCGCACCGGCGCTCGGTCCGACGGCTTCGGCGGCTTCGGCGGCAGGTCCACCGGCCGGCTCGAGAACGCCGGACGCCGGGTCGGTGTGATCGAGCGCCGCGCCCTCGATCGGGCCAGGGGGCCACCACTCCGGCGGCGCCCAGCCCAGCTCGCCGGCGCTCGGCCGCGGCTGTTCGGGCACGGCGCCCGGCTCGACGGGCGGCGGTGCCGACGGCGCGCCCGGATCGACGGGCGGCGGTGCCAACGGCGCGCCCGGCGCGACCGGCGGCGGTACCGGCGGTG
>NZ_BOPO01000052.1 GCF_017312725.1 Actinocatenispora comari | reverse complement strand
GCTCGCGGCGCCGGTGTGCACCCGGATGGCGTCCTCGTCCAGGCCCGCCTTCCAGGCCAGCTTCTCGATGTACTCGCGCAGTTCGGTGGCGCCGTTCGACGTCTCCTCCGGGGAGACCGCGCGGCTCAGCTCGCCCTCGCGGGCGCCCGCGGACATGTCCGCCGCCTCGAACATCCGCTCCGACCAGTGCTTGACCGTGGTACCGACCCACCGGCCGGCGAACTCGGCCGCGAGCAGGCTGAAGCCGAGCTGCGGCGCGTTCGCGTGCACCAGCAGAGCGGCCAGCGCACCGCCGGTGATCCCGCCCCACAACGAGTTGACGGTGAGCTTCGTGCGCAGGGTCTGGAACTTCTGCACGAGCTGCCGCTCGGACGACATGACCTCGGCCAGCCGGTCGCGCATGACGTCTTCCATCGTCTTGCCGGCCGGCAGCTCGCGCGGCACGAAGACGACGTGTTCGTTGGTACCGATCCGCCGGGTCGCCGGATCGCCCGGCCCGGCCACCTCGAACCGCACCTTCACTCGCGGGGACACCCGGCTGACCAGCCGATGCCGCCACCCGTCCTGGTGCGTCGCACCGTCCGGCCGCGCGGCGGTGTCCGGGTGAGCCGCACCGTCCGGGCCGGCCGCACCGTCCGGGTGGGCCGCGGTGTCCGGCCGGGAGCCGCCTTCCGCCGATGCGGGGTCGTGCGGTCGGACGGTGTTCGCGTCCACCCAGCCATCAGCCGGGCGCGGCTCGTCCGACCGGACCGGGTCGCGGCGCAGGACGAGCGTCCCGTCCCGGTCGGCGTGCGCGCGAACGTGCTCCACCCGGTGCTCGTCGAGTGCCGTGACGGCGGCGGTACGGCCGGCCTCGACGAGCCGTTCGCGTTCCTGCGGGGTGAGCAGCTCGCCGTCCGGCCGTCGTGCGACGTCGGTGCCGGGATCCGGACGATGTGCGGCACCGTCGGGCCGCGCCTCGCCGTCCGGCCGCGCCTCACCGTCCGGCCGCGCCTCGCCATCGGGCCGCGCCTCGCCATCCGGCCGCGCCTCGCCATCCGGACGGGTCTCGCCGTCGGGCCGCGCCTCGCCATCCGGACGGGTCTCGCCGTCGGGGCGTGCTTCGGCCGCCGGACGCTGCGGCGCCTCGCCGTCCGGGCGTGCTCCGGCCAGCTCCGGCCGGCCCGACTCGGTCCCGGCCGGCAGCTCGGCCCGCATCCCCCGGGCGGCCAGCCGGGGATCCGCGACGTCGCGCAGGGCGGCGAGGTCACGGTGCAGGTGGGTCCGAGGGTCCTGGTCGCTCCAGCCGGTGCGCTGCTCGCGCAGCATGGTCTGCACGTTGTCGATGGTGTGCCGCAGGTAGTGCACCAGCACCGGGCCGCTGACGAACAGGCCCAGCAGACCCGCGGTGAACGAACCGGTGCCCTGGGCCAGCGGAAGATAGCCGGACAGCAGCGCGCCGGTCATCACGGACACCTTGGCCAGCGGCCCGGCGATCTCGGTCGCGAGCATCTTGCGGACCGACGGCAGCCGGCTCGGGGTGCGCTCGGTGGCGAGCATGTCCGCGAGCTGCCGGTTGAGCTCCCGCCGAATGTGCTCGGCGGAGATGCCGCCCGGCCAGTCCTCCCGCACCGTCAGCTTGAAGTACCCGGGAGAGACCTGGCGGGCGTCGGCGAGCGCCTCCGGCACGTCGCGTTCCGCGCTGTCGAACCGGACCAGCTCGCCGTGGAACAGCGCGTCGGACTCGACGTGCCCGATCTCGACCCGTACCTCGATGCCGGGGTCGATGGACGCCAGCAGGCGGCTCATCCCGTGCTGCTCGGGTCGGACGCTGAACAGGCTGTTCACCGCGCGCTGGGGCAGCAGGTCGTGCGGGCCGCGGACGTCCGCCAAGTGCGGCAGCGACGGGTCCCGCTCGGTGCGCGGCGCGATCCGCAGGCCGTCGATGCCCTCGCCGAGAACCCGGACGACCTCGTACTGCGGTGGCAGGTCGTGGCCGTCGTTCACCTCGGCGAGCAGCCGCCAGGTCTCGTCGCTGACCCGGTCGGCCACCCACTCCCGCCGCGGGTCGGCGCCGTCGGTGCCCTCGGTCAGCGCCCGGTCCCGCAGCGCCTCCTCGATGCGGTCCCGGGTCGCCGCGTCGGCGGTCTCGTGCAGCCGGCCGAGGGCGCGCAGCTCGGCCAGCCGCACCGCGTCGTGCGGGGTGGTGAACTTCAGCCGCTGCACGGTACGCGGCAGCCAGCCCTTCGACGGCTCGTTCCACAGGATGTGGTCGTGCCGCCGGTCCGGGTGGACCACCCGGGAGAACAGTCGCGGTGGGCGCTGCCTGGCCTCGGCCACCGCCTCGGCGAGGACCCTGGTGACCGCGACCCGTCGCCCGGCGTCGTCGGCCGGCAGTTCCCGGTTGGCCCGGTCGAACAGCTCGACCCGGGTCGTGCGGCCCCGATGCCGGGTGACCTCCAGCGACCCGTCGGCGTTCAGCCGCAGCCCGGCGGCAAGCTCGTGCCGGTCCGGCCCGACCAGATCCGGCAGCAGCTCGCGGACGGTGCCGAAGAACGCGGCCTCGTTCGCCGTCAGCCCCTCGGCGGCCAGGCTGATCTCCTCGACGGTGGCGCCGCGATCGGCGCCGTCGGCCAGCAGCCGGCGGGCGGCCGCCGGCAGCTCGCCGCGGTCCACCGCGCCCTCCGCCGCCACCTCGGCGAACCGCTGCCGGGCCGCGTCCCGTACCTCCGCCGGCAGCTCACCGCGGCCGGCGGTCTCGGCCAGCGCGGACAGCGTGCTGGCCCGCCGGTGCGCCGGGTCCGCATCCTGCGGGCGCACCGCCTCCTCGACGGCCGCGGCGAGCCGTTCGACCGCGGCCACCGTGCGCTCCGGCGAGCGGCCCTGCGCGGCGATGTCGTCGAGCACCCGGCGCGGGTCGACGTGGACGTCGCGGCCGTCGGCGGTCCGCAGCCGCAGCCGGCCCTCGTCGAGGCCGACCGAGCGGACCGGATGCCCCGGCCCGTCGCCGGCCAGCGCCCGCGCCGCGGTCGCCACGTCGTCGCGGACCGACTCGTCGTACCGACCGTCCAGCCCGTCGCGCAGATCCTCGTGCCGCACCTCGTCGACGATCCGGCGCAGCTCGCCCGGCAGCATCGACCTGGCCTGCACCAGTCGCGGCTCGTTGCCGGTCCGGTCGGTCAGGCCGGTGTCCGCCGCCCGCTGCCGCAGCTCCTCGGCCAGCGCGTGCCGGGCCGCATCGAGCCGGGCCGCCTCCACGTCGTCGCCGGCCCGGCGCGCCTCGGCCGCGCGCTCGGTCAGCCG
The DNA here is from genome assembly GCF_017312725.1 of Actinocatenispora comari. Classification (GTDB taxonomy): domain Bacteria; phylum Actinomycetota; class Actinomycetes; order Mycobacteriales; family Micromonosporaceae; genus Actinocatenispora; species Actinocatenispora comari. The sequence continues at coordinate 4,228 of NZ_BOPO01000052.1, read as the reverse complement.
GGCGTGCGCCGCGGCGCGGCCGTGCTGACCACCCACCTCGGTCAGCAGCGCCCGCTGCTCCGGCGGCCAGCTGGCCAGCCGGCCCGACGCGTCCTCGGCGAGCGCCCGGCCGATCGCCTCACCGACCGTCGTGAGCGCAAGCTCCTCGTACCGCTCGCGGGCGACGCGAACGTCCACGTCGGTCAGCGGTTCGGCGGCCGCGGCGGTCACCGACTCGTGCGGCTCCGGCAGGCCGACCTCGATGGGTCGCCCGTCCAGCGGCCACACCCGCACCGTCGCACCGTCCACCAGCTCGGCGCGCCGGACCAGGCCGGTACCGTCGGCGCCGAGCTCTGCCACCACGGCGTCCACGGCGGCGACCAGGCGCAGGTGCTCGGCCGGCGGGCTCGCCAGCTCCACCTCGCGCGGCGCCGCCCCGAAGTGCTCCAGCAGCGCCCGCTCGTACCCGCCGAGCGGCTTGACGAACTCCACCCGCAGCCGGTCGGCGTCCCGCAGGTCGTCGCGCAGCCCCAGCTCGGTGAGCAGGCCGGCGATGCGGCGCTCCACCGCGTCTCGCTGCGTGCCGTACGACTGCTCGTGCAGCCGGGCCAGCGCCTCGAACCGCACCGACCGGCTGGCCAGCTCGGGGTTGCCGGACAGCTCGGCCCAGTCGCCGCGGGACAGCCCGAGCTCGGTCGCGAACCGCCGGGCCAGCGCCTCGGTGACCAGCGCCGGCACCCGCTCGTGGTGCGGCCCGGTGACCGCCGGATCGGCCGCGACGTGCGGGATCGCCACCTCGGCCCGGCGGCCGTCGTGGCTCAGGCCGATGACCCGGTCGCCGGCCGCGCTCAGGTACGCCCGGGCCAGCGGATGCCGCCCGGCCGGGCCCTCCAGCGCCGCGAGCGCGTCGGGCAGCGCGGCGCGCACCTCGGCCGGTACCGGCGGCAGCTGGCCGGTGGCGTCCGGGACCGGCTCGGTCACCTGCTCGACCGGCGTGTCCCGGTAGAGGCGATCCAGCAGGTCGCGCGCCGGCGGCCGCAGCTCGGCCCGCAGCAGCCGGCGGGCCATGTCGTCGCCGTGCACCCCGGCCTCGTGCAGCAGCTGGTCGAACCGCGACTCGATCGGGGTGTGCGCCGCGTCCGGCGTCTGGGCGTGCAGGTCGGCCAGCGCGTCGAGGGCGCCGATCACCGGTTCGTGATGCAGGTCGAGCACGGCGTCGATGCGTTGCCCGAGCCGGGAAACCAGCTCGGCGTCCACCGTCGGGTCGGTGATCCGGCCGGCGACGTCGGCCAGGACGTCACCGATGTCGACCTGCTCGGTACGGCCCTGCCGGGTGGTCACGGTGAGCAGCCGGTCGGAGCGGATCCCGGTGTCCGGGTCGGTGGCCCAGTCGACCCGGGCGACCGCGTCGCCGGCCTGGCTCCCGTGCTCGGCCGGCGCCGCGAGCAGCTCGCGCGCACCGTCCGCGGTCGACACCGCCCGGGCGAGGTCGTGGGCGTCCGGCACCCCAGGGGTACGGCGGGGCTCGCCCACCGCGGCGTCCGGTGCGGCCGCCGGACGCGGCGCCTCCGTCGGGGTGACCGCCTCGGCCATCCGCCGCCACGCCGGCACCTCACCCGGCGCGGACCGGACGTCGCCGCTGGCCAGTGCCGGGCGCTGGCGCCGCGCCTCGTCCTCGGCGGCGAGCCGTTCGGCGTGCTGGCGTACCACCTCGGTGCCGTGCTCCGAGGTGAGCCGGTGGGTGACCATCGACAGCGCCCGATCCGACTGGTGCACGCCCAGCTCGCGGGCGAGCCGGCCGGCCTCCCGGTCGGTCAGATCGCGGACGTGCTCGAGCCGCCGGCGGTCGGCGTCGGTGCCCGCCTCGCCAAGCCGGCCGAGGTCCTCGACGGCGGTGCGGTGCAGCTCGAGCACCCGGTCGAGGTAGTTGATCTGCTGCCGGTCACGTTGCGTCAACCGGGGCATGTACCAGTCGGGCTTGCGGTGCGCGCTGAGACTGTCGCCGGACGTACGCACCCGGTGGTGCCACCACTGGCTCAGCCCCCGGTGGTCGGCCCGCGGCCCGTTCGGCCCGTCGACCGCGCGGGTGTGCATGTCGACCAGCGCGTCGCCCACCTCGCGCAGCACGATCAGGTCGAGTTCCTGCCGGCTCTCGACCTGGATCCGGTCGGAGACCACGATGACACCCGGCTCGCCGTTCTCCGGATGGGCCCGGACCTCGGCGATCCGCCCCGGCGGCAGCGGCCCGCGCTCGATCCTGGTCCGCACCTCGGTGCCGTCCCAGCCGCGGGCCCGGGCGATGTAGCGCGCCTCGTCGCCGTGCTCCCCCGACAGGTACCGCTCGGCCACCACCTGCTCGAACGCCGACCGCTCGGCCTGCCGTACCCAGTTCGCCGCCCGGCCCAGACCGATCTTGCCCAGCAGCTGGTCGAGCCGGACGCTGGCACGGTCGCCGCGGGCCGACTCCGGATCACCGAGACCGATCCGGCCGAGGAGGTGATCGAGCACCGAACTTGCCCGGGATCCGCCCAGCAGGTCGAGCATCCGCCGCACCGAGTCGTCGATCTCGGTGGTCGACGCGAGCCGGGTCGGGCGGTTCGGGTCGGTCTCCGCCGCCCGGTCGGGCGGCGCGGCCGCCGGGGTCTCCTCGGTGCCGCGCTCCGGCCCCGGCTCCGGATCGTGCGTACGGGCTTCGGCCAGCGCGTCGGTCGCCCGGTCCAGCGCCGCACGCAGCGCCCGGTCCGCCTCGTCGGCCACCGCCCGCTCGTTCGCCGCCCGGTCGCGTGCCTGCTCGGCGAGGCCCTCGTGTCGTGCCCGCTCGGCCGGGTCCGACGCGGCCCTCGCCTGGTGCTCGTGGTCGATCGCGGTCAGCTCCGCCTCGCGCCCGGCGGCGAGCGAACCGCGGTGCTGGGCGTCGGCGGCGACCAGCTCGGTCTCCACCTCGCGCAGCGACTCGGCGACCCGGTCCAGCCGGTCGGCCGTGGTACGCAGCTCGGCGACCTGGTCGGCGCGCGCGGCCCGGTCCGGGTGGTCGGCGGGCAGGGCGCCGAGTTCCGCGTCCGCCTCGGCGGCCCGCTCGCGCAGCTCGGTCGCGTGTTCCTCGGCCGCGGTTCGCGCCGCGCGGTGCCGCTCGATCGCGTCGGCCGACAGTCGCGCGTACCGCTCGGCCGGCGCGTACACCGAGCGGCTCGCGACGAACTCGCGCACCTGCGCGTCGGCCAACCGGACCGCGGCCTCGTCGCGTTCCCGCTGGGCCGCCTCCACCGCGGCCGGATCGGCGTCGGGATCGGCGTGCAGCCGGGTCAGCGTTTCGTCGGCGGCGTGCAGTTCGGCGCGCACACCGGCGGTGGCCACGGCGGTACGGCTGATCTCGTCGACCGCCGCCCGATGCGCCTCGTGCCCGGCCAACAGGCCCTCGAACCGGTCCCTCGAATCCCCGACAGACCGCGGCGTACCCGCCTCGGGGGCGTCGGCGACCTCGGGCAGCCAGGCGGCCCGGTCCTCGGTGTCACGGACCTCGTCGAGCCGGTCGATCGAGGTACGGAGCTTGTCGGCGAAGCGTTCGGTGAGGCCGGCGGCGCCGTGCCACTCCTGGTCGGCGATCACCCCGGAGTCGACGACGTCCGGGTGGGTCTCCTCGACACCCGCCGCGCGCAGCAGCTCCTGCTCGCGCAGGAACTCGCGGGCCTCGTCCATCCGCTCGTTGGCCCGCAGGTGGATGCCCTGCGCGTTGCGCAGCGCCCATTCCGCCTGGTGCAGCCGCTGGGCCCGAGCCTCCAACCGGTGACCGTCGTCGACCCGCCCCACGTACCGCAGGTCGCCGGCACGGTCGCGCAGCAGGCTGGCAGCGCGCCGGTAGTCGTCCGCCTCCCGGCCCAGCGTCCGGTCGACCTGCTCGACCCGCTCCCGCAGCCGCTGCTCGGCTTGGTCCAGTCGGCCGCGCAGCTCGGTCAGCCGGTCCGCCGCGCCGTCGACGCCGGCCCGCTGGTCGGCCTCGGCCCGGACCAGCTGCCGGTCGAGCTCGAGCACGTCGTGCCGGGCGTCGAGGGCGGCCCGGTGGGCGTCCCACAGCTCCCGGTGGGCAGCCGGCACCTCGCCGGCGCCGGCCAGCACCTGCCGTGGGTCGTCGATGTGCGGCAGGTCCGGTCGGGCGGCCGGCTCGGCCGGCGCCGGCCGCGGGGCGCCGTCCACGCCCGCCCCGTCGGCGACGGGATCGGCGGCGGCACGCCCCGGCTCGGCCACGACGTCC
>NZ_BOPO01000051.1 GCF_017312725.1 Actinocatenispora comari | reverse complement strand
GGCCGGGGCCGGGCTCGGGTCGCGCGGTCGGGCCGCCGGCCGGGGCGGCGGGCTCCTGCGGCCACACCGGCATCGGACCGGTCGGCGGCGCGGGTGGCGTACCGCCGGCGGATGCCGCGGGCCGCTGGTCGCCGCTGCCGGCGCTGTCGCTGCTTGTTGGCTGCGAAGTCACGCGTCCGATTCTTCCGTATGTCGGTCGTCACCGGGCCCGGCCGCGCGAAGCGCGCCGGCACGGTGCCGTGGCGGGTGCCGTGGCCCAGCATGTCAGGTCGGTCCGGCGCGGCGCGCGTGAGGAGTCGCCCGCTTCGTGCCGTCATCAGAGTGTCACGTTCGCGACATTCGGGTGCGCTGGACGGCCCGGTGTGGCGCTGGCGGTTAGGCTCACGCCCGTGACCGACGCGCCCATCGGCATCTTCGACTCCGGTGTCGGCGGCCTCACGGTGGCCCGCGCGATCCTCGACCAGCTGCCCTCGGAGCAGCTGCTCTACGTCGGGGACACCGCGCACGCGCCGTACGGGCCGCGCCCGATCGCCGAGGTCCGGCGCTATGCCCTGGACGTGCTCGACCACCTGGTCGAGCAGGGCGTCAAGATGCTCGTCATCGCCTGCAACGCGGGCTCGTCGGCCTGCCTGCACGACGCCCGGGAGCGCTACCGGGTGCCGGTGGTGGAGGTGATCCGGCCCGCGGTGCGGCGCGCGGTGGCCGCCACCCGCAACGGCCGGGTCGGCGTGATCGCCACCGCGATGACCGTCACCTCCGGCGCGTACGAGGACGCCTTCTCGGCGGCCCCCGGCGTTTCGGTGCACAGCGTCGCCTGCCCGCAGTTCGTCCCGTTCGTGGAGCGGGGGATCACCACCGGCCGGCAACTGCTCGGCGTGGCCCAGTCGTACCTGGAACCGCTGCAACGTGCCGACGTCGACACCCTGGTGCTCGGTTGTACCCACTACCCGCTGCTCGCCGGCCTGCTCGGGCTGGTGATGGGCGACGGCGTGACACTCGTCTCCAGCGCCGATGAGACGGCCAAGGACGTGTACCGCGTTCTTACCCAGGGAGAGCTGCTGCGTGCCGAGGGTGCGGACGCGCCCCGGCACCGGTTCCTCTCCACCGGCGATCCGGACCGGTTCGAGGCGCTGGCCCGACGGTTCCTCGGGCTGTCCGCGGCGACCGCCGAGTCGGTGGACGGGACGGCGTTCGGCGGGGTCTCGCTGGCGTCCTGACGGACGGCAGGACCGGTGCCGGGGCACCGGACAACCTCGGCGCCGGTGGGCGTCCGTACACAGGATCGAGGCGCCAGGTCGCGCGGCGGGTGACGGTCCCCGCGGCGGCGCAGCCACAGACAGGCAACGCAAGGGGTAGAGCAACGTGAAACTGACCATCGTCGGCTGTGCCGGCAGCTTTCCGGGTCCGGAGGCGCCGTGTTCTGCCTACCTGGTCGAGGCCGAGGGGTTCCGGTTGCTGGTCGACTTCGGCACCGGCTCGCTCGGCACGCTGCAGCGCTACGTCGACCCGCACTCGATCGACGCGATCTTCCTCAGCCACTTGCACGGCGACCACATGTTCGACGCGTCCTCCTACGTGGTGGCCCGGCGGTACGGGCCGAGCGGGCCCTACCCGCAGCTGCCGGTGTACGGCCCGGCCGGCACCGAGCAGCGGCTGTCCGCGGTGTACGACGGCGGCGACGAGCCGCTCGGCGACGTGTACCGGTTCGTCACGCTCACCCCGGGCACCGGCACCATCGGCCCGTTCGAGCTCACCGTGGACCGGATGAACCACCCGGTCGAGACGTTCGGCGCGCGCGTCGAGCACGGCGGCCGGACCCTCGCGTACTCCGCCGACACCGCGTCGTGCGACCAGCTGACGAAGCTCGCCGACGGTGCCGACCTGTTCCTCTGCGAGGCGAGCTACGTCGAGACCCGGCAGAACCCGCCGGACCTGCACCTGACCGGCCGGGAGGCCGGCGGGTTCGCGCACCGCGCCGACGTCGGACGGCTGCTGCTGACCCACCTGGTACCGGCGTGGCACTCCGAGGCGCAGACGCTCGACGAGGTGGCGGGGGAGTACGACGGGCCGACCGAGGTGGTCCGCCCGGGCGCGTCGTACGAGGTCTGAGAGCCGGCGCCAGCCGGCCATGGCATCGGGCACCGTGGTGTCGGGCGTGGCGGGCCACCGAGGAACTGACCGCTGGCCTGTCGGTGGCCGTCGGTAGGGTGTGGCGCATGACGCGAGCTGACGGACGGAACGCCGACGAGCTGCGCCCGGTCACCCTGACCCGCGGCTGGACCAAGAACCCGGAGGGTTCGGTGCTGGTGTCGTTCGGCGACACCCGGGTGCTGTGCACCGCGAGCGTCACCGAGGGCGTGCCGCGCTGGCGCAAGGGCAGCGGCGAGGGCTGGGTCACCGCCGAGTACGCGATGCTGCCCCGTTCGACGAACACCCGCGGCGACCGGGAGAGCGTCAAGGGTCGCATCGGCGGGCGTACCCAGGAGATCAGCCGGCTGATCGGCCGCAGCCTGCGCGCCTGCCTCGACTTCAAGGCGCTCGGGGAGAACTCCATCGTGCTCGACTGCGACGTGCTGCAGGCCGACGGCGGCACCCGCACCGCCGCGATCACCGGGGCCTACGTCGCGCTGGCCGACGCGATCGCCTGGATGGGCGAGCGCCGCATCCTGGCCGCGTCGCCGGGCAAGGTGCTGCACCGGTCGGTGTCGGCGATCAGTGTCGGCGTCATCGACGGCGAGCCGCGCCTCGACCTGCCGTACGAGGAGGACGTGCGCGCCGACGTCGACATGAACGTGGTGTGCACCGGGTCCGGGGAGTTCGTCGAGGTGCAGGGCACCGGCGAGCACGACGTGTTCGACCGGGCGCTGCTGGACAAGCTGCTCGACCTGGCCGCGGCCGGGTGCGCACAGCTCGCCGAGGCGCAGCGCAAGGCGCTCGCGTCGTGACCGCGCGCCTGCTGCTGGCCAGCCGGAACGCGAAGAAGCTGGTCGAGCTGCGCCGCATCCTCGCCGCCACCAGCGCCGGCGAGCGCGTCGAGCTGATCGGTCTGGACGCCGTCGACGAGTACGCCGAGGTGCCCGAGTCGGGCCTCACCTTCGCCGAGAACGCGCTGATCAAGGCGCGCGAGGGCGCCCAGCAGACCGGGCTGCCGACGGTCGCCGACGACTCCGGCCTGACCGTCGACGCGCTGAACGGCATGCCCGGCGTGTTCAGCGCCCGCTGGTCCGGCCGGCACGGCGACGACGAGGCCAACCTGCGGCTGGTGCTCGGCCAGATCGGCGACGTACCGGACGAGCACCGCGGCGGCGGGTTCGTCTGCGCCGCGGCGATCGTCTGGCCGGACGGCCGGGAGCAGGTCGTCGAGGGCCGGATGCTCGGCCGCATCATCCGCGCCCCGCGCGGCGAGAACGGTTTCGGCTACGACCCGATCTTCGTCCCGGACGGGTACCAGCAGACCTCCGCCGAGCTGTCCGCCGACGCCAAGGACGCGATCAGCCACCGCGGCAAGGCGTTCCGCGGGCTCGCCGACCTCATCGCCGCCGAACTGCGCTGATCGCGGCCGGTCGGCGCTGGGGCAAGCCGCTGCCGGGCTCGCCGGCCGGTGGCAGGATGCGGGTATGGGACGCACCGTGTACCTGGCGGGTGAGCCGGCGGCCGACTCGCTGCTGGCCGAGTCGCCGCTGGCACTGCTGATCGGCATGCTGCTGGACCAGCAGGTGCCGATGGAGACCGCGTTCGCCGGGCCGAAGAAGATCGCCGACCGGTTCGGCGAGCTGCCCGCCGGCGCGATCGCGGACGCCGACGAGGACGAGTTCGTGGCGCTGTGCTCGGAGCCGCCGGCCGTGCACCGGTTCCCCGGCTCGATGGCCCGCCGCATCCAGGCGCTCTGCCGGTACCTGGTGGCCGAGTACGACGGGGTGCCCGAGGCGCTGTGGACCAGCGGCGACCCGGACGGCGCGACGGTGTTGACGCGGTTGAAGAAGCTGCCCGGCTACGGCGAGCAGAAGGCGCGCATCTTCCTCGCCCTGCTCGGCAAGCAGTTCGACGTGCGGCCGGCCGGTTGGCGCGCCGCGGCCGGTGACTACGGCGCCGCGAACTCGCGCCGGTCGATCGCCGACGTGGTCGACGACCGGTCGCTCGCCGAGGTACGCGCCTTCAAGAAGCTCAACAGGCGCTGAACGCGCCTGTTGAGCGCGGCGGTCTCCTGCTGGGGTGGGCGTCAAGAGTGGTTGCGGTGGGACCACGTCGCTGGGTGGGCGTCGAGGATGGTTGCGGTGCGCCGCGGCGGTGGGTGGGCGTCGGGCTGGCGGGTTGCCACCGCGGCGGAGGGGTGGTCACTCCGCTGGAGGTGGGACGGTGAGGCCGTTGATGAGGTGGTCGAGGGCGGCGGTCATCTCGGTCCGGGCGGCGTCCGGGTCGGGGGACTCGGCGACGTAGAGGGCGGCCTCGTCGCTGGCGCCGAGCAGCAGGTGGGTGAGCGGGACGACCGGCTGGCGGGGCACCCGGCCGCTGTCCATCGCGGCCGCGAGCAGGTCGTGCACCAGGCGGAACACGTACCGCTGGCAGAGCGCGCGCCAGCGGGCCCAGCCGAGTACCGAGGGGCCGTCGACGAGCACGATGCGCCGCACGTCGGGCTCGGCGCAGGCGTCCAGCCAGGCGCGGGCGGCCAGCCGCATCGCGGCGACCGGTTCGGTGACGCCGGCGGCGGTGACCCGCTCGACGAGCTGCTCGGCGACGCCCGCCTCGACCGTCTCCAGTACCGCCGCGAACAGTGCCGTCTTGTCGGCGAACTGGTGGTACATGGCGCCGCGGGTGACGGCCGCGGCGGCGACGATCGCCTCGGTACCGACGTTGGCGAAGCCGTGCGCGGCGAACAGCGGGCGGGCCGCGGTGACCAGCGCCTCCCGGGTGGCCGCGGAGCGCTCGGGCTGGCTTCGGCGGGTCGGTTTCGGGGTGGTCGAAGGCATGGGGCGGCGCCCTCCTTGATTTACATACAGGCTGTCTGTATCTTAATGGCCACGGCCCCGGTTCGCACCGGTACGCCGGTGGGCCGTCCGTTCCGAGTCTGCCGCGCGGCCCGCGCGAACACGCACGCGAGCCCGGGCCGGCGCCGGGCGGCCGCATCCCGGGCGTACCGCGGGCGACTCGACACAGGGGGACAGGAATGGGCACGGATCAGCAGATCAGGACGCTCGCGGCGTCGATCGACATCGCCGCGCCGGCCGAACGCGTCTGGCGGGTCGTCGCCGACGTGCGCCGGACCGGAGAGTGGTCACCGGAGTGCCGCCGGGTGATCCCGATCGGCGGTCGGGTGCGCCGGGGAACGTGGTTGCTCGGGCTCAACCGCCGCGGCAACACCCGGTGGCCGACGCTGTCGCGGGTGGTCCGGTTCGAGCCGGAGCGGGAAATCTCCTGGCGGGTCGACACCAACCGCTCGCAGTGGGGCTACACGTTGCGGGAGACCGACGCCGGATGCGAGCTGACCTCGACCAGGCGCACCCCGGACGGGGTCGGCGCGTTCGCCGGCTGGTTCACCCGTACCTTCCTCGGCGGCCAGACCAGCCACGACGAGGAGCTGGAGGCCGGCATCCGGGCCAGCCTGGAGCGGATCAGGTCGCTCGCGGAGGCATGACCGGAAGGCGGGTGGGGCCGGTGAGATTCGAACTCACACTGGCATGGACCTAAACCATGTGCCTCTGCCGTTGGGCTACGGCCCCGGGTACGCGTTGCGCCCGCTCCTTCGCAGGAGCGGGCGCCTCGAACGTCAGGCCAGTGTAGGCAGCCGGCACCAGCCGGCCGCCGCGGGTCAGTCCTGCGGCTTGTCGCCGTCGTCGGGCCGGTCCCGCCGCTCGGCGCCACCGCCCGAACCGGCCGCGCCCTCCGAGCCGCTGTCACCGCCCGAACCCGCCACGCCCTCGGGTCCGGCGTCGCCGTCGGCGTCGGCCTTCGGGTCCGGGTCGGCGGTGTCGCTCGGGTCGGTCTTGCCGTCCGTCGCCTCGCCAGTACCGCCGGCGGGGGTCACGGTGCCGGTGAGCGCCGGGTCGGACAGGTCGAAGCCCATGTCGCCGATGTCGAACGACGAGGTGTCGGCGAACGCGGCCGGGTCGGTGAAGTCGTCGGCCGACGGCAGCAGGTCGGGGTGGCCCCAGATCGCGTCCCGGCCGTCCACGCCGCGGCGGGCCCGCAGCTCCTCCCACAGCGCGGTCGCCTCGCGCAGCCGGCGTGGCCGCAGCTCCAGGCCGACCAGCGCGGCGAAGGTCTGCTCGGCCGGACCGCCCTCGGCACGGCGGCGCTGGAACGCCTCGGTCAGCCGGGCCACGTTCGGCAGCCGGTCCGCGACCGCGGCGGTGACCACGTGCGTCACCCACCCCTCGACCAGCGCCAGGCTGGTCTCCAGCCGGTTCAGCGCGGACCGCTGCGCCGGCGTGTCCTCCGGGGTGAAGACGCCCTCGAAGTTGAGCTCCTGCATCGACTCCGGGTTGCTCGGGTCGACCTGGCCGAGCGCCTCCTCGATGGCCTCCCGGTTGACCGTGATGCCCTGCGCGTACGTCTCGACGGCGGCGAGCATGTGCCCCCGCAGCCACGGCACATGCGCGTACAGCCGGTGGTGGGCGGCCTCGCGCAGCGCGGTGTAGAGCCGCACCTGGTCGGCCGGCAGCTCCAGCCCCTCGCCGTACGCGGCGAGGTTGGTGGGCAGCAGCCCGGCGACGCCGGCGGGGCCGAGCGGCAGGCCGATGTCGGAGTCGGACAGCACCTCGCCGGCCAGCGAGGCGAGCGCCGCACCGAGCTGGCCGCCGAACATCGCACCGCCCAGCGACGAGACCATCGCCTGCATCGGGCCGAGCTGGCCGCGCAGCTCCTCCGGCATCAGGTCGCTCATCGAGGTGACCATCCGGCCGGCGACCGGGTCGCACAGCTGCTGCCAGACCGGCAGCGTCTTCTCGATCCACTCCCGGCGGGTCCAGGCGGCGGTCGAACGCACCCCGCTGGGCAGCGTGGTGACCGGATCGAGCCACAGGTCGGCGAGCTTGACCGCCTCGGCCAGCTCGCCGCGGTCGCTCGCGCTCACGGCGGGATCGTCGGTGTCGACCTGGCTGGTGGCGACCTGCTTGGCCAGGTCCCAGTTGACCGGGCCGGAGCTCGGGGTCACCAGAAACTGCTGAAGCTGGGACAAAAACCGCGCCATCTGCTGCGGGTCGTTGGGGTCGGGTGTGCCTCCCGGCACCGAGAACCCGAACGGAATATCAGTCATCACAACGTCCCATCGCACCGTGTGCAGGTAGGTGCAACCGCCCCGGTCACACCTTCCACGGTACGCGACGTGCAGTGACCGGACACCCGGGCGGCGTCCGCTACGCGCGAACACGCGGAACCGGGCGTCGGCCGCGCCGCGACACGCGGTACGCGGGTGGCTGCGTCGGCGTGGCGCCGCCCGCATAGGCTCCCGGCATGGAACGACGCGGGTGGACCGTGCTGATCGGCACCGTACTGGTGGCCCTGCTGACCGCGGCCTCGCTGCTGGTGAAGGTGCCGTACGTGGCGCTCGGCCCGGGGCCGACGGTCGACACGCTCGGCACCGTCGACGGGACGAAGATCATCACCGTGCAGCGCGGTACGGCGTCGAAGTCGACCGGCCAGCTGCGACTGGTGACGGTCTCGGTCTCCGACGACCTCACCCTCTGGACGGCGCTGTACGACTGGTGGGACGACCGGTACGCGGTGGTGCCGCGAGACGCCGTCTACCCGCCGGACCAGACCGAGCAGCAGACCGACAAGCAGCAGCAACAGCAGTTCCAGGACTCGCAGACCGCGGCCGAGACCGCCGCGTACCGGGAGCTGGGCTGCGCGGTCGACGTGACCGTCAAGTCGGTGGCGGCCGGTTCCGGCGCGGCCGGCAAGCTGAAGGCCGGCGACGTGCTGGACAGCGTCGACGGCAAGCCGGTCACCTCGACGCAGAACCTGGTCACCCTGGTGCAGGACAAGGCGGTCGGCAGCACGCGCGAGATCGGCTACACCCGCGACGGCAAGGCGAGGACCGCGACGATCACCACCGGCAAGGGCGACTCGGGCAAGGCGGCGCTGGGCGTCACGGTGACCGAGAAGCAGCCCTGCAAGTACCGGGTGAAGGTCAGTCTCGGCGAGATCGGCGGGCCGTCCGCCGGGATGATGTTCGCGCTGGGCATCGTCGACACGCTGACGCCGGCGGACCTGACCGGCGGCAAGGTCATCGCCGGGACCGGCGAGATCGACGCGGACGGGAAGGTCGGCCCGATCGGTGGCATCCAGCAGAAGCTGCTCGGCGCGAGGCGGGACGGCGCGACGGTGTTCCTCACCCCGGCCGGCAACTGCGCGCAGGCCAAGGGGTCGGTACCGGACGGGCTGAAGCTGGTGAAGGTGAGCACGCTGCACGGTGCGCTGCAGGCCCTGTCCGAGCTGCGGGCCGGCAAGCCCACCCCGTCCTGCTGAGGCGTCCCGGCCGGGCCACCCGGCCCGCCGCCGGGGCGTCCCGGCGCGGCCACCCCGGCCGGCTGAACGGTTCCTCGATGCTTCCTGACCGGCCGGCAGGCAGGACCGTACGGGCGGTCGGCGGCGCGATCGCCTAGTCTGGGACGCCACGCGCAGGTCGTGGGGTCGGCGGGATGGGGGATGAGCCGGTGACGATGCGTACGCCTCTGCCCATGGTCGGTCGCCGCACCCGGCGCATCCTGGCCGCGATCGTCGCACTGATCGTGCTGATCGCCGGCGGCAGCTGGGTGGTGTCCACCTGGACCGACTGGCTGTGGTTCCGCGAGGTGTCGTTCACCTCGGTGTTCGCCACCAACCTGCGCACCAAGCTGGTGCTGTTCGCGGTGTTCGGCGCCGGTGCCGCGGTGTGGCTCGGCGGCAACATCCAACTCGCGTACCGGCTCCGGCCGAAGGTGCGGCCGCACTCGCCCGAGCAGCAGAACCTCGACCGCTACCGGGCGGCCGTGACCCCGCGGATGCGGCTGATCGTCGCCGCGGTGGCGATCGTGACCGGGCTGATCACCGGGCTGTCCGCGCGGGGCGTGTGGGCGCAGTGGCTGCTGTTCAGCAACGCCCAGCGGTTCGGCACCGGCGACGCGCAGTTCGGCACCGACATCGGCTTCTACGTGTTCAAGTACCCGTTCTACCGGTACCTGATCGGGGTCGGGTTCACGCTGGTGTTCCTCGCGCTGGTGGCGGTGCTGCTGACGCACTGGCTGTACGGCGGGGTGCGGCTGTCCGGCCGCGGCGACCGGATCACCCACGCCGCCCGGCTGCACCTGTCGATCCTGGTCGCGCTGTTCGTCGTGCTCAAGGCGGTGGCGTACTTCCTCGACCAGCGCGGCCTGCTGCTCGGCCACACGTCCACCACCGGTACCGACGGCGCCGGGTACACCGCGATCAACGCGTTGCTGCCGGCGAAACAGATCCTCGCCTGGATCGCGCTGGTGGTCGCGGTCGCCGTGCTGGTGTTCTCCAACGCGGTGGCGCGCAACCTGATCTGGCCCGGGGTTTCGTTGGCGTTGCTGGCGATCGCCGCGGTCACCATCGGCGGGATCTACCCCGGCATGGTCTCCACGTTCACCGTCAAGCCGAACATCCCGGCCAAGGAAGGCAAGTACATCCAGCGCAGCATCACCGCGACCCGTGCGGCGTACGGGATCCAGGACATCGGGGGCGGGGTGTACCCGGCGTCCAACACCACGCCGGACGCCAAGCTCGCGGCGGACAAGAACACGGTGCCGAACGTACGGCTGCTCGATCCGGCGAAGGTGCCGGCCACGTTCACCCAGTTGCAGCAGGTGCGCGGGTTCTACGACTTCGGTGACAAGCTCAACGTCGACCGGTACACCGTGGACGGTCGTACCCAGGACTACGTCGTCGGGGTGCGCCAGCTCGACTCGTCCCGGCTGTCCGGCGCGCAACGCACCTGGCAGAACCGGCACGCGGTGTTCACCCACGGGTACGGGTTCGTCGCGGCGCCGGCCGACACCACCTGCGCCGACGGACAACCCTCGTTCGTGTCCGGCTCGCTCGGCGACACCGCGAAGGCGGCCAAGCAGGGCGACTGCTACTCCGGGCCGAGCAAGCTGCACGTCACGCAGCCGCGGATCTACTACTCCGACAAGCTGACCGACTTCGCCATCGTCGGCAAGACCGGTGGCGCCGACCGGGAGTACGACCGGCCGGGCGCGGGCGGCGCCAACTCGCCCGAACTGCAGAACACCTACGACGGCTCCGGCGGCGTGCCGGTCGGCTCGTACGGCCGGCGACTGCTGTACGCGCTCGACTTCCACGACAGCAACTTCCTGCTCGCCAGCGACTACTTCAACGCCGACTCGAAACTGCTGTACGTGCGGGATCCGCGGGCGCGGGTGGAGAAGGTCGCGCCGTTCCTGACCGTCGACGGCGACCCCTACCCGGCGGTGGTGGGCGGCCGGGTGCAGTGGATCCTCGACTGCTACACCACCTCCTCGACCTACCCGTACTCGCAGCGCACCGACCTGCAGTCGGCCACCAGCGACTCGCAGACCGGATCCGGCACCGCGGAGCAGGACCGGCGCAGCATCAACTACATCCGCAACTCGGTCAAGGCCACCGTCGACGCCTACACCGGCAAGGTCACGCTGTACCAGTTCGACCGCACCGACCCCGTGCTCAAGGCCTGGAACGCCGCGTACGGCGGGATCCTGAAGACCAGCATCCCGAAGGACCTCGCCGCGCACTTCCGGTACCCGGAGGACCTGTTCAAGGTGCAGCGCGACACGCTGAACCGTTACCACATCACCGATCCGCAGGCGTTCAACAAGCAGGACAACCTGTGGGAGACG
Source organism: Actinocatenispora comari (assembly GCF_017312725.1). Classification (GTDB taxonomy): domain Bacteria; phylum Actinomycetota; class Actinomycetes; order Mycobacteriales; family Micromonosporaceae; genus Actinocatenispora; species Actinocatenispora comari. The sequence goes on along the minus strand of NZ_BOPO01000051.1, from coordinate 14,758 downwards.
CCGAAGGACCCGACCCGGTCGGGCGGCCACAAGCAGCCGCCGTACTACGTGGTCGCCCAGTTCCCGCAACAGCACGAGCCGACGTTCCAGCTCACCGCGGCGCTCACCTCGCGCAACCGCAACAACCTCGCCGCGATCCTGTCCGCGTACTACGACTCGTCCGGCCGGCCGAAGCTCGCCGTCACCGAACTGCCCGGCAACTCCAACTTCCTCGGCCCCAACCAGGTCCAGTCGAAGATGCAGAACCAGGAAGGCATCCAGAACAACCTGGCCCTCGGCGACTCCAAGACCTCCAGCCTCGACTACGGCAACCTGCTCACGCTGCCCGTCGCCGACGGCCTGCTCTACGTCGAACCGGTGTACATCAAGGGCAAGAACGTGCCGTACCCGTTGCTCAAGACCGTCCTCGTCGGCTACGGCAGCCAGGTCGGCTACGGCCCGGACCTCAAGTCGGCGATCGCCAACATGGCCTCGTCGTCCACCGGTACCGCACCGCCCGCCGACGACGGCTCCGACGCCGGTGGCGACACCGGCTCGTCCGACCTCGACGCCGCGGTACGGGCGATCGACAAGGCGCTCGCCGACCTGTCCGCCGCCCGCAAGGCCGACGACTACGCCGCCGAGGGCAGGGCGCTCGCCGAGCTGAAGAAGGCCACCAAACAGTACGAGGACGCCAAGAAAGCGGCAAAGGCGACGCCCGCCCCGGGATCCTCGGCGACCCCGTCACCCGGGGCCAAGACGACGCCCTCACCAGGGAGATGACCGACACCCCACCCCGATTTGGAGGGCTCCGAGGCGCCCGCTAGTATTGGTCTCACCGCCGCGGGGTGGAGCAGCTCGGTAGCTCGCTGGGCTCATAACCCAGAGGTCGCAGGTTCAAATCCTGCCCCCGCTACGAGGTCGGAGGGGCCTGCATCTGCAGAAAGCGCAGATGTGGGCCTCTTCGCATTTCTTCCTGGGGGGCCGAGCCCCCCGGACCCCCGCGTTTCGGCACCTCACGCTTGCCGGTCTTCCGGGGCGTTTACCAACCCTTGCCGGTCTTCCAGGGCGTCCACCAAGCTTGCTGGTCTTCCGTTGGGGGTGGGGTGGTCGTGGGTTTGGGGTGGGCTGGGGGCTTCGGGGGCGGCTGGGGGCTCTGCGGGGGTGCCTAAGCTCTGGGTGTGACGGACAGCTTTGATGTGGTGGCGTACAACCGTGGTGCCTGGGATCGCGAGGTGGCGAGCGGCAACGAGTGGACCCGGCCGGCCGGGCCGGAGGTGATCGCGCGGGCGCGGGCGGGCGACTGGTCCGTGGTGCTGATCGGGTACCGGGCGGTGCCGCGTGACTGGTTTCCGGCCGAACTGGCCGACGCCGAGGTGTTGTGCCTGGCCTCCGGCGGAGGGCAGCAGGGGCCGGTGCTCGCGGCCGCGGGCGCGGCCGTGACGGTGCTGGACAACTCGCCGCGGCAGCTGGACCGCGACCGGGAGGTCGCCGCCCGCGAGGGGCTGGCCGTACGCACCGAGCTCGGCGACATGCGCGACCTGAGCGCGTTCCCCGACGCCAGCTTCGATGTCGTCTTCAACCCGGTGTCGAACGTGTTCTGCCCCGAGCTCGCGCCGGTCTGGCGGGAGTCGTTCCGGGTGCTGCGGCCGGGCGGCATCCTGATGACCGGGTTCCTGAACCCGGACGTCTACATCTTCGACGTCACCGCGTTGGACGAGCGGAACGAACTCGTCGTGCGCCACCCGATCCCGTTCAGCAGCCTCGATCTGCCCGACGACGAGCGGCAGCGCGCGTACGGGACCGGGCCGATCGAGTACAGCCACACGCTCACCGAGCAGATCGGCGGCCAGCTCGCGGCCGGCTTCACCCTGACCCACTTCGACGAAGCCCCGCACCACGCGGACGCCACCGCCCGGTACCTGCCCGGGTACTTCGCCACCCGGGCCGTCAAGCCGTAACCGCATCGCGCGGAGCCGGCGCCGAGCGGACCCGACACCGGCCCGGAAAGCTCAACGGATCGGTGGACGGAAGCCGCCGATCTCCTGCTCCAGCAGTTCGGCCAGCCGCAGCGGGGTGCGGTCGGCGAACATCGGGCCGACCAGCTGCACGCCCACCGGCAGGCCGTCGGCGGACAGGCCCGCCGGTACGGCGGTGGCGGGCAGGCCCGGCATGGTGGCCAGGCCGGCCCAGACCAGCTGGTCGAAGAACGGGTACTCGACGCCGTCGACGTCGATCCGGCGTGCCAACAGGTCCGGGTTCTGGTCGTGCGGGAACGCGGGCGTCGGGGTGATCGGGCACAACACCGCGTCGAACTCGGCGAACAGTTGCCGCCAGCCGTGGCGGTGCAGTTCGCGCCGCTCGTTCGCCGCGAGCCAGTCGCGGTGGCTGAACACCATCGCGCGAAGCCGGGTCGCGTCGAGGCTCTGGTCGGCCGCGCTCAGACCGGCGACGCGGGCCTGCAACTGCTCGTACGCGTCGACCGGGAACCGCGCGGCGGAGCCGGAGAACAGCAACTGGGTGTAGAGCGTCGCGGCCTCGGTCAGGTCGGGCAGCAGCGGGCTGTGCCGTTCGACCCGGGCGCCGCCGGCCACGAGCGCGTCGGCCACCCGGTGCACACCCGCCCGTACGGCGGACCCGGTCGCGAGGAGCGGATGGTCGTCGAGGACCAGGACCCGGAAGTCGCGCAGCCGCTGGTGCCGCGGCGGTGGCAGGGCCAGCTCGTACGCGGTGCCGTACGTCAGGGGGTCCGGGCCGGCCATGACGTCGAGCAGCAGCGTGAGGTCGCGGGCGGAGCGTGCCATCGGACCGACCACGGCGAGGTCGAGCTCGACCGGCAGTGCCGGCGCGGGCGGCGCGACCATGCCGCGCGACGCCACCAACCCGAGCGTCGGCTTGTGCGCGTACACCCCGCAGAAGTGCGCGGGAGTGCGCAGCGAGCCGCCGATGTCGGAGCCGAGCGACAGCGCGCCGAACCCGGCCGCCAGCGCCGCCGCCGACCCACCGGAGGACCCGCCGGGCGTACGGGCGTGATCCCACGGGTTGTTGGTGGTGCCGTGGATCTCGTTGAAGCTCTGCAGATCCTGCAGCCCCCGGGGCACGTTGGTCTTGCCCAGCACCACCGCGCCGGCGGCCCGGATCCGCGACACCTGCACCGCGTCCTCGGCCGGCACGAAGTCCCGGTACTGCGGCATGCCCCAGGTGGTCGGCAGGCCGGCCATGTTGTAGCACTCCTTGACGGTCACCGGGACCCCGAGCAGCGGCCGGTCCTCGCCGCAGGCGCGCGCCCGGTCGGCCCGGCGGGCGGCGGCCCGGGCCCGGTCGAAGTCCGGTACGCAGATCGCGTTGATCGCCTTGTCGTGCCGCTCGATCCGGGCGATCGCGTCGTCGGTCAGCTCCACCGAGGTCACGTCGCCGGCCCGCAGTGCGGTCACGAGTTCCTCGGCCGTCGGGAAGGTGGCCGTCGTAGGGTTCCAGTCCATGGCTGCGACCGTAGCGGCCGCCCGGTGAGGCCACGAAATCCCGATTTCCGCAACGGGACGGAGGACTCGATTCGCCCCGGTCGGTCCCGGGCGGCAGGGTCGGTGGGTGGTGACCGTGATGCGGCCGTTGCTCGTCGGCAGGCTGCTACGGGTCGTCGGGAACTCCGATGTCCGCAGGGTCCGCCATGCTCCCAGGGCCGGAGAGTTCCCGTCGCCGCGCGGATCCGTTCGGGCACGGTCGATCGGCGCCGGCGGGCGGTCAGCGTCGCGAGCGGAGCAGCCGGCGCCGCCGGCGAAGCAGCAGGACTGCGGCCAGTACGGCCAGGGCGAGTGCCACCGTGCCGGCGGCGGCCAGCGGCCACAGCGGTGTCGCGCCGCGGTCCGGTTCGGTCGCGGAACGGATGGTGGCCTGGCGAACCAGGCCGATGGCGAGGTGCAGATCGCAGATCGGGTCGTCGTGGGCCGGCCACCGGTTCGCCGTACGGACGCGGCGATCGGTGAGGGAGACCTCGTCGATGCGCAGGTCGCGGGCGACGAGCATCCGATCCGCGCCGCGCCAGCCGAGCAGCGATCCGGCGGCCACCGGCTCCGGTACCGGTCGGTGGGCGCCGGGCGCCCGAACGAAGCCCACGCCGACGGCGGAGGTCGAACCGCCGCCGGTCGCTGCCGTGGTCGCCAGCAGCGCGCCGTCCGGCGACCACGCGGCCGGTCCGGCCAGCTCCTGCCCGGCGGGCAGCGCGATCCGGCCCCGTACCGCGCCGTGCGTCGTGACCAGCCACGCCTGCTGCCGTACCTGCGCGGCCAGCCGGCCGTCGGGTGCGAACGCCGCGGCGCGGACCGGCCGGATCTTCGGGTACCGGGTCGAGACGCCGGTACGCAGGTCGAGCAGGACCAGGTCCCTGATCGGCCGCCCGTCCTCGTACGAGCCGGCCGCGGTGCCGTCCGCGGGCGGCGGCGCCGGTACGGCGTACGCGACGTACCGGCCGTCGTAGGACCAGGCGAGCAGCTGCGGACCGGCGCCGACGTTGCTGTGCCAGCTGGTGAGCCGGACGTGCCGGACCGCGCCGGTCCGCAGGTCGACCAGTCGCGCCGCGCGCCTGTCGGCGGGAACGTTCACGGAGTCGAGCAGCAGCACCCGGGTGCCATCCGGCGCGATCAGCCCGGTACCGGCCGCCTCGTCGAACCGGGACAGCGTCAACCGCCGGTACGAGTCGCGGTCGGCACCGACCACGGTGGTCTGCGACGTGTCGTCGGAGCAGTACCGCAGCAGCGCGATCGCCCGCCCCGCCGGCCGTTGCCGCACCGTGGCGGTCCTCGTCCAGGTCGACAGCGGGGCGAACCGGTCCGGCAGGCTCGGCCGGTGCGACCGGGCGGACGCCGGGCTGGGCACCACCGCCGCGAGGCAGCCGAGCAGGACGACACACCACCACGCGCGCCGGCGGAGCACCGGTCGGTCTCCGCTCATCCGCCCCTCCCGGTACGCCCCCGGTCGTGGCCGCCCGGGATGACCGCGTGCGCGGTCGCGACGATGATCTCAGACGCGCGGTCGCCGGTGCGGCCCCGATCGCGGTTGCGTCCGGGGGGCAGCTGGGTCAGGGTGGCGGCGTGTGGGAACGGGTGACGGTGGGGATGTCGGGCGCCCTGGTCGAGCGGCGCGGCAGCGTGTACCGGAAGCGATCGGCGGACCCACGGCACGACCTGGTCGGCGAGGGCGAACGGCTGATCTGGTTGCGGGAGCAGGGATTCCCCGCCGCCGACGTGCTGGAGTGCCGGCCCGGACTGCTGGTGACCGCGGCGCTGCCGGGGCGCTCGGCGGCCGACGACTGGCCGGCCGCGGCCCGACCCGCCATCGTCGCCGGGCTGGCCGACCTGACCCGGGAACTGCACGCGTTGCCGGTCGCGGCGTGCCCGTTCGACCGCCGGCTCGCCGTCACGGTGCCCGAGGCGCTCGCCGCGGCGGCGGTGCCCGAGGCGCTCGCCGAGGCGGTGCCCGAGGCGCTCGCCGCGGACGCCGACCCGAGCGCGGAACGTACCGGCCGGCCACGGGAGCGGTTGGTCGCGAAGCTGCTGGCCACTCGGCCCGGCACCGAGGACCCGGTGGTCTGCCACGGTGACCTGTGCGTGCCGAACGTGCTGTTCGACCCGGACACGTACCGGCCGACCGGGGTGATCGACGTGGGCCGGCTCGGCGTCGCGGACCGCTGGTGCGATCTTGCCATCGCCACCCGCTCGCTGACCGCCGCCGACCTCAACCCGCAGTACGGGCCCTGGGCCGCCGACGACTTCCTGGCTCGGTACGGTGTCGCGCCGGACCCGGCCCGGCTCGGGTTCTACCGCCTGCTCGACCAGCTCGGCTGAGGCGCCGCTACGGGGCTGCCGGCCCCAGGCCGGGTCGGTCGCGTGCCGCTACGGGCGTCCGGGCCCAGGCCGGGTCGGTCGCGTGCCGCACGTCGACGCCGGCCCGCGGTACGCGAACGGCGGCCGGCCGCCGAGGCCACCAACGGTCTGCTGGCGCTGGTCGCCGGAGCGACTCGCTCGGCGGGGCGGTCGCGGGAGATGTCAGTCGGCGGTGGCGTAGACGAAGAGCTGGAACTCGGTGGTGTCGCCGAGCGCGACCTCCTGGCGGTGCATCGCGCGCACCGTGTAGCCGGCCGAGCTGACCGTGTCGGACAGGCCGGCGCCGGACGCCGCCGACACCCGCACCGGCACACCCAGGAACTCGATCGGCACGTCGTCCAGGTCGCCCTCGACCATCCCGAGCACCAGCAGTTTCGGGCCGTGCAGCCGGGTGCGCAGCGCGGCGAGGGTGTCCCGCCACTGCGGGCGGGGCAGCATCAATAGCGCGAAGAACGCCACCACGGCGTCGACGGTACCGACGGCGTCCGGCAGGGCGCGCAGGTCGGCCTGGTGGAACTCGGCCTCCGGCACGTTGCGGCGGGCCAGTTCGAGCATCCGGGCCGACGTGTCGACGCCGACGACCTCGATGCCGCCGTCGGTGAGCTGGCGGGCGGTCGGCAGACCGGAGCCGCAGCCGAGATCGAGGACCCGGCCGGGCCTGGGCAGCTCGTCCAGCAGCCACCGGCCGGCGGCGAGCTGGCCCTCGCGGTCGGTCGCGGCCTCGTCGTACCGCTCGGCGATCTCGTCGAATGGCTCGCTCATCCGCCCATCATGCCGCAGCGCGACCATCCGTACGCCGGCACGAATCAGCAGCGATCTGCGCCACACGCTCGGCGGGGCGGCCCGGGCGCTTGCAGGAAGGTGTGCCGAGCACCGGCAGTCGCCGACGGCGCGACCGCTCAGTGCAGGTCGGTGGGCATGTCGGGGCCGAGGAGCCGGCTCAGCAGGTCGCCGAGCGTGGCCCGGTCGGACTCGTCGAGCGGCCCGAACGACTCGCCGAGCACCCGGTCGACCTCGTACTGCGCGGCGGTGCGCAGCCGGTCGCCCTCGGCGGTGATCCGGTGCCGGACGGCGCGGCCGGGGCCGGTGACGCGTTCGATCAGGCCGCGGGTGGCCATCCGGCCGGCCAGCGTGCCCATCGACTGGTCGGTCTGGAACGTCAGCCGGGCCAGGTCGTGCAGCGACGCGTCCGGGTGCCGGTGCAGGTGGCGCAGCACGTCCCACTGGGCCAGGCTGAGCCCGAGCGGGGCGAGCCGGGTGTCGATGGCGCGGTGGTGCCGCACCTGCAGCCGCTTCACCCCGAGCGCCAGTTCCGCCAGCGACGATGCCATCCGCCCAGCCTAACTCAACTCGCTTATATAAGCGCGCTGACAAAGTCGCCGGGGTCCGCGGTCAGAGCCAGCCGCGGCGGACGGCTTCCATGCCGGTCTGGAAGCGGGTGGTGGCGCCCAGTTCGGTCATCAGCCGGTGGATGTTGCGCTGGACGGTACGGATGCTCCAGCCGAAGTTGCGAGCGATCGCGGCGTCGGTGGCGCCAACGGCGAGCAGGCCGAGGATCTGGCGGTCCCGGTCGTCCAGCGCGCCGGCCTCGCCGGCGGCCGGTTGGTGCAGCGGGGTTGCCTTGGCCCACAACGCTTCGAACAGCTCGGCCACCACGTCGAGCAGGGACGAGGGGTGGATCAGGAACGCGACGCCGGCGGCGAGGTCGGCCGGTGCGGCGAGCACCGCGAGCTTGCGGTCGCTGAGTACCAGCTTGATCGGGGTGTTGGCGCAGACTCGGGCCTGCTCGCCGAGCCGGATGCCGTCCCAGATGTTCTCCAGCCGGCCGGGCAGCGCGATCGTCTCGTGGTCGTAGATGACCCGGTAGCCGGCGCGGCCCTCGCGCAGGTGCCGGCGCTCCTCCAGGTTCGGGCCGTCGTCACCGTGCTCACCGGGCGGCACGAAGTACGGCGGCTTGTCGATGGCGCGGATCTGTTCCTGCGCGGCGCGCTGCACCCGGACGAAGGTGCGCCACACCGCGGTGGACCCCTCGATGACCTCCAGGTGGTCGGCCGGATGGCCGGTGCCGCGCTCGGTCCGGAACCGGTCGTCGAGCGTACCGAGGTGGTCCTGCAGGCGATGCAGCTCGTCCTCGCGCTTGGCGATCAGCACCGAGCCGGCCAGTGACGGCTCCGCGGCGGAGAACCGGGCCGGCCGGCCGGGCAGTCGGGTGACCAGGCCGCGCCGGCTCAACCGGGCCAGCGAACGCGCGGTCTGCGCGGCGGAGAACCCGGCCCGCTCCGCCAGCTCGACGACCGTGGACTGGCCGCGCGGGATGAGCGCTTCGTAGATCCTCGCCTCGGTGTTCGGAATGCCGACCGCTTCCCACACGTCGCCTCCCTGGCATGTTTGTGCCAATGTCCAGTAATTGACCCTGTCAGGTGCTTGTCCATGTTGACACAACTATGACAGCGTCCGTCGCTGACCGGCATTGACGTGCAGGTAGTGCCTGAGGAGTCGATCGATGCGAAGAACACCCCGGTTACGCGGACCCGCCGGTTGGCTGGTCGCGCCCCTCGCCGTACTGACGATGTTGCTCACGCCCGTGCTCGCCGAGGCTGCCCCGGCCCCGGTGCACGCCGACCCGCCGCCGACCACCGCCACCGCGCACGGCGCGAACGGTGGGCCGCTCGGCGCGGGCACCAACTACCGCACCGCCGGCTGCAACTCGCTGACCGCCGCGGAGCAGAACAGCGCCGAGCCGTACGCGCGGTGCTTCGCGCTGGGCCGCGCGGACGCCGACGGGAAGCTCGTCGTGCAGCCGAACGTGCCGCCGGCGACGGCGCTGACCCCGACCGACCTGCAGCAGGCGTACGACCTGCCGGACGGTGGCGCGGGCATGACGGTGGCGATCGTCGACGCGTACGGCTACGCGACGGCGGAGTCGGATCTCGCCACGTTCCGCGAGTACTACGGACTGCCCGCATGCACCGCCGCGAGCGGCTGCTTCCGCAAGGTCGACCAGCGCGGCGGGACCGACTTCCCGGCCGAGGACACCGGCTGGTCGATCGAGACTGCGCTGGATCTCGACGCGGTGTCCAGCGTCTGCCCGAAGTGCAACCTGCTGCTGGTGGAGGGCGACACCCCGAACCTCGGTGACCTGGGCGAGGCGGTCGACACCGCCGTGCAGCTCGGCGCGCAGGCGGTGTCGAACTCGTACGGGATCGCGCCGGAGGTGCCGCAGGAGACGCAGTACGACGCGTACTACGACCACCCGGGCGTCGCGATCACCGCGTCCACCGGCGACACCGGCAACCTCGCCGGCTGGCCGGCGACCAGCAGCCACGTCACCGCCGTGGGCGGTACCAAGCTGGTCAAGGACACCGGGAACGCGCGCGGTTGGGCGGAATCCGCCTGGACCGACGGCGGCTCGGGCTGCTCGCCGTACGAGCCGCGGCCAGACTTCCAGCAGGGCATCGAGACGAACTGCCCGGACAACCGGGCGGTTGCCGACATCGCCGCGGACGCCGACCCGTCGACCGGCATCGCCGTCTACAACACGCATCTGAGCGGCTGGGCGCAGTATGGTGGCACCTCGCTGTCCGCGCCGCTGGTCGCCGGGATGTACGCGCTGGCCGGCGCCGCCACGCCGAACACCTACCCGGCGAGCTACCCGTACCGGGACGCGCACGCCGCGCAGGACCTCAACGACGTGACCGCCGGGGTCAACGGCAGCTGCGGCAACGTGCTGTGCCAGGCCGGTACCGGCTGGGACGGGCCGACCGGGCTGGGCACCCCGCACGGCGTGGCCGCGCTGACCCAGGGCGAGCACGGCACGATCAGCGGCACCGTCACCGACGACGGCGGTACCGCGCTGGCCGGGGCGACGGTCGCCGCGACCGCGGCGGACGGCACCGCCTACCACGCCACCAGCGACGCCAAGGGGCACTACGACCTCGCCGTCGCGACCGGCAGCTACCGCGCCACGGCCAGCAAGTACGGCTACGGCGACCAGACGCGCACCGATCTGACGGTGGCCGCGGACACGACGCTGACCGCCGACTTCACGCTGACCAAGAAGCCGACCGACACCGTGTCGGGCACGGTCACCGACGGCTCCGGGCACGGCTGGCCGCTGTACGCGAAGATCACCGTCGACGGGTACCCGAACGGCGCCGTCTACACCAACCCGTACACCGGGAAGTACTCGGTCGAGCTGCCGCACGGCGCCAGCTACCGGATGCACGTGAGTTCGGCGGAGCTGCCGGACTACGTCGCGCAGGACCGCACCGTGGACCTGACCGGCGGTACGGCCGGCGCCGCGTCGCCGAAGACCGCCGGCGCGCTGACCGCGGGCAGCGGGCAGGACGTCGCGCTGCCGGTGGACACCGCGCAGTGCACGGCCGTCGGGTACGACTGGGCGACCACCGGCCGCACCACCGGGTTCACCGGCTGGTCCGGCGACACCCCGCAGGACGGCTGGACGGTCACCGATGCCGCGGGTACCGGGCAGACGTGGCGGTTCGACAACCCGGGCGGGTGGGCGCCGCCGGCCGGCGACGCGTCGTTCGCCGACATCGACTCGAACTGGTTCGGGGAGGGCGGCAGCCAGGACAGCTCGCTGGTGTCGCCGGCGGTCGACCTGTCCGACGCGGCCAACCCGGAGATCGGGTTCGACACCGTCTACATCGGCTTCCCCGACCAGGTCGGCACCGTCGACCTGAGTACCGACGACGGCGCCACCTGGTCGACGGTGCAGACGATGTCGGGCGGGATGGGCAACCGGATCGACATCCCGGTCCCGCAGGCCGCCGGCAAGTCGAAGGTGCGGGTGCGGTTCCACTTCACCGCGAGCTGGAGCCGGCGCTGGGAGCTGGACAACGTGCTGATCGGCACCCGTACCTGCGCGCCGACCACCGGCGGCCTGGTCTCGGGTGTCGTCCGGGACGCCAACACCGGCGACCCGCTGGTCGGCGCCACCGTGACCAGCGACGCGGACCCGACCCGGTTCGGGGTCACCGCGGCGACGCCGGACGACCCGGCGGTACCGGACGGGTACTACTGGCTGTTCAGCTCGCACACCGGGGACACCGGCTTCACCGTGACCGACGCCCGGTACGCGACGCGGCACGCCTCGGCCGCCCCGGTCGGCAACGCGGTGGTACACCGCAACTTCACGCTCGGCGCCGGCCACCTCACGGTGGACCAGGCGAGCGTGTCGGCCACCGAGGTGCTGGGTGCCACGGCGACCCGGAAGGTGACGTTCGGCAACGACGGGACGGCGCCGCTGCACGTCCGGCTGGCCGAGGAGGACGGCGGGTTCACCGCGATGGGTGCGCCGCACCAGGACGCCACCCCCGGTGCGGTGACCCGGACCGTCAAGACCGCCACCAGCCTCGCCGCGCAGCCGGGCAAGGCGGGGAAGACGGCCACCGTCGACGGGCACCGGGTCGCGCTGCGGCAGGGTGCGACGGCGTCGGACGGCTGGCAGCAGGTGACCGACTACCCGACCGCGCTGATGGACGACGCGGTCGCCTACCACGACGGCAAGGTGTACGTGGTCGGCGGTACCACCGGGTCGTCCAGCCTGAAGTCGGCCAACGTGTACGACCCGGCCACGCAGGCGTGGACCGCGCTGGCGGACCTGCCGGAGGCGCTCAACGGCCCGGTCGCCGCGTTCGTCGGCGACACCCTGTACGTGGCGGGCGGCTGGACCGGCGGCAGCCAGGCCAGCACGCACGCCTATGCGTACGACCCGGGCGCCGGCACGTGGGCCCGGCTGGCGGACATGCCGACCGGCGCGGCGATGGCCGGGGTGGCGGTGCTCGGCGGCCGGATGTACGTGATCGGCGGCTGCACCACCAGCTCGTGCGCACCGTCGTCCACGTCGGTGGTCAGCTACGACCCGAGCAGCGACGCGTGGACCGCGGTGCCGGACTACCCGACCCCGGTCGCGTACGGGTCGTGCGGCGCGGCGTCCGCCGAGGTGGTGTGCGCCGGCGGCATCGACGCGTCGGCCAGCGCACCGACGGCGCGGACGTACAGCTACTCGCCCGGTGCGAGCGGCTGGACGCGGCGCTCCGACCTGCCCACGACGGTGTGGGGTGCCTCGGCGGCGGCCGCCAACGGCGGCGTGCAGATCGTCGGCGGCATCGTCGACGGCAAGGGCGTCAGCAACCAGGCGCTCGAGTACGACCCGCAGCAGGACCGGTGGGTCGCGTTGCCGAGCGCGAACAACGCCCAGTACCGCGGTGGCGGCGCGTGCGGCCTGTACCAGGTCGGCGGGTCGGCCGGTTCGTTCGGCAGCACCGCGTTCGTGCAGCAGCTGCCCGGCTACGGCAGCTGCAACGGCGACGCGGATCTGGCCTGGTTGGGCGAGGGCAGCGTCTCGTTCGAGGTGCCGGCCGGCGGATCGGTGACGGTACCGGTGAGCCTGGACTCGTCGACGGTCGCGCAGCCCGGCGACTACCTGGGGCTGGTCGACGTCGCCACGGACACCCCGTACGCGTCGTCGCCGGTGTCGGTCACGATGCACGTGACGCCGCCGAAGAGGTGGGGCAAGATCGCCGGCACGGTGACCGACGAGAACGGCGCACCGCTCGCCGGTGCCACCGTCCAGGTGTGCACGATGTACGACCGGGGCACCGGTACCTGCGGGCCGCAGTCGTTCACGCTCGCCACCGACGGCGACGGGCACTACCAGCTGTGGCTGAACAAGGGGTTCGACCCGCTGGAGCTGATCGCCGCGATGGCGGGCCGGCAGCCGAAGATGAAGGTGGCGCGGGTGACCGCCGGCGCCACCACGACCGCCGACTTCGTTCTGCCGAAGATCTGACGGTCGCCGCGACATCCGCGGGGGTGCCCGGTTCGCCGGGTACCCCCGCGGTGCGCGTCAGTGCCGGGACTCGTCGTAGTCGAGGAGCTGGGTGAGCCGGACGTTGTTGCCGGACGGGTCCCGGAACGACGTGTCGATCCCGTACGGCTGCGGGGTGGGCGGGTCGTTGAACGTCACGCCGCGCGCCGACAGCTCGTCGTAGGTCGCCTGGCAGTCGTCGGTGGTCAAGAACAGCGTCCCGCCGGCGCCCTTGGCGACCAGGTCGGCCAGCCGCGCGCTGTCCGCGTCGTCGAGCATCGGCGGCCCCGGTACCGGCATCAGCACCAGCGCCACGTCGTCCTGGCCGACCGGGCCGACGGTCAGCCAACGGAATTGCCACTCCGGCATCGTCACGTCGGACCTGACCTCGAACCCCAGCTTCGTGGTGTAGAACTCCAGCGCCTCGTCCTGGTCCCGGACCCAGAACTGCACCGAACCGATGGCGATCATCGCGTCCCCCTCGTCGTCGACGGCGCCGAACCGTCGATGGCACCGAGCCTAGGGAGCGGTGGGGTGCCCGTCCTCTCGAAACGTGCGGTTCCGGGGCCGCCCGTACGCCTGGGCCACGCAGCGCGGGATGTGCACGTACCGCAGCGGGCTGGGGAAGCCGGCGCGGTAGCGGAGCGGGGAGCGACCGTACATTCGGCGGAAACTCGTACTGAACGAGCCGACGCTGCCGGCGCCGACGGCGAAGCAGATGTCGGCCACCGACCGGTCCGTGCTGCGCAGCAGCGCGGCGGCCCGCTCCAGTCGCCGGGTCAGCAGGTACCGGTGCGGCGGCTCGCCGAACGCCCGGGTGAACGCGCGGCTGAAGTGGGCCGGGGACAGGTGCGCCGCGGCGGCCAGATCGGCCACCGTCAGCGGCTCGAAGTAGCGCGCGTCGGCGAGATCCTTCGCCGCCAGCAGCCGGCGCGTCGCGGCCGGGTCACCCATCCCGCCAGTATGACGTCACATCCGGCGGCGATGATTCGTCCAGGGTCTGTCCGGGGCAGCGCACCCGCGACTTCGGGACGGACCAGGACAGGGCGAGGGTGGTACGCGATGAGCGAGCGTGAGCGAGCGAATCAGGGGAATCGCGCGGCGTGCCTCATCGGGCTTCCGACGAAGGAGGAAGGCCGATGAGCGACGAGACGCGGATCCGGGCGGCGTGGCAGGCCGACCGGCCGTACCTGCTCGCGGTGGCCGCGGGCATGCTGGGCCGCTCGACCGACGCCGAGGACGTGGTGCAGGAGGCGTTCGCCCGGCTGGCCGAGGTCGGCCCGGCCCGGATCGACGACCTGCGCGGCTGGTTGATCGTGGTCACCCGGCGGCTGTGCCTGGACCGGCTGCGGGCCGCCGAGACGCGCCGGACCACCGCCACCGCGACGCCGCCGGAGGCCGGTGACGACGACCGGCTGGGCGTCGACCCGGCCGACCGGCTCACCCTCGACGACGAGGTACGGCGGGCGCTCACGGTGCTGCTGGACCGGCTGTCGCCGGCCGAGCGCACCTCGTTCGTGCTGCACGACGTGTTCGGGTTCCCGTTCGACGCGGTCGCCGAGCTGGTCGGGCGCACCCCGGGCGCCTGTCGCCAGCTGGCCCGTAGGGCCCGGCTCTCCCTCGGTGCACCGGAACCGGCCCGGCGGCCCGCGCCGCCGGCGGCCCAGAGCGCCGCGCTCGCCGACCGGTTCATCGCCGCCTGCGCCGGTGGTGACGTCGCCGACCTGGTCGAACTGCTGGATCCGGCCGCGGACGGGCTGGCGATCGTGCTCGGCCTCGACGCGCCGGTGCGGGTGCACGGGCTGCCGGCGGTGGCCGAGCGGGCGATCGCGTTCTTCGGGCCGGCCGCCGGGGTGACGCTCGCGCCGTTCGCGCTGGAGGGGCACGCCGGGGTGCTGGCCCGCCGCGGTGACGCGGTGGTGGCGGTGCTCCGGCTGGACGAGCGGGCCGGCCGGATCCGCCACCTGCACGCGATCGCCCTGCCGCTGGCGCGCTCCTGACCGGTCCCGGCCGGTTCGCACGCCCGCCGCCGGGAGGGGCCGGCCGCCACCGGGAGCGGGCCGGCCGG
>NZ_BOPO01000050.1 GCF_017312725.1 Actinocatenispora comari | reverse complement strand
CCAGACCCGCCCGGGGCGACGCCCGGCGCGCCGTCAGACCCGCCCGGAGCGACGCCAGACCCGCCCGGCGCGCGGCCAGACCCGCCCGGGGTGCCGTCGGACCCGGCCGGGGTGGCGCCCGGCGTGCCAGCCGGCGCCAGGGTCGGCTGGGCCCCGTCGTCGGGCGTGGCGGTGGGAACGGGGCCCACCGCACGCACGGAGTTCGGCACGGCACTCGGTTCGGTGCCGGTGATCGGCCGGGCGGCGGTACCGGCGGCCTCGATGCCCGCGGCCGGTGTCCGGGTCAGCGCCGGATCGGTGTCGAGGACGTGCCGGTACCAGCGCCACTCGGCGCGCATCGCCAGCCGGTACACGACGAAGAAGGCGGCGAGGATCAGCACGACCTTGGCCAGCATCCCGACCAACGGGTTGAGCTGCCCGGTGATCAGCGGCGAGTTCCACAGGAAGTGCATCGTCCAGGCGAGCGCGAACATGCCGAGCGCGAACAGCACCCGCAGCACGAGCGGCCGGTCGCGGCGCAGCAGCGCGTAGCCGATGCCGTAGCCGGAGCAGGCGGCGAACACCCAGTGCGACGGCAGCAGGCCGATGATCCCGCGCACCCCGAGGATCTCGGCGAGCCCGGCCGCGTCGCTGGTCGGGTTGGTCAGCGCCCCGTTTATGGCGTACGAGATGTCCTCGACGACCTGGAAGCCGAGCCCGCACCAGGCGCCGAGGAACAGTCCGTGGATCGGCCGGGACACCGAGCGGATGCCGAGGCCGATCACGGCGAGCACGCCGACCGCCTTGAGCCACTCCTCGTTGCTGGGCCCGGCGATCGCGGCACCCCAGTTGGCGGTCGTGCTGTCGCCGATCAGGCTCGGCAGCGCGCCGAGCAGGCTGCCGTTGACGTAGAAGGCGATCGCGACGGCGACGATGCCGCCCCAGCCGACCGCGGCGACCGCGAGCGTGGTCGGCGGCCGGTGGATGACGCTGAGCCAGACGATGATCAACCCGATCACCACGCCGAGCGCGATGTTGACGCCGACCGCGGTGATCGCCGCCGCTGGTGCCAGTACCCGCAGCGGCTGGAACGCCGACAGCATCGAGAAGAACGCGACGACCACCGCCGCCAGGTACACCCAGTAGGTCCAGTTGCGCGGCTGCCACAGCAGTTCGCGTGGCGACCGGAGCGCCGGCGCGGTCATGTGCTCGCCCCCGTGATCGAGTCGTACAGCGCGGTCAGCTGCGGCTGGTAGCCGTCCAGCCGGTCCGGCGCGGCCAGCACCAGTACCGACAGCGCGCGGTCGCCGTGGCGCAGGATGCTCAGCCGGCCGATCTGGTCGTGACCGACCGCGGTGCCCTGGACGCCGGCGTACCCGTGCCGGGTGGTCTGGCCGCCCTGCTCGGTCGCGGCGATGTCCTGCACGCGCAGCAGTCGGGCCCGGCGCTGGAACATGGTCGAGGTGCTGGCCGGCGGGCCGGCGACCGGCAGCGCGGTGACGCTGACCGTGTCGCCCCGGTGGGTCAACCGCAGCTGGTCGTCGGACTGGCCGGCGACCTGCCAGCCCGGGATCGGATCGACCCGGATGGCGTCGCCTCCGGCGTTCAGCGTCACCGTCTCGTCCGCCTCGGCGGTCCTGCTGGTGTCCGGCGTACGGGCGGCCAGCACGGTGATCGCGCCGATCAGGACGGCGAGCAGCACCACGACGACGACGGCCGGCCAGCGCAGGCCGGCCCGTGCAGCGGTCCCGGTGGTGGCCATCGGGTACCTCCAAAGATCGACTTCGTGCTCAGTAAACGGGCAGGTCCGGGGCGTGCGCCGGCGGAACCGGGGAGCGTGGCACGTCCGGGTTATCGATCCGCGGTGATTCGTCGCCGGCGCCCCGTCCGTGCCTGCCTGGGGTGTGGCGCCGCCGCGAGGCGTGCCGATGCTCCGCTGGCCGGGGGAGAGGGGCTTGCCAGCGCCGCGCAGAGGCGTGAGAATTCGATTTCTCACCCAAAAGGTACCCAGCCGGCAAGATGGACTCGACTCCGTCCGGTCGGCTGCCTCGACGCACCGGAGGCCAACCGTGACCGCAGACAGACACCGCCCCGACCCGGCCGGTCCGCCCCTCGGCCGGCGCCGGCTGCTGACCGCCGGGCTCGGCGCCGTCGCCGGCATCGCGCTCGGCGCCGGCGCCCTCGACGCCGTCGCGGGAAGCGCGGCTCCGGCCAGCGGCATGCACCCCGACCTGGTCACCGGGTTCAAGGTGAAGAACCTGACCGGCCCGGCCGAGACCGGCGGCTTCGCGGCGCCGTGGACCGACCTCGGCATCCCGGCCCGCTGCCCGGACGGCTCGATCCTGTTCGTCTGCGGCGACACGTTCGACGGCAGCGGGGTCGGCGGCCCGAACTGGCGGGCCCCGGTCGGCCTGCGTTCCTCCTCGGCCGACCTCGGCTCGCTGACCATCGACGGTGCGGTCGGCGGATCGAGCGCCGTCGGCCTGGTACCGGAGGGGCACGCGCCGGTCGGCGGCGGCTACACGACCGCGATCCCGTCCGACGTGTTCACCGTCGGCGACACCATGTACCTGCACCTGATGCGCGGCGTGATCTACCAGACCGACCACACCGACTTCTGGCGCTCCACCGACAACGGCGAGACCTGGGAGTACCTGTGCCAGTGGCCCGCCGAGGTGTACGGCGGGCAGTTCCAGCAGAAGACCTACGCGGTCGCCGACGACGGCTACTGCTACGTGCTGTCCACCGTGTTCAACCGCGACGTCACCTCCGGCCTGCTGCTGCACCGGGTACCGCAGGACCAGCTCGGCGTGCCCGGCGCCTACCAGCCGTGGGGCTACGCGAACGGCGCCTGGGCCTGGGGAAACCCGCCCACCACGATCACCGGCGCCCGCAGGTGGGGCGAGATCTGCTTCCGCGCGATGGGCGGCCAGTACTCGTTCAGCTGGCTCAACATGGACGCGCTCGGCATCCGCGCGCAGATCTTCCCGCTGCCCACCTCGAACCTGTTCACCACGCCGGAACAGACCATCATCGTGCCGACCTCGCCCGGCCTGGAGGTCGGCAACCTCGTCGCGAGCCCCTACGGCGGCTTCGTCATCCCCGGTTCCACCTTCGACGACTACCACGTCTGCGTCAGCCAGTGGTACGACAACCAGAACTACCGCGTCATGCACTACCAGATCAACGGCCTGTCGCACTGATCCGGCAACCGATCGCGCGTCGGGGCCACCACGGCGCCGCCGCGGAATCCGCACGGATCCCGCGGCGGCGCCGATCGACCGATCCGGTCACTCCTCCGTCGAGACGGCTCCGGCAGGCAGGCTGTCCTCCGGGTAGTGGATCTTCTGCACCGCCAGGGCGTTGCCGTGGGCGAGATCGATCGTCAACCGGACGACGTAGGCGTTCATCCCGGTCCGCCCCAGCACGGTGAGCCTGCCGT
This sequence comes from Actinocatenispora comari, assembly GCF_017312725.1. GTDB lineage: Bacteria > Actinomycetota > Actinomycetes > Mycobacteriales > Micromonosporaceae > Actinocatenispora > Actinocatenispora comari. Next base: position 83,231 of record NZ_BOPO01000050.1, on the reverse strand, counting down.
GGTCGAGGGTGACCGGACGCCACTCGCGCACCGCCGCGATGCCGTCGGCGGTCGTGCCGTTGGCGTCGACGACCACGTTGACCGCCCTCTCGGTGTCGTGGCGCAGGTCCACGACCCCGAGGCTCAGCGTGCTTCGCCTGCCGTAGCGGGTGGTGACGGCCGCGCCCTGCCCGCCGTCCGGCGACACGATCAGCGGTACCCGGGTGCTCGGCATCCAGGCGAGCCGAGGCTGGTGCTTCGGCGCGGCCGGGTCGATCCGGGCCACGTCCTCGGAGTGCCACAGCTGCGCGTTCGGCACCGTGTACGCGGTGCGCAGGGCACCGGTGTTCGGGTCGGCGACCTGGTAGACGCCGCTACCGGACTTCAGCAGCGACTCCTTGGCCGGCTTCGGGGTCGGCCGGCTACCGGGTACCTGGAAGACCGGGTCGCCGTTCGGCAGGATGGCGGCGATCTCGCCGGCGGAGCGGTGCGCTCCGGTCGCGAGCCGCAGCACGGCGCCGCTGTGCAGGTCGACGCGGAACAGCGTGTCGTCGATGTGGTTGCCGTCGGGCGCACCGCGCAGCACCAACCACCGCTCGTTCGACGACCAGGCGACCGGGATGCCGTCGGCGCCGGCCCGGCCGGTGCGGTACGTGCGCTTCGCGGTGAGGTCGCGGACCACCACCTGGTCGCCGATGCTGCTGACGAGCCACCGGCCGGTCGGGGACAGCGGGGTACCCATCCCCGCCGCGCTCGGGCCGATCCGACCCGGCACCACGTACCGCGCGCCGGACCTGGTACGCAACAGCGCGTTGCGCGGGGTGTTCCCGTCGCTGGCGAAGTACGGCTGGACGTACTCGCCCCGGCCGACCGGGCGGTCGGCGGGCAGCCGCGCCGCGGTGTCGATCGGCGCCGGTGGCATGGTGCCGGCGCCGTGCCAGGCGACACCGCCGAGCACGAGGGCGACGGCGACGAGCACGCCGGCGCCGTACCGGCCGGCACGACGACGGCGGAAGCGCCGCTGGATGCGCTGGGTGACCGCTTGCGCGGACGGCGGCCGGGTCGTCGCGGTGGCCTCGTGGTAGAGCTGGCCGAGTTCGTTCATCGGGCAACCTCCTCGGCGAGCGACCGGTCGGTGCCGATCGCGAGTTCCGGTGCGAGTTCGCGCAGCCGGCGGATCGCTTGGTGGGTACGACTCTTGACGGTGCCGACCGAGCAGCCCAGCGCCGCGGCGGTGTCCACCTCGGACAGATCTTCGTAGTAGCGCAGCGCGAGCACGGCGCGCTGCTTGGCGGTCAGCGTGCGCAGCGCGGCGATGAACGACTCGCGCCGGGCGACCGACTCGGCCACCTCGACCGTGCCGGCCGGGTCGCCGGCCGCGGCCAGCGACGTCTCGCGCAGCCGACGGCGGCGCCGCCACGAGGTGCTTTCGTTGATCATGATGCGGCGCGCGTACGCCTGCGGTTCGTCCACCCGGCCCCAGCGTTGCGCCAGCCGGAACAGCGCGGTCTGCACCAGGTCCTCGGCGAGCTGGTGGTCGCCGGTCAGCGCGAACCCGAGCCTGGTCAGCGCCGGTAACCGGGCGGTCACGAACTCCGTGAACCCGTCGAGTTTGTTCACCCGTACCTCCCTTGACACTGGCTATGAGGGCCGGGCGGCCGGGCGAGGTTCGATCCGCCGGCGAACCAGTTCGCGGCGGGCATCGGCCGCGACGCGTCGCCGGGGTGAACGGTGCGGCTCGCGGACCCGTACGGCGGTGCCGGTACGGATCCGCGAGCCGGCTACTGACAGTGATGCGGCCTAGCGGTACGTGCCCGCATGCGGCATCATGTCTCGCGGTGTCCAACCACTGCGATGGCTCGGGTGCCGGCTTCGGGCAGGAAGCCGTACCCGGGTCATCGCGCGGTGGCACACCCCGCGGCGAAGCGTACGAACGCGTCGAACGCCGTCGGGGCCACCGCGAGGGCGGCTCCGGCCGGGTCCTTGGAGTCTCGTACCCCGACGATCCCGGGCAGGTTCGTCGCCACTTCGACGCACTGGTTGCTGGCGCTGCTGCGGCTGGACTTGCGCCACACCGCGCCGGAAAGGCCACTCACGTGGTCGTCTCCTTCGTGATCTGCCCGATGAACTCGCGACTGTCCGCGGCGTTCAGGGCGTGCTTGCTGATGTCGGCGAATGCCTCGTCGTAACGCGCCACCTCCTGCGGTTTGTTGAAGTAGTTGTCCCCGAGGAACCCGTCGCAGTAGGCGATCGGTTGGTCCTCCGGGAAGCGCAGCACGATGAACTGGCCGGTCGTGTAGCCCAGGTGCAGTCCGGCGGCGAACCGGACCACGCGCACCGACACGGTCGGCAGCTCGGTCATCGCGACGATGTGGGCGAGTTGGTCGGCGAGCACCCGCGGCCCACCGACCGGCCGGCGCAGCACGGTCTCGGAGAGCACCACGTCCAGCCGCAGCGGGTCGGTTGCGCGGGTCAGCACGCTCTGCCGGCTGCGCCGCAGCGCCACCCGCTTGGCCACCTCGGTCGGCGGCCGGCTGCGGCCGTCGCCGCCGGGCAGGCTGGTGATGGCCGACGCGTACGCCTCGGTCTGCAGCAGGCCCGGCACCAGGTCCGGCTCGTAGCTGACCAGCTCGGTCGCGGAGCCCTCCAGCCCCAGGTACAGGTCGAACTCCGGCGACACGACGTCCCGGTAGCGGGTGAACGGGCCCTTCAACCGGGTCAGCGCGAGCAGTTCGGTGAGCCGGCGGTGCGTCGCCTCGTCCGCGGCGTACAGCTCGACCAGGCCGTCGATGTCGCCCTTGGGCCGCAACTTCACCCCGGGCAGCCCGTTCTCGATCTTGTACAGCGTGGTCACGTGCCGCTCGATGAACGCGGCGGCGTCCTCCTGCGTGACGCCGGCCTGCTCGCGCAACTCCCGCAGCAGGTTGCCGACCTTGCGCCGGGCCCACGCCGCGCCGACCGACTCGCCGTTCTCGGCCGCCGCCGCGTCGAGGCTCGACCGATTACGCATTGTGACCCCCTGACGCTGTGCCCCGGTGGCGCCGGAGCGCGGCGGAACGTGCCCGGCTGTCTGGCTCGGCCGAGTGTATTAGGTGGCCGGACCGAACCTGGGGCACCGCAGGCGGCAGCAACGGCGCGGTGCGGTACTTGTCACTCGGATGTTGCACAACGGGTGCGGCCGGCCAGGCCTGTCGCGACAAGCACGAACAGTCATGATCGGGGTGCCGGGTCGGTTACGCGATACCGATTCCGCTACCTTGTGAAAACCGGCGCCGTGGTGTTCACTGCATGCGTGCCGAGCTGGCACATATGTCTTCCTTGTCCCTACCAGGTGGAGACGGCGTGAGGTTCAACCAGTACATCACTTTCTGCGGTGGTCTGTTTGTGTTCGCACGTCGCCGTCCGACGCCTCGCGGATAGGACGCAGCCGCCCATGCCGCACCCACGTCCGCGACCCGCGTCGCACCCACGAGGCCGCCGGTGACCGACCCGCGGCGTACGAACCACACCGGTTGGTACGAGCAGCTGCACCCCGACGCTGCCCCGTCGACCCGATCGGCCCCCGTCCCGCCGCGCGCCGAGCCGCCACCGCGGACCGAGCCACCGCGGGCCGCGCCGCCGGCCTACGCCGCGCCGCCGCGAATGCCGCACGCCGACCCGGCGTACCCGCCGTCCGGCGCGAACCGGCCGCCGTCCGGCGCCGCCGGCGCGAAGGTCCGGCCGATCGCCGACGAACTGTTCCGCGGCGCCACCGACGCGTTCACCGGCGCCACCCGGATCAACCACCGGCTGGTCGGGATCGGCTGTGCCGCGGCGCTGGTCGCCGAGCTGATGCTGACCTGGCGGGACGACCCGGCGCACGGCCGGCAACGGCTGCTGCGCACGTTCCCGGCTGCCGGGACCGGCGCGCCGGTGCTCGCCCCCGACCACCGGCTCTACCTGGAGGCGCCGCCGCGCGACCCGCTGTGCTACCGGGTGCTGTCGGAGATCGTCGAGGACGCCCGGGACCAGCGGCGGCCGGTGGTGGAGTTCGTCGAGTACCTCTCCGACCGGGCGTACCGGATGGTCGGCGAGCGGCTGGCGATGGCCCGGCTGGTGGTCGAGGAGCAGCGCCGGTCCGGGCTGCGCCGCCGGCAGGTGTTCCTCGACGTCGAGCCGACCGCGTCGGTCAACGCGCTGACCCGGCTGCCCCGCAAGCTGCGCGACCGGGAGCCGGTCGGCGAGGCCGACCGGGTGCTGTTCGGCCTCTACGACGCGATCGGCTTGATGGCCGTGGTCCGGCGCGAGTTCTCCGACCACTTCCCGATGCCCACCGACCTGCGGCTCACTCCCGACCTGCAGTCGGTCCTGGACGCCGCGAGCGAACTGCAGGCCGTCGTGACCCGACGGCACTGACCCGCACGACCCCGGTGCACCCGCGACGCCGCGCCGGGGCTGCGTCATCCCCTCACGAAAGGTCCTTCCCGTGGCTGTGCAAGCCTTCCCGGCCAGCGCGGTGACCAACCGCCTGGCCCGCAACAGACTGTCCTGGGGCACCCTCGGCGGCTACGTGGTCGCGCTGGCCGCGCCGCTGACCGTGGTCGGCGCCGGCCTGACCAACGGCTGGGCCGTCACCGGGCTGACCTCCATCCCGATCGCGTACCTGGCGGTGGCGCTGATCCTGTGGTGGTTCGCGGTCGGCTACGTGGCGCTGGGCCGGCGGATCCCGAACGCCGGCGCGCTGTACGTGACGATCGCGGCCGGCATCGGCCGGGTCGCCGCGGTGGCCGCCGGCCTGGTCGCGGTCGTGTCGTACGCGGCGATGGAGGCGGGGCTGCTCGGCGGGTTCGGGGTGGCCGGCGGCCGGCAGATCGCCGAACTGTTCGGCCCGGACATCTCGCCCTGGTGGGTGGCGATCGCCGCGCTGGTGGTGATCACCGTGCTCGGCGTGCTGAAGGTCAACCTGGCCGGCCGGATCCTCGCGATCGCGCTGGTCGCCGAGATCCTGGCGATCCTGGTGTTCGACGTCATCGAGATCGCGCACCCGCACGGCTCGGTCTCGCTCGCCGCGCTCAACCCTTTGGAACTGTTCGGTGGTGGCGGTACCGCACTGGTCGGCATGGTCATCGCGCTGACCGGCCTGGTCGGCTTCGAGGACTCGTACAACTACAGCGAGGAGGCGAAGAAGGGCGCGCCGTGGATCGCCGTGTACGGCGCGCTCGCGTTCACCGCCGCCATCTACGCGCTGTCCGCCTGGGCGATGACCGTCGCCGCCGGACCGGACAACGTCGTCGCCGGCGCCGGCAAGTACGCCGACCAGTACCTGTTCCACCTGGTCTCGCCGTACGTGCCGAGCTGGAGCCTGCGGGTCGCGCAGATCCTGCTGTGCACCTCGCTGCTCGCCGCCGCGATCGGTTTCTCCAACACCGGCGCGCGTTACTTCTTCGCACTCGGCCGCGACCGGGTGCTGCCCGCCGTCTTCGGCCGTACCTGGTCGCGCACCGCGGCGCCGGCCGGCGGCGCGATCGCCCAGTCCGTCCTGGTCCTCGCGATCATCGTGGTGATGGTGTCGCGGGGCGCCGACCCGGAGACCGCACTGTTCTTCGGCGGCACCGTGTTCGCCGGCTACGGTGTGCTGCTGCTGATGACGTTGTGCTGCGTCGCCGCGCTGGTCTACTTCGCCCGCAAGCGACGCGACGAGAACGCCTGGCAGGCCCGGATCGCCCCGGTGCTCGGCTTCCTCGGGCTGGCCGTGATCGCGACCGTCACCACCGTCAACTTCGGCACCCTGGTGGGAATCCCGAACGACTCGTTCGCCGCGCGGGCACTGCCGGCCGGCATCGGCGCGGTGGCGGTGCTCGGGATCGCCTGGGGCCTGCTGCGGCGGGCGACCAACCGCACCGCGTACGGCCGGATCGGCCAGGGTGGGCGGCACCTGACCGCCGGCCCGGCGGCGGCGGTACCCGAGCCGAGCCCGGCGGCCACCAGCGAGGCGGTGGTGCTCGGCGGTGACGGGTGAGCGTGCCGATCGGGACGGCCGGCCGGGCCGACGCCGACCGGCTGACCCGGCTGCTGTCGGACGCGTTCCTGCTCGGTGACCTCGCCGACTGGCTGGTCGGCGACCTGGCGCGGCGCCGCGAGATCTACCCGCGGTACTGGGCGATCATCGCCCGGCACGCCCTGTCCGGCGCGGCCACCGTGGACGTCACCGACGTCGACAGCGCCGCCGCCCTCTGGTACGCCGGGGGCGGCGGCGAGCCCGACGTGGTGCCGGCCGACTACGACGCGCTGCTGGCCGCCGCGTGCGGCGCTCACGTCGACCGGTTCGCCGCGCTCGACGGTGCCATGCACGACGCGTACCCGGACCGGCCCGGCTACGCCTACCTCGGCTTCGTCGGCGTGGCACCCGCCCGGCAGCGCGCCGGGTTGGGCGCGGCGCTGCTGGCCCACCGGCACCGGCAGCTGGACCGCGCCGGTACCGCCGCGTTCCTGATCGCCTCGTCGGCCGACTCCGCCCGGCTCTACCGGCGCCTCGGTTACCGGCCGGCCGGCCCGGACGTCCGCCCCGCGCCCGACGCACCCGCGCTCTACCCGATGCTCCGCGAACCGAGGCCGATCCTCGGCGAGGCCGATCCGACGCTCGGCGAAGCCGACCCGGCTGTCCGCGGGGCCGGTCCGACGCTCGGCGAAGGCGATCCGGCTGTGCGCGGGGCCGGTCCGATGCTCGGCGAAGGCGATCCGGCTGTGCGCGGGGCCGGTCCGACGCTTGGCGAAGGCGATCCGGTGGTCCGTGGGGCCGGTCCGGTGGACTGACCCGCGTTCCCGCACTGCGGGCCGGCCGGTCTCGCCGGGCGGGCGATCGCCGGCAAACCGGGCGGTCGTTCGCCCGATCGGGGTCGCTTCGGGCCCGACCGATGGCCGGCCCGGGGCGAGATGCGAGACACTGACCACGCGGACCTCGCCCGGCGCCCGGAGGTGAGTGCGGTGGCGCAGTCTCGGAAGCGGCCGGATCGCCGGCCCGACACCGACCCCGGCCGGCCCATTCCGTACGGGGTGGATCCGGCGTTCGGCGAGGCCGGCGAGACGGGCCGGCCCGGGCACGCCGCGGTCGGCCGCCCGGTCAGCGAACTGCTCGCCGACGACGCCGGGCCGTCCTCTCCGTTCGGCGCGACGAGCCTGCCGATGCCGCCGCAGGACGTCGCCTACGAGCTGCCGGACGACGGGCCGCCGCAGGTCGACCCGGTGCGCGACTTCTGACGCCGGGCGTCCGGGCCGGTCGGCCGCCGGTGCGGCGCACCGGAGCGTCTCAACGGTGCAGCGACGCGGCGGCGTCCAGGTGCGCCAGCTTCTCCGGGTTGCGGACCGCGTACAGCCCGGTGACCCGACCGCCGTCGACCCGTACGGCCACCGCCGCGTCCGTTCCGTCGGTGAACCGGGCCAGCAGCGCCGGGTGCCCGTTGATCCACGCCGGCCGCAGCGTCGCCGTGCCGGTGAGGTTGCCCAGTACCGGAGCCACCCGCTCGGCGCCCACGATCGGTGTCAGCGCCGCCCGCACCACGCCGCCACCGTCGGTCAGCAGTACCACGTCCGGGGCGAGCAGGTCGAGCAGCCGCTGCAGGTCGCCGGTCTCGACGGCCCGGTGGAACGCCGCCAGCACGTCGCGGCTCTGTGCCGCGGAGACGACCTCCCGCGGCCGGCGCGCCGCGACGTGTGCCCGGGCCCGGTGGGCGATCTGGCGCACCGTCGCCGGCGTCCGGTCCACCGCGGCGGCGATCTCGTCGTACCCGAGGTCGAACACCTCCCGCAGCACGAACACGGCGCGCTCGGTCGGCGTGAGCGTCTCCAGCACCAGCAGCATCGCCATCGAGACGCTGTCGGCCAGCTCGACGTCGTCGGCCACGTCCGGCGTGGTCAGCAGCGGCTCCGGCAGCCACGGGCCGACGTAGGACTCGCGCCGCCGGCGCAGCGTGCGAAGCCGGGTCAGCGCCTGCCGAGTGGTGATGCGGACCAGGTAGGCCCGCTGGTCCCGGATGGGTCCGAGGTCGACGCCGATCCAGCGCAGCCAGGTCTCCTGCAGCACGTCCTCGGCGTCGGTCGCCGACCCGAGCATCTCGTAGGCGACGGTGAACAGCAGGTTCCGGTGGGCCAGGAAGGCTTCCGTGGCCGGGTCCGCCCGCCCCGGGTCGCCGCCGGCCGGGGCCGCCCGGTCGGAGCCGCCGGCCGGGGCCGGGTCGGTGCGGGCCGGGTCCGCGCGGCCCGGATCGGCGCTGGCCCGTTCGTCTGGCTGGTTCATCGACCGTCCCCCTCGTCTGCGGGCCGTCGCTGCCGGCCGTGCCTCGGACCGGCGCCCGTGCACGAGACGCCGCCGACCGGCGCGGTGTGACGACCCGGGCGGGTGCAGCACGTCACAGTGCACCGCCGTCACACCGGCCGCTGCGGCGGCATCTCCATGGTCGTCACCGAGCCGCGCGAACACCGCGCGGCACACGAGTCAGGAGCTTCCATGGAACCCCGAATCGACCTGTTCGCCAGCCCGACCCCGGCCAGGGCGCTCAAGCGCTTCGCCAACGCCGCCATGGCGCTGGAGCAGTCGACGTTGCCGAAGACGCTGCGCGAGCTGCTGCAGCTGCGGGTCGGTCAGATCAACGGCTGCGGCCTGTGCGTCGACGCGCACACCAAGGAGGCCGCGGCCGCCGGCGAGACCCCGGTACGGATCAGCCTGGTCGCCGTCTGGGGGGAGTCGACGGTGTTCACCGCGGCGGAACGGGCCGCGCTGGCACTGACGGAGGAGGGTACTCGGCTCGGCGACGCCCGGCACGGCGTGTCCGACGAGACGTGGGCCGCCGCCCGCGAGTACTACGACGACGACCAGCTCGGCACCCTGGTGTGCCTGATCGCGATGATCAACGCGGCCACCCGGATGAACGTCATGGTGCACAACCCCGGTGGCTCGTACCAGCCGGGTACGTTCGCCGCGGTCGGCAGCGAGTGACCGGCCGCCCGGTCCGAGGCTGGCTGCCGCCGATCCCGGGCCGGGCGGTTCACGACGCGGCGCCGGTCACGGCCGGTCGCGACGCGGCACCGGTAGGCGGTTCACGACGCGGCGCCGGTCACGACGCGGCACCGGTCGGGCGGTTCACGACGCGGCATCGGTCGGGCCGGTCACGACGCGGTACCGGTCAGGGCTGGTCCCGACGACCGCGTGCCGGCGACCCAGGCTGCCCGCCCGCCGGCGAGATGAGCTCCGCCAGCAGTTCACCCGCCCGCAGCAGGGCGAGGGCACGGTCGGCGACGGCCGCCAGCCGGGCGTCCAGCGCGGCGAGCGAGCCGCCCACCTCGTCGAGGTCGCGTACCGCCGTGATCGCCGTGTGCACATCGGGGATGCGGTAGCCGCCGGCGCGCAGCGCCGCGGTGATGCGCGCCTCCCTGATCGCGGCCAGCGGGTACCGCCGCGCCGTTCCGGCGGGCGTGCCGACGCGCTCCGGCGCCACCAGACCCACCTTCTCCCAGAACCGGAGCGTGGACGCCCGTACCCCGAGGGCCTGGGACAGTTCGGTGATGGTCATCGAGTCGCCGTCGGCGGGCTCGGCGTCGGTGCGCGCCTCGGCCCGGATCGACTCCAGCGCGAGCCGGGCGGCGAGCGCCTGCGCCCGCTCCTCGTTCAGCCGGGCGTGGAAGCCGCAGATCAGCGCCGCACCCTGGTCCGGTGGTTGGTGCCGGATCGCCCGCATCGCCGCTCGCGCCTCGACCGGGCCCACCGCGTACGCGAGTGCGCGGTAGGCGTGCAGGGCGTCCAGGTGCGCCGGGGCGAACCGGCGGTACCCGTTGCCGGACCGGGCCGCCGGCGGGATCACGCCCAGCCGCTCCAGGTCACGTACCTGCTGGGCGGAACAGCCGGCCGCGGCGGCGACCGCGGCGGTGGTCATCGACGCCGCGGCGCCCATCGAACCCTCCATAAGCACTTCAAGTACATGCTCGAACCATGAGTATGGACCGACTTCTCGACACGATCCGCGCCTTCGACGGGGTACTGGAGCTCGCGCCGGCCGCGGGCAGCGCCTTTCCCGAGATCGCCTGGGGTGATCACTTCTTCTACTACGCCCCGGACGGCCAGGTGCCCCAGCGGGAGCAGCCCTACGCCACGATCGTCACGAAGAACTACCCGGACGACGACGAGTGCGACCTCGACCCGCCGGGCCGCTGGCGGCTGAACATCCACGTCGGCGCCGCCGCGTTCGTCGAGCTCACCGGCGAGGACCCGCGGGCGGCGGCGACACCGCGGGACCGCACCGCAACCGACGTCGTCTTCCCGCACCCGCTCTACCGCACGCAGGGCTGGGTGTCGATCGTCGATCCCGGCCCGCGTACGCATGACCTGGCGGTTCGGCTGCTGCGCCAGGCGCACGAGGCCGCCCGGCGGCGGTCGCACCGCAGGTCGGCGCGCCACGGCTGACCGGCGGCGCGTGGCCGCGTCAGGGGGTCGGCGGCGGCTGCGGCAGCGGATGCGCGCCGGCCGGCCGCAGCCCGTCGAAGATGATGGCGAGGTAGCGCTGCCACAGGTCCGGCGACGCGTCCGGCAGGTAGCTGGTGACGTGGTTCGGGGCGCACATCAGCAGGACCACGTCGGTGCCGGTGACGTCGTCGCGTACCGCACCGTGCGCGCGGGCGCGGTCGACCAGCGCGGCGACGATCTCGTACAGCCGGGTGCGGCAGTCGACGACGTCGGCCCGCAGCTCGCCGGCCTCCTGCAGGAAGGACAGGTCGCGCTGCTGCCGCTGCCGGGCCGCGACGGTGAGGAACTCCAGCAGCGCGGCGCCGGGGTCGGCGGCGGCCAGCAACCGCTCGCCGACCGCGTTGAGCTCGGTGATCCGGTCCAGGACGATCTCGGCGATCAGCTCGTCCTTGGAGGCGAAGTGGCGAAACACCGTGCCCTTGCCGACGCCGGCCCGTCGGGCGATGTCCGCGACGGAGGTCTCCAGGCCGCGTTCGGCGAACTCGTCCGCCGCCACCGCCAGCAGCGCCTTCCGGTTGCGGGCCGCGTCGGCGCGCAGCGGGCGATGGTCGGTCACGCTGCCAGGCTAACAAGTTGACCGCGCGGTCCGCTTGTTGCTAGCGTCCCCGGAGAAAAGATGACCACGCGGTCCGTTTAGAGGGGGACGCATGAAGGCAGTCGTCGCGACCGGGTACGGTCCACCCGAGACGTACACGGTCGGCGAGGTCCCGGTGCCCGTGCCGGGGCCGGGACAGCTTCAGGTACGCATCGCCGCCGCCTCGGTCAACCCGGCCGACATCGTGCTGCCGGGTGGCGCGTTCCGGGACAGCACGCCGCTGGAGTTCCCGCACGTACCGGGCAACGACTTCGCCGGCACCGTCAGCCGGCTCGGCGCCGGAGTGACCGGGTACCGGGTCGGCGACGAGATCTTCGGCCAGTCGGTGCCGCGGGCGCTGCGGGCCATGGCGGGCACCGCCGCACGGTCGCTGAGCACCGGCACGCTGGCCGAGTACGCGGTCTTCGAGGCGGACACGCCGCTGCTCGCACACCGCCCCGCCGGTCTCGACGTGGCGCAGGCGGCGGCGCTGCCCACCGTCGGCCTGACCGCGCGGGCACTGCTCGCCACCGCGCAGGTACGCCCCGGCGAGACCGTCCTGCTCGTCGGCGCCACCGGCGGCGTGGGTACCACGGTGCTTCCGCTGCTGGCCGCGGCCGGTGCCCGGGTGGTGGCCACCGGTACGCCGGCCGACGCCGCGCTGCTGCGATCGCTCGGTGCCGCCGAGGTGATCGGGTACGGGCCGGCGGACTACCCGGCCGGCGTCGACGTCGCGGTCAACGCGGTACTGCCCGGCGACCGGCTCGCCGCCGTCGCCGCCGCGCTCCGGTCCGGCGGACGGTTGCTCACCATCACCTATCCGGTGCCGCTTCCGGAGTCGCTCGGCCGCGACGACGTGCGCCTGCACTTCGTGCTGGACCTCGACGCCCGGTTCGGCGGCATGCGCGAGGTGGCGGAACAGGCCGTCGGGGGCGCGTTGAGCGCCACCATCGGGCGCCGGTACCGCCTGGCCGACGGAGCCCGGGCCTGCGCCGACTTCGCCCGGGAGCACACCACCGGCAAGCTGGTCGTCACCACCTGACCGGGCCGTGGGCCGCACCCAGGATGTCCACTATGGACGGTGCCGGTGCCGGTGCCGGTGCCGGTGCCGGTGCTGGTGCAGGGGCAGGGGCAGGGCAGGTCAGGGGCGGATGGCGAGGAAGACGAAGGCGGCCAGCAGCACCAGGTGCACGCTGGCGGACAGCCGGGTGACCCGGCCCGGTACCACCGTCAGCACGCCCACCACGACGGTCAGCGCGAGCAGCACGATGTGCGTCGGGCCCAACCCCAGCACCAGCCGGTTCGGCAGCCAGATCGACGCCAGCGCCATCGTCGGGATGGTCAGGCCGATCGACGCCATCGCCGAGCCGTACGCGAGGTTGAGGCTGATCTGCACCCGGGCCCGCAGCGCCGACCGGGTCGCCGACAGCGTCTCCGGCGCCAGTACCAGCAGGGCGATCACGACGCCGACGAACGAGGCGGGGAAGCCGACCGCGCGCACCCCGGCCTCGATCGCCGGCGACTCCACCTTCGCCAGCCCCACCACCCCGATCAGCGCGAGCAGCAGCTGACCGAGGCTGGCGAGCGCCTGCCGGCTGGACGGGCGGGGCGCGTGCCGCTCGTCGGCCGGCCTGCTCGCCGCGATCTCCACCGGCAGGAAGAAGTCCCGGTGCCGCCGGGTCTGCGTCAGCACGAACACCACGTACAGGGCGAGCGAGGCCACGGCGGCGAACGCCAGTTGCGGGCCGGAGAACTCGCCGGCCGGCGAGGACCCGGTGAACCGCGGCAACACCAGGCTCAGCGTCGAGAGTGCGGCGACGGTGGCGAGCGCGGCGCCGCTGCCCTCCGGATTGAACTCGGCCAGCCCGCGCCGCACCGACCCGATCAGCAGCGCCAGCCCGACGATCCCGTTCGTGGTGATCATGACGGCGGCGAACACGGTGTCCCGGGCGAGCGTGTCGGACTCCGCGCCGCCGGAGATGCTGAGCGTGACGATCAGCGCCACCTCGATGATGGTGACCGCGACCGCCAGTACCAGCGAACCGAACGGCTCGCCGACCCGGTGCGCGACGACCTCGGCGTGCTGCACCGCCGCCAGTACCGCGCCGGCCAGCAGCACCGCGACCAGCGCCACCGGTACCGGGCCCAGGTGGCGGCCCCAGGACAGCGCCAGCACCACGACCGCCAGTACCGGGACGATCAGCGTCCAGGACACCCGTACCCGCATGGGCTCAACCCTGGCAGAACCGCCCGTCCGGTGCCGGGCGAATCGTCCAGGTCCGACGGTGCGGGGCAGCGGCGTCGCCGCAGCCGGTACGCGCCGTGACGTGCCGCGGGGGAGCGGGTGACGCTGCGGCGTTCCGGCCCGGACCGGGTGGCGTGAGCCGATGATGAACCCATGTGCCGATGGCTGGTGTACTCCGGGTCACCGATCCGGCCCGAGGAACTGCTGTACAAGGTCGACCACTCGCTGATCGACCAGAGCATGCACGCCAAGCTCGGCGCGACCACGCTCAACGGCGACGGCTTCGGGATGGGCTGGTACGACGGCCCGCGGCCGCCCGGCCTGTTCCGCGGCATCGGTCCGGCCTGGGGCGACCGGAACCTGCGCGAACTGTCCGAGCATCTGGAGACCGGGCTGTTCTTCGCGCACATCCGCGCCTCCACCGGCACCGCCGTGCAGGAGACCAACTGCCACCCGTTCCGGTACCGGACCTGGCTGTGGATGCACAACGGCGAGATCCACGACTTCCACCGGATCAAGCGGGAACTGGCACTCGCGATCGAGCCGGAGCTGTTCCCGCACCTGGAGGGGTCCACCGACTCAGAGCTGATGTTCTACCTGGCGCTGAGCTACGGGCTGCGGGACGACCCGCCCGTCGCCGTCGCCCGGATGGTCGGTCACGTCGAACGGGTCGCCGCCGAGCACGGCATCGCGAACCCGGTGCAGATGACGGTCGCCACCTCCAACGGCGAACACGTCTGGATCTTCCGGTACTCCAGCCAGCGGGAGTCCCGGTCGCTGTTCTACTCCCGGCGGATCGAGGCGCTGCGCGAGCTGTACCCGGACAACGCCAACTTCCGGCGGCTGTCCGAACAGACCCGGATCATCGTGTCCGAGCCGCTCGGCGACCTGCCCGGCGCGTGGCGGGAGGTGCCCGAGTCGACCTACGGCCTGGTCGAGCCGGGCCGCGACTTCCTCCGCGAGTTCCACCCCGACCCGGTCTAGCGACTGTCGGTCGCACCGGGCTAGAACTCGTTGCCGGACAGCAGGTGGTCGGCGTGCAGGAAGTTCCGGACGATGCTGCGGGTGTCCGGCCCGCTGCGGGAACGTGGTAGCCGGCACGATCGACCGGCCACGCCAGTGCGCGTGCCACGGGAAGTCCCGGACGATCCGCGCCCGTCGCAGTACCCCGCCGCCATGTGCTGCTCCTGCCGCCGTTCCCCGCCCGTCGTCAGAACGACGCGGCGGCGGCGTCACGAGTTGCGCAAGATCGCCTGGGCAAGCGACGGACACAGTCACGGCAACCGAACGGTGAACCGACACGTGTCCTGCGCCCGGACAGCTGGGGCGATCGACGATCCGAACCGGCGTACGGCGTTGCCACCAGGCGAGGAGACCGGGTCAGGTGGTCGGCGGGCGCAGCTCGACCAGCTCGGCCGACGCGTCGCCGCCCGGGGTGCGCCAGGTGACGATGTCGCCGACGGCGTGCCCGGTCAGCGCCCGCGCGAGCGGGCTCTCCCGGGTGATCGCCGCGCTGCCGCTGCCGCTCGCCGGCACCGGCGCGATCTCGACCCGTTCGGTGTCGCCGTCGGCGAACCGCAGCACCGCGCGGGTCCCGAACGGCAGGCCGGTACCGGTGTCCCCGCCGTCCAGCAGCCGCTGCAACTGCGCGATGCGCGCATCCAGCCGGCGCAGCTCGTTCGCCCGCTCGATGCCCTCGGCCTGGTCGGCGGTGTCCCCGGGCTGCCGGTCGTCGGCCAGCGTCGCGGCCAGCTGCCGGCGCTGCTCGCCCACCGTGTCCAGCTCGTCGCGCAGTCGCCGTACCGGATCCGGCTCGCTCATGGCACCTCCCGAGCGGGTCTGTCTCGTCCCGGCCCGCGCCCACCGCGGCCGACCCTTCCCGCGATTATCGACCCTGACCCGCACGTCCGCGGCGGGTTCGCCGATCATGACAGTGCCGGTTCGGCGGACCAGGGGAGGGACGGCATGACCGCGTTCGACCGCTACGAGCGGGCTTAGGGCCGTCTCGAAGTCCGCGTGCCGGCTGCGGCGGCCCCGTTTGCCCGCTCGCGGCGTTGTCGGTCAGCCCGTGTGCAAGCCCGGCACACGAACTGCCCTCCGCCTTGCGAGCGAGCAAACGGGACTCGCCTCGCTCGGCCGGGGACCTCGAGACAGCCCCTGGCGGCGCGGCGGCACCGCAACCTTCGCCTGCACCTTCGCACCCCTGTGCGCGTACCCGGCCGGTGCGCTGCTCGACGCCGCCGCGGTCACCGCCGGTACCCGCACGCTGGACGTCGGTACGGGCACCGGCACCGTCGCCGCGGTCGCGCTGGGCCGGGGCGCGCTGGTCACCGCGGTCGACGCCGATGCCGGCATGGCCGCGGCGGCCCGGTCGGCCGCACCCGGCGCCGCGGTACGGGTCGGTGCCGTGCCGGCGCTGCCGTTCGCCACCGGAGCGTTCGACGCGGTGGTCGCAAACTTCGTACTCAACCACGTCGGGGTGCCCGCCGCCGCGGTCGCCGAGCTGGCCCGGCTGACCCGGCCGGGCGGCCGCATCGCCGTCACGATCTGGCCGTACCCGCCGCCGCGGCTGCAGTCGCTGCTGGGCGAGGCGGTCCGGGCGGTCGCCGCGGAGCCGGTCGTGCTGCCGCGGCTGGCCGCCGAACACGACTTCGCCCGTACCGTGGCCGGGTTGTCGGGGCTGTTGTCCGCCGCCGGGTTGACCGAGGTGACCGGGCGGCGGCTGGACTGGCTGCACCGGACCACGGTCGCCGACTGGTGGGCCGGCGCCGAGGGTGGGATCGGTACCGCCAGCGTGCTGCTCGCCGCGCAGCCGGCCGCCACCCGGGACCGGATCCGGGCCGAACTGGGCCGGCTGGCCGAGCCGTACCGCAACGCAGACGGCGCCTGCGCGGTGCCAACCGCCGCCGTGCTCGCCGCCGCCACCGTCCCCGCCTGACCTGCCTGACCCGCCCGAGCGGCCTTGCTCGTCTGAACCGGCGGCTGGATCGGGATGGCGGGCGGTACGACGGTGGACGAGCGGTCCGGCGCGGCTGCCGGGTGCGGGACGGCGGGTCAGCTCGCCGGGCGGCGGGCCTCGATCAGGAACCGCTCCGAGGTGGCCCGGAACGGGCCGTGCGCGGTGATCCGGTCGTGCAGCGCGACCAGCTGGTCGCGGTAGCGCTCGACGTCGAAGTCCGGCACGATCCACACTACCGTCCGCAGGAACACGATGACCGCGGCGATGTCGTCGAACCGCATCGGCAGCGACTGCTGGTGCAGCCGGACGACGTCCAGGCCCGCCGCCTCGGCCCGGCCGAGGGCCCGGGCGGCGGCCCGCACCTGGCTCACCGGCTGCGGGCCCATCAGCGCGTCGGTCAGCTCCCGTACCGAACCGGCCCCGACCTGCTGGGACAGGTAGCTGCCGCCCGGCGCCAGCACCCGGGCGATCTCCGACCACCGCAGGACCGTCGGATGCCGGCAGGTGACCAGGTCGAACGAGCCGTCGTCGAACGGCAGGTCGGCGTCGTCGGCGACCTCGACCACGGTGCCGCCCAGCGGCGCCAGCCGGCTTCGCGCCAGCGCCACGTTCGGCGGCCAGGACTCGGTCGCGGCCAGCCGCGGCGGCACGACCGGCAGCCGGGCGAGCAGTTCACCGGCACCGGTCTGGATGTCGAGCGCGGCGCGAGCGGCGGCCATCCGCTCGGTCACCAGGTGCGAGTAGCGCCACCACGGCCGTGCCTCGTCGGCCCGGCCGGCGAGCCAGCCGAAGTCCCACCCGGCCGGTACCGCCAGCGCCTCGGCGACGAGGTCATCGAACGTGCTGGGCATGCCCGCAGTCTGGCCGACCGGCGGCGTCTCGCGCGACCGGTTTCGGCCACCGGCGTCGTGCGAGCCTCGGTGGTCAGTCGGCCGCGGGCGGGGGGAAGCCGCCCTCGGCGATCGGTCCCCACCGCTCGATCGTGACCCGGATCAGGCACTTTCCCTGGCGCTGCATCGCGGCCCGGTACTCGTCCCAGTCCGGATGCTCGCCGGCGATGCCCCGGTAGTACTCCACCAGGTCGTCCAGCGCCTCGGGCAGGTCGCGCACCTCGGCGGTGCCGTCGAGCTGCACGTACGGCCCGTTGAACTCGTCGGAGAGCACGCACAGGCTCACCCGCGGATCGCGCCGGACGTTGTGCACCTTGGCCCGCTGCGGGTAGGTCGAGACCACCACCCGGCCGGCGCCGTCGGTACCGCAGGTGACCGGGGAGGTCTGCGGCCGGCCGTCCCGGCGGGTGGTGATCAGCACCGCATGGTGCCGGGGCCGGACGAAGTCGAGCAGCCCGTCCCGATCCACCGTGTTCGCGCTCGCGTAACTCACCATGCCCCGACCCTACGACCGTCCGGCCCGGGCCGTACCGGGGTGGCCCGACCGCGCCGCCCCCGGTGCGGCTCGCGAGGCGTCGCGACCGGGTCAGCGGTCGCCGGCGTCCACCACGGACAGCGCCTCGCTCACCTTGCGGTCGTCGGCGCGGTGCCGGCGCGGCGCGTTCTCCACCGGCCAACGCGGGTCGGCGGTGGTGCCGAGCGGCGGCGTCGCGTCGCCGGCGAGCGCCTCGACCGTCGACTGGATCGTCGCGATCTCGTGCTGGATGCGGTGCCGCAGCTGGGTCAGCTGGGCGAACCGGTGCCGCGCGTCGACCAGGATCTGCTCGGCCTGTGCCTGTGCCGCGGCGCGGGTCTGTTCGGCGTCGTGGTTGGCCGCCGCGAGCTCCTGGGTCGCCTGCCGGTGCGCCTCGGCCAGCTCCGCGGTGGCCCGCTCGTGCGCGTCCGCCAGCTCGGCGCTGGCCTTCAGCTGCGCGTCGGCGAGCTGCGCGGTGGCCTGGCTGTGCGCCTGCGCCCGCTCCGCCTCGGCCGCCTCGTGCGCCGCGGTCAACTCGGCGGTCGCCTTCTCGTGTGCCGTCTCCCGCTCGGCGGCCGCCTCCCGCCGCGCGGTCTCCCGCTCGGTCGCCGCCTCGTGCCGTGCCGCGTCCAGCTCGGTCGTCGCGGCCTCGTGCGCCGCCGTTCGCTCGGCGGTGGCGTCGCGTTCGGCCGCGGCCAGCAACGCGGTGGCGTCCCGGTGCGCCGCGTTCCGCTCCGCGGTCGCCGCCGCGGTCGCGTCGCCGCGGATCTGGTCGACCTGGCCCCGCGCCTCGGCGACCGCCTGCTCGGCCTGGGCGCGGGCGGCGTCGACGGTGCTCTTCGCGGTACGGTGCGCCTCGCCCAGCGTCTGCTGCGCCTCCTGGCGCGCGGCGCCCAGGGTGGAGTCGGCCTGCTCGCGGGCGGCGGACACCAGCTGCTGCGCGCTGGTACGCGCCGCGGTCAGCGTCTCGTCCGCCTCCTGCCGGGCCGCGTCCACCGACCCGGCGGCGACCTCACGCGCCGACGACAGCGTCGCGTCCGCCTCGGACCGGGCCGAGTGCAGCGCGGCGTCCGCCTCCCGGTGCGCTCCGGTCAGCGTGGTCGTGGCCTCCTGCTTCGCGGCCGACACCATGTTCGCGGCCTCCTGCCGCGCCGCACCGAGCGTCTCGTCGATCTCGCGCTGCACCGTACCGATCCGGGCCGCCGCCTCGTTCTCGGCGGCCGTACGGGCGTGCTCGGCGGCGTCGCGCGCCTCGGCCCGGACCCGTTCGGCCTCGGTGTGCGCCTGCTCGACGATCTCGGCCGCCAGTTGCTCCGACGCGCCGAGCAACTGCTCCATCCGACCACCCAGGAACTGGGTGTGGGACAGTTCGGCGATGGCGACTTCACGTTGCTCGGCGAACTGGTCGGCCTTCAGCTCCGCGAGCTGGAGCGCCAGCGCGCGTTCCCGGTCCTGGCTGCGGGCCATCCGCACGGCGAGCTCGGTCAGGGTGCGCTCGACCCGGTCGGCGTAGCGCCGCACCTGGCCGCGGTCGTAGCCGTGCACCGCAGTCTCGAACTCGGCGTCGGGCCGGAAGTCGGTGTCCTGCAACGCAACGTCGTGGGTGTCGAAATCCCGTCGGATACCCATGTCCCGCCTCCAGCCCGCCGCGGCGACGACGTCACTCGATCATGAGTTACTAATACCCTCGTATACGGCATTCCAACCAGCCGGGGGATGCACTCTACGGTTTCCGCGACCCTGCGATCACCACCTGCTAGCGTGCCACGCCGCCGGCCATGATCACCGGGCCGAGCCGGAACCCTTACCCATCGATTGCCGCCGATCGGTCCGGGCGGCGTGCCGGCACGCCGCCCGGCGGCGTCACGGGCGAGGTGTCTTGCGCGGCAACAACATCACGATGATCAGGATGATCAGCGTGAAGAAGAAGCCGAGGATGCCCCACAGCCACTTGCCGCGGCCCTTCAGATAGGCCATGTAGCCGCACGAGATCGCGATGATGATCGACCCCACGACCCCGACGCCGGTGCTCACTCCGGTGTTCGCCATGTCGCCACCCCCCGGCCACAAGGTAGCGACGGTGGCCGGTACTGCGGCGGGCTTTCGCCCAAGATCGCCTGGAGGGGCCGGTGGGAAGGGCCGAACCCTCCCCACCGGCCCCTCGGTCGGTACGCTCGTCGCCGCGCGGCGCCCGCTCAGGCGGCGGACGCCAGTACGGCGTCGATCTGGCCCATCGCCAGCCGCATGCCCTCCTGCATCCCCATCTCGAGCATCTTCTCCAGTTGCTCGGTACTGGCGAAGTGCGTCACCGTCGTCATCCGGGTGCCGCCGTCGGTCGGCTCGAACGTGACCCGCATGGTGACCGGCTCGTCGTCGGGCAGCGGTTCGCCGTCGTCGCCGGAGAAGCCGTCCTCGATCTCCAGCGTGTGCGGCTTGTCGATCGACTCGATCCGCCACCAGGCGTGGTGTTGGTCGCCCTCCGGCCCGGTCATGTGGTAGCGGCACTCGCCGCCCTCGACGAACTCGTGCCGGGTGAACGCCGCCGGGTAGGTCGGCGGCCCCCACCAGCGCTCCAGCTTGCGCGGGTCCTCCCACACCTGCCAGACCTCCTCGGGCGCGGCGTCGAACTCCGCCACGAACGTCAGGGTCAACGTGGCTGGATCGGCGGTGTCCTTCAGGACTGTCATGTCGTGCTCCCTTCCTCGTCGGCGAGGATGCCGGCGATGCGTGTGGCGCGGTCGGTCCAGAGCCGCTCGTACCGCTCGAGCAGCGTCGTGGCCCGGTGCAGCGTCTCGGGGTCACCGTGCACGATCTGCTCCCTCCCGTGCCGTTGTTTGTTGACGAGCCCCGCCCGTTCGAGCACGGCGACGTGTTTCTGCACCGCGGCGAAGCTCATCCGGTAGTGCGCGGCGAGCGACGACACCGATTCGCCGGCCCGCATCGTGCGGACCAGGATGTCGCGCCTGGTCGGGTCCGCCAACGCTCGGAAGACCCGGTCCAGCTCGCCGTCCGACAAGTCATCTACAACCATTTGGTTGTACGTTATCGCCTCGGTCGCCGAGCCGCAACCGGTTCGGCGATCCCGGAGCCGATCCCGGCGGCCGCGCTGCCCGGGTGGGCGAGGGCGCGACTGGTACCGGGCTGCGATCGTGGTACCGGCCGCGGACGTCGCCGGCCGAGCGTGCTGCGAGGAGGATTCGATGACCCGGGTTCGGATCGAGACCGCCGGCCACATCGTCGAGATCGAAGCGAAGGACGCGGGCCACGCCGAACTCGCCCCGGTCGCGCTGGCACTGTGGCGCGAAACCCGCTTCGGCCGGGGCG
Source organism: Actinocatenispora comari (assembly GCF_017312725.1). Classification (GTDB taxonomy): domain Bacteria; phylum Actinomycetota; class Actinomycetes; order Mycobacteriales; family Micromonosporaceae; genus Actinocatenispora; species Actinocatenispora comari. The sequence continues at coordinate 62,254 of NZ_BOPO01000050.1, read as the reverse complement.
ACGCGGGCACCTCGTCCGGCCAGTTCGACACCGGCGACGACCGGTACGGCGAGGAACACGTCGGTATCCTCGGCTTCCACGCCAGACCGCGGCAGTAGCCGTCGCCGGGAAGGGGCGCGGATGTCTCAGCGGGCGCGAGACGAGCGACTCGGGCTGACCGGCCTGTCCCCGGCGCAGCGGGCGCGACGGGTCGAGGAGCTGGCACGACGGCACGCCCGGCTCGTGCGCGAGGCGAGGGCCGCGTTGCGGGCCGCGCGGGCCGGCCGAACGGGTCCGAACGATGGCTGACCCGCCCGGGTCGGGGCGGGGTTGCTACCGGCGCCGGTACCGAGGCGGCCACTCGCGCCGAACCGACCCGGCGGCAACTCGCTGACCTGGGTAAACGAGGTGCGCCCGGTAGGACTCGAACCTACGACCGTCTGCTTAGAAGGCAGCTGCTCTATCCACTGAGCTACGGGCGCGTCGCTCGCCGAGGGGATCAGCTCGCGGCTGAAGGCTACCGTGAGCAGCCCCCGGGACATCTTGGCGGAGTGCGAACCGTGACGCCAGCCCCGCCGAGGCGGCAACGGGCCGGAACGGGATCGCCGGTCGACGGCCGCCGCGTCGGGCGCAGCGCGGAGCGCGCGACCGCATCAGCCGGTGCGGCCGAGGATCGCGGCGAGCAGCGTGGTCAGCCCGGTCGCGAACTCGTCCGGGCCGCCGGCCGTCGCCACCATCGTCGGCGCCACCGCGCTCAGGTGAGGGAAATCACCCGACGGTAGCGCACCGAGTGCGCTGCGGGTGTCCGCGGCGTCCTGGCCCGCGTAGGTGACGCAACCGAGGGTGAAAAGGTAGAGCGTCCGGTAGCCGCGGACCGCCGCCGCGTCGTCCAGCCCGGCACGGCGCAACTGCCCCAGGGCCCGGTCGCACAGCCGCAGCACGCCGGGACTCAGGAACGGCCGGGACATCCGGATCCGGTACAGGGCCGGGTGGTCGGACAGGGTTCGGTGCAGCGCGGTGAACAGCCGGGTCAACTCGTCCACCGGTGCGCCGCCGGGACGGCCGGAACCGTGGTGGTTCGCCGCGTCGGCCGTGGCAGCGTCGACGACCGCGTCGAGCAGCTCGTCGCGGGAGCGGTAGTAGCCGTACAGGGTCATGGTGCCGACGCCGAGTCGCTGCGCGAGCGCGCGCATGGACACCGCGGCGAGGCCCTCCGCGTCCATCAGGTCCAGGGCGGCGGCGGTGATCTGCTCGGCGGTGAGACGTTGCGTCGGCATAACGTACAGCGTACCGTACGTCGTACGATGAAGATCCTGAGCGGAGCCGAGGCGTACCGACCTGCGGCCGAACTGTTGCGTGAATACCTGGCCGAGGTCGCGTCCCGGCTCGACGACTTCGACGGCGGCGGCGGTGACCCGGACGCCGAGGCGACCGACGGCAGCATGATCGTGTGCTGCACCGACGACGGCACCCCGCTCGGCTGCCTCGCCGTGCGCGCCATCGCCCCCGGTATCGCCGAACTCAAACGCATGTACGTGCGTCCCGCCGGCCGTGGCGCCGGGCTCGGCGGCCGGCTGCTCGCCGTCGCCGAGGACGCCGCCCGCGACCTCGGCTGCCACACGATGCGGCTGGACACCGCCGCCCCGCTGGCCGAGGCGCTGCGGCTCTACCGCCGGCACGGGTACGTCGAGATCTCCCGGTACAACGACAACCCGTCCGCGACCCACTGGTTGCAGAAGGTGTTGCCGGCGACCGGGCCCACCTGAGCGCGGGGTCGGGTCAGCGCGGACTTGGCGACAGGCAGTACGTTTTCTGCGTGCAGCCGAGTGTGTCAGCGATCATTCCGATGCCCCTCTCCCGCGACGTCGCGAGCGCGTTCCCGGCCGCCGGCCCGGACGCGCCGGTGCTCGAGGAGTGGTACGCCGATCTCGTCGTCGGCTATCACCTGCCCCCGCCGTACGGCGACCGCCTGGTCACCGCGGACGACCTGACCGAGCTCGACCTGGGCCACCGGCAACTGCGCCGCACCGCCGCGGGCAACCTGGCCGCCCAGCTGGAGCGGGTCGAGGTGCACGGCCTGCCGCCGGTGTTCACGCTGTCCTTCGAGGGCATCGAGGCGACGCTGCTGACCTCCGACGACGTCTGGTCCAGCCTGGCCGAGCAGGTCGAGGGCGAGGTGGTCGTCGGCGCGCCCGCCCGGGACGTGATGTTCGTGACCGGCAGCGAGTCGCAGGCCGGGCTGGAGAAGGTGCATCGGGCCTGCGAGCGGGTCTTCTTCGCCGGCCACGAGAACCTGCTCAGCCGGCACCTGCTGGTCTGGCGTCAGGGCGGCTGGGAGTCGCTCTGACCTCCACTGTGGACTGACCGTCCGCCGGTTCGCCGCAGCGGCCCCGTGGCGGCGCCGGCCTCGGGCGCGCTGCGGTCGCCGGCCGTCGGCGCGATGCGCCCAGGCCCGCTGGTGCGGCGCAGGGCATCCGCTCAACCGGTCGAGTCGCGGACGACCAGTTCCGGAACGAACAGCCGGGTCGCCGGCGGCCGGGGCAGCTCGGCGGGCGCACCGGGCAGTTGCGGCGCCAGTACCGCCATCATCGCCCGGGCCACCTCCTCGACCGGCTGCCGCACGCTGGTCAGACCGAGCACGTCGGCGGTCGGGGTGTCGTCGAAGCCGCAGACCGCCAGGTCCGGTCCGACCCGCAGATCGCGCTGCACGGCCGCGCGCAACACCCCGACCGCGAACACGTCGGTCGCCGCGACGATCGCCGTCGGCGGCTCGGCGTCGTCCAGCAGCTCGGCGCCGGCCCGCGCGCCCGCCTCGATGCTGTCCGCCGCGTGCCGGGCGAGGCGTTGGTCCAGACCGTGCCGGCGCATCGCGGTGCGCCAGCCGGACTCGCGGTCGTCGCCGATCCGGTCCCCGGCCGGCACCCCGACGTACCCGATGCGCCGGTGCCCGGCCGCGACCAGGTGCTCGGTGGCCCGTTCGGTGCCGGCGGCGTTGTCCACGTCGACCCAGACGAACTCGTCGCCGGTCCGGCCGAACGAGGCGAACGGGGCGCCCAGCGCCGCGATCGCCGCTGGCCGCCGGTCCCGGTAGTCCAGATCGGTCAGCACGAACCCGTCCACCGCGCCGCTGCGCAGCAACCGGTCGCACGCCGCCACCTCGTCGGCCTCGGCCGCGGCGAACAGCAGCAGGTGATGGTCCAGGTCGCGGGCCGCCTCGGCGAACGCGTGCAGGAACCGGTCCAGGATCGCGGCGAGCGCGTCCGGCCGGTTCGGCCGGATCCGGTACCCGATCAGCCGGGACGCGTGCGCGCGCAACGCGCGGGCGGCCCGGTTCGGCTGGTAGCCCAGCTCGTCGATGACCGCCCGCACCCGCTGCCGGGTCGCCGGGCTGACCCGCTCCGGCGCGTTGACCACGTTCGACACGGTCTGCCGGGACACGCCGGCGGCGACCGCCACGTCGTGCACCGTGACCGGTCCGTCGCCGCTGCCGTGGGTACCGTGCACGGCTGCCTCCCGAGTCTCGGCCCCGGACGGTACCGGAAACGGCCACCAGCGTTACCACGAAACCGCGCCAGCGGCGAGGCGGTCCACAGGCCCGGCGGTTGTCCACAGATCCGACCGCGGGGCGGACGGCGGCCGAGGTGGCGGGGGACCGTGGCGGCGAGCGGTCATCAGCCGCGGCCGGACCGCTGGTTCGGTCGCCTGTCACGGGAGCCAGCATGTTCGAAACCAAGCTCACCTTGGTCGGCACGGTCATCAGTGAGGTCCGGCTGACCTACACCCGCACCAACGAGGTGCCGGTGGCCAACTTCAGCATCGCCACCACCGCCCGCACCTTCAACAAGGAGAAGGGCGGCTGGGTCGACGGCAACTCGCTGCAGTTGCGGGTCAGCTGCTGGCGCCGGCTCGGCGAGAACGTGGCCGCCTCGCTGCACCGCGGCGACCCGGTGCTGGTCTCCGGCAACCTGTACAGCCGGTCCTACGAGGCGTCCGACGGCACCCGGCGCTGGTCGTACGAGGTCGAGGCGACCACCGTCGGTCCCGACCTCAGCCGTGGCACCGCCACGTTCCAGCGGCGCCCCTCCCCGCAGGCCGAGCAGCCCGCGCCGGTCACCGTGCTCGCCCTCGGCGGTGCCGACCCGGAGCTGACCACCCCGCAGTCGGAGGCGGCGTGAGCAGCCGGGCCGTGCCGGCAGGTTCGTGCCGGCGGTAGCAGCGTGCGGTGCGCGGCGGCCGAGTGAGCAGGCGGGTCGGAGCGGCGGCGTGCACGACGGGGTCGGACTGGGCGTGGGCGACACGGTGATCGGGCGTGGGTGAGCGACACGGCTGTCGGTGGCCGGCCGCACGGCACATAGGCTGCCGGTGACGAGCCACCGGCCCCGGGTCGGGGTTGGCAGCGTTTCGGGGAGGAATGCCATGGTTCGGGGCGACGAGATCGTCCGCCTGGGCGGCGGGTTGCTGGACGGCCGGGCGGTCGCGCCGGCGCGCCACGGCGACCTGACCGCGGCGGTCGAGACCTGGCTGCCCGCGGTACGGCAGGGCGTCGAGCTGATCGCCGAACTCGTCGCCCGCCCCGGGCTCCGGTCCGGCCTGCCCGCAAACCTGGCCCGCGCCCTCGCCGAGCGCTCCGTGTCCTTGCTCGCGGACCGGCCGGGACGCCTCGGCGACGATGCCGCATGGCGGCTGGCGGCCGCCAACGGTGCGGGCCTGGTCGCCGGGGCCGGTCTCGACCTGGTGTTCGGCGATCCACGCCGGCTGCATCCGGTCGCGGGTTTCGGATCTCTGGTCCAGCGGTGGGAACGCCGCAGCTACCGGCCATCCCGGTCGGCCGGGCTGCGCTTCGCCGCGGTCGCGGTCGGCGTTCCGGTGGCCGCGGCGCTGGGCGTCGGGCTCGCCACCCGACGTCGTCCGCTCGCCCGGGCCGTCGCGGTCGCGGGTGGCACCTGGCTGGTGCTCGGCGGCACCTCGCTGCGCCGCGAGGCGACCGGGCTGGCCGCCGCACTCACCGCCGGTGACCTGGCCGACGCGCGGGCCCGGCTGCCCCGGCTGTGCGGCCGCGATCCGTCCACACTGGACACTTCCGGGCTGGCCCGCGCCACGGTCGAGTCTCTCGCCGAGAACACCTCGGACGCGGTGGTCGCGCCGCTGTGCTGGGGCGCGCTGGCCGGCCTGCCCGGCCTGGTGGGCTACCGCGCCATCAACACCCTCGACGCGATGGTCGGGCACCGGTCCCCGCGCTACCGCAGGTTCGGCACGGTCGCTGCCCGACTCGACGACCTGGCGAACCTCGCCCCGGCCCGGTTGGCCGCGGCGCTGACCGTCGCGGCCGCGCCGGTCGTCGGCGGCAGTCGGCGGTCCACGCTGCACACCTGGCTGCGGGACGGACACCGGCACCCCAGCCCCAACGCCGGCCAGGTCGAGGCGGCCGCCGCGGGCGCCCTCGGCGTGCGGCTGGGGGGCCGGAACGTGTACGCCGGCCGAGTCGAGGACCGGCCGCAGCTCGGCACCGGCCGTCGGGCCGAACCGGTCGACATCGTCCGGGCGGCCCGGCTGTCCGCGGTGGTCGGCGCGGCCACGGTCGCGATCACCGCCGGGCACCTGCTGGCGGCCCCGGCCCGGCGGGCCCTGCTGCGTCGTGCCACCGTGCGAGTGGCGCGGCGGCTCGCCGCCCGGCGCGGACGGTCCCGGTGACCGGGCTGCGCGGCTCCCTGCTGGTCGCGGGTACCACCTCCGACGCCGGCAAGAGCACCCTCGTCGCCGCCCTCTGCCGGTACCTGCGTCGGCGCGGCGTGCGGGTCGCGCCGTTCAAGGCGCAGAACATGTCGAACAACTCGGCCGTCACGCCCGACGGTGGCGAGATCGGTCGGGCGCAGGCGTGGCAGGCCGCGGCGAGCGGGCTGGAGCCGAGCGTGCGGTTCAACCCGGTGCTGCTCAAGCCCGGCTCCGACCGCCGCAGCCAGGTCGTGGTGCTGGGCGAGGCGCGCGGCGAGGTGTCCGCCGGGCGCTACGGTGCGCTGCGCGCCGAACTCGGCCGGATCGTCGCCACCACCCTCGACCAGCTGCGCGCCGAGTACGACGTGGTGATCTGCGAGGGGGCCGGCAGCCCGGCCGAGATCAACCTGCGGGCCGGTGACCTGGCCAACATGGGGCTGGCCCGGGCCGCCGAACTGCCCACCATCGTCGTCGGTGACATCGACCGCGGCGGAGTGTTCGCCTCGATGTTCGGCACCCTGGCGCTGCTGGAACCGGCCGATCAGCGGCTGGTCGCCGGCTTCGTGATCAACAAGTTCCGCGGCGACGCCGCGCTGCTGCGGCCCGGGCTCGACATGCTCACCGACCTCACCGGTCGGCCCACCCTCGGCGTCCTGCCCTACCAGCCGGACCTGTGGTGGGACACCGAGGACTCCCTGTCGTACTCCGACGGGCGGCTGCTCGGCCGCCCCGGGCCGGCCCGCGGCTCGCAGTGGCTGCGGGTCGCGGTGGTTCGGCTGCCCCGCATCTCCAACGCCACCGATGTCGAGGCGCTCGCCGCCGAGCCCGGCGTCTCGGTCCGGCTGACCACCTCGGCCGCCGAGCTGGCCGACGCCGACCTGATCGTGCTGCCCGGCAGCAAGGCGACCGTGGCCGACCTGGACTGGCTGCGACACCGCGGGCTCGCCGAACCGATCCGGGCGCACGCCGCCGCCGGTCGCCCGGTGCTCGGGCTGTGCGGCGGCTACCAGATGCTCGGCGCCACGATCGACGATCCGGTGGAGAGCGGGCGGGGGCTGGTCGACGGGCTCGGGCTGCTGCCCGTGCACGTCCGGTTCGCCGCCGGCAAGCGGCTCGCCCGCGTCGACGGGAGCGCACTCGGCGCGCCGGTGCACGGGTACGAGATCCATCACGGCCGGGCCGAGGTCGGCTACGACGCGACCGCCGCGCCGCTGATCGTGGACGCGGCGGGCGCGGGCGAGGGGTGCCGAGCCGGCTCGGTCTTCGGAACCCACTGGCACGGCACCTTCGACGGCAACGCGTTCCGCCGGGCGTTCCTCGTCGAGGTCGCCCGGCTGGCCGGCCGTGACGGCTTCCAGGTGTCGACCGACACCGACGTCCCGGCGCTGCGCGAGGCGTCCCTCGACCGCCTCGGCGACCTGGTCGACCAGCATCTCGACGGCGCCGCGCTCGAACGGCTGATCGCGCACGGCGCACCGCCGGGCCTGCCGTTCGTCCCGCCCGGCCCGCCACCGGTGCCGCCGCTCGGCCGGCCCGTCCCGCCCGGCGAGCCACCGGTGCCGCCGCTCGGCCGGTCCGTCCCGCCGGCGACCGCACCGACCGTTCCCACCGAGCCGCTGGTCCCAGCGCCTGGCCCGCCGCCCGCCACTTCCGGGACGACGCCCGGTACCCCACCGCCGCCGCCGACCCCGACCCCGGCCGCAGCGCCCGGTCCACGGTTCGTGACGTCGGCTGTTCCGCGTCGCCTCGCTCAGGTACTGGCCGTGTTGGACGGCACCGACCGTCCCACCGTGGCGGCCGGTCCACCGCCGGCCCGCCCGGCCGAGCCGCTCGTCACCGGTGATCGCGAGGTCGTCTCGTTCGACCGGTTGGCCGCCGAGATCCTGGCCGCTCCGGCCCGGTGTGGTCCGGCTCGGGTGGTCGCGGTGGACGGGCGCGCGGGCTCGGGCAAGAGCACCCTCGCGACCCGGCTCACCGACGCGCTGACCGCCACCGGTGCCGGGGTGTATCTGCTGCACACCGACGATCTGCTGCAGGGCTGGCTGGACATCGTGTCGTTCTGGCCACGGCTGGAGGAGTGGGTGCTGGCGCCGCTGCGCCGGGGTGAACCGGCCCGGTTCCGGCGGTACGACTGGCAGCGTGGCGCGTTCCCGGACCGGTTCGAGCCGATCGGCCGCCCCGACGTGCTGCTGCTCGACGGGGTCACGACCGCGCGGGCGGCGGCCCGGCCGCTGCTCACCAGGTCGCTCTACGTGCAGACCGACCGGCGACTCCGGTACGAGCGGGGCGTGCGCCGCGACGGCGCCGGCGTGGTGCCCGATTGGACCAGGTGGATGAGCGACGAGGACCAGCACTTCGCGGCCGACCGCACGGTCGAGCGGGTCGACCTGGTGGCGGATGGTGCCCCGACCATCGATCATCGGCCGGAAACGCACTTTGTCCGGATAGTTCCCGGCGTCGGGTCGTGCCAGGGTTTCCCGTAGGGGCATCTTGCGGGTGGGGAAGGCAGCCGACGGTGGCCGGGACGGCCTAGCGTTGACGGCACACAGACGAATCGCGGGAGGGCACGATGACCGACTCGACCGGCAACGGACCGCGCGGGGGCAGCGGCCAGGATGGTGCGGGACGTGGCCCGGACCGAGAGGACGCCGGCGCCCGGCAGCCCGCGCGCCGTCGGGTCACCCTCACCGGGATCAGTTCGCGGGCCTGGGAGCACCCGGCCGACCGCGGTGCCCTGGTGGCGCTGCGTGAGCTGCGCGGGTTCGACGAGATCCTGCGCAAGTTCTTCGGCCTGTTCAACGAGCGCTACTTCCGGATGAAGTACCTGGGCTCGTCGATCCGGGCCAACGGCTGGCAGTACTCGCGGGTGCACGCGATCTACCTGGAGGCGGCGGCGGCGCTCGACGCCGGCGAGCCGGCCGACCTGCCGGAGCTCTACGTCTCCCAGACGCCGTTCGCCAACGCCGGCGCCTTCGGCATGGACAAGCCGTTCATCGTGGTCAACAGCGCCACCGTGCAGATGATGGACGACGACGAGCTGCGGTTCGTGCTCGGCCACGAGCTCGGCCACATCCGCTCCGGTCACGCCGTCTACCACACGCTGCTGGTCTGGCTGCTGGAACTGATGCGGGGGCTGAACTGGATCCCGCTGGGAGCGCTGGCCCTGCGCGGCATCGTCGCGGCGCTGATGGAGTGGTACCGCAAGGCGGAGCTGTCGTCCGACCGGGCCGGCCTGCTCGCCGGCCAGGACCCGGCCGCCGCGCTGCGGGTGCACATGAAGTTCGCCGGCGGCGGCGACCTGTCCGACATCGACACCGCGGCGTTCCTGGCCCAGGCCAACGAGTACGACCGGGCCAACGGCGACCTGCGGGACAGCCTGGTCAAGCTGATGCTGCTGGAGGCCTCGACCCATCCGATGCCGGTGGCCCGCGCCGCCGAGCTGCGTCGCTGGGTGGAGACCGGCGAGTACCGGCGGGTGCTGTCCGGCGACTACCCGCTGCGCGAGGACGACGCGGACGCCTCGGTCAGCGAGGAGGTCAAGGCGGCCGCCAAGTCCTACCAGGACGCGTTCGCGCGGTCCCAGGACCCGCTGGCCGGCCTGCTGCGCCGGTTCGGTGACGGGGCCAACGTGGCCGGTGAGTGGGCCAAGGCCGGGGCGGACAAGCTGCGGGCCTGGGTGTCCGGCGACGCCCGTCGCGGCGAGGACCCGGGGGGCGACGATCGCTGACCGGGTGCATACGATCCGGACCATGACGATGACCCCACTCCGACCTGCGCCGTTGCCCTGCTCGCCGCGACCGTCGCGGGGAGGTGCCGCATGAGCACTCCCAGCGATGCGGATGTCACGGCCGCGGTCGACCGGGTGCTCCCCGAGGTTCGCGCCGACCTGGAACGGTTGGTCCGGGTGCCGAGCGTCGCGTTCCCGGGCTTCGACCACGAGCAGGTCCGGCGCTCGGCCGAACTGGTCGCCGAGCTGTGCCGGTCCGCCGGCGTGCCGGACGTGCAGATCCTCAGCGTCGAGGGCGGCCAACCGGCCGTCGTCGGCCGCATCCCGGCGCCGCCCGGCGCACCGACCGTGCTGCTCTACGCGCACCACGATGTGCAGCCGGTCGGTGACGAGAGCGGTTGGCACACTGCCGCGTTCGAGCCGACCCAGCAGGGGGAGCGGCTCTACGGCCGCGGCGCCGCCGACGACAAGGCCGGAGTGACCGCCCACCTGGCCGCCATCCGCGCCTTCGACGGCCGGCCGCCGGTCGGTGTGACCCTGTTCATCGAGGGCGAGGAGGAGTGCGGCTCGCCGACCCTGGAGCGCTTCCTGCACGAGTACGCCGCGCTGCTCACCGCCGACGTGCTGGTGCTCGCCGACTCCGGCAACTGGGACGTCGGCACGCCGGCGCTGACCACCTCGCTGCGTGGCCTGGCCGACTGTTACGTCGAGGTGCGCACGCTGGAGCACGCCGTGCACTCCGGGATGTACGGCGGGGTCGTGCCGGACGCGCTCACCACGCTGTGCCGGGTGCTCGCCACCCTGCACGACGAGCAGGGCAACGTCGCCGTGCCCGGCCTGCACGAGGCCGGCCCGACCGGCGTGGAGATGCCGGAGAAGCGGCTGCGCGAGGAGTCCAGCGTGCTCGACGGGGTGCAGCTGGTCGGCACCGGTTCGATCACCGAGCGCAACTGGAACAAGCCTGCCGTGACTGTGATCGGCATCGACTGCCCATCCGTGCAGAACGCGTCGAACACGCTGGTCGCGTCGGCGCGGGCCAAGGTCAGCCTGCGGCTCGCGCCCGGCCAGGACCCCGAGGCCGCGATGACCGCGCTGCTGGAGCACCTGCGCACGCACGTCGAGTGGGGCGCCTCGGTGACCGTGACGCGCGGTGAGCTGGGCGCGCCGTACCAGATCGACGCGACCGGCCCGGTGTTCGACGCGGCCCGGGACGCGTTCCGGACCGCCTGGGACGGCGCCGCGCCGGTCGACATGGGCATCGGCGGCTCGATCCCGTTCGTGGCTGAGTTCGCCGATGCGTTCCCGTCCGCGGCGATCCTGGTGACCGGCGTGGAGGACCCGGACGCGCGGGCGCACGGCGCCAACGAGAGCCTGCACCTGGGTGAGTGGCGGCGGGCCTGCGTGGCCGAGGCGCTGCTGCTGGCCAAGCTCGCACCGGCGTCGGAGCGGTGAGACCCGGCGACCGGCAGCGTCGACCGTCCTGGATCTTCCTCGGGCTGGTCGCGCTGCTGGTGGCGTCCGGCGCCGCCACCTGGACGGGCGTGGGCAACGTCCGCGTCGACGCGTTCCTTCTGGTCGGCTCGGGCTGGCTGGTGTCGCTGTGCCTGCACGAGTTCGGCCACGCGTTCCTCGCGTACCGGTTCGGTGACGGCGGCGTGGTCGAGCGCGGCTACCTGACCCTCAACCCGCTCAAGTACTCCAACGTGCTGCTGTCCTTCGTGCTGCCGCTGGTGTTCGTCCTGCTGGGCGGGTTCGGCATGCCCGGCGGCGCGGTGTGGGTGGACCGGGCGCGGATCGGTGGTCGGGCCCGGCACAGCCTGGTCTCGGCGGCCGGCCCGGCGTTCAACGTGGTCTTCGCGCTGCTGCTGGCGGCGCCGTTCTGGCTCGGCGTGGCCGACTCGACCCATCTGGACTTCTGGGCCGCGCTGGCGTTCCTCGGCTTCCTGCAGGTCACCGCGAGCGTGCTGAACCTGGTGCCGGTGCCGGGCCTGGACGGCTACGGCATCCTGGAGCCGTGGTTGCCGCCGCACTGGCGGCGCGGTGCGGCGATGATCGCTCCGTACGGGATGCTGCTGGTGTTCGCGCTGCTGTGGGAGCCGCGGGTGAACGCGTTGTTCTTCCGGCTGGTGTTCTTCCTCGCCGACCTGATCGGCATCCCGCTCGGCGCGGTGGCGCTGGGCGACCAGCTGTTCCGCTTCTGGACCTGAGCGAGCCGGTGCCGGTCACGCCGACCGGCACCGGACCGCGCCGGGGGCCGGGGCGCCGATCGGCGCCGCGCCGGCACTCAGCCGAGCGCGGAGTCGGCCAGGTGGTGTAGGAAGCCGGGTGCCAGCACGGCGACCCCGGCGACGAGCGCGACCAGCACGAACACCGGCAGCAGCAGCCTCCGTTCGACCCCGCCGCCGACCTTGACAGCAACCGCGTCGGGCACGCCGAACTCGCGCCAGGTGCGCCGCCCCGTCGGCAGCGGCCAGATCACCGGGCAGCCCTCCTTGGTGATCATGTCGCCGAACGTGTGCACGATGCCGCCGGCGGCGATGGCCACGCCGATCACCGGGTAGCCGCGGCCGGTCGGCAGCAACGCGTACGCGGAGAAGGCGGCGGCGAGCGCGCACAAGGTGGTGATCACCCAGCCGCGCTTCTTCGCCCAGGTGTGCAGCAGGCCGCGAATGGCCAGCGCGAACATGAAGAACAGCACGCCGATCACCGCCCACTTGCCGAACCTGGTGCACAGCTCGCCGACGCCGAACCCGAGCCCGACGTTGAACAGCCAGGTGTGCGTGAGGGTGCGGTGACCGTTGTGCCGCTGCGGATCGCGGCGCATCCGGGTCAGCTTGTAGACCCCGAGGGAGATCTTCTCGACGCACTCGGCGAGGAACAACGACACGACGCCGAACGTGTGCGCGACGATGGCGCCGCCCTTGTTGGCGGTGACCCGGCCGGACAGGTCGAGGTCGGGCAGCAGCGCCGCGCCGGCACACACCGCGGCGCCGACGCCGAGCTGCACCGGGTCGGGGTGGTAGTCCCACCAGTGGCCGGCGGCCCAGCAGCCGGCCAGCCAGACCGCGGCGCCGGACATCGCGTGCGTCGGCCCCATCACCATCGTCGGCGTCCTCCCCAGAATCGCGGCGCCGCCCGAGGCCGGGCGGCGCCGATGCACCGAATGGCACGGTCTGCTCGCTGCCCGTCCCGGCAGGCTGGTACGACACCGGAACGCACCGATCGACACGGCCGCGCCCACTGTGCCAGATGGGTACGACGTTCCCGGCGTCCGGTCCGGGGCGACCCTCCGGTTCGGACGGTCCGATCTGGACGGTCGAGCCGCCGGCCGACCGCCCCGATCGCCGCGGAAGTGTCGTACCGGCCGGGCAGGATGGGTGGATGTTGTTCGCGGAGGTGGCGTCGACCTCGGCCGCGGTGGCGGCGACCCGGTCGCGGCTGGCGAAGGTGGAGCTGCTCGCCGACGCGCTGCGCCGGCTCGCGCCCGACGAGGTGGCCGCCGGCGTCGCCTACCTGTCCGGCGAGCTGCGCCAGCGTCAGCTCGGCGTCGGCTGGGCGGGGCTGCGCGAGCTGCCCGCCCCGACCGAGCATCCGACGCTGACCGTCGCCGCGGTCGACGTCGCGTTCGCCGAGATCGCCGGTCAGCGCGGTGCGGGCTCGACCACCCGGCGGCGGGCCATGCTCGGCCAGCTGTTCGGCGCCGCGACCGCCGACGAGCAGCGGCTGCTGTCCGGGCTGGTGGCCGGCGAGGTGCGGCAGGGAGCGCTGGCCGGTGTGCTGGCCGAGGCGGTGGCCCGGGCCGCCGAGGTCGACTCGACCGCCGTCCGGCGCGCGCTGCTGCGGTCCGGCGACCTGCGCGCCGTCGCCGCCGCCGCGCTGTCCGGTGGCGAGGCCGCGCTCGCCGAGTTCGGCCTGACGGTGGGGCGGCCGCTGGCGCCGATGCTGGCCCAGCCGGCGCCGGACGTGGCCGAGGCGATGCGCCGGCTGGCGGTCGACGGCGCGCCGGTCTCGGTCGACGACAAGCTGGACGGCGTCCGGGTGCAGGTGCACCGGGACGGCTCCGAGGTGGCCGTGTTCACCCGCAGCCTGGACGACATCACCGACCGGGTGCCGGAGCTGGTGGCGGCGGCCCGGGCGATGCCGGCTGGCAGCCTGGTGCTGGACGGCGAGGCGCTGGCGCTGACCGACGCCGGCCGGCCCCGGCCGTTCCAGGTGACCGCGGCGCGGATCGGTCGGCGGGCACCCGATCCGGCGCAGCTACCGCTGCATCCGTTCTTCTTCGACGTGCTGCATGCCGACGGGGTCGACCTGCTCGACGAGCCGGCATCGGCCCGGTTCGCCGAACTGGCCCGGATCGTGCCCGCGGTGGCCCGGGTCGGTCGGCGCACCACCGGCTCGGCCCAGGAGGCCCAGCAGCGGTTCGCCGACGCCGTCGCCGCCGGGCAGGAGGGCGTGGTGATCAAGTCGCTCGCCGCGCCGTACGAGGCGGGGCGGCGCGGCGGTGGCTGGCTGAAGGTGAAGCCCCGGCACACCCTCGACCTGGTCGTGCTGGCCGCCGAGTGGGGTCACGGCCGGCGCCGTGGCCTGCTGTCCAACCTGCACCTCGGCGCCGCCGGCCCGGACGGCTTCGTGATGCTGGGCAAGACGTTCAAGGGGCTGACCGACGCGATGCTCGCCTGGCAGACCGAACGGCTCCAGGAGTTGGCCGTCGACACCGGGCGCTACCTGGTTCGGGTCCGGCCGGAGCTGCTCGTCGAGGTCGCGTTCGACGGCGTGCAGACCAGCCCGCGGTACCCGGCCGGGCTGGCGTTGCGGTTCGCCCGGGTGCTGCGCTACCGGGAGGACAAGTCGGCGGCGGAGGCGGACACCATCGACACGGTGCGGGAGATCTGGCGCGCCTCGGGTGGTGAACCGGCCGGCTGACCCCGACGACGCCCGACCCTCCCGCGCGCACGGGCCGGTCAGGGCGTGCCGGGGTGGTCCTCCGGCAGCCGGGACGAACGATCCGGGACGGCGGGCGCCGCCGCGGCCACGTTGTCCTCCGGCAGCCGCGAGCCGCCGGCGGGTCGGGCCGGCTCGTCCTCGGGCAGCCGCGAACCGCGGCCCGCCGACGCCCCGGCCGACCGCGCGCCGGGTGGGCGGTCTCCGGGCGCGGACAGCCCGGCCCGCTTGCGCGACTCCCACCGCATCAGCAGCCCGAAGCCCACCAGCGCCATGCCGGAGAACAGCCACCACTGCAGGATGTACGACAGGTTCATCGCGGCGTTCTGGTGGTCGATCGGGATCGGGACGAACCGGGAGGACAGCGCCGGGGTCTGCGAGGTGGCGGTGACGTAGCCGCCGGCGATCGGGTAGGGCACCGCGGACGCGAGCAGCCGCGGATCGATCCGGCGCACCTCCACGTGGCCGTTGCGCCGGGTCGGGCCACTGCCACCGCTCTCCGGCAGCCGTACCTGGCCGACCACGGTCACGGTGCCGCGCGGCGTCGCCGGTACCTTCGGGTCGGCCGCGCCGTCCGGATCGGCCGGCGGCAGCCAGCCACGGTCGACCAGCACCGCGGTGCCGTCGGAGCGGCGCAGCGGGGTGAGGATCTCGTACCCGACGTTGCCGTTGACGGTGCGGACCCGGGCGAGCATCTGGTGCGCCGGGTCGTACCGGCCGGTGAGCCGGACGCGGAGGTACTCGTCGGCGTCCGACGGGCTGCGCCCGGCCGGCAGGATCCGGTCGGTGCCGGCGACCGGCGCCGCGGCGGCGTGCCGGTCGATCCGATCGTTGATGCTGGAGCGCAGCTGGTAGCGGTGCAGCTGCCAGACGCCGAGGAAGACCATGCCGACCGCCAGCGCGATCGCGAGCAGTCCGAACAGCACCCAGCGGGGCGTGCGGAGCACGCCGAGAACGCTGGGCCTCGCCTGCGTCGGCGAGCCGGTGTCGGGCACGGGTCAACGCTACCGACCTGCGCCGGGCGGCGGCACCGGGGGCGCTGAGCTGTGGTTTGCATGCGTTGCGCAGACTGACAGGGGCTGTTCGGGGGATCTTCGGACGAGGTCCGCCGGCAGACCCTTGAGTGGATCATTGCCCTTTCCGCACCGAGGAGTGCCCCGATGCCCGCCGTTCCCCGCCTCGTGATCACCGCGCCCTCGTCCGGGCACGGCAAGACCGCAGTGTCCGTCGGCCTGATCGCGGCGCTGGCGGCGCGCGGTCTGACCATGGCCGGGTTCAAGATCGGTCCGGATCATGTCGATTCCGGCTATCTCGGTCTCGCCGCCGGCCGGGTCGGCCGCAACCTGGACCCCCGGATGGTCGGCGGCGACCTGCTGCCCGGCCTGTTCCTGCACGGTGCCCGGGACGCTGACGTGGCGATCGTGGAGGGCACGATGGGCCTCTACGACGGGCTGTCCGGCCGGGCCGGCGAGGAGAACACCGCCCAGGTCGCCGGCATGCTGCGGGCGCCGGTGGTGCTGGTGGTGGACGCGGCGGCGATGGGCCAGTCGGCGGCCGCCCTGGTGCACGGCTTCCGGGCGTACGACGACCAGCTCTGGCTCGGCGGGGTGATCCTGACCCGGGTCTCGTCCGACCGGCACGAGGAGATCCTGCGCTCGGCGCTCGGCGAGATCGGCGTCCCGGTGCTGGGGGTGCTGCGCCGGCACGACTTCAGCCAGCTGCCGCCCCGGACGTACGGGATGGTTCCGGTGGTGGACGGCGCGGTCGACGCGGTGCGCGCGGTGCGCCGGCTGGGGGAGCGGATGCTGGCCCGGCTCGACCTGGAGCGGCTGCTGGCGCTGGCCCGGTCCGCGCCGCCGCTGTCGGTGGACACCTGGTCGCCGGAGTCCGCCGTCGGCGCCGCGGCGGAGGCCGCCGCGCCGGTCTCGCCGGCCGCCGTCGGGTACGCCACCGACCGCCTGCCGGCCGCCGGGGAGCGGCCGATCGTCGCGGTGGCGGGCTCCGACCCGTTCAGCTTCTCGTACCCGGAGACCGGTGAGCTGCTGACCGCCGCCGGTGCGGAGGTGGTGCCGTTCGACCCGGTGCGCGACGAGCGGCTGCCCGCCGGTACCCGGGCGCTGGTGTTCGGCGGTGGTTTCCCGGAGGCGTTCGCGGACGAGCTGTCGGCGAACCGGCGGCTGCAGGACGACGTGGTCGCGCTGGCCCGCGAGGACGGCCCGATCTATGCCGAGAACGCGGGTCTGCTCTGGTTGGTCAAGGAGCACGACGGGCGGGAGATGTGCGGCATGTTCGACGCGTCCGCACAGACCACGAACCTGCTGGTGCTGGGCTACCGGGATGCGGTGGCGCGGGCGTCGAGCTCGGTGGTCAAGGTCGGCGCCCGGGTGGTCGGGCACAAGCACCACCGCGCGACGGTGACGCCGCGGGCCGGCGACAACGCGGCCTGGCAGTGGAACGGCGGTCGGCCGGAGGGCTTCATCTGGCGCAAGGTGCACGCCTCGTTCTTGACCGTACACTGGGCCGGCCATCCCGAGATGGCTGCGCGGTTCGTGGCGGCCATCGGCTGACTTTCGCGCCGCGTGGGCGGTTTGGTTCCGAGCCGGGCGGGTGAGTACTGTTGACGTGCTTTGGTCCCGCGGGGGCGGTATGACGAAGGCAGGACAGATGACCGCGCAGACAGTTTCGGCTGCCCGCTTCCCGGAGCTGACCGTGGTCACGCCCCGGCTGCTGGTGCGCCCGCTGACCGGTGCGGACACGTCCGAGGTCACCGCGGTGTTCGCCGATCGGCAGACCCGGCGCTGGATGTCGCTCCCCTCGCCGTACACGGACGCCGACGCGAAGATGTGGTGCACCTGGATGGCGGCCGAGCGGCGCACCCGAGGCGACGGCGACCACTACGGCATCGTGCAGCGCGACGACGACCGGCTGGTCGGCCTGCTGTGGACCAAGCGCACCGACTGGGGCACCCACAGCACCGAGATCTCGTACGCGGTGGCACCCGATGCGCGCGGTTTCGGCTACACCGCGGAGGCGGCCGACGCGCTCGCCGTCGACCTGATCCTGGAGCACCGGTTCCAGCGGGTCGAGGTGCGCGTCGCGGCCGGCAACGTGGCCTCCCGCCGGGTGGCCGAGAAGGCCGGCTTCGTCTACGAGGGCCTGCTGCGCAACGCGGGCGTGGTCGAGTCGGGCCGGGTCGACCTGAGCGTCTGGTCGCTGGTCCCGGCCGACCTGCGCGGCGACCCGCACGCGGCCGGCTGACGGCCGGGGTTCGGTAGCTCGATGTCCGTCAGCGCACCGCTGCGCCGCCGTGCCGACCTCGCCACCCGCACACACCGGTGCGCCGGCCGCTCACGGCGTGGCGCCGGTCGCCGTTGCCGTCGCGCCGGTGCTGCGGCGCGGCCGGACCGGCGCGCCGTCCCGGTACGAGACGGCGCGGCCGGTTCGGTCTCAGGTGGTGGCGATGGTGCCGTTGTGCTCGCCGACGACCAGGTGCAACCGGTCCAGCCGGGCACCGGTCGGGATGTCGTACGCGAGCTGGAAGCTGGCCTTCTGCCCGGTCTCGACGATCTCGTTGCGGAACGCGAGCCACTCGGTGACCGGCTCGACGTGGTCCAGCCCGACGTCCAGGTCGGCGGTCCAGGTGCGCAGGTTGATCACCGCGGTCTGCTTGCCGACGTTGTGCGCCGAGACGACGATCGCGCAGTACGCGCCGTGCGGCGTGCCGCGCTCGCCGAACGGCGGCGTGGACAGCCCGCACTTGACCTGGGTCGTGGTCAGCTTCACCCCCTCGACGGTGGTGGAGCGCCCGCTGACGTAGCCGAGCCCGTAGTAGGGCGCGACCGCTCGGTAGCCGAAGTAGCCGCCGACGACCAGCACCAGCACCACCGCGCCGGCGATGCTGCCGAGGATGGTCCACCGGCGCCCGGTCCACTTCCGCTTCGGCTGTTCGGTGGTCGTGGTGAGGTTCTGCAGCGCGTCCGGCACGGCGGTCTGCCGCGGCGCGGCCCGTTGCGGCGGGGCGGCCGGCGGCTGCTGGGCCGACATGTCCTTCAGCGACCGGTAGCGGCCGGCGGCCGAGTCCTGCGGCTGCACGGGCTCGTTGCGCGGGCCGGAGCGCGCGGACGGCACGTACGGCCCGGCCCCGTTCGGTGACGGGAAGCCGCCACCGGGCGGTCCGTACGGGCCGGGCGACCCGTAGGGCCCCGGCGAGCTGGGCGGTGCGGCGAACCCGCGCGCCGGCGGGCCGGCCGCGGTCGGTGCGTTCGGCGCCTGCATGGGCAGGTCCGAACGGTGCCGACCGCTGCCCGGCGGCGCCGCGGTGCGACGGTCGTCGGGCGGGCCGCTCTGTGGAGTCGTCAACGCTGAATCCTCCCCGTACGCCGAGACTGCGGTCCTCATGACCGCTGCTGCTCCGCCCCGGCCGCTGCGCGGCCGGCATGCCGGGATCGCAGGTCACGAAATCCCAGCGAGGCACATTAAGGCAAGACTGGGCCGCACACACTCGGCCGTTCGTTCGGTTGTGAGAATGGCGTCATGGCTATGAATCCGGGTGCGGTCGGCGTCACCGTCGCGACGACGTCTTCGGGCGCTTCGCCCGGGTCGGCGAGCGGAGGCGCCCTCGCTGCGTCACCGGACGGAGCACTCAGCGTGGCATCGAGCGAGCGTTCCGTCGCGCTTCCGGAGCGGAGCCTAGCCGCCGACGCCGTCGATCTGAGTCACCATGGCGACACCGAACTGGCGCCCGGCCTCGTGGATCTTGCCGTCAACGTCCGGCACGAACCGGCGCCGGGCTGGCTCGCCGACGCGGTCCGGGCCGCGCTCGACGACCTCGCGCGCTACCCCGATCCGGGTCCGGCCCGCGCCGCGGTGGCCGCCCGGCACCGCCGGCCGGAGTCCGAGGTACTGCTCACCGCCGGCGCGGCGGAGGCGTTCGTACTGCTGGCGCGGGCGCTGCCGGTGCGCCGCGCGGTGCTGGTGCATCCGCAGTTCACCGAGCCGGAGGCGGCGCTGCGGGCGGCCGGGCACCGGGTCGACCGGGTGCTGCTGGAGCCGCCGTTCGAGCTGGCACCCGAGCTGGTGCCGGACGACGCCGACCTGGTCATGATCGGCAACCCGACGAACCCGACATCGGTGCTGCATCCGGCGGAGACGATCGCCGGGCTGTGCCGGCCCGGTCGGGTCGTGGTGGTCGACGAGGCGTTCGCCGACACGGTGCCGGGCGAGCCGGAGTCGCTCGCGGGCCGCCGTGACCTGCCCGGCCTGGTGGTGATCCGTAGCTTCACCAAGACCTGGGGGCTCGCCGGCCTGCGCGTCGGGTACCTGCTCGGCCCGGCCGGCGTGGTCGGCCGCTGCGCCGCGGCCCAGCCGCTGTGGCCGGTCTCGTCGCCGGCCCTGGCGGCCGCCCGGGTACTCGCCGAGCCGCGCGCGGTGGCCGCGGAGCGGCGCATCGCCGAGCGGCTCGACACCGACCGGCGGTACCTGGTGGCCCGGCTGGCCGCCGCCGGGCTGCCCGTGGTGGGCGAGCCGAGATCACGCTTCGTGTTGGTCCATCGGCCCGGTGCGCACCGGTTGCGGGACGAGCTGCGCGCCGCCGGGTACGCCGTGCGCCGCGGCGACACCTTCCCGGGTCTCGGCCCGGACTGGCTGCGCATCACCGTCCGGGACGCCGGTACCACCGACCGGTTCGTCGCGGCGCTGACGGCGTGCGGCGGTGCCCGGTGAGCGAGCTGTACCCGCTGGGGCTGCGGCTTGCCGGCCGCCCGGTGCTGGTGGTGGGCGGCGGCGCGGTCGCGCAGCGCCGGATTCCGGCCCTGCTCGCCGCGGGGGCGGTCGTCACGCTGGTCGCGCCGGCGGCGACACCGGCCCTGGACGAGCGCGCCTCACTCGGCGAGATCGCTTGGCGGCAAAGGCAGTTCGTACCATCCGATGTGGACGGTCAGTGGCTGGTACTGGCGGCCACCGACGACCCGGCCGCGAACGCCGCGGTGTCGGCGGAGGCCGAGCGGCGCCGGGTGTTCTGCGTCCGGGCCGACGACGCCGCGGTGGCGACCGCCTGGACGCCGACCGTCACCGGCGCCGACGAGCTGACCGTCGCGGTGTGGGGCGGCGGCGACCCGCGACGGTCGGTCCGGCTGCGCGAGGCGATCGCCGCCGGCCTGGCCGACGGCAGCCTCGACGCGCCCCGCTTCCGGCATCCCGAGCCGCCGCCCGCGGGCCGGCTGGTACCGGCGGCGCCGCGTCCGGTGCCCGGGGTGGCGCTGGTCGGTGCCGGGCCCGGCGACCCCGAACTGATCACGGTGCGTGGTCGGCGGCTGCTGTCCCGGGCGGACGTGGTGGTGGTCGACCGGCTGGCACCGCAGCTGCTGCTGGACGGGCTGCGCGGTGACGTCGAGGTGATCGACGCGGCGAAGATCCCGCGTGGGCGTCAGCTCGCCCAGGAGTCGATCAACGCGGTCCTGGTGGAGCGCGCGCTGGCCGGCCGGTTCGTGGTCCGGCTCAAGGGCGGCGACCCGTTCGTGTTCGGCCGCGGCGGCGAGGAGGCGGCGGCCTGCCTGGCCGCCGGCGTGCCGGTGACCGTGGTTCCCGGGGTGTCCAGCGCGATCGCGGTACCGGGGTTGGCGGGCATCCCGGTCACCCATCGCGGCGTCACGCACGAGCTGGTGGTGTGCTCCGGCCACGTCCCGCCGGGCCATCCGGACTCGCTGGTGGACTGGGCGGCGTTGGCCCGGCTGCGCGGCACCGTGGTGCTGTTGATGGCGGTGGCGAACCTGGCCGCGATCGCGGGCCGGCTGATCGAGCTCGGACGGGCCGCCGACACGCCGGCGGCGGTGGTGGAACGCGGCGGTACGCCGGAGCAGCGGACGGTGCGGGCGACGCTGGCGACGGTCGCGGCGGCGGCGGACCGGCAGCGGATCGGTGCGCCGGCGGTGGTGGTGATCGGTCCGGTGGTCGACGCCATCGGAACGGACTGATTCGCGCGCTCGGCCGCGATGCCGAACCGTTGCGGGTTGCGCGCTTTCGGCCGGGGAGTCGGGGGCGCCCGACGCCGGCGCCGAACGAGCGCAGCGTCGATCAGGGGATCCGACTGACGTTACCGGTCGGGCGGGTCGCCTGGCCAGAGTTTCTCCCGAACTATTTTCTGTTAATTATGCCACAGTTTCTCGGGATCTGTTGTGGCTATTGGGAATCCGGGCCTGCTGTGGCCCGTTCCGGTTGAGCGGTCAGTGCCCCCCGACTATCGTCGGCAGCCATGACCGGGCAACCGCAGGATTCGCCAAGCGCGACCGTCGAGTCGATGACCGACGATCGTGGTGGCTCGGTCGTCTATCGGGCTCCGACGGTTGCCGACGGGTCCCGACTGTGGCGGCTGGCGGCCGATTCCGGCACGCTCGACGTCAACTCCGAATACAGCTATCTGCTGTGGTGCCGTGATTTCGCGGCCACCTCGGTGGTGGGCTGTGACGGTGACTCGGTGGCCTCGTTCGTCACCGGGTACGTGCGCCCCGATGCGCCGGACACGCTGTTCGTCTGGCAGGTGGCGGTCGACGCCGCATACCGGCGGCGTGGATTGGCCGTACGCGCGCTGGACGCGCTGGTCGATCGGGTTGCGAGGACCCAGCCCGTGGCCTTCCTGGAGGCCACGGTGACACCAGACAACGTGCCCTCGGCGCGTCTGTTCGCGGGCTTCGCCCGCGCTCGCGGTGCCTCGCTCACCAAACAATCCCTGTTTACCGAAGAGCATTTCAGTGGTGGCCCGCACAACGAGGAGGTGTTGTTCCGAATCGGTCCGCTGCCACGCTGACCACAACCGAACAACCGACGGAGGATGATGAATCTCTTCGCCGATCTCGAATCCGAAGTCCGTAGTTACTGCCGGACCTGGCCGGTTGTTTTCGACCATGCCGTCGGTAGCCGAATGTACGACGAGAACGGTCGCTCCTACCTTGATTTCTTCGCGGGTGCGGGCGCACTGAACTATGGTCACAACCAGCCCGAGCTGAAACGCGCGCTGCTCGAATACCTCGAACGCGACGGCGTGACGCACGGGCTGGACATGCACACCACCGCCAAGCGCGAGCTGCTGGCGGCGTTGCGCGAGCACGTGTTCGCCCCGCGCGGCCTGGACTACAAGGTGCAGTTCCCCGGGCCGACCGGTACCAACGCGGTCGAGGCGGCGTTGAAGCTGGCCCGCAAGGTGACCGGGCGCGAGTCGATCATCAGCTTCACGCACGGGTTCCACGGGATGACCCTCGGCTCGCTGTCGGTCACCGGAAACGCGATGAAACGCGGCGGCGCCGGCATTCCGCTGGTGCACGCCACGCCGATGCCGTTCGACAACTATCTGGACGGCCAGGTGCCGGACTTCCTGTGGTTCGAGCGGCTGCTGGCCGATTCGGGCAGCGGCCTGAACGCGCCGGCCGCGGTGATCGTGGAGACCGTGCAGGGCGAGGGCGGTATCAACGTGGCCCGCCCGGAATGGCTGCGCGCCCTGGCCGACCTGTGCAAACGGCACGACATCCTGCTCATCGTCGACGACGTGCAGATGGGGTGCGGCCGCACCGGGCCGTTCTTCAGCTTCGAGGTGGCCGGCATCGAGCCGGACATCGTCTGCCTGTCCAAGTCGATCGGCGGCTACGGGCTGCCGCTCGCGCTGGTGCTGCTGCGGCCGGAACTGGACGTGTGGTCGCCGGGTGAGCACAACGGTACGTTCCGGGGCAACAACCCGGCGTTCGTCACCGCGACCCGGGCCCTCGAACTGTTCTGGACCGACGACCTACTGCCGGCCCAGACGGCGACGAAGGGCGAGGTGGTGGAGTCGGCGCTGACCGCGATCGCGTCGAAACACGCCGAACTCGACATCGCGGTACGCGGGCGGGGGCTCGCCTGGGGCCTCGCCTTCGCCGACGCGGACGTGGCGGCGAAGGTGGTGACCGGCGCGTTCGACCGCGGCCTGCTCATCGAGACGGCCGGTGCGGACGGCGAGGTCGCCAAGCTGATGCCCGCGCTGACGATCGGCCACGACGAACTGGGTGAGGGACTCGAGATCCTCACCGATGCGGTCGCCGACGCCGCACACTGAGCTGGAGGACCAATGATCGTTCGTTCACTTGCCGACATCACCGAGACCGACCGCGACGTCAAGGCGGCGACCTGGCGCAGCAAGCGGTTGGTACTGGCGAAGGAGAAGGTCGGCTTCTCGCTGCACGAGACGGTGATGTACGCCGGCACCGAGACGCACATGTGGTACGCGAACCACATCGAGGCGGTGCTGTGCATCGAGGGCGAGGCCGAGCTGACCAACGCCGACACCGGCGAGAAGCACCACATCGTGCCCGGCACCATGTACCTGCTCGACGGGCACGAGCACCACATCATGCGCCCCATCACCGACATCCGCACGATCTGCGTGTTCAACCCACCGGTGACCGGCCGTGAGGTGCACGACGACAACGGTGTCTACCCGCTGATCGTCGAAGAAGAGACCACCCAGGAGGTGTCCGCATGACCACGACCGTGACCCTGCCGACGACCGTGCCCGACGAGTACCCGACGCGCAAGCGTCCGACGCCGAGCCTGATCTTCCGCCGCGACCCGGTGGTCTGGTCGACCGGCGCGACGGGGCCGATCGACCCGCAGACCCTGGAGGACTACGACCGGAACGGCTACCTCAGCGTCGATCAGCTGCTCACCGACGCCGAGGTGGAGGTGTACTCCGCCGAGCTGGACCGGCTCGCCACCGACCCGGCGGTACGGGCGGACGAGCGCACCGTGGTGGAGAAGTCGTCGAACGAGGTGCGCTCGATCTTCGAGGTGCACAAGATCTCCGACCTGGTCGCGAAGCTCGTCGCCGACGAGCGGGTCGTCGGTCGCGCGCGGCAGATCCTCGGCTCCGACGTGTACGTGCACCAGAGCCGGATCAACTACAAGCCCGGGTTCGGCGGCGCCGGCTTCTACTGGCACTCCGACTTCGAGACCTGGCACGCCGAGGACGGCATGCCGGCGATGCGGGCGTGCAGCATCTCCATCGCGCTGACGGAGAACTTCGCCCAGAACGGCTGCCTGATGATCATGCCGGGCTCGCACCGCACGTTCGTCTCGTGCGTCGGCGAGACGCCGGCGGAGCACTACAAGCAGTCGCTGAAGGAACAGGAGATCGGCACCCCGGACCAGGACAGCCTGAAGCTGCTCGCGAACAAGCACGGCATCGAGCAGTTCACCGGCAAGGCCGGGTCGGCCACGATCTTCGACTGCAACTGCATGCACGGCTCGAACGGCAACATCACCCCGTGGCCGCGGTCGAACATCTTCGTGGTGTTCAACAGCGTCGAGAACGCCACGGTGCAGCCGTTCGCGGCCCCGTCGCCGCGCCCGCCGTTCATCGCCAGCCGGGACTTCACCCCGGTCGGCTGAGCAGCGCAACACCTCGGGCCGCCGCGACACCCGCCCCGCGGCGGCCCGTGCGTGTCCACAGTGGACCGAGTTTGCCCCGCTTCCGGACCGTCCACTGTGGACGAGTCAGCGCCGGGAGTCCAGCAGCAGCGCGCAGCGGATGAGCCCCAGATGGCTGTACGCCTGCGGATGGTTGCCGAGGCCCCGCTCGGCCAGCGGGTCGTACTGCTCGGGCAGCAGCCCGGTCGGCCCGCAGCACGCCACGAACTGCCCGTACAGCTCCTCCGCGTCGGCCCGGCGCCCGGTGCGCAGGTACGACTCGATCAGCCAGGCGGTGCACACGTGGAAACCGCCCTCGGTGCCGGGCATCCCGTCGTCCGAGCGGTACCGGTAGACCACCGGGCCGCTGCGCAGCTCCGCCTCGATCGCGAGCACCGTGGCCAGGAACCGCGGGTCGTCGTCGGCGAGCAGCCCGGACAGCCCCACCCACAGCGAGGCCGCGTCCAGGTCGGTCCCGTCGTACGCGGTGGTGTAGGCGCCGACCTGCTCGTTCCACCCGTACTCCAGCACGTTCTCGGCGATCGCCGCGCGCAACTCCACCCAGTCCGGCCGCTCCGGCAGGCCGTGTCGGGCCACCACGTTCAGCGCCCGGTCGACCGTCTGCCAGCACATCACCTTCGAGTACACGTGGTGCCGGGGCGGCTGGCGCTGCTCCCAGATGCCGTGGTCCGGCTCGAACCAGCGGCGGGCGACCGCGTCCACCATCGCGTCGAGTACCTCGCGGTCGAAGTCGCTGACCGCGCCGCGGCGCTGCGCGACCGCGTCGACCAGATCGGCGATCGGCCCGAACACGTCGAGCTGCAGCTGCTTGTTCGCCGCGTTGCCGACCCGCACCGGCCGCGACCCGGCGTACCCGGGCAGCGTGTCGATGACCGCCTCCGGCCCCAGCGTCTGCCCCTCCACCGTGTACAGCGGGTGCAGTCGCTCCGGATGCCCGCCGGTGCGCTCGATCACCCCGGCCGTCCAGGCGAGCAGCCCCTCCGCCTCGTCGACCGAACCCAGGTCGACCAGCGCCCGGGCCGCCAGCGCCGCGTCGCGCAGCCAGCAGTACCGGTAGTCCCAGTTGCGCACCCCGCCGAGGTCCTCCGGCAGGCTGCAGGTACCGGCGGCGAGGATCGCCCCGGTCGGCCGGTAGGTCAGCGCCCGCAGCGTCAACGCGCTGCGCGCCACCAGCTCGGTGCTCACCCCGGGCAGCCGCAACCCGTCCAGCCAGCCGCGCCACTGCGTCGCCGCCTCGTCGGCCCGCTGCTCGACCGGCCGCGGCGCCGGATCGAGGTTGTCGGTACCGCAGCGCAGCTCCAGCACCGCGCTGCCGCCCGCGGCCCGCAGGTCGATCAGCGCGTGCGCGGTGTCGTGCTCGCCCTCCTGGACGATGTCCCAGTCGACGCCGGGGGAGTAGAGCACCGCCGGCTCGTTGGACCCGAGCATCACCAGCCCGTCGCCCAGCGGCTGCAGCCGCACCGCCACCTGACCGAACTCCGGCCGCGGCGCGAACTGCACCCGGACCGTGACCGTGCCGGTCAGCTGCCGGACCAGGGTGGTGCGGTTCGCCGGCCCGGTCGGATCGAGCCAGTCGGTCACGGTCAGCCCGGACCAGCGCGTCTGCACCGTCATCGAGCCACCCAGGTACTTCTGGCCCAGCGGCAGGCCGCCGCGCTGCGGCGCGACCCCGAAGTACCCGGCCGGGCTGCCGCCGAGCAGGTCGGCGAAGATCGCCGCCGAGTCCGGCCGCGGATGGCACAGCCAGGTGATCCGGGCGTCCGGAGTGACCAGCGCCAGGTTGTCGCCGCCGGCGAGCATCGAGTGCCGCTCGATCGGCACCGCCCGCTCCCCGTACAGCCAGCGGCGGCGGATGTCGAGCACCAGCGCGAGCAGCTTCGCCACCTCGACCGGGTCGGCCACCCGGTGGGTCGCCCGGGTGTCGCCGAAACCGACCTTCACCCCGACGTCCGGGCCGCGCAGCCGGGCGAACCCGTTCTCGTCGGTGACGTCGTCGCCGACGAACAGCACCGCCGAGGCGCCCAGCCGGCTGCGCAGCGTGTCCAGCGCGGTGCCCTTGTCGGTGTGCACCACCGACAGCTCGATCACCTTCTTGCCCTCGGTCACGTGCACCCCGGGCAGCATCGCCGGACCGGACCGTACCGCTGCGTTCACGCCCGCCGCGACCTCGTCGCCCGCGGTCCGGGTGTGCACCGCGACGCTCGCCGGCTTCGCCTCCAGCCGTACCCCCGGCTGCCCGGCGGCGATCCGCTCCACCTGCTGCTGCAGCGTGGTGCGCAGCTGCCTCGCCTCCGCGGACAGCTGCTGCACGAACCCGACGTCGAACTCCGAACCGTGGCTGCCGACCAGGTGGATCTCGCTGGGCAGCCGGGACAGCGCGGCGAGGTCGCGCAGCGACCGGCCGGACACCACCGCGACCTTCGTCTGCGGCAGCTCGGCCAGCGCGCGCAGCGCCGTCACCGCCTCCGGGAGCGGCCGGGCCGCCGCCGGGTCGTCCACGATCGGCGCCAGCGTGCCGTCGTAGTCCACCGCCACCAGCAGCTGCGGTACCCGGGCCAGCCGGCCCAGCGTCGCCCGCAACGCCGCGTCCAACGGCTCGGTCGGCGCCACCGTACTCATGCCGCCTCCGCTGCGGTGATCGCGTCGTCGGTGCTCATGCCGCCTCCGCTGCGGTGATCGCGTCGTCGGTGCTCATGCTGCCTCCGCTGCGGTGATCGCG
Source organism: Actinocatenispora comari (assembly GCF_017312725.1). GTDB lineage: Bacteria > Actinomycetota > Actinomycetes > Mycobacteriales > Micromonosporaceae > Actinocatenispora > Actinocatenispora comari. The sequence continues at coordinate 34,727 of NZ_BOPO01000050.1, read as the reverse complement.
TCGTCGGTGCTCATGCCGCCTCCGCTGCGGTGATCGCGTCGTCGGTGCTCATGCTGCCTCCGCGGGTCGGTGCTCGGCTGCCTTCGGGGACGCACGTCAGCGGGTGGAGCCGTCGATGCGCCGGCCGGGCCGGCGGGTACGACCGGGTGGCGACGCCGGCGTCACCACCGAGGCGAGGGCGTCGGTGGCCTCCGGTACGCCGAGGGCGGTCAGGAACGAGCGGGCCCAGTGGTCGACGTCGTGCCCGCGCAGGAACCGCCGCATCGCCCGCATCCGGCGCGCCGACTCGGTCGGGTCGACCCGGACGGCGCGCACCAGCCCGTCCTTGAGCGCGTCGGTGTCGTGCGGGTTCACCAGGTACGCCTGGCGCAGGTCGGAGGCGGCGCCGGCGAACTCGGACAACACCAGCGAGCCACCGAGGTCCACCCGGGCCGCCACGTACTCCTTGGCGACCAGGTTCATGCCGTCCCGCAGCGGCGTCACCATCATCACGTCGGCCGCGCAGTACAGCGCGGTCAGCTCCGCCCGGTCGACCGACTGGTGCAGGTAGTGCACCGCCGCCACGCCGACCTTGCCGTAGTCGCCGTTGATCCGCCCGACCTGCAGCTCCACCGCGTCGCGCAGGGTCTGGTAGTGCGCCACCCGCTCCCGGCTGGGCGTCGCCACCTGGACCATCACCACGTCCGGTACCGCGAGGGTGCCCTCCTGCAGCAGTTCCCGGAACGCCTTGAGCCGCCGGTCGATGCCCTTGGTGTAGTCGAGCCGGTCGACGCCCAGGATGATGTGCTTCGGGTTGCCCAGCTCCGCCCGGATCTCAGCAGCGCGGGCCCGGACCGACTCGCTCGCGGCGAGCCGCTCGATCTCGCCCACGTCGATGGAGATCGGAAACGCCGCCACCCGCACGGTGCGGTCGTCGACCCGCACCTCCGGGCCCTTCGGGTGCAGCCCGAGCAGGTGGCGGGTCAGCCGCAGGAAGTTCTGTGCGGCGAGCGGGCGCTGGAAGCCGACCAGGTCGGCGCCGAGCAGCCCCTGCATGATCTCCACCCGCCGCGGCATCTGCATGAACAGCTCCACCGGCGGGAACGGGATGTGCAGGAAGAAGCCGATCCGCAGGTCGGGCCGCAGCTCCCGGAGCATCGCCGGCACCAGCTGCAGCTGGTAGTCCTGGATCCACACCACCGCACCCTCGGCGGCCACCTTCGCGGTCTCCGCGGCGAACCGCCGATTGACCTCGCGGTAGTTGTCCCACCAGCTGCGCCGGTAGACCGGCGGCTCGACCGCGTCGTGGTACAGCGGCCACAGGGTGGCGTTGGAGAAGCCCTCGTAGTACTTCTCGAACTCCTGCGCGGACAGCGCGACCGGGTGCAGCCGCATCCCGTCGAGCTCGAACTCGTCGGCGGCCGGGCCGGTGCCGCCGGCCCAGCCCAGCCAGGTGCCGTGCTCGGCCCGCATGATCGGGTGCAGCGCGGTGACCAGCCCGCCGGGGGAGCGGCGCCACTCCCGGCTCCCGTCCGGCGTGGTCACCTCGTCGACCGGAAGTCTGTTGGCCACCACCACGAACGGGCTGGCTGTCGACACGCCGCCTCCTACCGCCGCCGAACCGGACAGACATCGAGCCTACTGAATCACCGGCGGCCGCCCGGCTCAGCCGCCGGTAGTGTGAATCTCACCCTGAGCGTTCCCCGGATGAACGGGGACAAACACGGCGGTCAGGGCAACGAAACGGCCGGGGCACCCGCACTGGGGTACCCCGGCCGCGTCGGTCCGGCTGGTGCTAGCGCACGGTCACTTCACACCGCCGGAGGTCAGCCCCTCGACGATGCGGCGCTGGAAGAACAGCACCAGGATCACCAGCGGGATGGTCACCACCACGCCGGCCGCCATCTGGGTACCGAACGGCTGGTCGTAGCCGTACTGGCCGGTGAACAGCGACGTGATCACCGGTGCGGTGCGCATGTCCTGCTTGTTGGTCACCGACAGCGCGATGATGAACTCGTTCCAGGCCGCGATGAACGTCAGGATCGCGGTGGTGAACACGCCGGGCGCGGCGAGCGGCAGGATCACCTTGCGGAAGGCCTGCATCGGCGACGCCCCGTCGATCTGTGCCGCCTCTTCCAGCGCGAACGGCATCTGCTTGAAGAACGCGGTCAGGTTGAACACCGCCAGTGGCAGCGCGAAGCTCATGCTCGGCAGGATCATCGCCTGGAACGTGTTGATCCAGTGGATCGACACGAACAGCTTCAGCAGCGGGACCAGCAGCGAGATGCCGGGGAACATCGAGGTGGCGATGATCGCCGCCAGGATCACGTTCTTGAACCGGAACTCCAGCCGGGCCAGCACGTACGCCGCGGTGATCCCGATGACCAGCGTCAGGATCGTGGTCAGCCCGGCCACCACCAGCGAGTTGAGCAGCGCCCGGCCGAACCCGTTGCTCGGCTTGAACGCGGACTCGAAGTTCGCCAGCGAGATCGGCCACGGGAAGGCCTGGTTGGAGAACTGGTCGTCCGGCCGGCGCAGCGCGGAGACGACCATCCAGTAGAACGGCGCCAGGCAGTAGATCACGATGACCGTGATCCCGGCGTACGCCCACGGGCTGGCACCGGCCCGCCGGGTCCGCTTGACGGGCAGCCCGGTGGCGGCCCGGGTGGCGTCGGCCGCGAGCGCCCCGGCGAGCGGGGTGGAGGCTCCGGCCGGAGGCAGTGACGTCATTTCTTCTTCCCTTCCACGCCACGGCCGATCAGGTCGGCGCCGAGCACCTTGACGAACACGAACGCGACCACCGCGATGTAGAGGAACAGCACCGTCGAGTAGGCCGCGGCGGTGCCGTAGCGCAGGTTGGACGCCTCGTACCAGGCGAACGTGGACAGCGTCTCCACCGAGTGTTTGTGCGCCCCGATCAGCACGAACGGCAGGTCGAACATGCGCAGCGCGTCCAGCATCCGGAACAGTACGGCCACCACCAGCGCCGGCCGCGCCAGCGGCAGCGTGATCCGGAAGAAGGTGCGCCACGGGCCGGAGCCGTCCACCTTCGCCGCCTCGTACACCTCGCCCGGAATGACCTGCAGGCCGGCGAGCGCGAGCAGGCCGATGAACGGTGCGGTCTTCCACACGTCCGCGATCAGCACCGCGCCCCAGGCGTGGAAGCCCTCGGTCGTCCAGAGCACGTGGGTGTGCAGCACCGTGTTCGCGATGCCGTCGGACTGGAAGATCCACTTCCACAGCAGGCCGGAGATCGCGGTCGGGATCGCCCACGGTACGAGCACGCTGGCCCGGACGATGCCGCGACCACGGAACGCCTTGTGCATGATCAGCGCCATCGCGACGCCGATCACCGTCTCGATCGCGACACCGGCGACGGTGAACGTGGTGGTGTTCCAGAACGCGTTCCAGAACTGGCTGGCCGAGTCGCCGCTGAAGATCCCGGCGTAGTTGGCGAGGCCGACGTGGCTGGTGTTCTCCACCATCCCGGTGGTCGGGTTGATGCCCTGGTGGGTGACCTGGAACGACAGCCGCAACGCCGACACGATCGGGTACCCGATCACGAGCGCGAGCACCAGCACCGTCGGCGACAGCAGCAGGGCGGCGAACCGGCCGACACCGCGCCGCCGGTCCTGCCGCATCGGGCCTACCGCCTTGGCCGGCGGGGTGGGCGCCTGGACCGCGGTGGTCATGACACCACCCCCGGTACGGGGCGGGTACGGCCGGCGCCGCCGGGCGGCAGCGGGCAGCCTGCGGGCACAGAACTCATCGATCAGCCTTTCCAGGGCACACGGGGGAGAACGGCCGGTCCGGCACGCGCGGCGTCCGGCCGGGAGAAGCCCGACGGCCGAGCCCGGAAACCGGACCCGGCCGTCGGTGGGGGGTTACTTGTCCTTGCTGGTGATCTTCGTGAGGTTGGTCTGCAGGTCCTTCAGCGCCTGGGCGGAGGACTTGCTCCCGGAGATCGCCGCGTACGCCTGTTCCTCGATCGCGGCGGTCGCGTCGCCGTAGTTGACGATCGCGGGGCGCGGCTCGGCCTTCTCGATCGACTGCTTCAGCGTCGACAGGTACGGGAACTGCTTCTGCAGCGCCGGGTCGTCGTAGAGCGAGCCGTAGACCGGGGCCTGCGAGTTCTTCGTCAGCCAGGTCTTCTCGTTCTTCTCGCTGGTGAACCACTTGATGAAGTCCAGCGCGGTCTTCTTGTTCTTGGCGAACTTGCTGATCGCGAGGTTGTGCCCGCCCAGCGTGCCCTTGCCCGGCCCGGACAGGCCCGGGATCGGCGCCACGTTGTACTTGCCGGCGACCTTGTTGCCCGCGTCCTTCTTGTTCGCCATCAGCGCGTAGATGTACGGCCAGTTGCGGGCGAAGACGACCTTGCCGCTCTCGAAGCCGCGGCGGGTCTCCTCTTCCTTCCAGGTCAGCGCGTCCTTGGGGATCGTCTTGTCCTTGACGCCGTCGACCAGGAAGTCCAGGCCCTTCTTCGCTTCCGGGGTGTTCACGTTCGGCTTGCCGTCGGAACCGACGACCTCACCGCCGGCCGAGTCGACCGCCTCGGAGAAGTTCACCGTCAGGCCCTCGTACTTGTCCAGCTGGCCGCCGTAGCAGGACATGCCCTTGCCGGCCGGCAGCTTGAGCACCTTGGCGCAGTCCGCCTTCATCTCGTCCCAGGTGGTCGGCGGCTTCGCGACGCCGGCCTGCTTGAGCAGGTCGGTGCGGTAGTAGAGCAGCGCGCCGTCGGACGCGTACGGCGCCGCGTACAGCTTGTTGAAGTACTTGGCGGTCTTGACCACCGGCGCCAGGTACTTGTCCATCGCGAACTCGTTCTCGGGCAGCTGCTCGACCCACCCGTTCGCGGCGAACTCGGAGGTCCACACCACGTCGAGGTTGAGGATCGTGTACGCGTCGGACTTGGTCTGCGCGTTCTGCACCATCTGCTGCCGCTGCTGGTCGGCGTCCTCGGGCAGCTCGGTGAGCGTGACCTTCTGGTCCGGGTGCGCCTTGTTCCACTCGGCGAGGATCTCGTTCAGGGTGCCGGTGGTGTCCTTGCCGGTGGCGAGCGTGATGGGGCCGACCCCGGTCAACTTGTCCGGTTTGGCGCCCGACGCCGAGTCGTCACCCGAGTCACCGCAGGCGGCGAGGCTGCCGGCCAGCGCGAGAACCCCGAGCGCGGCCACCGCGCGTCGTGCCATCGAACGCTTGATCCGCATTCCTGGCTGCTCCTTCGACGTGAAGAACGTGGGGTACGCCGGACATGTCAACCACCGGCGCCCCACATTCGTGGTGACACACATCCCATCCGAGCCTTTACCTGCTGGCAACCGTCGTTACCTTGCCGACACTTTCACCGCGCCCGCCCGCCGGTACCGGCTGGTCGGGCCTGCCGCCTGCCCCGGTGCCAGGAATACCGGCCGGCCTGAGACGATTGACGCCAAGAGTGGGCTGTGCCCTGCCCGCGTACCGGAAGTCGATCGTCAGCGGAGGTTGTGGCCACCGTGGCCCAGTACATCTACGTCCTGCGTAAGGCGCGAAAGGCGCACGGTGACAAGGTCATCCTCGATGACGTCACGCTCAGCTTCGTGCCCGGCGCCAAGATCGGTGTGGTCGGCCCGAACGGGGCCGGCAAGTCGACCCTGCTGAAGATCATGGCCGGGCTCGAACCGCTGTCCAACGGCGACGCCGAGCTCGCCCCCGGCGCCACCGTCGGCATCCTGATGCAGGAGCCGCCGCTGAACGAGTCGAAGTCCGTCCTCGGCAACATCGAGGAGGCGGTCGCGGACACCAAGGCGAAGCTCGCCCGGTTCAACGCCATCGCCGAGGAGATGGCGACCAACTACACCGACGAGCTGATGGCCGAGATGGGCCAGCTGCAGGAGGAGCTCGACCACGCCGACGCCTGGGAGCTGGACTCCCGGCTGGAGCAGGCGATGGACGCGCTGCGCTGCCCGCCGCCGGAGGCGCCGGTCACCGACCTGTCCGGTGGTGAGCGCCGCCGGGTCGCGCTGTGCAAGCTGCTGCTGGAGCAGCCCGACCTGCTGCTGCTCGACGAGCCGACCAACCACCTGGACGCGGAGAGCGTGCAGTGGCTGGAGCAGCACCTGGAGAAGTACCCCGGCTGCGTCATCGCCGTCACGCACGACCGGTACTTCCTCGACCACGTGGCGCAGTGGATCGCCGAGGTCGACCGGGGCCGGGTGCACGGCTACGAGGGCAACTACTCCACCTACCTGGAGAAGAAGGCGGCCCGGCTGTCGGTCGAGGGCCGCAAGGACGCCAAGCTGCGCAAGCGGCTGTCCGACGAGCTGGAGTGGGTGCGCTCCAACGCGAAGGCCCGGCAGACCAAGAGCCGGGCCCGGCTCGGCCGGTACGAGGAGATGGCGGCCGAGGCGGAGAAGACCCGCAAGCTGGACTTCGAGGAGATCCAGATCCCGCCGGGACCGCGGCTGGGCAACGTCGTGGTCGAGGTCGAGGGCCTGCACAAGGGGTTCAAGGTGCCGGGCGACGGCGAGCACACGCTGTTCGACGGGCTGTCGTTCACGCTGCCGCAGAACGGCCTGGTCGGCGTCATCGGCCCGAACGGCGTCGGCAAGACCACGCTGTTCAAGATGCTGGTCGGCGACGAGAAGCCGGACGGCGGCACGATCCGGATCGGCGAGACGGTCCAGGTGTCCTATGTGGACCAGAACCGCGCCGGGATCGACCCGAAGAAGCCGTTGTGGGAGGTCGTCTCCGACGGGCTGGACCACCTGATGGTGGGCAAGGTCGAGATGCCGTCCCGGGCGTACATCGCGGCGTTCGGGTTCAAGGGGCCGGACCAGCAGAAGCCGGCCGGGGTGCTGTCCGGCGGCGAGCGCAACCGGCTCAACCTGGCGCTGACCCTCAAGCAGGGCGGCAACCTGCTGCTGCTCGACGAGCCCACCAACGACCTGGACGTGGAGACGCTCGGTTCGCTGGAGAACGCGTTGCTGGACTTCCCCGGCTGCGCCGTGATCACCAGCCACGACCGGATGTTCCTGGACCGCATCGCCACCCACATCCTGGCCTGGGAAGGGCTGAACGACGACGGCAGCCCGCGCTGGTTCTGGTTCGAGGGCAACTACGAGTCGTACGAGAAGAACAAGATCGAGCGGCTCGGCCCGGAGGCGGCCCGCCCGCACCGGGTCACCTACCGCAAGCTCACCCGGGACTGAGCGGGTGCGCGCACGTCACCAGGCGCAGGTGCACTGGTCGGACCCGGACATGCTGGGTCACCTCAACCACGCCCGCTACCTGACCATGTTCGAGGACGCCAGGATGGCGATGCTGGCGTCCTCGCCGGCCGGGTACGCGGGTGCGCCCGGTGGCCGTGGCTTCATCGCGGCGCGGGTGGCGGTCGACTACCTGTCCGCGGTCACCTACCGGCCGGGGCTGCTGCTCGACATCGACACCTGGGTCGGCAAGATCGGTACCAGCTCCTGGACGCTGTTCGCCGAGATGCGCGACGGCCGCACCCCGATGGCGCGATGCGAGTGCGTGCTCGTCGGCTACGACTACGACACGGCGCGGTCCCGGCCGCTGGAGCCGGACGAGCGCGACTTCCTCGGCCGCTACCTGGAGCCCTGAGCGGCGCACCGGGTTCGGCGAGCCGCGAGTTCGACGGGAGGTCCGAGTTCCGGATGGCTCGGTACAGCTACGACTGCCCGGTCCGCTGGTCGGACCTGGACGCCTTCGGGCACGTCAACAACGCCCGGTTCCTCACCCTGTACGAGGAGGCCCGCGCGGCGCTGATGTTCCTCGCCGCCCGCGCCGAGGGCCTCACCACGCTGGAGGCCGGTACGGTCATCGCCCGGCACGAGGTCGACTACCTGCGGCCGGTCGACTTCGGCGAGCCGGTGCGGATCGAGCTGTGGCTCGCCGAGATCCGCAACGCCTCGTTCCGCGTCTCGTACGAGCTGTTCGACGCGGGCCGGCTCGCGTCCCGGGCGACCTCGGTGCTCGTGCCGTACGACCTGGCGGCGGGGCGGCCGCGCCGGCTGTCCACCGCCGAACGGGAGTTCCTCTCCCGCTGGACGGAGGCCTGAGAGTGGCGGGGGCCTGAGCGGGGCGGGGCGTGAGCGGGGCGGGGCCTGAGCGGCCCGGTCAGCCGCGCCACACCAGCGCGTAGGCGGCGGTGACGAGCAGCCCGAATACCAGACCGGTGGCGGCGAGGGCGCGGGCCCAGACGGACACCTCGCGACCGCGTGGCCGGCGCCGCAGGCTCAGTACGCTCAGCACCACGCCGACGAGCCCGACCACCACGCCGACCAGGCCGACCGGCGGTGGCGCCTGAACGGCCTGGCCGTCGGCACCCGGTCCGCCCTGCATGGTGATCGCGACGAACGCGACGGAGTTCATGGCGAACACGCCGACGGCGGCGAGCACCAGGCTGATCAGGGCGAGCGCCTCCGGCCCGACCAGCGGCGCCAACCAGTGCTCGCGCGGCGTGGCCGCGGCACCCGGAGCAGGCGGGAGGTCGTCCTGGGCGGCGGAACGGTCCGCGTCCACGCGGTCCAGGTCGATGTCGACCGGCTCGTGCGGCGGGTACGGGGATTCGGACACGGCCCGATCCTAGGGAGTGTCCCGTTCGGCGGCCACCCGCCGTACCGGCCCCGTCGTCGGCCGCGCGGGCCGATCGCCGGCCACCGGGGAAAGGGCACGTCGACCGCCGGCCATCGGGCCGGGCCAGGCCGGTCTGCGGCCACCGGGGCCAGGGCGTGCCGGCGGCTCGGGACGGACGGTCAGCCGGTGCGGATCGCGTACTCGGCGAGCGACGGGGCGAGCGCGTCGAACGCGGCCTCGGTGAGCCGGGTCATTGCGGCGGCGATCCGGTCGTCGTCCTGGCCGTCCAGGGTGCGGCGCACCGTCTCGGTGAACAGCACCCGGAGCACGCCGGTCAGCTGGGCGGCGGCGACCCGCGGCGCGATGTCGTCCGGCGCGGCGCCGGTCTCGGCGGCGAGCGTGTCGGCGAGCGCGGTCTCCCGGTCCTCGTGGAACTCGCGCAGCCGGGCGACCAGCGCCGGGCTGCCGGTGACCAGCCGGGCGAACTCGGGGCCGGAGAAGCCGATCAGCGGGTTGCGCGCGGCGACCCCGGCGAGCTGCCCGCGGCGCAGCGCGGCCAGCGCGGACTCGCCGACCTGCCGGTCGCGTACCGTGGTGGCGGGCAGCAGGACGAACTGGTCGTGCGTGTCGAGCGCGAGGTCCTCCTTGCGCGGGAAGTAGTTCGTCACCGTCATCTTGGCGACCTGGGCCGCCTCGGCGATCTCCGCGATCGTCACCTGGTCGAACCCGCGGGCGAGAAACAACCGGGTGGCCTGGTCGGAGATGGCGGCCCTGGTCTGCTGCTTCTTGCGGGCGCGCAGGCCCGTCGGTTCGGTGGTCATGCCGGGCACCATACCTGGGTCGATCCGAAAAATGTACTTGACCAATCGGTGCGGCGACCGCATGCTCGTGGTCCACCACCGCACCAGACAGGAGCACGGATGACCCGCGTCTCGATCCAGGAGCACCCCGTCCCCGGCGCCGGGCCGTACGCGCTGACCACCGGCCCGGACGGTGCGCTGTGGTTCACGCTCGTGCACAGCGGCGGGATCGGCCGGCTGGTGCCCGGCGAGGAGCCGACGGTGCGTCAGCTCGATCCGGGCTGCGGCCCGACGATCGTGACCGTCGGGCCGGACGGCGCGCTCTGGTTCACCGAGTACCAGGCGCACCGGATCGGCCGGCTGACCCTCGGTGGCGAGCTCGACGAGTTCGAGCTGCCGACGCCGGAGTGCGGCCCGTTCGGTCTCGCCGCCGGCCCGGACGGTGCGCTGTGGTGCACCGAGACCGCCGCCGGCCGGATCGCCCGGATCGACACCGACGGTCGGGCCACCGAGTTCGCGCTGCCGGTCGAGGGCGCGTTCCCGGCGGCGCTGACCGCCGGCCCGGACGGCGGACTGTGGTTCACCCTCAACCAGCGCAACGCGATCGGCCGGATCGATCCCGACGGTGACGTACGGCTGCACCCGCTGCCCACCGAGGCCGCGGCGCCGGTCGGGATCACCGCCGGCCCGGACGGCGCGGTGTGGTTCGTCGAGATCGGCGCCGGCCAGCTCGGCCGGATCACCCCGGCCGGCGAGATCACCGAGTACCCGCTGCCGGACCGTGCGGCGCGACCGCACGCCATCACCGACGGCGGTGACGGCAGGCTCTGGTTCACCGAGTGGGGCGCCAACCGGGTCGGGTCGATCGACGCGACGGGCGCCGTCGAGGTACACGACCTGCCCACCCCCGGCTCCGAACCGCACGGCATCGCACTCGGCCCGGACGGGGCGCTGTGGACCGCGCTGGAGTCCGGCGCGCTCGCCCGCATCGCCCGCACCGACGGCTGACGCCGCTGCGGTTCGGCGGCCGGATAGGGTCCAGCCAGGCGCGAGCGGGTGACCGGCCTCGCGCGGTCGGCGAGCGGAACGGGGTGGCACGGTGCGGGTGATCGCGGCGGAGTCGGTGCCCGACGCCGGTGCGTACTGCGCCCGGCTGGTGCGGTTGGACCCGGCCGCGCTGGTCCGGCTGCGGCCGGCCGCCGGCGGGCTGCTCGCGCTGTGGTCCCGGCTGCCGTTCGGCGTGCTGGTCGCCCGGACCGTGGCCGGCGAGCTGGCCGACGACGCCACGGTACGGGCCGGTGACCTGCTCGCCGCGCTGCCCGACGGCGCGCTCCCCACCCGGTACGACGCGCAGTGGCGCGGCGCGCTGCCGCCGGCGGCGGGCGAACCGGTGGAGCAGGTACCGGCGGGCGACCTGCGCCGGATCGCCGAGCTCGCGGCGACGACGCTGCGCGACTCGACCGGCCGCGGGGTCGGCGAGCGCCGGATCCGGGACGCGCTGCTCGACCATCCCGGCATCACCCTGGCCACCGGTGACACCGAGGTCGAGGTACCGATGCGGGTGGTGCTGGCGCTGGTCCGGATGGGGTTCCTCGCCGACGAACCGGTACGTTTCGGCACCGCGGGCCGGTGGCTGTCGGCACAGGCCCGAAACGGTACGGCCTGGTACCAACGCCCCGGTGGGCTGACGCTCGATCCGGTGAACCCCGCCGAGATCACACGCAGTGACGGGTGATCTGTCCAACAGCGACCGCGACGTGCGTGCCCATCGCCGGTAACGTCGGCCGCGGAGCCCCCCAAACCGGCGTCCCACCGGTCGGCTCACCGACAACCAGATCCGATCGTGCCGGCGCCGAGAGATCGTGCGTGCGTACCTGCCGGCGGTCGGACACCTCCCGATAAGCGAGCAGGGGACGACGCGATGCCATGGTGGCGTAAGAGCCAGCGCGACGGTGTTTCTCGGAGCGACAGCGTTTCTCGACCCGACGGAGCTTCCCGCAACGGCGGCGCCGAGCAGACCGCCGACGACGGGCCGTTCGGCCCGGAGGCGTTCGGGCCGATCGACGCGGTGACGGTGCGCCGCCGGGTGCCGGCCGAGCGCACCGGCGTGCACGACCTGATGCCGCTGCTCAAGGCGGCGAGCAGCGGGCCGAGCCCGGTGACCACGGACCGGCTGTCGGCCGCGCTGCGCCGGCTCGACGTGTACTTCCTGACCGACCCGGGCACCGGCAACCTGGTCGCCATGTGGGAGCGGCACGCGGTGATGTTCGCCCTGGAGGGGCCGGACCGCGACATCCTGATGGTGCGCGCCCGGGCGCACGGCACGGTGGCGCCGGAGTGGGCGCCGCAGGCCTTCCCGGCGGTCAACTCGTGGAACCACGACCGGCGCTTCCTCAAGGCGTACCTGGGCGAGCCGGGCGAGTCGGGCCGGCTCCCGCTGTACGCGGAGATGCAGGTGCCGCTGGTCCCGGGTGCGCACGATCAACTGCTCGACGAGCTGCTCGGCTGCGCGGTCGACGTGGCCGAGGCGTGGGCCGACTGGCTGCACGGCGACGGCGCCGTCCTCTGACCGATCGCCGGCCCGGCCAGGGCCGGCCCTCTCCCGCCGGCGATCGCCGCGTCGTCGGCGGGCCGGCTGGCGCGGCGGTGCGCCCGCCAGATCAGGCCGGCGGCACCGGCGACGATCTGCGCGACGCCGGTGACCAGCAGGGTGCCGGTGGTACCGGCGAGCCCGATCACCGTGCCGCCGACGACCAGGCCGACCGACACCGAGCCGTCGTGCACGAAGCCCGCCGCGGCGAACGCGGTACGGCGTTCCGCACCGGTCGTGCGGGTCCCGATCAAGGCGTCCAGCGAGCCGTTGCCGAGCGGTGCGAGCAGCCCGCCGACGGCGGCGATCGCGGCGATCAGCGGCACCGACGCGCCGGCGCCGGCCTCGCCGACGAACATCAGCCCGAGCCCGACCCAGGCCGCCGCCGCGGTCGCGAGCCAGGGCAGCCGCGGCAGCAGTCGCGGGCTGGCCAGGGCGGACAGCACCGAGCTGAACCCGTACCCGGTCATCGCGGCGGCGATCAGCGCGCCGGGTCGAGCCACCTCGGCGCCGCGCACGGCGAGGCCCAGCGTGAACGCGAACCAGGCCAGCCCGCCGACTCCGGACATCGCCACTCCGACCGCGATCGACGGGTGCGCCCGCAGCGCCGCCCGCATCGTCAGCCGCGCCACCGGCTCCCGGGCCGTACCGCCGGCACCGCAGGAGCGCGCCCGTACCGTGGTGAGCAGGAGGGCGCCGGCCGCGACGCCGGCGGCCTCGCACCACAGCAGCGGTACGGGACCCCAGGCGCCGACCGCGAGCGCGCCCAGCGCCGGCGCCACCACCATCGAGCTGCGGTGCGCGAAGTCCTGCCAGGCCAACGCCTTCGCCGCGGCGTAGCCGCCGAGCGGTTCGGCGATCTCGGCCAGCAGGCTGCGTTGCGCCGGCCCGGCGAGCGCGGTGCAGCAGCCGGAGACCAGGCCGGTCGCGGCGAGCGCGTACCAGCTGACATGGTCGCCGATCGCGGCGACCGGCACGATCAGCAGCCCGGCGACCTGGCCGGCCAGGACCAGGCCGATGGCCCGGCCGCTGGTGAGCCGCTGCCAGCCGCGCCGGGCCCACCAGGGCGCGGTGACGAGCGGCAGCCCCGCCATCCCACCGACCAGCCCGGTGGACCAGGCGGAGTGGCTGGCCGCGAGCGCCACCAGCGGCATCGCCACCGCGGTGATGCGCTGGCCCAGCCAGACGACGAACGTGGTGCCCAACATGATCGTGACATCGCGCCTCGGTACGGACATGAGCCCATCGTCGGGGCGCGTCGGGGCCACCGGTAGCCGCCGGAAGTTGGCCGCGGCCCATAGACTTGCGTTATGGCTTCCCGACCGGACATCGATGACCTGGAGCTGGTGGTGGCGGTCGCCCGGTGTGGGTCGATCGGCGCGGCAGCCCGCTCGCTGCGGCTCAGCCAGCCGGCCGCGAGCGCCCGGCTGACCAGGCTGGAGCGCCGGGCCGGGGTGCGGTTGTTCCAGCGCGACACCACCGGCGCCCGACCCACCGCGGCCGGCGCCGAGCTGGCCCGGCAGGCCGAGCACATCCTCGGCCACCTGGACCGGGCCTTCACCGCCGCACAGTCGGCCGACACCGCCCGGCCGATCGTGGTGGGTACGTTCGCGAGCATGGCGGCCGCGCTGTTCCCGGTGCTGGACGCGCTGCTGCCGGACGAGGTGGTCGACCAGCGGGTGGACCACGGCGACCGGCTGATCGAGTGGGTCGCCGAGGGCACCATGGACGCGGCGCTGGTGGCCATCGCCGAGCAGGTCACGCTGCCGCACGGCACCCAGGCCCGCGCGGTCGGCGGTGACGAGCTGGTCGCCTTCCGCCCGGCCGGGGTCGCCGGGCTGGGGGCCGGGCGCACGCCGCTGCGCGACCGCGAGGTCGTCTGCTACACGTACGACATGCAGGGCGCTCCGACGCGGCAGCGACTCACGCTGCTCGGCGCCACGGTACGGCGGGGCGCGTCGGTACCGACCACGGTGGGGATGGCGCGCCGCCGCGGTCATCTCGCCGTACTGCCGCGCTCCGCGGTGACGACCGACCTGCGGCCGGGGGAGAGCATCGACCGGCTGCCGTTCCGGACCCGGCTGCGGTTGTCGCTGGTGACACCGCGGCCCGGCCACCCGGCACTGCTCGCGGTGCTGCCCCGGCTGCGGACCGAACTCGGGTTGACCTGATCCGGATCCGCCGGCCACGCCGCCGTGCCATGGTGGGGCATGACCGATCACACATACCGGGTGGCCGAGATCGTCGGCACCTCCTCCGACTCGATCAACCAGGCGATCGACAACGGCATCTCCCGCGCGTGCAGCACTCTGCGACACGTCGACTGGTTCGAGGTGACCCAGGTACGCGGGCACGTCGAGGACGGCCGGGTGGCGCACTACCAGGTCGGTCTGAAGGTCGGCTTCCGTATCGAGGAGTGACCGGACCGGCGCCGCGCGCCCGGCGTGCAGGCCTCCGGCGGGATCGTGGCCGACCGAGCACCTGACGACCGAAACATTCGATAGGTTCCTTCCGGAGTTTTCGTCTCCGGAGGTGAATCTGTGTCCGGTAAGAGAATCGGCAGGGCGCTCACCGCGCTCGGTGCCGCGGCGCTCGCCACGGTTCTGGCCGTCGGCGTCGCCCCGGCGGCGTCCGCGTCGGGTGGTGTCGGCGCGCCCGGCATCGGCGACCCGTACTACCCCGACTACGGCAACGGTGGGTATCGGATCTCGCACTACGACCTGGATCTGGACTACCAGCCCGGCAACGACCACCTGGCCGGCACCGCGACGCTCACCGGCGTCGCGACCCAGTACCTGACCAGGTTCGACCTGGACTTCGCGCTGACCACCGACGCGGTGACCGTGAACGGGCGACCGGCGCGGTTCGACCGCAGCGGTGACCACGAACTGGTGCTCACCCCCACCCGCGCCCTGCACACCGGGCAGCGGATGGTGGTGCAGGTGCGCTACCACGGGATCCCGTCGACGGTGGTGGCCGAGGGTTTCACCTCGTGGATGCGCACCGACGACGGCGCCGTGGCGGCGAACGAGCCGGAGATCTCCTGGTGGTGGTACCCCAGCAACGACCACCCGCTGGACAAGGCGAGCTACGCGATCGACGTCACGGTGCCGACCGGCTACCAGGCGATCAGCAACGGCATCCTGGCCGGCAGGCACCCGGCCGGGCACGGTACGACCACGTGGCGGTGGCGGGAGAGCCGACCGATGGCCACCTACCTCGCGGTGCTCGCGGTGGGCCACTACGACCTCGACACCTCGACCGACGCGCACGGCCGCCCGGTGATCGAGGCGTACGACCAGGGGTTGAGCGCGGCGCACGCGAAGAACGCGCGGGCGTCGGTGGGGCTGACCGCGTCGGTGATCGACTGGGAGAGTTCGGTCTTCGGGCCGTACCCGTTCGACGCGCTCGGCGGGATCGTGCCGAACCACGAGGCGGGTTTCGCGCTGGAGGACCAGACCCGGCCGATGTACGGGCTGGACTTCTTCGAATCCGCCGCCGACCCGTACGTGGTGGTGCACGAGAACGCGCACCAGTGGTTCGGCGACTCGGTGTCGGTGCACCACTGGTCGGACATCTGGCTCAACGAGGGCTTCGCCGGCTACACCGAGTGGCTGTGGTCCGAGCACACAGGTGCGGGCAGCGCCCTGTCGGTGGCGCTGGCCGACTACGACTCGCACCCGGCCGACGATCCACTGTGGAGCGTCAAGGTCGGCGACCCGGGCGCCAAACACCAGTTCTCCGACGCCGTGTACGACCGGGGTGCGATGACGCTGCAGGCACTGCGCAACGTCGTCGGCGACCGGACGTTCTTCACCATCCTGCGCACCTGGGCGTCGACCCACCGGTACGGCAACGGCAGCATCCCGCAGTTCGAGTGGCTGGCCGAGCGGCTGTCCGGGCGCGACCTGTCGCAGCTGTTCGACACCTGGCTGTTCACCACCGGCAAGCCACCGCGCTCGGCGTTCCACCTGCCGGCCGGTACCGCGGTGCCGGCCGCCGCACCGGCCTCCCTGCCGCAGCTGCGGCGCACCCACGCGCTGCTGGCCGGACACTGAGCCAGGGCGCCGAGCCGGCCGGGTCGGGGCGGGATCGCCGCCCCGACCCGGCTCGCCGTCAGTCGGTGAGCAGCGCGGCGACCGCGGCGTGGTCGTGGAAGTCCCGGGACCAGACGATCTTGCCGGCGCGGACCCGCATCACCTGGATGTTGCGGGACACCGCGGTCTTCCCGCCGGCGCTGAACCGGTAGACCCACTCGCCGACGATCACCTCGGGGTCGTCGGTCCGGTGCACCTCGACGTCCTCGGCGCTGAGGTCGATGCGGTGCGCGAGCGGGTTGGTGAAGTGCTCCTTCATCGCGGCGAGCCCCTCGTACCGCAGCGGGGCGGGCCGGGCGAACGGGATCTCGACGACGCAGTCCTCGGCGTACAGCTGCCAGAGGTCGGCGAGCTCGCCGCTGGTGATGCCGCGCAGCAGGCTCTCGAAGACCTGGCGCGGGGTGGCGGGGTCGGACATGGTGAACTCCCTGAGTGGCGACGTAGAATTCGGAGTGGCCGCTCCGCTTTTGACGATACGGAGTGGTGACTCCGTTTGTCCAGGGGGTAGACGTGTCGGAGCAGTGCGCATGAGCAAGCGAATCGCGGGTGCTGTGCCCGGTCGGAGCGCAGCGGAGCCCGGCCGTGAGTGAGCGTCAGCGAGCGAGTCGTGGGTGCTGTGCCCTCGTGTCTCCTGGCCGATCGGAGCGCAGCGGAGCCCGGCCATGAGTCCCCGGGCGGACGCGGCGCGCAACCGCGCCAAGGTGTTGGACGCGGCGCAGCAGGTGTTCACGGCCGACGGGCTGGGCGCCTCCACCGAGCAGATCGCGCGCCGGGCCGGCGTCGGCGTGGGTACCGTGTTCCGGCACTTCCCCACCAAGGAGGCGCTGCTGTCCGCGGTGCTCGCGGCCCGGCTGGAGACGCTGGCCGACGACGCCGAGCGGCTCGCCGATGCCGCCGACCCGGGCGCGGCGCTGTTCGACTTCCTGACCCGTACCGTCGAGGCGTCCAGTCTCAAGATCGCCTACGCGGATGCGCTGGAACGGGCCGGTGTCGGTACCGACCAGGTGGTCGCGCCGGTGCGCGAGCGGGTGACGAAGGCGGTCGGTACCCTGCTCGACCGGGCCCAGCGGGCCGGCGCGGTGCGCGACGACGTGGCGGTCGGGCAGGTCTTCGCGTTCATCCACGGCGCGTCCCGGGCGGTACCGCGGATCGCCGACGACGCGCTGCGGTCCGCGACGCTGCGGATGATGTTCGACGGTCTGCGTCCGCGCTGACGTGATCCGCTCGCGGTCGGCGGCGGATTCACGACGGCGGCCCGGGGTGGCGGCCGCTTCGTCGGCTGGGCCAGGGAGAGCGTCGCGGCCCGGCTTCGTGCGGTCAGGACAGCGGGAAGGCGCCGATCCGGGCGTGGTACTCGTGGCCCATGTGCTCGGTGTCGCTGCCCACCAGCAGCCCGCCCGGGTGGCCGCTGCCGGCCGGGTAGGTGACGAGCGCGTCCACGCCGTTGCCGCGGTCGTGGGTGGGGTTCCAGGCCAGCGCCTTGCCGGTGTCCGGGTCGATCGCGCCGATGCCGGGCCGCGACACCGCGCCGGCGCCGGCCGACTTGTCGCCGTACGGGTTGTCCAGCCACTTCTGGTGCCCACCGACGTACACCGCGGCGCCGGTGCAGGCCACCGACAGCAGCGTGTTCCCGCCGGTGCGGTTGACCCAGACCGGGTCGTGCGCGCCGGACCCGGCCAGCGCGAACTTCGCCGCCGCGTTGCACATCGCGGTCGGCCCGGCCTGGTGCCCGGTGGTCACCACCACGAACGACGACCCGTTCGGCGCGAAGTCGACGTCGCGCAGGTAGCTGTTGTACGCCTCGTTGCACTGCGGCTGGTAGGCGTCGGTGTACCAGTCGCGCACCGCTCCGGTGCTCGCCGACACCACCGCGAGCTGGTTCCGTGACTGCCCGCCGACCTGCGTGAACGTGCCGATGACGGCGAGCGCACCGGTACCGGACAGGGCCAGCTTGCTGACCCGCAGCCGGCCGGAGCGCTGCTGCGCGACGGACGCGTCGAAGCCGGTGTCGACCGCGCCGGTGCGCCCGGACAGCCGGGCCAGCGCCGGCCGCGCGGTGCCGCCGACGGCGCCGAACGTGCCCCCGGCGTACAGGGTGGAGCCGTCGGCGGCGAGGGTGAAGACGGTACCGGTGTCGACGCCGGCGGTGAACTGCGGCGCCGCGGAGCCGTCGGCGACCGACAGCCGCGCGAGGCCGTGGTGCGCGCCGCCGGCGAGCTCGGTGAACGAGCCACCCACGTACACGGTGCCGTCCGGGCCAGCGGCGAGCGCGCGGACGGTGCCGTTCGGCTGCGGCGCGAACCGGGTGGAGATCGCGCCGGTGCCGAGCCGGAACGCGAACAGGCCGTCGCGGGTCACCTGGACGGTGCCGTCGGCGCTGGCGACCCGGTGGAAGTCGCCGCCGACGATCGCCTCGTCGCCGACCACAGCGACCGCGTACACGGTGCCGTCGAGGACGTTCGGCGTCCAGTCGACCGGGTCGGTCGAGACGACGGTGGACTGCGCGCCGCCGGCGCTCGCTCCCGCGGTCGGGAGCGCGGCGACCAGCAGCGCGGTGAACAGCCCGGCGGCGACCATGGTGACCCGACGCATCGCTGCACCACTCCTCATTGCGACGTGATGATCACGTACGGTACCCAACGATTCGCGCCGATCGTGGATGCGTACGCTGCTCGCCGTGTTGGCGCTGATCGTGGCGATCCTCACCGTGCTCGCGGCGGTGGCGCTCGCGGCCTGGCTGTGGCTCGCGGTGGCCCGCGGCGGCTTCTGGCGTACCGACCAGCGGTTGCCGCCGCCCGGCGACCCGCCGGTGCGCTGGCCCAGCGTGGTCGCGGTGGTACCGGCCCGGGACGAGGCGGCGGTGCTCGCCGACAGCCTGCCGACGCTGCTCGCGCAGCACTATCCGGGCCCGGCCCGGGTGCTGCTGGTCGACGACAACTCCACCGACGGCACCGCCGAACTGGCCGCCGCGCTCGCCGCCGCACCGACCGCCCGGCTGCCGCTGCGGGTCCTGTCGCCGGGCGAACCGGCACCCGGCTGGACCGGCAAGCTGTGGGCCCTGCGCGCCGGCGTCGCCGCCGCAACGGCAAGCGCCGAACCCGCCCCGTCCGTCGAGCCCGCCCCGGTGGGCGGAGGGCCGCTCGGGGCGCGGGCGGGCGAGCCCGCCGAGTACCTGTTGCTGACCGATGCGGACATCGCGCACCGGCCGGGGTCGCTGACCGCGCTGGTCACGGCCGCGCAGGGGCACCGGCTCGACCTGGTGTCGCAGATGGCGCGGCTGCGTACCGTCTCGGCGGCCGAGCGGCTGGTGGTGCCGGCGTTCGTGTACTTCTTCGCGCTGCTCTACCCGTTCCGCTGGGTCAACCGCCCGTCCGCGCGGACCGCCGCCGCGGCCGGCGGCTGCACCCTGGTACGGGCCGGCGCGCTCGCCGCTGCCGGGGGAGTGGCGGCCATCCGCGGCGCGGTCATCGACGACGTGTCGCTCGCCCGCGGCGTGGCCCGGGCCGGGGGCCGGATCTGGCTCGGCCTGGCCGACGGCGTCGACTCCGTCCGCCCGTACCCGACGCTGCGCTCGCTGTGGCGGATGGTGGCCCGCAGCGCGTACGCCCAGCTGCGGCACAACCTGGCGCTGCTCGCCGGTACGGTGCTCGGCCTGCTGGTGTTGTTCGCGGTGCCGGTGGCGGCGGCCGTGGTCGGGGCGCTGAGCGGGCGGTGGCCGCTGGCCGGGCTCGGTGCCGCGGCGTGGTTGCTGATGGCGGCGACGTACCTGCCGATGCTGCGCTACTACCGGCAGCCCGCGATCGCCGCGCTGGCCCTGCCGGCCACCGGCCTGCTGTACGCGGCGATGACGGTGCAGTCCGCGGTCGCGCATCACCGGGGTCGCGGCGCCGCCTGGAAGGGCCGTACCTATCGGTGACCGGCCGGCCGGCACCGTGTCACCTCGGTGTTTGCTCGACTTCGGCTGGCGCTGCTAGCTTCTGCGGGTGCCGAGACCTGCGGAACCTGCCGTCGAGTTGACCGGCGTGGTCAAGCGGTTCGGTGCTGTCCGCGCGCTCGACACGGTGGAGTTGCGGGTGACCCCAGGCACCGTGCACGGACTGCTCGGCCCGAACGGCGCCGGCAAGACGACGCTGCTGCGGATGCTGCTCGGGTTGGTACGGCCCGATTCCGGCACCGTCCGGGTGCTCGGCGAGCGGGTCGTGCCGCACCGGGCGCCGACCGGCGTGGCCGGCTTCGTGGAGAGCCCCCGCTTCTATCCCTACCTGTCCGCGCAGGCCAACCTGGATCTGCTGGCGGGCCTGGACGGCAGGCACGCCAGCGTCGACACGGTCGACGAGCTGCTGGCCCGGGTCGGGCTGGCGGGCCGGGGCGCCGACCAGGTGTCGGGCTTCTCGTTCGGGATGCGCCAGCGGTTGGGCCTCGCCGCCGCCCTGCTGCGCGAGCCGCGGCTGCTGATCCTGGACGAGCCGGCGAACGGCCTCGACCCGGCCGGGATGCGGGACATGCGCGCCCTGGTGCGGGAGCTGGCCGAGGACGGCCGCACGGTGCTGCTGTCCAGCCATCTGATGGCCGAGGTCGAGCAGGTGTGTCAAGACGTGACGATCCTGTCCGCCGGCAGCGTCGCCTACCACGGCACCCTGGATGCGTTGCGGGACAGGGCACCCGCGCCGGCGCACCACCTGCGTACCAGCGACGATGCGGCGGCCGGTGCGGCGGCGCGGGGCCGGGTCGGCATCGAGGTCGAGCCGCATCGGCACGGCGGGCTGGCCGTCCGCGCCGAGACCGCCGACCTGGACGACTACCTGCTGGCGCTGGCCGGGGCCGGGGTCACGGTGCGGGCGCTGGCGCAGACCAGCACCTCGCTGGAGCAGCTCTTCCTTGCCGCGACGGGAGAAGACGGGTGAGGTACGCGCTGACGCTGTACCGCTGGGAGCTGGAGAAGCTCACCGCCCAGTGGCGGGTGCGCGCCGTGTTCGGGGTGGCGGTGCTCGCGCCGTGGCTGTTCGTCGCCGCGCTGCGGCTGCAGGACGCGGTACCGGCCGACACCCTGTTCGGGCGGTGGGTGCACCTGACCGGTTTCGCGACGCCGCTGGTGGTGCTGGTCTTCACCACGCAGTACGCGTTGCCGCTGCTGATCAGCCTGGTGGCGGGCGACATCTTCGCCGCCGAGGACCGGTACGGCACCTGGAAGACGCTGTTGACCCGCAGCGCCGGCCGCGGCGCGGTGTTCGCGGGCAAGGCGCTGGCCGCCGGCACGTACACGGTGGTGTTCGTGGGTCTGCTGGCCTGTTCCAGCCTCGCCGCCGGGGTCGTGGTGCTCGGGCACCAGCCGCTGGTCGGCCTGTCCGGCACGCTGATCGGCGGTGGCGCTGCCACCGGGCTGGTGCTCGCGGCCTGGGCGAGCGTGCTGCCGGCCGCGTTGGGGTTCGCCGCGCTGGCGATGCTGTGCTCGATCGCCACCCGCAACGGCCCGGCCGGCATCATCATCCCGACCATGGTGGGCCTGCTGATGCAGCTCGCCTCGTTCGTCAACGGCGTCGACCCGCTCCGGCACCTGCTGCTGACCGCGAACTTCGAGGCCTGGCACGGGTTCTTCACCGCGGACCGGTACTACCAGCCGCTGGTAACGAGCGCCGTGTTGAGTGCGATGTACCTAATGTCCTGCCTCGGAATCGGATACCTGCTGCTGCACCGCCGAGACTTCACGGAGGGCTGATGCGCCGGACACTGGTCCTGCTGCTGGGATTGGTGTCGCTGGCGGCAGGGTGCGGCGGTCCGGGCATCACCGGCGCGACGCTGGCCGGCAGCCTCGGACCCACCTTCCGCAACATGTACCGGCTGCAACAACGGCTGCTCGGTGACACCGACCAGAGCACCGCGGACAACGCGTGGGCCCGCTGCTTCCGCGGCGGCGCGGTCAAACCCGGTGTCACCGCGGTGCCCGGCAGCACCCACAACTCCGGCAGCGGCGCCGGACCCGGCTGGACCTGCCTGGTGCACTGGCCGGCACCGGACGGCCACACCCAGACCCTCGGGTACGAGGTCTCGGTGCAGCCGGACGGCTGCTACACCGCGCAGGGCCCGTCCGGGTACGTGGGTCAGCAGAACATCCGCACGCCGGACGGGACGACCGTGCCCAACCCGCTGTACGAGTTCGACGGCTGCTTCACGACCTGACCCCATCCGATCCCCGACCGACCCGTTCCGCTGCCGACCCCGGCCGGCAGGTTCCGCGTGCCCACGGCTCTCCGACCCCCCTCGTCAGGAGGACGCTCGTGCTTCGTTTCCGACCCCAGCAAGCGAAACGCAGGAGAAGGTTGCCCGGGCTGATGGCCGCCGGGGTGGTGCTCGGCCTCGTCGTCGCCGCCTCCGGTGCGGCGATCGCCGGCAGCGTGTCGTTCGGCGACCATCAGGTCGACGGCACCGAGACCGCCCGGGGCGTGCTGCTCCCCGACGACCAGTGGGTCAAGCCCGCCGGCGACCGGCACCTGGTCGACAACGGCCGGCTGCTGGCCAGCACGCTGAGCCCGGACGGCAGGTACCTGGCCGCCGAGACGTACCTGCACGGCACCGGGTTCCTCACCATCATGGACGTGTCCAGCGGCGCGGTCATCCAGCAGGTCGGCACCGCCACCAGCACCGACGACCCCTACCTCGGCGACCACAAGAACAGCCCGGACGCCCCGCTCTACTCGCCGGACGGGTCGACGCTGTGGTTCGGGCAGGCCGGTGACCTGGTGCGGTTCCACGTCAACGACGACGGTACGGTCGCCGAATCGCCGACGATCATCCCGATGAGGGACGCCAAGCACAAGTACCTGCCGGCCGGCATGGCGCTCTCGGCGGACGGATCGAAGCTGTACGTGGCGCTCAACTACCTCAACGCGCTCGGCGTCGTCGACACCGCCACGAACACGCTGACCACCACGATCCCGGTCGGCAACGCGCCGCGCGGCGTGGTGGTGGTCGGCGACGACGCGTACGTGAGCAACCAGGGCGGCCGGCCCGCGGGTGACGGCGACTTCGTCAACACCTCCGGCGGCACCTCGCTGGTGGCCGACCCGACCACCGGTGCGGCGAGCACCGGCACCGTGTCGGTCGTGGACACCACCACCGGCACCGAGACCCGCACGATCCGGGTCGGCCTGCAACCCACCTTCGAGTACCGGCACGGCCGGGCGCTGTTCGTGGCCAACGCCAACAACGACAGCGTCTCCATCATCGACACCGCGAGCGGTGCGGTCACCCAGACGTTCAACGTCAACCCGCTGCCCGGCTCCGACGAGGGCAGCAACCCCGACTCCATCACCATCGTGGGTGGGCACACGCTGCTCGTCGCCATCGGCCGGGACAACGCGATCGCGCAGTACCGGTACGACGGGCCGCGGGAACCGGTGCGCTACCAGGGGCTGGTGCCGACCGACTGGTACCCGGTCGACGTGCAGTACAGCGAGGCGGTCGGCAGGCTGGTCGTCACCAACGACAAGGGCATCGGTGCGCGCGGCGCGGAGACCTCGGTCGACAAGGGCCCCGGCACGTTCCCCGGCGGGGGCGTCGCCACCGGGCACAACACGTACAACGACACCGGCTCGGTGACCGTCTACCGGCAGCCGGACTCCCGGCAGCTCGGCGACTACACCCACCAGGTGTTCGTCAACAACGACTGGGAGCACCTGCTCGCGTCCGGCGCGACCGACCAGAAGGGCTCCTCCGACGCCAGGCCGGTGGCGGTCCCGCGCCGGCTCGGCGAGCCCTCGAAGATCAAGCACGTGTTCTTGGTCATCAAGGAGAACCGCACCTACGACCAGATCCTCGGCGATGCCGGCCGGGGCAACGGTGACCCGACACTGGCCCAGTTCGGCGCCCCGGTCACGCCGAACCTGCACTCGATCGCCGACCAGTTCACCCTGTTCGACAACTTCTACGACCCGGCCACCCTGTCGGCCGACGGGCACAACTGGATCGACCAGGCCGACGCCAACGACTACCTGGAGAAGGAGTTCGCCTCCTTCTACCGCGGGTACGACAAGCAGGACGCGCTGCTCTACCAGCGCAACGGTTTCCTGTGGGACGCGGCGGAACGCGCCGGCGTCAGCGTGCGCGACTACGGCGAGTACGGCCGGATGACGCTGCCGTCGCCACCGCCGAGCTGGCAGGACTGGTACACCTCGTCCCGGGTCCTGGAAGGCAAGCAGGACGGCGAGCCGCCGGTGGCGACCGGCGCGTACCCGACGACGACCGACGTGCCGTCGCTGGCCAAGGTGATGAACCCGGACTACCCGACATTCAACATGGACATCCCGGACCAGTACCGGGTCGACATCTGGCAGCAGGAGTTCGCGAAGTACGAGCGGCAGGGCACGTTGCCGCAGCTGAACATCATGTGGGTCAACACCGACCACACGAACGGCACCAGCGGCCGGGACCCGTACCCGACGGCGATGGCGGCCGACAACGACCTGGCCGTCGGCCGGATCGTCGACACCGTCTCGCACAGCCGGGACTGGAAGGACTCGGCCGTCTTCGTGCTGGAGGACGACTCGCAGGACGGCGTCGACCACGTCGACGGCCACCGGTCGCCGACCTTCATCGCCAGCCCGTACGTGCGGCACCACGCGGTCGACTCCGGCTACCACACGCAGTTGAACGTGGTCCGCACGATCGAGCAGATCCTCGGTATCCAGCCGATGAACCAGATGGACCGCGCCGCCGAGCCGATGTACGACGCGTTCACGAACACGCCGAACTACCGCCGGTACGACGCGCTGCCCAACCTGGTGCCGCTGACCTTCGGCCTGGCCGGTACGTCGTCCGCCGCGGTGTCGTCCGACTCGGCGGCGGCGCACCAGCCCGGCGCGGCGAAGCGCCGGCCGATCATCCCGGCCGCCCAGTGGTCGACCTTCACCAAGTGGGTGACCTGGAGCAACGCCCAACCGAACAACGGCACCGTGCCGGTACCGGACGCGTCCAACACGCCACAGAAGAACCGGGTGGAGTGGTACGCCTCGACCGGCTGGACCAAGCCGTATCCCGGGGACAGCCGCATCCTCGCCCCCGACGAGGTACCCGGCCGCAACCAGCTGGTCGCCGAGAACTGACCGTACGTCGGCGCGTCGCACCCGGTCCGCCCGGCTGCGGCGCGCCGGCCCGCCGAATGTCCACTGTGGACATCGGTTGGCTCGGCTCCGGCCATCCTGGCGGATGCCGCCACATCGTGTCGGGGGTCGCCGCTATGGTGTGGCAAACCGGCGGGGGAGAGGACCAGCGATGGATCCGACGGTGGCGTTCATCCGGCGCAACGCGCGGCCGCTGGAGCTGTTGCTGTTCGAGCACTCCCGCGGCCAGGACCGGCGCGAGCAGGTCCTGACGGCGCTCGCGGCGTACCAGAACGACGACGGCGGGTTCGGCTGGGCGATCGAGCCGGACAACTTCTCCCCGCACTCGACCCCGATCGGCACCTGGCGGGCCACCACGGCGCTGCGCGAGATCGACTGCTACGACCGGGACGTGCCGCTGGTCGGGCGGGCGGTCGACTACCTGCTCGCCACCCGCCGGCCGGACGGACGGTGGAACGCCACCGATCCCTCCACCAACGGCTACCCGCACGCGCCGTGGTGGCAGGATACCGGCCCGGACGACCGGGTGTGGGGCATCAACCCGACCGCGGCGCTGCTCGGCTACCTGCTGCGTGCCGGGCTGCCGGTCGCCGACGAGGCGACCGCGCTGATCGAGCGGTACGTGGCCGGCGGCCCGGTGACGATGACCGAGCTGCCCTGCGCGCTGGACCTGTACGACGATCTGCGGGCGCTCGGCGTCGAGCCGCCGGCGGGGTTCGCCGACCGGCTGGCCGGCGACATCGACGCGCTGCTGGAGCGCGATCCGGCCCGCTGGGGCGACTACGTGGTGCGCCCGTCGTCGCTCTTCGGCCCCGGGCATCGCGAGTTCGCCACGCCGTACGCCGAGCTGATCGCCGCAGAGCAGGACCACCTGCGCCGCACCAGGAACCCGGACGGCAGCTGGGAACCGAACTGGCAGTGGGACGCCCACCCGCAGGAGTGGGCGGTCGCGAAGAACTGGTGGAAGGCCATCCTGGCCCGCGACTACCTCGACTTCCTGGCCCGCTGAGCAGCCTGGACCGCGGCAGGGGTCAGAGCAGGCGGCGCCGCTTGAGGTAGCCGGCCAGCTCGTCGTACTCGCCGCCGGAGTTGGCGAACAGCACCGTGTTGCGGGCCGCCTCCAGCCACGGCCCGGTCGACGGCCGGACCTCGCGGAGCGCGCGGTCGAAGTCGGCCGGCCCGATCATCCGGGCCACGCCGCGCTCCAGCGAGTCGTGCATCGCGTACTCCGCCGCGCTCTGGCACAGATGCGCCAGGTCGGCGCCGGAGAAGCCGTCGGTGGCCGCGACGAGCCGGCCCAGGTCGATGTCGGCGATCGGCCGGCCCCGCAGGTGGTAGCCGAGGATCGCCTCGCGGGCCGGCTCGTCCGGCGGCAGTACCAGCGCCATCCGGTCCAGCCGGCCTGGCCGGCGCAGCGCCGTGTCGACGTCCCACGGCGCGTTGGTGGCGGCGAGGACGAACACCCCGTCGTTGTCGCTCTCCAGCCCGTCCAGCTCGGCCAGCAGCTGGTTGACCGTGGCCCGCATGGCGCCGCCGGCCTTGCTGCGCCGTACCGCCAGCGCGTCCACCTCGTCCAGGAAGACCACGCACGGGGCGTGCCGCCGGGCGGAGCGGAACACCTCGTGCACGTTGCGCTCGGAACTGCCGAGCCAGCGATCCAGTACGTCCGCCGCCGACACCGACAGGAAACCCGCACCGAGCTCGCCGGCCAGCGCCTTGGCCAGGAACGTCTTGCCGCAGCCGGGCGGGCCGTACAGCAGCAGGCCGCCGCGCAGGCTCTTCGAGTACAACCGGCGCAGCTTCGGGTTGCGCAGCGGCGCGAGGAACGCCAGTTCCAGCCGCTGCTTCACCTCGACCATGCCGCCCACGTCGGCGAGCCGCACCGCGGACGGCTCGACATCGAAGGCCCGGTCCGCGGCGTCGTCGTGGCCGCCGGCGGTACCGAACCGCGGCGCCACCGCACGCAGCTCGGACTCGTACGCACCCCAGTCAACCTCGTCGCGGCCGGCGGAGTCCGAGCCCGCCGCGGCCGTACTCGAACCGTCCCACACCGGCTCCGCGTCCGGGTCGTCGGACGCGGTTTCCGGGCCGGACAGGGCGCGGCGCATCAGCGCGCGGGTCCGCTCGTCCGCCGGGTCCTGCGCCAGCGCCGCACTCAGGTGCGCCAGCGCGTCGTCCTGCCGGTCGACGGCGAGCAGCAGCTCGGCCAGGTGCAACCGCAACGTCAGGTCGTCCGGCCTGGCCTGCACCGCGGCGGCCAGGCTGGCGAGCAGATCAGGATCGGTCACCGGTCACCTCACGAACTCGGAGTTCCCGCAGGTCGCCGGCCCGGACCCAGCCGACCAGCCGGACCCCCTGGATCAGCAGCCCGGCCGGGATCAGCATGCCGGGCGCCACCGCCGTGCCGACCAGCAGCCCCCGGTACGAGTCGGGTACCAGCACCACCGCCACCGCGAACACCAGGTTCGCCAGCCGGCCGATCGCGAAGAACGGCGCGAGCCGCACCAGCCGGGTCCACAGCGGGGCGGCCGACCGGCGCCGCGCACGGCGGGCCCGGCGCAGCAGCCACCGGAACCAGCCGAGGAACGCCGCGCCGGCGGCGACGCCCAGCGTGGCCCGGACGAGTTGGTCGGCGCCGAGCAGCAACGCCGGTACCCACAGAGCCGCGGCCAGCACGCAGCTCGCCCAGTACACCCGGAACAGCAGGCGGGTGCCGGCGCCGTCCGGGCTGGTCGGATCGCCCGCGTCGGTGACCGGACGACGCCGGTGGGCGAGCAGGTCGGCGCCGACGACCGTGAGCGCGCTCGCCAGCAGCGCCACGAGCCAGCCGGCCAGCGACAGCAGCAGCACGCCGCCGTGCCCCGGCGTGTCGAACACCGCGGACCCGACGCCCACCGCCACCGCCACCGCCACGGCCACCAGCACCCCGGTGCCGACCACCCGCACCAGCAACCGCGCATCGGTACGCAACCAGCCCCGGGCCGCCGCCCGCGCCGGCGCCGGCAACGCGCGCAGCGCCCGCCCGGCCCACCACAGGTACCCACCGGCCAGCGCGGCGGCGACCAACCAGGCGACCGGGTACCGGCCGAACACCAGAACGATGGTCAGCATCGCCGCGGTCGCCCAGGCGAGGCCGGCGATCCGCAGCAGGATGCGGCGCAGATGGGTGGCGCCTGCGGTGTCCGCCGGGGCGGTCGCCGCGGCCGCCCCGAAGTACCGCAGCGCGGTGCCGGCCTGCCCGCGCCGCTCGGCGATGCGGCCGAGCTGTCGCATCGCGCCGGCGTGCTGCGGATCCAGCCGCAGCACCCGCAGGTAGCTGCGCCGCGCCGCGCCGAACCGCCCGCTGGCGTGCAGGACCAGCCCGCGCGCGTGGTGTGCCTCGGCTTGGTCGGGCGCCAGCCGTACCGCCTCGGCCGCCGCGGCGAGCGGTACGGCGCGGCGGCCGGGCAGCGCGCTGGTCGCGAAGGCCAGCATCGCGTGGCACTGCCACCGGTCCGGCCCGAGCCGTACCGCGGTGCGGGCCGCGGCCACCGCCTCGACCGGGCGGTCCAGCAGCGTCAGCGCCTGCGCCCGCAACCGGTGCCCCCACTCCAGCCGCGGCTCGGCGGCACAGGCACGTTCGGCGGCTTCCAGCATGGCGTCGACCGAACCGTCCCGTTGCTGGCACAACGCCAGCAGGCACAGGCCCCGGGCGTCGTCGGGATGCCGGGCCAGGTAGCCGCCGACCAGTTCCCGCGCGGCGGCGACCCGGCCCAGCTCCAGCTGCGCCTGTACCCGGTCCAGCTCGGCGGGGTCGGTCGACGACACCGGCTAACCGGCGATCATGCGGTGATCAGCTGCAGGGTGGTCCAGGCGCCGACGTGGATCCGGTCGCCGTCGCGCAGCGGTACCGGCTGGTTGGCCGCGATCGGCTCGTCCGAGTCGTTGAGGTAGGTGCCGTTCGCGGAGTCCAGGTCGACCACCGACCAGCCGTCGGTGCCGTGCACCAGCATCGCGTGCGAGCGGGACACCCCCGGGTCCTCGGGCGGACCGGTCAGGTCGATCTGCGGCTCGATGCCGCGGGACCGGCTGGCCCGACCCACCAGCACCTGGTCGTCCTGCAGCGCGAACTGGCGCTCCGGGGCGAACTTCGGGAACTCCATCTGCTCCGCGTCCGGACCGTTCATCGCGAGCACCCGCAGGTGGTAGTCGTGGTCCGCGCGCACCGCGAGCCGCCACCGCGTCCCCGCCGCCGCACCGTCCGCCCCCGCCGAACCGGCACCGCCCGTACCCGCACCGTCCGAGCCGGCACGATCCGAGCCGGCGCTGTCCGAGCCGGCACCGCCCGTGCCCGCACCGTTCGTACCCGCACCGTTCGGGCCGGCGCTGTCCGAGCCGGCACTGTCGGTACCCGCGCCGCCCGAGCCGGGCTCGGCAGGATCGGGATCCTTGCCGGTGGGGCCGCTGCCACCGGCGGTACCGGCGTCCGGCGCGTCCGGCGCGTCGCCTTCCGCCGCGGTACCGGTCGGTGCGTCGTCGCCCGCCGGCCCGGACGGCGACGGGCCGGCCGGCGCCGTGGTCGCCGAGCCGGCCTCGGTACCGGAACCGCCGGCGCCGGTGGCCGGCTGGTCCCCGCGCAGGTCGGCCGCGACGAAGTCGTACCCGTCCACCTCGCAGAACCGCCCGGTGCGGGTCGCGCCGCACTGCGGGCAGGTCTGGGTGGCCGGCGCGGCCGGCTCCTCGGTCGCCACCGCGGTGGCCGCCCCGGAGGACGCCGCCGCGCCACCGATCGCCGCGCCGCACTCGTCGCAGTAGTCGGCGTCGGCCGAGGTGTGTCCGTTCGGGCAGGTCGGCATGTGCATGCAGCCTTTCGAATCCGTACCGGCCGGTCGTGCCGGCCCCGTCACCGGGCGCCGGCGGCGCGGGCAGTGCCGCCCGTCAGGACCGCTTGACCCGGATCGTCTTGGTGGATCGGACGTTGGTGAGCTCGGCGTCCAGCGACGAGGCGTCCCGGCGCAGCCGCACCGTGCCGGTCGCCGCGTCCTCGACGTCGACCACCCGGCGCAGCAGCTTCGCGGTCTGCTCGTGGCCGGACTCGTCGGCCAGCTGCACCGCCCGGCCGAGCTTCGCGGTCGCGGTCGCGTCGTCGCCGGCCTCCCGCGCCTCCAGGCCCTGCTGGATCACCTCGGCCAGCTCGGCCTGCCCGGTGTAGTGCGCCACCCGGTCGTTGATCTGGGTGGACAGCGCGTCGTCCTCGGTCCAGCGGGCCAGCACCAGCGACTGCGCGATCACGGTGTCGTCGGAGACCAGGCTGACCCGCGCGGCGAGCCGCTCCTCGCCGAGGGTGCCCGGCGGTACCTGCACCGAGACGTGGTAGTCGCGGCTCTCCGCGCCCCACGCGCCGGTCGGGTACTCGCCGATCCGGTCGCTGACCGCGACCCGGCGCCCGGTCAGCTCCTCCACCTGCGGGAACACCTGCTTGACGAACCGGATCGTGGAACCGGCCGGGGTCCACAGCCGCAGCTTCACGTCGGCGACCGACTTGCCCATCGCCTGCTCGGTCATCGCCCGGAACGCGGCCGGCAGCTCCGCCGGCTCCTCCAGCCCGTCCGCGCTGCCCAGCAGCGCCGAGGCGATGGTGCGCAGCTCGCTCGCCGCCCAGTCCTCACCCACCCCCCGGCAGTCGCAGCTGAACCTGCCCTCGCACTCGGCCAGCACCTGTCGCAGCGCCTCGGGCGTCTCGTGCTGGTTTCGTCCGTCGGTGAGCATGATCCCGTGCTTGACCTGTGCCGGTACCTCGGCGAACAGCTTGTTCGCCAGCGCCAGCCAGCTGCCCATCGCGGTACCGCCGCTGGGCGTCAGGCGGGCGATCGCCTGCTTGGCCGCCGCCCGAGTGTCGGCCGACGCGGCCACCATGCCCCGGCTCGGGTACACCTGCTCGGCCCGGCTGCGGCCGGCGATGACGGCGAACAGCACCCCGTCGCGCAGCGTGTCGACCGCGACGCCGGTCGCCTTGATCGCCTCGGTCATCCGGCTGCGCGGGTACCCCATCGATCCGGAGCAGTCGATCATGATCGCCTCGGCCGCGCTCGGCGTACCGGCCGGGGACGGCGCCGCGCCGCCCTCGCCCGCGGTCACCGTGATCACCGCGTCGACGGTCTCGGCGCCGGCGGCGAGGTAGGGGTTCTGGTAGACCTCGGCGGTGAAACCGGACTGCGGGCTCACTGGGCGCTCCCTTCGGTCGGTGCCGCCGGCGGGTACGGCACGACCACGACGGTGATGTTGTCGACGCCGCCGGCGTCCAGGGCCAGCTGGGTCAGCTGGCGGGCCACCGCGAGCGGCGGCCCGGGCGGGGTGGACGACGCCAGTGCCTCCGGCGCCGACCGGTACCGGGAGAGTCCGTCGCTGCACACGATCAGCCGGCCCGGACCCTCCGGCGTGAAGGTCCGCGCCTTCGGCGGGCCGTCGTCGGCGTCCACCCCGATCCAGCGCACCAGCGCGCCGGAGTGCGGCTGGGCGTGCGCCTCGTCGGCGGGCATCCCGGACGCGATCAGCTCGTTCGCCAGCGAGTCGTCCACGGTCACGCAGCATGGCGTGCCGCCGTCGGGCAGCCAGTACGCGCGGCTGTCGCCGACCCAGCCGACCGTGATCGAGCCGGCGGAGACCACCGCGGCGACGAACGTGCAGCTCGGCGGGTTGCCCTGGTCCGGCCCGGCGACCGCGGTGACCGCCTCGCGGGCCGCGTGCACCGACCGGGCGATCGCCCTCTCCGGATGCGAACCCTCGGTCAACGCCGTGCGCAGCACCGGCAGCGCGGCGTCGACCGCCGCGTGCGAGGCGGCGTCGCCGCGCGAGGACGAGGACACCCCGTCGCACACCACCACCAGCGGCGTGCCCGGCAGGGTACCCAGTGCGAAGGCGTCCTCGTTGCGCTCGTGCCGGTGCCCGATGTCGCTCACCCCGGCGACCGGCCCGAGGTCGAACTCGCTGTGGTCCGGGCCGGTCGGGCCGCGCTGGCCGCACTGGTCGCAGTACCCGTCCGAGCTGAACCCGGTGTGCCCGCAGGCCTCGCACCGTTGCGGTGCGGTCGACGAGGACACCCACTCGGCCGCGGCCGACGGCGCCGGCACGCCGTGCAGCGGCGTCCCGCACGCCTCGCAGAACCGGAAGCCGGCGGACGCGGGCGCCCCGCAGGCCGGGCAGTCGATCGTCTGCGCGATAACCACGTGTCCTCCTAGACGAGCGTCCTCGGCCGGACCGCGTTCGCGCGGTCGACCAGCGCGTACCGCGCCAGCGGGGTGCGTTCGAGACTGGCCAGGGCACGGTAACCGGTCTCCAGCCCGAGCCGCAGCTCGCGCTCCACCAGCCGCCGGCCGAGCACGGTACCGCTGGTCGGCTGCGGCGGCCGACCGGGTGGGGTGCCGGGCGCCGCGTCGGCCGGGATGCCCAGCCACTCCAGCGCCGCGGTGAAGATCTCCACCGACAGCTGCGCGTGCGTACCGGAGTCCAGCCCGAGCTTCTCCAGCCGGGCCGCGGCGTCGACCAGGTCGGCCTCGGTACGCGCCCCGCCGGAGCGGTCCAGGCGGGCCCGGATCGCCGCGATCTGCGCCGGCGTGTGCCGGCTGGACGAGTCGGGCACCTCGTCCAGGACCGCGATCGCGCCCTGCCGGTCGCGGGCGGCGAGCAGCAGCCGGGACACCGCGAACGCGGCGCTGACGTACCCGTGGTCGACCCGCCAGACCCGGCCGTACCGGGCCAGGGCGAGGTCGGCCCGGCCGGACAGCTCCGCCGCCACCGCCTCGGCCAACAGCGCCGCCGGCTCGCCCGGCAGCGCCGCGGCCACCGCCTCGAACGCGCCGAGCGCCTCCCGCGGCGCCCCCGCGGCGAGGCCGAGCAGGCCGCGGTGCCAGTCGTACCGCCAGTCGGCGTCCGGGGTGGCGAGCCGGCCCAGCTCGGCCCGCGCCGCCGCCACGTCACCGGTCTCGATCAGGGCCCGGATCACCCGGTACGACACCTCGACGGTGCGCGCCGGTGCCTGCCGCATCGCCTGGATCGCCTCGGCCGGCGCGGACGCGTCGACGGTGGCGAGGAACGCCGCGGCCGGGTCGGCCGGATCGACCAGCGGCAGCGGCAGCGACCGGACCACCTCCCGGCCGTCGAGCCCGCCGTCGCCCGCGGGCACGTCGCCGGCGGCGGTGCCGAACGGCCGGCGCTCCGCGGTGAACAGCGTCGACATCGACGGCCGGGGGATCCCGTCCGCCGCCGACAGCACCTCCCGCAGCACCCCGAGCAGTTGGTCGGCCATCTCCGCCGCGGACGCGAACCGCCGCTCCGGCTCCGGGTGGGTGGCCCGGGCGAGCAGCCGGTGGAACGACGGCTCCTGCGCGAACAGCGGGATCTCCGCCGGCGTGGGCAGCGACTTCGCGTACCTGCTGGAGAAGCCGCTGAAGGTGAAGCTGAGCACGGCGAGCGTGCGGCCCACCGTGTACAGGTCGGACTCCACCGACGGGCCGCGGGTCGCCACGTCCGGCGCCTGGTAGCCCGGGGTGCCGTAGATCGCGCCGTCCGGGTCGTCGAGCCGGCGCACCGCACCCAGGTCGATCAGCTTCAGCTGCTCCTCGGCCTGGATCACGTTGTCCGGCTTGAAGTCGCAGAACACCAGCCCGCGGCCGTGCAGGTAGCCCAGCGCCGGCAGGATCTCCAGCCCGTACGCGAGGACCTGGGGCAACGGCAGCGGGGCGCGCTGCCCGGCCGCGTCGCGGTGTTCCATCGCGAGGTCCTTCAGCGACTGGCCGCCGACGTACTCCATCACGATGTAGCCGATCAGCTCACCGGTCCTGGGGTCCGGGTGCCGGGCGAAGTCGTGGATCTTGACGATGTTCGGGTGGTCGACCTCGACCAGGAACCGGCGTTCCGCGACCGCGGACTCCATCGCGTCCGGGTCGCCGGTGTTGATCAGGCCCTTCAACACCACCCAGCGGTCCGCCCCGCCCTCCGACACGTGCCGGTCCCGGGCCAGGTAGATCCAGCCGAGCCCGCCGTAGGCCAGGCAGCCGAGGATCTCGTACCGGTGGTCGACCACCTCACCGGCGGTCAGCCCGGGCAGGAACGAGAACTCGGTACCGCACTGCGGGCAGAAGCCCTCCGCCCGGCCCGGCTGGCCGTCCCGCGAGCGCCCCACCGGCTGGTCGCACTTGCCGCAGTAGCGGCGCGACTCCGACACCTTCGGGTCGGTCATCACCGCCGTGGTCGGGTCGCGCAGCGGCACCGGCGGTACGTCGACCAGCCCGGCACCGAGCCCGCCGCGCGCGGTGGCCCGGCTGCGGCTGCTGCGGGTACCCAGCCCGGACGCGCCGCCGAGCCCGGCTCCGGTACGGCCGGAGAAGCCGGCGGTGGCGCCCGTGGGCCGCCAGCCGCCGGTCATCGCGCCGGTCGGCACGCTCGGCTCGCTGGGCAACGGTTGCGACACCGGCGTTCCCGGCCGGCGGAACGTCGGTCCGGGCGCCCCGCCGCCGGCGGCCGGCGGACCGGACGTCGGTCGCGCCGGTCCGGGCACCGCGGGCGGGGGAGTGGCCGCCTTCGACCCGCACTG
>NZ_BOPO01000049.1 GCF_017312725.1 Actinocatenispora comari | reverse complement strand
CGGCGCCGACCATCTCGCGTTCGGCTCGCGTACCCCGCTGCACGACACCTCGCCGGCGGTGCTGCGGATGCGGCACGCCCGGCTGTCCGACGCCGACTGGGCCGCCGTCACCGGCGGTACCCTGCACGACCTTCTGGAGAAGCAGTGAAGAACCATCCGGTGATCGACGTGCACGGGCACTGGGGTCCGTGGTTCTTCGCGATGGACATCGGCGACGTGGCCGAGAACCTGCGGGTGATGGACGAGTGGGGCATCAGCCTGCAGATCGTCTCCGCGTCCGAGGCGGTCACCTACGACGCGCCCGGCGGCAACGCCAGGCTGGCCGAGATCCTCGCCGCGAACCCGCGGCTGCGCGGCTACCTCGTGGCGAACCCGAACGATCCGGCCGCCACCGAGGCCGACCTGCGGCGGTACGCCGGATCGGGGCTGTTCTGCGGCGTCAAGATCCACACCGGGTACCCGCGCCGGGAGATCTCCTCGCCGCAGATGCGCGACACGTTCGCGCTGCTGAACGAGTACGCGGCGACGATCCTGATCCACACCTGGGGCGGCGACGTGCTCGACCTGCCCAGGCTCCTCGCCGCGAACCCGCGGCTGCGGGTGATCGCCGCGCACATGGGCGCGAACCGGTGGGACCTCGCCGCCGAGGCCGCCCGCGACTGCGACCGGCTGTACCTGGAACCGTCCTGCTCGATCACCGACGCCGGCCAGGTCGCGCACGTCGCCGCCCGGGTACCGGCCGGCCAGCTGCTGTTCGGCACCGACGCCACGCTGATCGACCCGGCGGTCTCGTTCGGCCTGGTCGAGGACGCCGCGCTGGACCCGGCCACCGCCGAGGCGCTGTACTGGCGCAACGCCGCGGCGCTGTTCGACCTCACCGCACCGGCCGAAGCCGCGTACGCCGCCCGGTGACGGACCGCATTCCGGGCGCCGCCGCGGACCGCAGCGGGGTGGCCGGCGATGACCGCCCCGGTGAGGCCGCCGCCGACCCCAGCGCGGTGGCCGGCGGTGACTGCCCAGGTGGGGCCGCCGCGGGCCGCAGCGGGGTGGCCGGCGGCGAGTGCCCCGGTGGAGCTGCCGCGCGCCGGCGGTCAGCCGCCGACCGCGTCCCGGTAGGCGGCGGCGACGGCGGCGCGCTCGGCCGGGTCCGGCCGGACCCCGTGCGGGTCGTGCGCCGACGCCGCCGGGATGATGCCCTCGCGCTCGGCCGCCCAGAGCATGCGCTGCACGTACCCGTCCATCGGGTCGCGGAACACCGCGGCGGCGAACCGGTCCAGCCGCCGCGCCGCCACCACGAACGCCGCCGTCTCGCCGGCGAACCAGGCGTGCACCAGCCGGGCGGACAGCTCGGCGACCGCGGCCGCCACACCGACCAGCGCGGCATCCGCGCCCCACAGCAGCGACGGGCCGAACATGCGGTCCTCGCCGGTGATCGCGAGCGCACCGCCGGCATGGATCGCCGCGATCGCGTCCTGGCAGGCCACCGCGTCGTACAGGGTGGCCAGCTTGACGCCGAACACCTCCGGCCGCGCCGCCAGCTCGGTCAGCAGCGCCGGCGGGTAGCTGACCCCACCCGCCTCCGGGTACAGCAGGAAGCCGGTCACCGGCAACCCGGCCGCGGCGGCCACCTCGGCGTGCAGCCGGATCGTCCGCTCCGCCCGGGTCTGCGGTGCGCGCAGGCTCGACACCGGGTAGACCATCAGCGCGTCCGCGCCGCCGGCCGCGGCCCGCTCGGCCAGCCGGGCGGTCGCGGCGCACTGGCTGGCGAAGTCGTCGCCGGTGCCCGCCGGCGGACCGACCGCGGCGAGCAGCGGCCCGTCGGTCGCGGCCCGGAACGCGGCGAGTACCGCGTCCCGCTGGGTGTCGGTGAGCTCCAGGCCACGGGCGGTGTGCGCCCAGACGCAGACGCCGTCGACCGCGCCGGCGATGGCCGCCGCGTACCGGTCGAGGTCGGTGGGGGCGATGTGCGCCGATTCGTCCATCGGGGTCACCGGCGCGGCGATCAACCGACCGCGGATCGCCTCGGTCAGCCGCGGCGTCGTGTCGGCCAGCTCGTCGCCCACCCGCTCCCCCTCCAGGTCCCCGGACGTGTCCTGCCCGAATCCTGCCATCCGAAGGGAGCACGATGATCGACCATCCGGTGCTGGTGAGCGTGTCCCCCGCGCTGCGTCGCCAGTTCTTCCCGGCCGGGCTGCCCGGATTCCGGCTGGTGGACGACCATACCGGGCTCGCCGCGGCGCTGCCCGGCACGGAGATCCTGGTGACCAGCTGGGGTCAGCCGCGGCTGTCCGCCGAGCTGCTGGACCTCGCGCCGCGGCTGCGGCTGGTGGCGCACACCGGCGCCACCGTCAAGTTCTTCGTCACCGACGAGCTGTTCGACCGGGGCGTCCGGGTGACCCAGGCCGGGCAGGCGATGGCGCCGGCGGTCGGCGAGGTGGCGCTCGCGTTCACCCTGGCGCTGCTGCACCAGTTGCCCCGGTTCGACCACGCGTTGCACGCCGGTACCGGCTGGGACGAGGCATCGGGCGCCCCGGCCCGGCACGAGATCGCCGGCTGCCCGATCGGGGTCGTCGGCGCCTCCCGTACCGGCCGGGCGTACATCGCGATGGCCCGGGCGCTCGGCGCCACGGTGTCGGTCGCGGACCCGCTGCTCACCGAGGCGGACGCCGCCGCGCTCGGGGTACGCCGTACCGACCTGGACACGCTGCTGCGTTCCTCGCGGATCGTCGTCCTGCACGCCCCGGTACTGCCGGAGACGCGGCACCTGATCGGCGCCCGGGAGCTGGCGCTGATGCCGGACGGTGCCGGCCTGGTCAACACCGCCCGGTCCTGGCTGGTGGACGAGCACGCGCTGCTCGCCGAGCTGGCCACCGGCCGGCTCGACGCCGCGATCGACGTGTACGACGCCGAACCGCTGCCCGCCGACCACCCGCTGCGCGGCCTGCGCAACGTGCTGCTCACCCCGCACCAGGCCGCCGGGACGGTCGAGGGCCGGCGCCGCCAGGGCGACATCGTCCTCGCCGAGATCGACCGCTACCGGTCCGGCCGCCCGCTGGAACACGAGGTCACCCCCGCCGACCTCGACCGGATGGGCTGACCGCGCGCCCGGCTCGGTCCCCGGTGCCAGGTGGCGCTAACCGGTGCCGGGGCCGGTGTCGCGGTGTCCGGCGGCGGGCGGATCGCGCTGTTCCAGCCGGGTCCAGCCGGTCCAGCCGCGTTGCCGCAGCAGCGCGATCAGCCGGCGGGCGGCCGGCACGGTGTCGAACGCCAGCGCGTCCATCAGCCGTACCATCGTCGGCTCGACGCCGAGGTCGTCGACGTACCCCTCACCCAGCTGGCCGAGGTGGTCGGCCAGCTCGTCGGCGAGGGCCGCCAGGGGCGCGTCGGCGGGCTGGTCCAGCGCGCGGCCCAGGGTGCGGTAGAACCCGACGAACCGCGGGTCGGCGAGCTGCTCGGACTTGCCGGCGATCCAGTCCGGGACCCGTTCGGGCGACTGGGCGTCGAGCAGGATCCAGCCGTCCCGCTCGGCCCGGACGATCCGCTCGTCGATGCCCAGCGCCCGCATCCGGTCGAGATGGTCGACCACCTCGGGCCGCAGCGTCAGGCCGTCACCGGCGGCGAGCCGGGCGAGGTGTTCCCGGTGCCGGCGCAGCCGCTGGATCTCGGCATCGAGCCTGGTGTCGATCTCCGCGATCGCGGCCGCGAAACCGGGCCCGTCGGCGCGCAGCAGCTCATCGACGCGGGCCAGCGGGACGCCGGCCTCGGCCAGCGTCCGGATTCTGATCAACTCGACCACGGCGCCGGCGTCGTACCGGCGGTAGCCGGAGCCGTCCCGCTCCGGTTCCGGCAGCAGCCCCCTCGCGTGGTAGTGGCGGACCGCACGGACGGTCACGCCGGCGTACGCCGCCAGCTCACCGATGGTCAACACCGTGGCCCCCGTTGGTCAGCCGGTCGACCCGACGGCCGGCGTACCCAGCATGATCCGCACGATCTCGGCGGGGTGGCTGAAGACGAGACCGTGATCGGCCTCGACCCAATGCAGGTCGACCCCGGGGCGCTCGCGGACCAGCCGCCCGACCCCGGCCCGCCAGTTCTCGTTGAGCCGCGCGACGTGGTCGTCGGCGGCGTCGCCCGCCATCGCGGTCGACATGATCATGCTGACCGGCACGTCGATCCGGCGGTACCGGTCGAGGATCGTGGCGCGCACCCCGTCGATCTCCACGTTGAGGTCGAGGATCTCCTCGGCGGTCAACACCACCCGGTGCGCGCGGTCCCGACCGGCCTGCCGTACCGCCAGCTCCGTCCAGGCGGCCCGGAGCAGCGCGGCAACCGGCTCGGTCACGACCGGTTCCGGCACCGGGTTCGCCCCGTCCAGCAGTACCAGCCCGGCCACCGCGCCGGGATGTTCGGCGGCGTGGCGCACGGCCAGGTCCGCACCCATCGAGTACCCGACGAGCACCGGCGCGGTCGCCATCGGTCCGGCCGCGGCCAGTACGGCGGCCAGGTCGCGACCGAACGCGGCGACGGAGTAGTCGGCGGCGGCCGACGAGCGGCCGTGACCGCGCAGGTCGAAGGTGACCAGGTCGACGTGCCGGCGCAGGGCGCCCGCCAGCTCGGCGAGATCTGCCTGCGTGGCGTTCAGTCCCGGGCACAGGACCAGCGGGCGGCCGGCGCCGCCCCGGGCGGCGGCGATGGTGACGCCGTCGTGGTCGACGGTGAAGGGGCTCGGTGCCTGCGCTCCGGCGAGGTGGCTGTCCATGCCGCCATCCTGCGGGGTTGACCCTGCGTCAGGGTCAACCCCGCCGGATGCGAGGTGGG
Organism: Actinocatenispora comari; assembly: GCF_017312725.1. Taxonomy (GTDB): domain Bacteria; phylum Actinomycetota; class Actinomycetes; order Mycobacteriales; family Micromonosporaceae; genus Actinocatenispora; species Actinocatenispora comari. The sequence goes on along the minus strand of NZ_BOPO01000049.1, from coordinate 69,037 downwards.
TGACCGGCGGCGCCGGCGATCAGTGGAAGAAGTGGCGGGTACCGGTGAAGTAGAGGGTGACGCCGGCGGCCTTCGCGGCGGCGATCGCCTCCGGGTCGCGCTTCGACCCGCCCGGCTCGACCACGGCGCGCACGCCGGCCTCGGCCAGCACCTCCAGCCCGTCCGGGAACGGGAAGAACGCGTCCGAGGCGCCCACCGACGCGGCGGCCCGCTCGGCACCGGCCCGCTGCACCGCGAGGCGCGCCGAGTCGACCCGGTTCACCTGGCCCATCCCGACGCCGGTGGTGGCCCGGTCGTGGGCGAGCAGGATCGCGTTCGACTTGACCGCGCGGATCGCCCGCCAGGCGAACGCCAGGTCCGCGAGCGTCGCCTCGTCGGCCGGTTCACCGGCGGCGAGGGTCCAGTTCGCCGGGTCGTCGCCCGGCGCGTCGATCCGGTCGACGGTCTGCATCAGCACGCCGCCGGAGATGCCGTGGAACTCGACCGGGTCCGGCGCCGCCTCGGCCGGCACCTTCAGCAGCCGGACGTTCTTCCACCGGTTGCTCAGCACCTCGACCGCGGCCGGCTCGAAGTCCGGCGCGGCGACCACCTCGGCGAAGCTCGCCTCGGCGATGTGACGGGCCATCGGCTCGGTGACGGTCGTGTTCGCCGCGATGACCCCGCCGTACGCCGAGAGCGGGTCACAGGCCTGCGCCTTCGCGTACGCGTCGGCCACGTCGGCGCCGATCGCGATGCCGCACGGGTTGGCGTGCTTGATGATCGCCACGCACGGCTCGGTGAAGTCGTGCGCCGCCCGCCACGCCGCGTCCGTGTCGGTGTAGTTGTTGTACGACATCTCCTTGCCGTGCAGCTGCTCGGCGTGTGCCAGCCCCGGCCGCCAGTGCGTGTAGAGCGCGGCCTGCTGGTGCGGGTTCTCCCCGTACCGCAGGGTGGTGGCGAGCTCCCAGGTGGCACCGGTCCAGCCGGGGAAGCCCTGCTCGGTCTGGCCGCCCAGCCAGGCCGCCACCGCCACGTCGTACGAGGCGGTGTGCCGGAAGGCGCCCAGCGCGTACCGCTGGCGCTGCTCGGCCGTGGTGCCGCCGGCCGCGATCGCCTCGATCAGCTCCGGGTACAGCTCCGGCGAGACGACCACCGCGACGTTCGCGTGGTTCTTCGCCGAGGAACGCACCATGGCCGGGCCGCCGATGTCGATCTGCTCGATGCACTCGTCGAACGACGCGCCCGAGGTCACCGTCTGCCGGAACGGGTACAGGTTGCTCACCAGCAGGTCGAACGGCTCGACGCCGAGCTCGGCCAGCTGCTTGACGTGCTCGTCGCGCCGGACGTCGGCGAGCAGGCCGGCGTGCACCTTCGGGTGCAGCGTCTTGACCCGCCCGTCCAGGCACTCCGGGAACCCGGTGAGCTGCTCGATCGGCGTCACCGGCACGCCGTACGAGGAGATCGTGCGGGCACTGTTGCCGGTCGAGACGATCTCCACACCGGCGTCGGCCAGCGCCCTCGCCAGCTCCTCCAGCCCGGTCTTGTCGTACACGCTGACCAGCGCGCGCCGGATCGGCTTCCTCGCGATGTCGCTCACGGAACGGTGACCTTTCTTCCGGTGACCGTCCAGCCCTCCCGGACCATCCGGCCGACGTACTCCACCAGCTGCGGCCGTTCGGCCTGCTTGATGCGTTCGGACAGGGTGTCCTCGGTGTCGTCGTCGAGCACCGGGACCGCCACCTGGGCGATGATCGCGCCGGTGTCCACACCCTCGTCCACCAGGAACAACGTGGCACCGGCGAGTTTGACACCGTACGCGAGGGCATCCCGCGGCCCGTGGATGCCGGGGAACGCCGGCAGCAGCGCGTTGTGCGTGTTCAGGTACCGGCCGCCGAACGCGGCCAGGAACGCCGGCCCGACGAGCTTCAGGAAGCCGGCCGAGACCACCAGATCCGGCTCGTACTTGGCGACCTGCTCGGTCAGCGCCACGTCCCAGGCGGCCCGGTCGGGAAAGTCGCCGACCCGGGCGACGAACGTGTCGGCGCCGGCGCGGGCGCCCCGGGCCAGCCCCTCGACACCCGGCCGGTCGGCACCGACCGCCACCACGGTCGCGCCGTACCCCGGGTCGGCGCAGGCGTCGAGCAACGCCTGCAGGTTGGACCCCGCTCCGGACACCAGGACGACGAGGCGAGCTGCCACGCGCTACTCCTCCGGCGGTTTCGACCGCGCCATCGCGTCGGTGAGATCGACCCGGACCGCGCCCCAGCGGTCCGCGCAACGTCGCCCGGCTGACCGCCCTCAGCAGCGGCGACGCCCACACGATAGCCGGTACGGCCCGGCGCCCCACGCGCGGCCGGCGGCCGGTTCACGCCCGGTCGTGCACCCGCACCGGCCGGGCACCGGCGGTGGCCGCAGCACCTCACCCGGTCGCCGGCGCCGAGTCCGGCAACCCGGACTGGCGCAATTCGCCCGTCCGGCCGCATCACGCACGTCCGGCCGGTAAGACTGGGGGTTCGGAGACAACGTGCACGGTCGCCGCCGGCAGGCAGTGACCGGACGAGGGGGGACCAGCACCGTGACCTACCCACCGCCACCACCGCGCGGTCCGGGCGAGCCGGAGGACCCGGACCACGGCGGATACCCCGGCGGCCGGCCCGGCCCCGAGCCGAGCTACGGCGGCCCGCCCGACCAGCCACCGGGCGGTCGGCCCGGCCCGCCGTCCGGTCCACCCGGCGGCGGCTATCCCGACCAGCCGGGGCAGCCATCCGGCCCGCCCTACGGCCAACCGTCCGGCCCGCCCGGCGGCTACCCGGGACAGCCCAGCGGCCCGCCTGGCGGCTACCCGGGCCAGCCCGGCGAGTACGGCCAGCCGTCCGCGCCGCCGCCCGGCGAGTACGGGCAACCGTCCGGCCCACCGTACGGCCAGCCGTCGGGCGCACCGTACGGCCAGCCCGGCGAGTACGGCCAGCAACCCGGCTACGGCGCGCCCGGCGGCCCCGGCGTGCCGCCACCGCCCCCGCCGTACCAGGGTGATGGGGAGCCGGACACCAGCGGCAACGTGCTGAACCTGCTGGCGATGATCGCCGGCATCGTGTCGATCGTGATCTGCTGCTTCTACGCCGGCATCTGGGCCGGGGTGCCGGCGATCGTGCTCGGCATACTCGGCCGCAAGAAGGCCGACAACGGGCAGGCCAGCAACAAGACGATGGGCACCGTCGGCCTGATCCTCGGCATCATCGGCGCCGCGATCTTCGTCGTCCAGATCATCCTGGTGATCACCGGCGTCAGCGCCAACTGGGTGCAGAACGTCCAGAACGAACGGTGACCCGGCCGGCCGGGTGGGTGGCGCCGCCGCCCGCCCGGCCGTCCGATCCGGTCGGCCCGGGCCGCCGGATTCCGCACGGCCGCCGAGCGATCGTCGGGCGCCGGGTCGCTAAGCTTTCGCGCATCGAGCGAAGCTTTGCGAGGAGCCGATGACGCAGCCCGGCCAGCCCGACCCGTCGCGCGGCCCCGCGCCGCAGCGTCCCCCGGTGCCGCCGCAGCCCCGGCCCGAGCCGGTGCTGGAGGGCGAGGTGCTGCCGCCGCTGCAGGATTCCCCGCCGCCGATGAGCCAGCCGTACGCCGCCCCGCAGCCCGCGCCGGGACCACAGCCGGGGCCGCCGCCGCAGCCGGGCACCGTGCCGCCCGCCGAGGCGTCGTTCAGCGCCAACCTGGGCGTCGCGATCGCGATGTTCCTGCTGTTCCCGCCGTTCGCGCTGCCGGCGACGATCGATGCCCGGCGGGCCCGGATCGCGTACCGGGCGGGTCAGCTCGGCGTCGCGCAGGACAACGCGAAGGAGTCACGTCGCTGGACCCGCGCCGCCGTCGTCGCCGGGCCGATCTGCTGGGCCCTGGTGGTGTGCTGCGGGGTCGGCCGCTGGCTGCTGCGCGCCATCGGCCTTCCCGTCCCGTGACCCGTCCGCGCCGGTCGGCGCGGACGGCCCGGTGCCGTCGGTGGCCGGGCCGGCGCTGCCGCCCGCGGACGGGCCGCCATCGGGCGCGGACGGGCTCGCGTCCGGCGTCGGGGTGGGGCCCAGCCGGGTGCCGCCGGCCGGCGTCCGGTGCGGACGGACCCGGGCGACCGTCCGGGCGGTGAGCCCGGCGGCCATCGCGGCGACACCGACCAGGCCGGCGACCGCCAGGCCGAGCTGCCACCAGGACGGCCCGATCATGGCGAGCCGGCCGCCGCCGAGGCTGCCGGCCGACAGCGCACCGGCCACCGCGAACAGCGCGCCCGCCACCGCGCCGGACAGCGCCGTGGCGAACACCAGCGGGGTCAACCCGGGACCGGTGTCGCGGCGCGCGACGAGCCAACCGGTCGCCACACCGACCAGCAGCGGCAGCCCGAGCAGCAGCGCGCCGGCGGTCGGCGCGGCGCTCGTCGGCAGCCCGGCTAGCAGCGGTATCGCCGGCACCGGTCCGAGGTGCACGCCGCCGATGCCGACCGCGGTGTGGGTACCGAAGGCGAAGCCCGGACCGGACAGGTAGGCCACTGCCCACACCGACACGGTCGGCGCGTACAGCAGGCAGAGCAGCGCCAGGCCGATGTCGCCGACCGGCCCCGCCTGGTACGCGCGGAACGTGTCGGCGGCACGATCGGCGTGCCAGGCGAGCGAACCGCCGGCGGTGAACGCGCCGAGGCCGAGCAGGGTCACGGCGGCGAACGCGCCGGAGCGCAACCCGGCCCGGACCGCCGGGGAGAACTGGCCGGCGATGTGCCGGAGCATGCCGCTGCGGTGTGCCGCTCCGGACACCGCGCAGACCAGCGCCAACCCACCGGCGGTGAGGAACGCGCGGGGCGCCGACACCGACACGTCCGGTCCGGACACCAGCAGCGCCAGCAGCGCGGCGAGCAGCCCGTACCCGGCGGCGACGCCGACCGCGCCGAGCAGTGCGGCGCGCCGGTCAGCGAGCGCCCGGGCGGTGTTGCCGCCGGCCCGCACCAGCCGCCAGGCGACGAACGCGGTCAGCGCGAGCGGCACCAGCCCGTACGGCCCGATCGGGGTGTGCAGCGGCACGCCGTTGGCGAGCAGCCAGGCGGCGCCGGCGACCCGCAGCGCGCTGGTGGCGGCACCGGCCCCACCGGCGAGCAGCCAGCCGAGCAGGACCAGCACCAGCAGCGGAACGAACGAGACGAGCGCGGCCCAGCCCGCGGTCGCGGCGGCCGCGACGAGCACCGAGACACGCCCGAGCGGCGCGGCATCGGTACGGGTGGCGGGCGCCGGCGCGGGTGGGGAGTCCTCGGCGGGAGTGGTGCTCGGTTCGGTCACGGACATGGCCTTCTCACCGAACACCATCGGCGGCCGGATCGCCGGCACGACACGCGGTGCGGCACTCATCGGCGCCGAAAAGCGGCCCGTCGTCACCCGCCGTGATCGGCATCGCATGGCTGAGTCAAGTTGCGTGCGTACGGCATCATCTGATGCCGAGACAGGGTGATCCGGGTGTGGCGTTGCTTCACTACGCTGACCCGCACCCGACCCAACACACCCTTTAAGGAGAACGATGCAGCCGGGTATGCCTCCCCCACCGGGGTACCAGCAGGGACCCCCGCCTGGCGCGCCCCAGGAGCCCATCAACAGCCACATGGGCTGGTCGATCGGCGCCATCTTCCTGTTCTGGCCGCTCGCCATCCCGGCGATCATGGCCGCCAGCCGCTGCAACGCCGCGATCGCCGCCGGTGACTACATGGGCGCCACCGCCGCGTCCGAGGACGCCAAGAAGTGGGCCAAGCTCGCCACGATCATCGGCTGCTGCTGGATCGGCCTGTGGTGCGTGATCGGCGTGATCTGGATCATCGTCGTCGCGGCAGCGACCAGTAGCGCAGCGACCTACTGAGTCGTCGCAGCAACGGCACCGACGCAGAAGGGGCACACCGCGACGGTGTGCCCCTTCTCCGTGTCCGGGCGGGCGACCGGGGCCGCCCGCCGAACGGCTACTTCTGCATCAGCTCGCGCATCAGGTTCGCGGTCTCGGTCGGCGTCTTGCCGACCTTCACCCCGGCGGCCTCCAGCGCGTCCTTCTTCGCCGCGGCGGTACCGGACGAGCCGGAGATGATCGCGCCCGCGTGGCCCATCGTCTTGCCGGGCGGTGCGGTGAAGCCGGCGACGTAACCGACGACCGGCTTCGTCACGTGCGCCTTGATGTAGTCGGCCGCGCGCTCCTCGGCGTCGCCGCCGATCTCGCCGATCATCACGATCGCGTCGGTCTCCGGGTCCGCCTCGAACGCCGCCAGGCAGTCGATGTGCGTGGTCCCGATGACCGGGTCGCCGCCGATGCCGACCGCGGTGGAGAAGCCGATGTCACGCAGCTCGTACATCATCTGGTAGGTCAGCGTGCCCGACTTGGACACCAGGCCGATCCGGCCCGGGCCGGCGATGCTGGCCGGGATGATGCCCGCGTACGACTTGCCGGGGCTCGCCACGCCGGGGCAGTTCGGGCCGATGATGCGGGTCCGGTTGCCTTTGGCCGTCGCGTACGCCCAGGCCGCGGTCGAGTCGTGCACCGGGATGCCCTCGGTGATGACCACCGCGAGCGGGATCTCGGCGTCGACCGCCTCGATGATCGCGTCCTTGGCGAACTTCGGCGGCACGAAGATGACCGACGTGTCCGCGCCGGTCTCCTTCATCGCCTCGGCGACCGTGCCGAACACCGGCAGCTCGGTACCGTCGAAGTCGACCTTCTGGCCGGCCTTGCGCGGGTTCACGCCACCGACCAGGTTGCTCCCGGCGGCCAGCATCTTCTTGGTGTGCTTGGTGCCCTCGGAACCGGTGATGCCCTGAACAATGATCTTGCTGTTCTCGGTAAGGAAGATCGCCATCTCAGGCCCCCTGCGCGGCGAGTTCGGCGGCGCGGCGGGCCGCACCGTCCATGGTGTCCACCTGCTGCACCAGCGGGTGCTTCGCCTCCGTCAGGATGCGACGGCCCTCCTCGGCGTTGTTGCCGTCGAGCCGGACGACCAGCGGCTTGCTGACGTCCTCGCCGCGGTCCGCGAGCACCTGCAACGCCTGGACGATCCCGTTCGCGACCGCGTCGCAGGCGGTGATGCCGCCGAACACGTTCACGAACACCGACTTCACGGCCGGGTCGGACAGGATGATCTCCAGCCCGTTCGCCATCACCTCGGCGCTGGCGCCGCCGCCGATGTCCAGGAAGTTCGCCGGCTTGGGCGAACCCGGCAGGTCCTCGCCCGCGTACGCCACCACGTCCAGGGTGGACATGACCAGGCCGGCGCCGTTGCCGATGATGCCGACCTCGCCGTCGAGCTTGACGTAGTTGAGGTGCTTCTCCTTCGCCCGCTGCTCCAGCGGGTCGACCGCGCTGCTGTCGGCCAGCTCGGCCTGCTCCGGGTGGCGGAACTCGGCGTTCTCGTCCAGCGTCACCTTCGCGTCGAGCGCGAGCACCCGGCCGTCGGTGGTCTTCGCCAGCGGGTTCACCTCGACGAGCGTGGCGTCCTCGGCCACAAACGCCGCCCACAGCTTGATGATCAGCTCGGCGACCTGGTCGGCCACCTCGGCCGGGAAGCCGGTCGCGGCGACGATCTCGTCCGCCTTCGCCCGGTCGACACCGGCGTTGGCGTCGATCGCGACCTTGGCCACCTTGTCCGGCGACTCCTCGGCGACCTGCTCGATCTCCATGCCGCCCTGCACGCTGGACATCGCCAGGAAGGTGCGGTTGGCGCGGTCGAGCAGGAACGAGAAGTAGTACTCCTCGGCGATGTCGGCGGTGACCGCCAGCATCACCTTGTGAACGGTATGACCCTTGATGTCCATACCGAGGATGTCGGTCGCGCGAGCCTGCGCGTCCGCTGCGTCGTCGGCGAGCTTGACGCCACCAGCCTTGCCCCGGCCACCGGTCTTGACCTGGGCCTTCACCACGACCCGGCCGCCGAGCTGCTCGGCCACCTTCCGGGCCTCGTCGGGGGTGCTAGCGACGCCGCCGTCCAACACCGGCACACCGTGCCGCGCGAACAGCTCCCGCGCCTGGTACTCGTACAGGTCCACGTGCGCGTCCCGTTCCGTCGTCCTTGACGTTCGTCATTGTCCCGCTGCCACCGCAGCGCTCTACCGGCGCAGGGTAGCGACGCGGACCCACCCACGCCCGCCCGGGTAGCCCCAATGCCTGGTACGTCACCTCTTGCGCTGAGCTGCTTCCCGAAGCGCTCGTGTCGCGCCGGCGGTCGCTTCTTGCTGGTGGTGTAAAGGCCACCTCTCTGCGCTGAGGTGCGCCCGGGCTGGCGGGGTAAAGGCCACCTCTGTTCGCCTCTTCGACCCCTTGTGGGGGACCGTGGGGAGCGGGCTTCGCCCCTCCCCACACCCCTCCCCATCAAGGGGGCAGTCGCCCCCTTGACATCCCCTGCCCGGGAACCGGTGTCCAGGTAGGACACCGCCTGGCCGCTTCGGAATGACGGGGACCGGCGCGGCCTGCTATCGACGCCTAGCCCGCCACGCAACCCCCGCCGTGTGTGGTGCACGACGCGACGCGGGCGTTGCTGTGATGGGTAGGCCGGGCCGGGGCCCCGTTCTTCTTCGTCGGCTGCTCGGCGTCGATGGGCATCCTCACCGGGGGCTGGGCGGGGATGGCCAAGGGGGCGGCCCCCTTGGCGGGGAAGGAGCGCGAGGAGGGGGCGAAGCCCTCTCCTCGCATTCCCCCACGCGGGGTCAAAACCGTGGACAGAGGTGGTCTTTGCACCGCCGCTTGGGGTGCACCTCAGCGGGTAGAGGTGGCCTTTACACCACCAGCCACAGCGACCAGAGCTATTCGGCGCGGACTCGGTCGCCACCGAGGGAGTGCAGACGGCCGAGCACGTCCGGCAACTGGGCCCGAGTGAACCAGGCGTGCACCGCGAACGAGCTGTCGCACCAGCGGCGCCGACGCCGTACCTCCATCAGCAGGTCGTCGGACTTCTGCCGGACGGTGGCCTCGCCCAGCTCGCTGCGCACGCACAGCACGGCGGCCCGGCGGTACTCGACGAGTTCGACCTTCTCCACGGTGTCCCACGGCAGGAACAGCCCACGCACCTTGATCGTGCCGCCCATCCGCAGCCAGACGCCCTGCTCGTCGGCAACCAGCAGCGGTCCGCGCGACTCGGCGCGCCAGCGCTGGATCACCAGCACGACCCCGATGATCACCACGACCGCACCGAGCAGCCAGGCGATCAGCGTCGGGGTGTCCACGTCGAAGGCACCGGTGGTCAGGCCGATCGCGGCGAGCGCGATCCACAGCGCCATCATCGCGATGCCGACGGCGAGCCGCCGGCCGTACCGGCGGGCGATGCGGCGGATGTCCGGCTCGACCACGACGGGCCGGCCAGCGGGCACCCGGGTCGTGTACCGAGGGGCGTCGTTCACGAGCGCATTCTCCTGTACGGACCGGACGTGGTGTGCGGGCGCCTCGGCGAGGGTGGCCGATGTCGCCCGCGGCCACCGGCGCGGCTGCTCGGGCCGGATGGCTCTCCCACCTTGCCAGCAAACGGTCGGAAAGGGAAACCGGCCCGCGGGTTCGTCGCGAAGCCGGTGGCCGGGAGCGGCGAGCCGGTGGCCCCGGAGACAGGAAGCCGGTGGCCCGGAGACAGGAAGCCGGTGGCCCCGGAGACGAGAAGCGGGTGGCCCCGGAGACGAGAAGCGGGTGGCCCCGGAGACGGGAAGCCGGTGGCTCCGGAGGGCGGAAAGGCTCCGGAGGGCAGAAAGAAGGGGCCGGGTGCACCCCTCAGACACCCGGCCCCTATGCACGACGCCCTGCCGCCACCCCTCGACCGACAGGGCATCGGCCGTCTTGCCGCGCCGGTACCGAATCGCTTCGACGCCGACGTTGATCTCAACGACGGTCCGTGATCGAGGTAACGCCCAGTCGCATTGACTTTTACGGAGAGTTCGTACCGGTTCGCCCGCACGGCGAACCGCCCGCAGCCGGCGGGGCCGGTACGAGCGGTGTGGTGCAACGGTCAGACGCGCGCCGGCACGTTCCCGTTGACCCAGTCGACGATGGCCTGGGTGCTGGCGCCGGGGGTGAAGATCTTCGCGACGCCGATCCGCTCCAGTTCGGGCAGGTCGGCGTCCGGGATGATGCCGCCGCCGAAGACCACGATGTCGCTCGCGTCGCGTTCGGCCAGCAGCTCGACGAGCTTGGCGAACAGCGTCATGTGCGCGCCGGAGAGGACCGACAGGCCGATCGCGTCGGCGTCCTCCTGCAACGCGGTCGCGACGATCTGCTCCGGGGTCTGGTGCAGCCCGGTGTACACGACCTCCATGCCGGCGTCCCGCAGCGCGCGGGCCACCACCTTGGCGCCACGGTCGTGCCCGTCCAGCCCCGGCTTGGCGACCACGACCCGGATCCGTCCACTCATCGTCCGTCCCTCCGCTGCGACCTGAACGAATCCTAAGCCGTCGATGGACGAACCGCGCCCCGCGGCCGTCCGGAGCGCCCCTCGCCGGGCCCGTACGGGGAGGCGAGCGGCACAGTGTGACGCTTCCCGCAGCGGACAAACCACCTCGATACCGACGAAGCGATCCTCGCACCGATGACGCGACCCGATGCCGCACGCAAAAGCGGACACTCCGCACCGCGTCGAGTGCTTACCGTGATCGCCGCGTCGGCGCTGGCCGTCGGCGCGGCGACTCGCGGCACACCCCCGGTGCCGCGGACGACCCCCTGGAGGACCGAACGTTGGCGCTGCTGCCGAGGCGGTTCCGCGACACCGGGCGACACCACCTGCCGCCCCGACGCGGTCGGCGTGCCCTGACCGTCGCCGCCACCCTCACCGTGGCGTCCGCGCTGGGCGCCGGCGCGGCGTACGCGGCCGCCGACCATCCGGCCGGGCCACCGGCCGCGGCGCAGACCTCGGCCGCACCGGCCACCGCGGACCGGCAGCGAGCGGCGCAGCAGCGCGCCTCACGCGGCCGGGCCCGTACCGCGTCCCCGTCGGCCAGCGCGTCGCGCTCGGCGTCGCCGTCACCGAGCCCGTCCCGGAGCCCATCGGCGAAACCGAAGGCGAAGCCGGTCGCGTGGGTACTGCCGGTGCACGGGTACACGGTGACCTCGCAGTTCGGCGCCCGGTGGGGCACCAACCATCCCGGCGTCGACCTCGCCGTCGGTACCGGCACCCCGGTGTACGCGGCGCACGCCGGCACGGTCACGCTCGCCGGCTGGGACGGCGGGTACGGCAACGGCGTCGAGATCGACGACGGCGGCGGTCTGTCCACTGTGTACGGTCACAACTCGTCCGTGGTGGTCTCCACCGGGCAGCGCGTCGCGCGCGGCCAGCTGATCGCGTACTCGGGCTCGACCGGCGACTCGACCGGCCCGCACCTGCACTTCGAGCTGCGCCGCAACGGCGTCGCCTTCGACCCCGTGCCGTACCTGCGGGCCAGTGGCCTGAACCTGCTCGCCGGCGGCTGACGAGCGCCGGTTCAGCGCGGCCGGGCCTCCAGCGCGGTGAGGTCACGCTCGGCGTACAGCCGGTGCTCCCACTCCTCGTTGAGGACGGTCAGCAGGCACTCGCGCACCGGGAAGCCGATCGACTCGGGCCAGCCCGGGCCGGCGACCGGCTCGGTGTCGGCGGCCAGCGACTCGTCGGTCAGCCCGTCGACCACCCGCCGCACCGTCGCCATCCGGTCCGCGCGCAGCGCCAGCACCTCGGCCAACGCCGGCCGGGCGGCCCGGTCCCGCGGCACCCCCGGGATGTCCGGCGCCTCGCCCCACGGCAGGTCCAGCGGATCCCACGGCGCCGGATCGCCGAGGATCGCCCGGCGCACCCACGCGTCGGTGGCGAACACCAGATGCCGCAACGTCTCGGTGAACGACCACTCGCCGTCGACGGATTCGTGCAGCAGCACCGGATCGAGCCCGCGGGCGCGCTCGACCGTACCGGCCCACAGCCGTTCCACCAGATCCCACGCCGCGCGGAACCCGGCCGGGTCGGTCGGACGCATCCGCACCCGGTCCGGGTACCGCCGGTCGAGCTCGGCGCTGACGTACTCGTCGACCCGCACCCCGTTGATCGTGACGTTGCGCAGTTCGCCGTTGATGTCGACGCCGTCCAGCTCGACCCCGCGCATCACCACGCCGGACAGCGCGACCGCGCGAAACCGCGCCCCGCTCAGGTCGACCGCGCGGAACTCGGCCCCGCGCAGATCGGTGTGCTCGAACCGCGAGCCGCCCAGCTCCGCGTCCCTGTACTCCACCATGGCGGGACGGTACCGCCATCGGCACGGCCGCGGTGCGCCGTCCTGGCACCGCGCGGCCGAGCAGCCGGGTGGCCGGCCGTCAGGACACCTCCTCGTACAGGTCGGTGACCACCTCCGGCGGCAGGCCGTGCGTGTCGTGCAGGTAGCGCAGGTCGTCGTCGCCCAGCGGCCGCCCCCGGTACCGGCCGAGCACCCGCCGCCCGCGCCGCACCAGCTCGCCGAACCGGCGCTGCTCGTCCAGCAGCACCTCCCGTACCGGGGTGTCGAGCGGCTGCCGGAAGTGCCGCAGCGTGTCGGTGAGCAACTCGTCCGGCAGCTCGGACAGCGAGTGGGTGTCGTCGTCTCGCCACAACCGGGTCAGTACCCGGCGGATCAACCGGCGCGGCACGTAGCCGCGCCCGGTCGGCCCGGGCCGGACCCCGTCGCCGAGCAGCGCGACGACCGAGCGCAGGTGGTCGCTGACGACCCGTTCGGTACGCCCGTGCACGCCCCAGAGCCGCCGCGCGGTCGACAACCACGGCAGGAACAGGTCGGTGTCGTACCCGGTGCGCACCCCGCTCAGCAGCGTCACCAGGCGCTCCAGGCCCATGCCGGTGTCCACCACGCGCCGCGGCAGCGGTTCGAGCGAGCCGTCGGGCAGCCGCCGGTACCGCATCTCGACGTGGTTCCACAGCTCCATCCAGCGCGGTTCGGTGCCGGGCGTTCCGGTCGGCGGACCGTCACCGGTCCAGACGTGGATCTCGGAGTCGGGGCCGCACGGCCCGGTCTCCCCCAGCGACCACCAGTTCTCTCCTTCGAGCTCCACCGGTACGCCGAGCTCGGTCCAGGTGCGCCGCGACTCCTCGTCCGGCCCCAGCTCGCCGGTGCCGCCGAACACGGTGACGTACAGGCGATCCGGGCTCAGGCCGAACCCGTCGGTGAGCAGTTCGTACCCCCAGCGCAGGCTCTGCTCGTGCGAGTAGTCGCCGAACGACCAGCTGCCGAGCATCTCGAACAGGGTGTAGTGCCGGTCGTCGCCCACCTCGTCCAGGTCCGTGGTGCGCAGGCAGCGCTGCACGTTCACCAGCCGACCGCCGAGCGGATGGTGACCGGTCTCCAGGTGCCGTACCAGTGGATGCACGCCGGAGGTGGTGAACAGCACCGGGTCGCCCGGCGGCGGGATCAGCGTGCCGCCGGGCAGCACCCGGTGGCCGCGGTCTCGGTAGAAGTCGAGGTAGGTGTCGAGGATGCGCTCTGTGCCGTGGTCGAGGATCGAGTCTGTGTCCATTGTGGACTCCCGTCGGTGCGCGGATGGCGCGACCGGACACCGCCGGCGACACGGAATCCCCTGACCCACTGGCCTGGAGGAAGACACGAATCCGGCGACCGTGTCCGGTCGCCGGAGGAATGCAGGAGCTACTCGGCGGCCGGCGAGCTGGCAGCTCGCGCGGCCGCGGCGGAATTCACCACGAGATTGTGATGCACCAAGTCCTGCATGGGCCCAGCATAACCGCCCGCCGGCGTGCCGGCGCGGTGATATCGCTCGCGCCGCGCGGCCGGCCCGGCACGCCGGTTCGGGTCAGAGCTTCTGGATCGGGGCGTGCCGCAGCACGATCCACATCGTCTGGTCACCGAAGTCGATCTGCGCCTGGGCCCGCGGCCCGGACCCCTGCACCGCCACCACCCGGCCGAGACCGTGCCGGTCGTGGTTGACCCGGTCACCCGGGGACAGCGACGGCACCTGCCGCAGCTCGCTGGCCGCGCCGACCAGCTTCGGATCCAGCCCCAGCTTGTCGGCCAGCGCCTTGCTCTTCGGCCCGCTGGTCAGCTCGCTGCTCGGCCCGCGATACTGCGCCGACTCACCCCGGCCGACCCCGCCCCGGGTCCAGCTGGTGTACGCGTCGGCGGTGCGCTTCCAGTCGATCAGCTCGGTCGGCAGCTCGGGCACGAACCGCGACTCCGGGTTGTACTGCGGCTGCCCCCACGCCGAGCGTGTGACGGCCCGCGAGATGTACAGCCGCTGCCGGGCCCGGGTGATCCCGACGTAGGCGAGCCGGCGCTCCTCCTCCAGCTCGCGCTTGTCACCCATGGACCGCATGTGCGGGAAGACGCCGTCCTCCATCCCGGTCAGGAACACCACCGGGAACTCCAGCCCCTTCGCGGTGTGCAGCGTCATCAGGGTGACCACCCCGGACTGCTCGCCGTCGCCGTCGGGGATCTCGTCCGCGTCGGCGACCAGCGCCACCTGCTCCAGGAACCCGGCCAGCGACGGCGTCTCCTCGATCTCCTCGCCGGCCGCGTCGTCGTCCTCGCCGGCCGCGGCGGCGCGCTCGATCCGCTCGGTGTACTCCCGGGCGACGCTGACGAGCTCCTGCAGGTTCTCCACCCGGCCGGCGTCCTGCGGATCGTCGCTCTCCTCCAGCTCGGCCAGGTAACCGGACCGGGCGAGCACCGCCTCCAGCACGTCTTCCGGCGGCTCGGTGGCGGCCATCTGGCGCACCTCGGCCATGATCGCGGTGAAGTCACCGATGCCCTTCACCGCGCGCGAGGAGATGCCGACCGCCTCGCCGGCCCGCTCCAGCGCGGCACCGAACGAGATGTTCTCCTTGCCGGCCAACGCATCCACGCACGCCTCGGCCCGCTCGCCGATGCCCCGGCGCGGGGTGTTCAGGATGCGCCGGACGCTGACCACGTCGTCCGGGTTGGCGATCGCCCGCAGGTAGGCCAGCGCGTCCCGGACCTCCTTGCGCTCGTAGAACCGAACCCCGCCGACCACCTTGTACGGCACGCCGAAGCGGATGAAGATGTCCTCGAAGACCCGCGACTGCGCGTTGGTGCGGTAGAAGACGGCGACGTCGGCCGGCTTGTACCCCTCGTCGTCGACCAGCCGGTCGATCTCCTTGGCCACCCAGTCGGCCTCGTCGTGCTCGTTGTCCGCGACGTAGCCGACGATCTTCTCGCCGGTGCCGGAGTCGGACCAGAGGTTCTTGGGCTTGCGCTCGGTGTTGCGCTCGATCACCCGGTTGGCCGCGTTGAGGATCGTCTGGGTGGAGCGGTAGTTCTGCTCCAGCAGGATCGTCTCGGCGGTCGGGAAGTCGCGCTCGAACTCCATGATGTTGCGGATCGTCGCGCCGCGGAACGCGTAGATCGACTGGTCCGCGTCGCCGACCACGCACAGCTCGGCCGGCGGCACCGGCTCGCCGTCGTCGTCCACCGACTCCGGCAGGCTCCCGCTGCCGCCGCCCACCAGCTCCTTGATCAGCACGTACTGGGCATGGTTGGTGTCCTGGTACTCGTCCACCAGGATGTGCCGGAACCGCCGGTGGTAGTGCTCGGCGACGTCGGGGAACGTCTGCAGCAGCCGCACCGTGGTCATGATCAGGTCGTCGAAGTCGAGCGCGTGCGCCTGCCGCAGCCGCTGCTGGTAGGACGTGTAGGCCTCGGACAGTGCCCGCTCGGCCGGGCCGGACGCCCGGGCCGCGAACGTCGACTCGTCGACCAGCTCGTTCTTCAGGTTGGACACCTGGGCGGCGAGCGACCGGGCCGGGTAGCGCTTCGGGTCGAGGTCGAGCTCGCGGGCCACCAGCTGCATCAGCCGGCGCGAGTCGTCCGCGTCGTAGATGGAGAAGGTCGACTTCAGCCCGGCGTGCTCGTGCTCGGCGCGCAGGATCCGCACGCAGGCGGAGTGGAAGGTGGACACCCACATCCGCCGGCCGCGCGGGCCGACCAGGCCGGCGACCCGCTCGCGCATCTCGCCGGCCGCCTTGTTGGTGAACGTGATCGCCATGATCTGGCCGGGCGTCACGTCCCGCGCGGCGAGCAGGTAGGCGATCCGGTGGGTCAGCACGCGGGTCTTGCCGGAGCCGGCGCCGGCCACGATCAGCAGCGGCGAACCGGCGTGCACGACCGCCGCCCGCTGCTGCGCGTTGAGCCCGCGCAACAGCTCGTCGGGGTCGGTGGCGGGCGGCCGACGGGCCGACGAGGCGGGCTGGACCGGTGGGATCTCGAAGAGTGCGTGCATCGCGACCGAGTCTATGCCGGGGCACCGACACCACTCGCGGCGCGACCACCCGACACCGGGCGTGGACGGTCGCCCGGCGCCGACGTCGGGCCCACCGTGGCCGGGGCCGACCGGCGCGTTCCCGCATCGTGACATTTACCCGCCAGTCGGATACCTACCGTACTGGCAGGAATCTTTACTAACGTCGCGTCAGCGCGGCGCCGCGCACGCACCTCTCCCCGGCCTGTCCGCGCACCCTCGCGGACCGGGCCTTGCTACCCCCACGCAGGGAGGAACACGTGAAGAGAACGCTCGCCGCGGTCGGCGCAGCGGTCCTCGTCGCCGGCGGGATCACCGCCGGCATCGCGGCCACCGCCTCGGCCAAACCCGCGGTACCGACGAGATCGGCGGCCATCGCCCGCGCCGACGATTCGCTCGCCGCGCACCACGCCGCGGTACACGCCTCGACGGCCGACGCCTTCAAGGTCCGCCGGGTCGTCACCGATCCCACCGGCGCCACCCACGTCCGCTACACCCGCACGTACCACGGGCTGCCCGTCTACGGCGGCGACCTCGTCGTGCACAACGCGCCCGGTGGCGGCTACGCCGGCGTCGACGTGGCACAGCACGCCACCATCGACGTGTCCACCACCGCGAAGATCAGGGCCGCCGCGGCGGCGAGGACCGCGCGCGCCGACCACGACGGGAAGGTCACCGCGGTCTCCGACCCGGACCTGGTCGTGGACGCCACCCGGAGCCGGCCGGAGCTGGCGTACGACGTGGTGGTGCGCGGCTTCCAGGCGGACAAGCAGACGCCGAGCAGGGAACACGTGCTGGTGGACGCGAACACCGGCAAGACGATCCGGTCCTGGGAGGAGGTGGAGACGGTCACCGGCACCGGCCACGGCCTGTACGTCGGCACCGTCAACATCGACACCACCCAGTCCGGCGGCGGCTACCAGCTGCAGGACCCGTCGCACGGCAACGGCTACACCTGCGACATGTACGGGTCGGAGAGCGGCAGCTGCTCGATCTTCACCGACCCGGACAACGACTGGGGCAACGGCAGCCAGTCCGACCGGGCCAGCGCCGCGGTGGACGCGCACTTCGGCGCGGCCAAGACGTTCGACTTCTACCGGGAGACCTACGGCCGGAACGGCATCTTCGGCGACGGCCGCGGGGTCCCGTCGAAGGTGCACTACGGCAACGGGTACGTGAACGCGTTCTGGGACGGCTCGTCGATGACCTACGGCGACGGCCAGGGCAACCAGTACCCGCTGATCGCGCTGGACGTGGCCGGCCACGAGATGTCGCACGGCGTCTCGCAGGCGCTCGCCGACCTGGGCTACTCCGGTGACGTCGGCGGCATCAACGAGGCCAACAGCGACATCTTCGGCACCATGGTCGAGTTCTACGCCAACAGCCCTGGCGACCCGGGCGACTTCACCATCGGCGAGATGATCTCGGCGAACTTCGGCGGCCGGCCGCTGCGCTACATGTACCAGCCGTCGCTGGACGGCTCGTCGTTCGACTGCTGGTCCTCGGCGGTGCCGCAGTCCGACCCGCACTACTCGTCGGGCGTCGGCAACCACCTGTTCTACCTGCTCGCCGAGGGCAGCGGTAGCTCGCAGTACGGCACCAGCCCGACCTGCAACGGCTCGACGGTCACCGGCATCGGCAAGGACAAGGCGGCGGCGATCTGGTACCACGCGCTGGACGCGTACATGATCTCCACCGAGACGTACAAGCAGGCGCGGCAGGACACCCTGAAGGCCGCGACCGACCTGTACGGGCAGTGCAGCGCCGAGTACCAGGCGACCCAGGCGGCGTGGTCGGCGGTCAGCGTGACCGGCAACGACCAGCCGTGCGGCGGGCAGCCGACCACCTCACCGACGGACACCTCGTCGCCCACCCCGCCGCCGAACCAGGGCTGCGGTGGCGTGTCGGCGTGGGATGCCAGCACGGGGTACGAGCCGGACGACGAGGTCTCGTACGACGGCAGCCTGTGGAAGGCGGTCTGGTGGTCGACCGGCGCGGCGCCGGGCGAGGCCGGTTCCTGGGCGGTCTGGCAGAAGGTCGGCGACTGCTGACCGGCGCCTCCGGGTTCGGATCCGGAGATCGACCCCGCTGAATGCGATGGCCCCGGCGAGTGCCGGGGCCATCGCCGTGCCCGGGGTGACTGTGGGTCGTACGGCCGATCGGTTCGGTCATGGTTGTGGGTAATTCTACCTAATTATGAGCATCAATCTTAAAAGCCAATTAAGAGTGCCTTTACGCCGGTCCAAATGCCCTGTTATACCGCCTTCCGTGACAACAGTCACGCACCCCTCAAAGTCTGGGAGGCTCAGGGTGAGAAAGACCCTCGCCGCCGCGGGCGCCGCGGTACTCGTCGCCGGAGGCATCGGCGCCGGGTTGGCCGCGTCTGCACAAGCAGGACCGGTGATCCCCAGCCGGGCGCAGGCCATCAGTACGGCCAACAGCGCGCTGACCGCACACCGCAGCGCGATCCACGCGTCCAGCTCCGACAACTTCAAGGTCCGCCGGGTCGTCACCGACCCGAGCGGCGCGACCCACGTCCGCTACACCCGCACGTACCACGGGATGCCCGTCTACGGCGGTGACTTCGTCGTGCACAACGCGCCGGGCGGCTCGTACGCCGGGGTGACCGTGGCGCAGCACCACACCATCGACGTCGACACCAGCGCGAAGGTCGGTGCGGCCGCGGCCGCGAAGACCTCCCGGGCCGACCACCAGGGCAAGGTCACCGCGGTCGGCGACCCGAAGCTCGTGGTGGACGCGACCGCCGGTACGCCGGTTCTCGCGTACGAGACCGTGGTGACCGGCTACCAGGCCGACGGGCAGACCCCGAGCAAGGCGCACGTGCTGGTCGACGCCGACACCGGCAGGACCATCCGCTCCTGGGACGAGGTCGAGAACGTCGCCGGTACCGGGCAGGGCCTGTTCGTCGGCACCGTCGACCTGGACACCACCCAGTCCGGCAGCGGCTACGAGATGGTCGACCCGTCGCACGGCAACGGCTACACCTGCGACCTGAACAACACCGAGAGCGGCACCTGCACCACGCTGACCGACTCGGACAACAAGTGGGGCAACGGCAGCAACTCCGACCGCGCCACCGCCGGCGTCGACGTGGCGTACGGCGCCGCGATGACGTTCGACTACTACAAGGAGAAGCAGGGCCGCAACGGCATCTTCGGCGACGGCAAGGGTGTGCCGTCCCGGGTGCACTACGGCGACAACTACGTCAACGCCTTCTGGGACGGCCAGCAGATGACGTACGGCGACGGCGAGGGCAACAACGCCCCGCTCGTCGAGATCGACGTCGCCGGCCACGAGATGTCCCACGGCGTGTCCGAGGCGCTGGCCGACCTGGGCTACTCCGGCGACGTCGGCGGCATCAACGAGGCCAACAGCGACATCTTCGGCACCATGGTCGAGTTCTACGCCAACAACAGCGAGGACCCGGGCGACTACGACATCGGCGAGAAGATCGACATCAACGGTGACGGGACCCCGCTGCGGTACATGTACCACCCGTCGCTGGACGGTGCGTCCTACGACTGCTGGTCCTCGGCCGTACCGCAGTCCGACCCGCACTACTCGTCGGGTGTCGGCAACCACCTGTTCTTCCTGCTCGCCGAGGGCAGCGGAGACACCCAGTACGGCAACAGCCCGACCTGCAACAACTCGACCGTCACCGGCATCGGGCGGGACAAGGCCGCGAACATCTGGTACCACGCCCTGGACGCCTACATGGTCTCCACCGAGACCTACGCGCAGGCCCGCCAGGACACCCTGAAGGCCGCGACCGACCTGTACGGCCAGTGCAGCGCCGAGTACCAGGCGACCCAGTCCGCGTGGTCCGCGGTCAGCGTGACCGGCAACGACGCGCCGTGCGACGGCACGCCGGACCCGACCGACCCGACGACGCCGCCGCCCGGCGGCGGGGACGACTGCGACACGGTGACCAGCGCCGCGCCGCAGGACATCCCGGACGGCGGTTCGGTGACCAGTTCGATCGCCGTGGCCGACTGCGCCGGCAGCGCCACCGCCAACACCACGATCACCGTGCACATCAGCCACTCGTACCGTGGTGACCTGCAGATCGACCTGATCTCGCCGAAGGGCGACACGGCCCGGCTGAAAAACGCCAACCCGTACGACAGCGCGGCCGACGTGGACGCGACCTACACGGTGAACGCCTCCGACGAGACGCGCGACGGCACCTGGAAGCTGAAGGTGACCGACGTGTACTCCGGCGACACCGGCACGCTCGACTCCTGGTCGGTCAAGTTCTGACCCGGTAGCGAGCTTCCCGATCCGGCGCCGAGGGCGGCAGCCCCGCTCTCGGCGCCGTGTATAGTCGCAGCGTGCTGTTCGACGCGCGATTTTATGGCTATGGCACCGGAGACCCGGCAGCCGTAGGTCGCGCCTGAGCACACCGCAGACCGACACGAACGCCCCGGGCTCCCCGAGCCCGGGGCGTTTCGTCTGCCGGGGCGGGGTGTCCGGGCCGAGGACCAGGAGCGCACCCCATGAGCGAGCCTCAGCGAGCGAACCACGAGCATCGCGCCGTCGTGCCTCATCGGGCTTCCGACGAAGGAGGAAGGCCGACCGACAGCCCCGAGACCGGTACCGACCAGCCCGCCGCGAGCGACCGGATCTCGATGCTGCGACGACGCATCGACGAGATAGACGGGCAGATCATCGCCCTGTGGCAGGAACGCGCCGCCGCCTCGCAGGAGGTCGGCGCCACCCGCATCGCGTCCGGCGGTACCCGGCTGGTGCTGTCCCGGGAGCGCGTGATCATGGAACGGTACCGGGAGGGCATGGGCCCGGACGGCACCCAGGTGGCGCTGCTGATCCTGCGCGCCGGCCGCGGCCCGCTCGGCGGTACCGAGAGCTCCCGAGATCGCGGCGTCGAGACCTCCTGACCTCGGCGGCGCGCCTCGTGTCGGTCGCACCTCCTACGATCATGCCGTGAGCGAACTGGACGATCGTGCGGTGAACGAACCAGACGGCAGGCCGACCGGCGACGACGGGGTCAGGCGGGTGCTCGCGGTCTTCGCGCACCCCGACGACATCGACTTCGGCGCCGCCGGCACCGTCGCGGCATGGACCGACGCCGGCATCGAAGTGGCGTACGTGCTGGTCACGCGCGGCGACGCGGGCGGCTTCGACGACACCCCGCGGGCCGAGATGCCGAAGATCCGGGAGGCCGAGCAGAAGGCGGCGGCCGCCGCCGTCGGCGTGCACGAGGTGCACTTCCTGGACGGCTACCAGGACGGCGCGGTGTACGTGACGCACCAGCTGCGGCGCGACATCACCCGGCAGATCCGCCGGTTCCGGCCCGACCGGGTCCTCACCAACTCCCCGGTGCGCAGCTGGTCGATGCTCGGCGGCCCGAACCACCCGGACCACCAGGCGGTCGGCGAGGCCACCACCTACGCGGTGTACCCGGACGCGCGGAACCCGTTCGCGCATCCGGACCTGCTCGCCGAGGAGGGGCTGGCCGCCTGGACCGTGCCGGAGGTCTGGTACTCCGGCGTGCCCGAGCCGGACCACTTCGTCGACATCACCGACACCTTCGACCGCAAGATCGCGGCGCTGCGCTCGCACGCCAGCCAGCTGCCCGACCCGGACGCGATCGTCGGCGGCCTGCGGGAACGGTTCGGCGCTCAGGCCGAACGCGCCGGCATGGCCCCCGGCCGCATCGCCGAGGCCTTCCGCATCGCCCGTTAGACACGGACGCTGCGCCACCGTTCACGGAAGAAGCAGGCAACGAAACGGCGCCCCGGGCGAGTGCCCGGGGCGCCGTTCGTCGTTCAGTCAGTTCAGTGCGTCAGGCGACGACGACGGGCCATGAACACGGCCGCGCCACCACCGACCAGCAGCACCAGCGCGACGCCGATGATGATCGGCAGCGAGGTACCGGTCACCGGCAGGCCGCCACCGGCGGTACCGGACGCGCTCGGCGAGGCCGGCGCGGCGCTGGTCTCCGACGGCGAGGCGGACGGCGCCGCCGTGGTCGGGCTGGCCGACGGCTGCGCGGTCACCGTCACGGTCACCGTCGCACCGACCTTCTGGGTGGCGGTGTCGGCCAGGATCAGCTTCTGGAACTCGTTCTCGTGGCCCTTGACCATGAACACCGAACCGGTGGGCAGCGCGCCGTTGCCGGACGCGGTCACCGTCACCGAACCAGCGGAGTCGGTCTTCACCCAGAACTTGTCACCGTTGCCGAGCGAGGTGACCGGCTTGCCGTCCGCGTCGACGACCTGGCCGTTGCCGGTGGTCACCGAGACGTCCTTGACACCGGTCGCGGTGACGGTGAACGGACCGACCTTCTCACCGGTGTGGCCGCTGGCCTGCTTCGGCGAGATCGACACCTGCGGCGCCGGCGGCTCGCTGCCCTTCTGGGCGTTGTCGACCAGGTAGTCGTGCACGGCCTTCACCGCGGCGTAGTCCGCCTCGGACAGGCCGTTCCTGCCGCTGTAGCGACCGGTCAGTTCGACACCGTCGCTGTAGTGCCAGATCGCGGTCTGGGTACCCGCGAAGGCATCCAGCTCCATCTCCCTGGCCTTCATCCCGGTGGTGTCGACCTTGGCGGCCTTCAACACCTCCGCCGGGTCCTTCACGTTCGGGAAGGAGTTGGAGAGGATCCACTGGATCTTCGGGAGGTTCTTGACGTTCGACGTGTCCCACTTGCCGGCGGTGTACTCGGTGCCGCCCTTGCCTGCGGGGTGGTGGTAGTCGATGCAGTAGGCATCCCGCACGTCGCCGTTGGTGAACGTCAACGAGAACTCGGCGACCGGAGTGGGCTGGCGGCCGGCGCTGGTGTTGACGAGAACCTCGCCCTTGACGCCGATCTTCGCGACACCGGCCGGGAGGTCGGAGTTGGGCTTGACCGAGCTGTTCGGCTTGGCTCCGTCATCGCCCTTGGCGGAAGCGGCGGCGGCGCCACCGAAGACGAGGGCGCCGGTCGCGGCGAGCACGACCGCGGCGCGCAGGCCGAAGCCTCTACGCCGGCTCTTTCCTGCGAACACTGATTGCCTTCCTCTGCGCTTGAGGGATGGACTGCCCGGCTGGGCCGATCGGCCAGCCGGGCACGGGATGTCAGGTTGAGGATCTCGGCCGCCCCGGCACGACGTCCATCGCGCAGAGGCAACCAGCTCTGCTGGAAAAAAGGGGAAAACGAGCCAGACCCTACGCGAATCCCGTGTTTGGAACAAGACCCGCCGTAGGGGAGCTAGTTCACAGCGATCATCAGCAACCACCACACACGATATGACGTTGCGGAGCGGTACGAACAATCACACGGATGGTCACCGTCGCAGGCATCGTACGGATCGTCCATTGCGGAAACCGAAGAATGCGCGCGGGCGAAAAGCAGGAAACGGCGACGATGCCGTAGCTCGACAAAGCCGGAATCGGATCAATTCATCCGAGGTATCGACGCCGATGGATGCGGTCGGACCGGCGTCACACCAGGCGGCGGTCGGCGGCCCAGCGAGACAGCTCGTACCGGTTGGACATCTGCAACTTGCGTAACACGTTGGAGACGTGCGTCTCGACCGTCTTGATCGAGATGAACAGCTCCTTCGCGATCTCCTTGTACGCGTAGCCACGGGCGAGCAGCCGCAGCACCTCGCGCTCCCGGTTCGTCAGCTGGTCGAGCTCGGGGTCGCTGACCGGCTGGTCCGGCCGGGCCGCAAAAGCGTCCAGGACGAAGCCGGCCAGCCGCGGGCTGAACACCGCGTCGCCCTCGGCGACCCGGCGGATCGCGGCGGCGAGCTCCTCCGCCGAGATGGTCTTCGTGACGTAGCCGCGGGCGCCCGCCCGGATCAGCCCGATCACGTCCTCCGCGGCGTCGGACACCGACAGGGCGAGGAACTTGACCTGCGGGTGCGTCTTGCGCATCGCCTCCAGCACGGCGCGACCGCCGCCGTCGGGCATGTGCACGTCGAGCAGCACCACGTCGGGCTCGTGCGCGGCGATCGACGAGATCGCCTCGGCGACCGTGGCCGCCTCGCCCACCACCGACACCCTGGTACCGAGCTCGGCCCGGACCCCGGCGCGGAACATGGCGTGGTCGTCGACCAGGAACACCCGCAGCGGGCGGCTCTCGTCAGTCATGTCCGCTCTCCTTGTTCGTGCCCTCGTCGGACCGGCGCGGCAGGTACAGCCGGACCTCGGTGCCCTCGCCCGGGGTGCTGCGGATCTCCGCCCGGCCGCCGTGCCGTTGCATCCGGCCGATGATGGAGCCCTGCACCCCGTGCCGATCATCCCGCACCTCGGCCAGCTCGAAGCCGGCACCCCGATCCCGGACGAACACGCTGACCTGCTCGGGCTCGATCTCCGCGTACAGCGAGATGGTGTCGACGCCGGCGTGCTTGCCGGCGTTCACCATCGCCTCGCGGGCGGCCGCGGCGAGCGCGGCGACGTCCGAGTCGACGTCCACGTCACCGACGACGACCGTGTCGACGCTGATCGCGTACGTGTCCTCGACCTCGGCCGACGCCTCCTCCAGCGCGGCGGACAGCTTCTCCGCCGGCGACGCGGTCGGCTTGTACAGCCAGTTGCGCAGGCTGCGTTCCTGCCCCCGGGCCAGCCGCGCCACCTCCCGCGCGTCCGAGGAGTTGCGCTGGATCAGCGCGAGCGTGTGCAGCACCTGGTCGTGCACCATCGCGGCGATCTCGGCCCGTTCGGTCTCCCGGATCCGGGCCTCCCGCTCGGCGCGCAGCGCACCGGCCGAGCGCCACAGCATCGGACCGAACACCACCGTGATGCCGAGCACCGCGAGCAGCGCGAACAGCAGCCCGTTCAGCAGCGCGGTCCAGCTGATCTGGGCGCCGGCCAGCGCCGAGGTGACCACGACCAGGCCGATGATGCCGACCGCGACCAGCAGCGCACCGCCGCCGAACCGCAGGATCATCGACCGCCGGTCGCCCAGCGCGCCGCTCAGCGCACCGAGCACCGGCACCTTCGACACGTCCGGTACGCCGGCGTCCTCCATCCGGCGGCGCCGGTCCGGGTCGGCCTGGTGCCAGATCACCCCCACCCCGAGCGCGACCACGGCGGCGAGCAGCCCGATCAGGAACGCGGTCCCGCCCCAGCCGGCCACCGAGATCAGGGTGACCAGACCGACCGCCAGCGCCGCCAGCGCCGACAGCTGGCCGACGTCGCGGCGGCTCGGCGGGGTGCTGCGGTCGACCGGCAGCACCGCCCAGAACGCGGCGTACAGGATGGCGCCCAGGCCGTACGCGACGAGCAGGACGACGAACGCGATCCGCACCGCGAGCACCGGTACCCGGAGGTGCTGGGCGATACCGGCGGCGACCCCGGCCAGCGCCCGGCCGTTCGTGGACCGGTAGAGCCGCGGGCCGGTCGGCACCGGAGCCGGTGCCGGCGGGCGTGGTACGACCGGGGGGCGCCAGTTCTGCGCCATCGTCGGCATGCCGACGGGCCAGCTCACCGGCTGCTGGACCGGTCGAGGGCCGGGCCCGTTCGCCCGCGGTTGGCCCGCCGGAGGCGCCTGCCACGGCCGATGGGCCTGGTTCTGGGCCTGAGCCGGGTTCTGGGTCGGCTGAACCCAGGGCTGGGCCTGGGTCGGCTGAGCCTGGGTCGGCTGGGTCTGCCACCCTGCGGACGCGACCGGTCGGGGCCCGCCGTCCGGGCGGCCCCGGCCCCACCAGGCCGGACGACCGGTGCCGGAACCGGCCATTTCCGGCGGTACCGGCGGCTCCTGCTGTGCCGCCCACCGCGGCGGATACGGCCCCGGCCTGGTACCGCCAGCGGCGGGCGTCGCCGGCTGCTCACCCTGCCGCCGCGGATCGGCGGGTTCGGGTCCCGTCGGGTGGCTGATGTCCGGCTCCTCACGCTGGCGCAGCGGTCGTGTCACTCGAATCGATCCTCACACGCGCGCAACGCCCTGGCCACCGGGTCGACCCCGGACGTTCGGGCCGGCGCGGGTCAGGGTCGACTCAGGGTCGTGGCCCCGATGCTGGCCCGGCCGCCAGCGGGCACGATCGAGGGCATGAGGTCCCACAACAGCGTCTCGACGGGGCGATGCGTTCCGGGGCAGGAGGGGCGTCGATGAGTCGCGAGACCGAGCCGAGCGACGGTCGCGAGCCGACCACACCCACCGGCGACCACCAGACCGCACCGCCAGCCGGTACCGATCCGGCGGCCGGCGATCCACCGGCCGCCGCGACCGAGCCTGCCACCGACCCGGCCACCGCCGGCCCGGCCGAGGCGGCCGGGCCCGATCGGGTGACGGTCCCGGCCGAGCCGGCGGATGTGACCGGACCGGTCGCGGGGTCGACCGAGGTGACCGAGTCGCTCGGGGAGACCGGGCCGGTGGCTGGCGAACCGGCCGAGGCGACCGAGCCGCTCGTGGCCGGGCCGGCGCGGCCGGAGGACGAGCCGGAGGACGACGTTCCGCCCGGCTACCCCACGGATGCCGCGACGACGAGCTTTGCCGCCGCGGACGAGTCGCCCACCACCAACCTCGGCGCCGACGCACCCCCCACCGGGCAGTTCGGCGCCAACCCGCCGCCCACCGGTCATCCCGGCGCCGACGCGCCGCCCGCTGGGCAGTTCGGCGGCGGCACGCCTCCGCCACCACCACCGCCCGGTGGCTCCGGTGCCGGCTGGGCGGACGAGCCGCCGCCGATCACCGGTTTCGCCCGCCGGCACCAGCTGATCCGGCCGGTACAGGGCAAGAAGGTGGCCGGGGTCTGCGCGGGGCTCGGCCGGGCCACCGGCACCGACCCGGTGCTGTGGCGGGTGGTCCTCACCGTGCTGGTGTTCTTCGGCGGCGTCGGGCTGCTCGCCTACGTGGTGGGCTGGCTGTGCATGCCGCGAGACGACGACCAGGCGGCGCCGGTCGAGTCGCTCGTCGGGCGGGGTCGCTCGGCGACCTCCCCGGCGGTCACCGTGCTGCTCGGGATCGCCGGCATCGCGCTGGTGTTCTTCGTGTTCAACAGCGGCTTCCGGGCGATGGTGCTGGTGATGGGGGTCGCGCTGGTCGTCGCCGTGGTGCTGACCAGGCGCAACCAGACCCGGTCCACCGACGACGCCGCGGCCCCGCCCGGTACCGGCAGCGTGCCCGGCACCGGGGCACCCGGTGCCTCCGCACCGGACGGTGCGGGTCGGCCGTCGCCGGATCCGGCCATGGCGGCCGCCGCGACGGCGGCCGCACCGACCGCCGGATACCGGGTGACGCCGCCCAACCCGATGGCGCCCCACTACACGGTGCCGCCGACGGCGGCGCAGCAACCGGGCTACCGGCCACCGTTCGCGCCGCACGGCCCGTACGGCCCGGGTACCGCGAGCCCGCTCGGCGCCGGTGAGGTACCGATCGGCGGGATGCTCCCGCCGCCCCCGCCGCCGCAGTACCGGGCGAAGCCGCCGAAACCGCCGAAGCAGAAGTCGATCCTGGGCCGGCTGACGTTCTTCGTGCTGTGCCTGGCGATCGGCGCGCTCGCGGTGCTCGCCGCGGCCGGACTGCACGTACCGGTGTCCGCGTTCTTCGCGCTCGGGTTGGTGGTGCTCGGCGGCGGGCTGGTGTTCGGCGCCTGGCGCGGCCGGGCCCGCTGGTTGATCATCCTGGGCTGCGTGTTCGCGCTGGCCCTGCCGGTCGCCTGGTTCTCCGAGAACGCGCAGTGGGACGCGCCACCGCAGTCGCGGGAGTTCTCCCCGGGCGACCACGTCTGGGCACCGCAGGACGTACGGTCGTTGCGGCCGGAGTACAACGGTTCGGTCGGTGACTCGACCCTCGATCTGTCCAATGTGGACTTCACGGGACAGCACGAGATGGTCAGCGTGCACAACTCGGTGGGTGACGTGAAGGTGCTGCTGCCGCCGAACGTGGACGTCACGGTGACGCTGGAGCCCGGGCTGGGCGACGCGACGCTGTTCGGCCAGTCGGTCGAGAGCCCGCACAACAAGACCCAGGAACGGACCGACCTCGGCCCGGACGGGCGCGGTGGCGGCACCTTGGAGCTGCAGATCAAGGACAACGCCGGCGACGTGGAGGTGACCCGGTGAACCCGCACGACGACGAGACCGAGCGGCGGCGCGGGCTGGCGCCGCATCCGACCGACGTGCTGTCGCTGGTCTTCGGGCTGATCTTCCTCGGCGCGGGGGGCTGGTGGCTGGTGGCCGAGGTGTCCTCGACCGAGCTGCCGTTCGGCTGGCTGCTCGCCCTGTCGTTGATCGTGATCGGCGCGATCGGGTTGTTCGCCGCGGTCCGGGCGGGCCGGAACAAGACCTGACCGCGGCTGGTGGCCCGTCGCACAGGTACGGTGGCAGCGTCAGCCCGCCGATCAGGACGGAGCACCCGTCGCCATGACCACGAGCCGCACCGGCGCGAGCCGTGACGTGCTGCCGCTGCGTACCACCCGGCCGAGCGCGCGGCTGGCCCGCGCACTGCTGGCCGAGCTGACCCGCCATCCCGGGCCGAAGTCGGCGCTGCTGGTCGGGGTCCCGGCCGGCTCGCCGGTGCTGACCGGCGCGCTCGACGCGACGGCCGCCGAGGACCGCCTGGTGGTGCTCGCCGACGCCGGCGACATCGAGGCGCCGGCGCAGGTCGCCGAGATCGCCGCGACCCGGCCGGAGCAGGTCGAGGTCGTCGACTCGCTCGCCGACGCGAAGCCGTGCGACGTGGTGATCGTGGCGCAGCCGCTGGCCGGGCCGGCCGCGGCGGCCGCCGGGCTGCTCGCCGAGCTGCGCGAGCTGGTGACGCCGGGTGGCGTCCTGGTCGTGGCCACCGCCGCCCGGATGACCGATCCGGCCGCGGCCGAACTGTCCGATCTGACCGACCGGCACGGCGTCGGCTCCGATCTGCTGCTGCGGCACCGGCCGGCGCTGCGGGTGCACCGGCTGCGGTTCACCTCGGCCGAGCCGGCGCTCGCCGAGCGGCTGGCGCCGGTGACGCGGCCCAGCAGCGTACCGCTGACCGGCGGGATGCACCTGGACTCGAACGGGGTCGCCGCCGGGGTCGCCTGCCTCGGGCTGGCACTGCTGGCCAAGCGGGCCCGGCCGAAGTCGAAGTTGTGGCTGGTCCCGGCGCTGGCCGCGGTGCCGGCGGCGGCGTTCTTCCGCGACCCGCAGCGGACCACCCCGACCGACCCGGACGCCGTGGTCGCGGCGAGCGACGGCACCGTGCTCGGCGTCGAGCAGTTGCACGACGACAAGTTCGGCGTCGGCGACGGCGAGTGGCTGCGGATCGCGGTCTTCCTGTCCGTACTGGACGTGCACATCAACCGGGCCCCGGTGGCCGGCCGGGTGATCGAGGTGTTCCGGGAGACCGGCGGGTACGCACCGGCGATGAAGGCGGCCGCCGAGCACAACGTGGCCGCGTACACGGTGCTGGAGACGCCGCACGGGCCGGTCGTCGTGGCGCAACGGACCGGGCTGGTCGCCCGCCGGATCGTGCACCGGGTGCCGGTCGGCGGGCTGCTGGCCCGGGGCGAGCGGTTCG
Source organism: Actinocatenispora comari (assembly GCF_017312725.1). Taxonomy (GTDB): domain Bacteria; phylum Actinomycetota; class Actinomycetes; order Mycobacteriales; family Micromonosporaceae; genus Actinocatenispora; species Actinocatenispora comari. Next base: position 39,351 of record NZ_BOPO01000049.1, on the reverse strand, counting down.
GGCTGATCCGGTTCGGTTCCCGGACCGACGTGTACCTGCCGGCCGGTGCCGCCGAGGCCGTCGTGGCGCCGGGCGACAAGGTGTCCGGCGGCGCCACCGTCATCGCCCGCTGGCAGTCGAGCTGACCGGGCCCCCGGCTCCGGCCGGGGGTCGATCACCGAGCCGCGCGGCGGGAGACGCGCACCGTGCCGCTCGGCACCGGGACCGACCGCACGCGGCGGGTCAGTAGCTCCGGCGGCGGTACCAGGCGGTGCCGGCGAGGGCGGCGGCGCCGAACAGGATGAGCACGACGCCGCCCCACAGCCAGCCCGTCGGATCCTGCTGCACCACCACCGCCTCCGTGTCGGTGGCCCAGACCTCGACCCGCTCGTGCACCTCGACGCTGCTCTCGCCCTGGGCGTACGCGTCGATCGCCTCCGCGGCGCCGGCGATCTCCCCGGTGCTCGTGGTCTCGCCGGGCAGCGTCCACTCACCGGAGCAGTCGGTGCGGTGCTGGGCGCCGTTCTTGCTACGCCAGGAGAAGCCCTGGCAGGACGTCACGATCGCGGTCACCCGGGTGCCCTCGTACCGGACGGAGAGCGCGTGCCCGTGCGCGGCGATCGCGATGATCCCGAAGATCAACCCGAGCAGGCCGACGGACAACCCCAGCCGCCCGCCGGGTCGCCGCTCGCTGTCGTACACGCCGGCAGGGTAGCCAGCGCACGCCAGCGGTCACGGTGCCGCCGGCGCGATGTTGTAGTTGTGCCGGAACACGTTGTCCGGGTCGTAGGCGCGCTTGACCTGCGCCAGCCGCTGGTGGGTGGACGCCGGGTGGATCGAGGCGACGTCGGTCGGATGGTGGGCGGTCCCGAAGTTCGAGTAGGCACCGATCGTGTACGGCGCGATCCGTTGCCACGTCTCGACCAGCCGTGGCGTGGCCCGCTCGACCAGCTCCTCCTCCCCCATCAGCGCGAGGGTCACCAGCGCCGCGCTGTCCCGGTACGCGAACGCCGTCGCGTCCGCCGGCACCCGGGCCACGGCGCCGCCGAGGGCGCGGACGTTCACCGCCGCGATCGACGTCGCGGCGACGAGCTCGTCCACCAGCTCCGGCGTGATCCGCCGGACGAACGCGCTGCGCAGCACGAACCGGAACCCCGGCGGCAACCCGGGCATGTCGGCCAGGATCTCCGGATACGGGACGGTCCGCAGATCGTCGGACAGCTGCGGTGCCGCGCCGAGCAGCGGCCGCAATGCCGACCGCGCCGCGGCCAGGTCACCGCCGGCGTGGCAGGCCTGTACCGTCGCCGGCGCGCCGCCGGGCAGCAGGTTGACCGCGGCGGTCAGCTCGTCCGGTGCCGCCGCGGCCTGCCGGCTCCACCGCCGCAGCACCGCGCCGGCGTCGGCCGCCGGGTACTGCAGGGTGCCGAACACCACGTCGGTGACCGGCTGCGCGACCAGCTCGAACGCGGTGACCACGCCGAAGTTGCCGCCGCCGCCGCGCAGCGCCCAGAACAGGTCCGGCCGTTCGGTGGCGCTGGTCCGGACGATCGAGCCGTCCGCGGTGACCACCTCGGCGGCGACGATCGCGTCCAGTGCCAGCCCGTACCGCCGGGTCAGCCAGCCGATCCCGCCGCCGAGCAGCAGCCCGCCGACGCCGACGTCCGCGGTGTCACCGGAACTGAGGGCGAGCCCGTACCCGGCGAGGACCTTCGAGACCGGGCCCCAGGTGGCGCCGCCGCCGAGCCGGACCAGCCGGCGGTCGCGGTCGAGCAGTTCGACCGCGTCCAGCGGGGACAGGTCGACGACGAGCCCGCCGTCGTTGGTACCGAAGCCGGCCGCGTGGTGGCCGCCGCCGCGCACCGACACGGCGAGCCCGTGGGTACGGGCGTGGTCGAGCGCCGCGGCCACGTCGGCCGCGCTGCGGCACCGGACGATCAGTGCCGGGCGTCCGGCGTGCACGAACGTGCGCCGCAGCTCGTCGTAGCTCGGGTCGCCGGGGCCGACGATCTCCCCGTCCAGTCGCATCATCGCTGCTGCCTCCCGCCTTCCAGGACGACGATCGGAAGTTCCCGTTCGGTGCGCTGCTGGTAGCGCGCGTAGCCGGCGTAGCGCTCGACGATGCGCGGCCACAGCGCGGCGCGTTCCGCGCCGGTCGCGACCCGCGCGGTGGTCCGCCGGGTCGACCCGGCGACGGTGACCCGCGCCGAGGGGTTGGTACGCAGGTTGAGGAACCAGGCCGGGTTCCGGTCGTCGCCGCCGAACGAGGCGACCAGCACCAGCCGGTCGTCGTCCAGGATCGGGACGGCCAGCATCGTGGCGCGTTCCCGGCCGGTACGGCGGCCGACGGTGACGAGTTCGGCGACCGGCATGCCCATCGCCCGGCCGAGGACCCGCCCCTTCGTGGCCCGGAAGATCCGCCGGTGCAGCGCGGTCGAGAGGCGGAACAGGCGGTCCTTGGCGGTGGTACGCGGGCGTCCCGGTGCGCGTGCGCGGCCCGGCCCGGCGGAGGTCCGCAGCGATCTCGTGTTCATGCCATCGATGCTGGTCAGCGCGGCGCGCGATGTCGTCGGGCGAGGGATGACACCCGCCGCTGCACGGCCCGGGGCAGCATCCGGCGCCGGCTACCACGCCGGGAGTAGTCGGTGTCTCGGCTTGCCGGAGGACGTGCCCGCCGGGACGCTCGGTTACCGTTCGGGCATGAGTCCCACGCGTGCCGGCGGCCGCCGCGGCCAGGAGGCCGTCCTGGTGGTCGCGGTCGCCGCGGTGGCCACGCTGGCGGCGCTGATCGCCCCGCCCGGCCGCACCGGCCTGGACCCGCTGGGCTACGCCCTGCCGGTCGTCGCCGCGGTCAGCCTGCTGGCCCGCGCCCGGTACCCGCGCAGCGTCGTCGTGCTGACTACGGTCTGCATCGCGGTCTACTTCGACTTCGACTACCCCGGGTACGGCATCGCGCTGCCGCTGCTGGTGGCGCTGTTCTCCGCGGTACGGGCCGGTGGGCGCTGGATCGCGCTGGTCCCGCTCGCCGCGCTGGCGTCCAGTGCGGTGCTCTGGGTGCTCGCGGGCCAGTCGGTACGGCAGGCCTCCCAGACCGCGTTCCTGCTGCTCGGCTGGATCGTCGCGGCGACCGCGATGGGCGCCGCGCGGCGCCAGTTCGCGGCGAACGTGCGCCAGTTGGAGGAGCGGGCGGCCGACGCGGAACGTACCCGGGAGGAGACGGCGCACCGGCGCGCGGTGGAGGAACGGCTGCGCATCGCGCGGGAGCTGCACGACTCGCTGACGCACAGCATCTCGGTGATCGCGATGCAGGCCGGCGTCGCGGTGCACCTGGCCAACAAGCGCGGCGAGCCGGTACCGGAGGCGCTGACCGCGATCCAGGACGCCGGCCGGGACGCCAACCGGGAGCTGCGCGCCACGCTCGGCGCGCTGCGTACCGATGCGGGGGAGCCGGGGAACGGCGTCGACGCGCTGCCCGACCTGGTGGGCCGGACGGTGGCGGCCGGGCTGCCGGTCACCCTGCACCGGGACGCCACGGCGGGCCGGGTGCCGACCGCGGTGGACCGGGCCGCGTACCGGATCGTGCAGGAGGCGCTGACCAACACCGGCCGGCACGCGCGGGCGACGGCGGCGACGGTGGCGATCCGGCGGCTGCCGGACAGCCTCGTCGTCGAGGTGTCCGACGACGGCTGCGCCACCCCGGACGCGCCGCCGCGGCCCGGCATCGGGCTGCTCGGCATGCGTGAACGGGTCACCGCGCTCGGCGGCACCCTGTCCGCCGCGCCGCATCCGGACGGCGGCTTCCTGGTCCACGCCGAGCTCCCGCTCCAGGAGCAGGCGTGATCCGGGTACTGCTGGTGGACGACCAGGCGCTGATCCGCGGCGGGCTGCGGGCACTGCTGTCGGCCGAGGACGACCTCGAGGTGGTGGCGGAGGCGGCGAACGGCAGCGAGGGCGTCGCGCTGGCCGCCGAGCACGTCCCGGACGTGGCGCTGGTGGACGTGCAGATGCCGGTACTGGACGGGATCGAGGCGACCCGCCGGATCGTCGCCGACCCCCGGCTCGGCGGCGTGCACGTGGTGATCCTGACCAACTACGGCCTGGACGAGTACGTGTTCACCGCGCTGCGCGCGGGCGCGAGCGGGTTCCTGCTCAAGGACACCGAGCCGGCCGAGCTGCTCACCGCGGTACGGGTCGCGGCCCGCGGCGACGCGCTGCTGTCGCCGGCGGTCACCCGCCGGTTGATCGCCGAGTTCGTCTCCCGGCCGGCCGACGCGCTGCCGTCCGAGAGCCTTTCCGTACTGACCAACCGGGAGCGCGAGGTGGTGGCGCTGGTGGCGTACGGGCTGAGCAACGACGAGATCGCCGCCCGGATGGTGATCAGCCCGGCCACGGCGAAGACGCACGTCAGCCGGGCGATGACCAAGCTCGGCGCCCGGGACCGCGCGCAACTGGTGGTCTTCGCGTACCAGTCGGGGCTGGTCGCCGTCTGAGCCCGGCGGGCCGGGCGGCTGGTGCGGGTAAGCGGCCCGGCGCCGGGGTCGACCCCACGCCGGGCACTGCGGGCGTCAGGCGGGGGTGGCGGTGCGCCGGCGCCGGAACAGCCAGATGGCCGGCCCGGACAGCAGGTAGACCGCCACCAGGGCGAGGAACGTCGTACTCAGGTCGAGCAGCCCGCCGGCGATCGGCACGATGGCGAGCCACAGCGGCAGCCGGCGCAGCTGGGCCAGCTTCGCGTACGGGAAGGTGGTGACCATCAGCAGCGCGAGCACCGCGATGCTGACCACGATCGGCGCGCCGTGGTTCGGGTGCAGCAGGCAGCCGAGCGCCAGGATGCACGCGACGATGGTGGTGGGGATGCCGGAGAAGTAGTGCCCGTCCTTCGGCGACACGTTGAACCGGGCGAGCCGGATCGCGGCGCAGACGGCAATCAGCGCGCAGGCCGGGCCCAGCACGTACAGCGGGGTGTCGCTGGACAGCCAGCGGAACACCAGCACCGGCGCGGCGATGCCGAACGAGCACATGTCGGCCATCGAGTCCATCTGTGCGCCGAACGGGCTGGACACCCCGAACGCGCGGGCGACGCCGCCGTCCAGGCCGTCGAAGACGACGCAGCCGACCAGGCACAGCGCGCCGATCCGCAGGTCGCCGGCGATGGCCAGGAAGATCGAGGTGACGCCGAGCAGCAGGCTCGCGACGGTGCAGCCGTTGGCGAGCAGGAAGCCGATCCGGCGCCGCCAGGTGTGCTCCCCCGGCAGCAGCCGCGGCACCCGCGGCGCCGCCGAGTCGAGCGCCGGCTCGGCCGGCACCGACGGGAGCGCCAGCGCGGCCGGTTCGGGCCGCAGCGGCACGATCGTGCCGATGGTGCGGTGCTGCCCGTCGCGGGGCGCGTCGTCGGGCCGCCGGATGGTGGCGGTCGGATCGTACGAGCGCTGCCCGACGAGCACCCGACGGGCCAGTGACCCGCCGCGGCGCAGACCTCGGCTGATACGGCGACCGCCGGGTCGTGGACTGTCCGTCACACGACGGCGGCGCCAAGGACTTGTCGGCACGCAGTCTCCTCCTGGCCGGATCGGCTGGTCCCGCCTCGTCGGCGGCCGCCCGGCGCGCGTCCTACACCATGGCATATGAGTACATGCCTTGGCGATGTCAGTGATCGGTCACTCTAGCCGACAGAGTGACGAACCACTGCATATGCCTGCGGATGAGAAATACGCTGGGTGATGCTCAGCGCGACGACGGCAGCGCATCGAGTGCCCGTCGTACGACATCGGTGATCGCGTGGTCGGCGATCCGTGTCGGGGTGAACCACTCGGCCGCGTCGGTCGAGTTGTCCGGGTCCATCACCCTGGGTCGGGTCGGATCCGGCACCCGGACCCGATACAGTACGCGCACCGCGTGCCAGTCCAGGGGATACCCCTCCGGGCCGAGCGCGGCCGGATCGCGGTGGCTCGACACGTCGAGCAACTCCCCCAGCACGCCGAGCTGGTCGGTCTCCTCCCGCAGCTCGCGCAACAGGCCCTGGCCGGGCTGTTCGCCGTGGTCGACGCCGCCGCCGGGCAGATGCCAGCGGCCGGCACCCGGGTACCCCGGCGAGATGCGGGTCAGCAGCAACCGGCCGGCCGGGTCGGTGGCCACCGCGTACGCGGCGAACCGCTGGCCACGCGGCGCACCCGGCACCGGCTCCGGCGCCGGTTCCGCCGGCGGCAGATCCGGCCGTACCCACGGGGCCCGCACCGGTTGCCCCAGCGCCGCCGCGACGAACGGCATCAGCCGCAGCCCGGCCAGCTCGTCCGGCGCCACCCAGCGCACCAGGTCGGTGGTCCCCGCCGGCTCGGCGCGCAGCTCGCCGCCGAGCAGCCGCAGGTCGTACAGCACCCGGTCGGTGTGCAGGCGCTCGCCGCGCGCCGGGATCGCCAGCACGTCCGAGACCACGTCGCGCACCCCGGTCACCGCGACCCGCAGCCCGGTCTCCTCGGCCACCTCGCGTACCACCGTGTCGGCCGGCGCCTCGCCGTGCTCGACGCCACCGCCCGGCAGGTACCAGGTGCCCACGACGTCGGACAGCGCGGACGAACGGGTCAGCAGCACCCGGCCCGCGTCGTCGCCGAGCACTCCGTACGCGCCGATCCGCCGAGTCCGCACGCCGCCTCCGTTCCAGGTCGTGCCCGCGCCCCGGGGTCAGGGTCGCGGGTCAGGGTGCGACCAGGGGACGCACCCGATGCCGCTCGGGCGGCCGGTGCCGCACCGTGGAGGCATACCCAGTTCCTACCGCACCAGGGTGGGAATCGACGACAGCCGGGAGGCGGCTTCGATGACGACACAGACCGACACGACCTATCGGCGACTGCTGCGCAGCCGTACCGACCGGAAGGTGGTCGGCGTCTGCGGTGGCCTCGGCGAGTACTTCGACGTCGACCCGACGCTGGTGCGCATCGCCGTGGTGCTGGGCTCGCTGTTCACCGGCGGCACGCTGGTGATCGCCTACCTGGCGGCGGCGCTGTTCATCCCGGAGAGCTGACCCCGGGCGTGCACCCACCCCACCCCACGACCGGGGGCCGGACGCGGCCCCCGGTCACTACTCCCACTCGATGGTGCCCGGCGGCTTGCTGGTGATGTCCAGGGTGACCCGGTTGACCTCGGGCACCTCGTTGGTGATCCGGGTCGAGATCCGGGCGAGCACGTCGTAGGGCAGCTTGGCCCAGTCGGCGGTCATCGCGTCCTCGCTGACCACCGGCCGCAGCACCACCGGATGCCCGTACGTCCGGCCGTCGCCCTGCACGCCGACGGACCGCACGTCGGCCAGCAGTACCACCGGGAACTGCCAGATCTCGCCGTCCAGGCCGGCGGCGGTCAGCTCCTCGCGGGCGACCAGGTCGGCGGCGCGCAGCATGGTCAGCCGCTCCGGCGTCACCGCGCCGATGATCCGGATCGCCAGGCCCGGCCCCGGGAACGGGTGCCGCTGCACCATCTCGGTGGGCAGCCCCAGCTCGGCGCCGATCGCGCGCACCTCGTCCTTGAACAGCGTGCGCAGCGGCTCGACCAACGTGAACGCCAGGTCGTCGGGCAGCCCGCCGACGTTGTGGTGCGACTTGATGTTGGCGGTGCCGGTGCCGCCACCGGACTCCACCACGTCCGGGTACAGGGTGCCCTGGACCAGGAACTGCACGCCCTCGGCGGCGGCGACCTCGCGGGCGGCGGCCTCGAACGTACGGATGAACTCCCGGCCGATGATCTTGCGCTTCTGCTCCGGTTCGGTGACGCCGGCGAGCTGGGACAGGAACGTCTCCGCCGCGTCGACCACCTTCAGCTTGATCCCGGTGGCCGCCACGTAGTCGCGTTCGACCTGCTCGGCCTCGCCCGCACGCAGCAGCCCGTGGTCGACGAACACGCAGGTCAGCTGGTCACCGACGGCCTTGTGGACGAGCGCCGCGGCGACCGCCGAGTCGACCCCGCCGGACAGCGCGCACAGCACCGCCGCGTCGCCCACCTGGGCCCGGATCGCGGCCACCTGGTCGTCGATGACCGAACCGGTGGTCCAGTTCGGGGTCAGCCCGGCCACGTCGAACAGGAACCGGCGCAGCACGTCCTGCCCGCGCGGGGTGTGTGCCACCTCCGGGTGGAACTGCACGCCGGCCAGCCGCCGCGCGGTGTCTTCGAACGCCGCCACCGGCGCGCCGGCCGAGCGCGCGGTCACCGCGAAGCCGTCCGGGGCGACCGTCACCGCGTCGTTGTGGCTCATCCACACCGACTGCTCCGCCGGCAGGTCGGCCAGCACCGCGCCGGGCGTGTCCACCAGTAGCGGGGTACCGCCGAACTCGCGCCGGCCGGTCTGCGCCACCGTGCCGCCGAGCGCCCTGGCCATCGCCTGGAACCCGTAGCAGATGCCGAACACCGGCACGTCGGTACCGAACAGGGCCGGGTCGACGCCGGGCGCGTCCGCGGCGTACACGCTGGCGGGGCCGCCGGACAGGATGATCGCGGCCGGGTCGCGGGCGAGCAGCTCGGACACCGGCGTCGAATGCGGCACGATCTCGGAGTACAGCTGGAGTTCGCGCACCCGCCGCGCGATCAACTGCGCGTACTGCGCGCCGAAGTCGACGACCAGCACCGGACGCGGCACCCCGGCCCGTGGCGTGTTTTCCATGGTCCGAGCCTAGCCAGCGGGCCGGACCACCCCGGCGCCGGGACGCTGGGCCGACGGCCGGTGGACGCACGCCGGCGAGCGGCGGCGGCCGGTACGGCCGGCGCCGGGCGCGGCGCGGGTCAGATGTCGCCGTACTTCGGGCGGGACAGCTGCACCCCGCCGTCGGCGTGCGTACCGGCGGGCAGCGGGGTCAGCCAGAGCCGCCAGTCGGTCTGCACGTCCTTGCCCACCAGCGCCAGCCGCACCCGCACCGGCGTGCGGGTGGTCCAGCCGTCGTACCGCCCGTCGAGCGGCTTGTCGTAGGCCACCCAGGTGGGACGGATCACCACCGTCCAGCTGTCCGGGTGCTTCGGGTCGGCCTGGATCGCCTGGGTGAACCCCACCGACCAGTTCTCGTAGTACACGTTCTTGGCGGGCTTCGGCAGCGTCGCCGCGGCCCGGATCAGGTGCAGGCAACCGGCGTCGTCGTGGCAGCCGTCCGCGAGCGCGGCGCGCCCGTCCGGATCCGCCGCCTGGCTCAGGCCGTGCACCCAGCTGGTCAGGAACGTGTTCGCCTGGCCGGCGCTGCCCGGACGGCCCTGCTGCTCCAGCGGCGGCGGGGTGGGCACGGTGAACTTCGGCGCGCGCACCTCGGTGCTGGTCGACCCGCAGCCGGCCAGCCCGGCCGCGGCGAGACCGAGCGCGGCGACCACGCCGAGAGCCCTGGCAGACAGACGCATACCGGCAGGGTATCGGCGGAACGCGGCGCGGGACACCGGGTGCAACCGGTCCGATACCGGGCCGTGACCCCGGTTCCGGTTGCCGGCGCGCCCCCGGCGCGGTGAACTGTCGGGCATGGGGGAGATCCGGGTGGGTACCGCGTCGTGGACCGATCGCACGCTGCTGGACTCCGGCTGGTACCCGGCCACGGCGGACAACCCGGAACGGCGGCTCGGCTACTACGCCCGGCAGTACCCGCTGGTCGAGGTGGACGCCACCTACTACACGCCGCCGGCCGAGCGCACCGCGAGCAGCTGGGCGGATCGTACGCCGGCCGGGTTCACCTTCACGATCAAGGCGTTCAGCCTGCTGACCGGCCACCCGACCCGGGTGTCGGCGATCTACTCCGACCTGCGGCCGGACACCGACAAGCGCACCGTGTACCCGAAGGACCTGTCACCGCAGGTGCTGGAGGACTGCTGGGACCGGTTCTTCTCCGCGCTGGATCCGTTGGTGCAGGCGGGAAAGCTCGGCGGGATCCTGTTCCAGTTCCCACCGTGGTTCACCATCCGCCGGGACAACAAGCAGTTCGTCCTGGAGTGTGCGCACCGGTGCGCACCGATCCCGGCGCTGGTGGAGCTGCGCAACGCCAGCTGGTTCGACGGTGACAACGCGGACGAGACGCTGGAGCTGCTGTCCCGCAACGAGATCCCGTACGTCGCGGTGGACATGCCGCAGGGCCACCGCTCCTCCGTACCGCCGGTGCTGCGCGCCACCGCCGCGATCTCGGCGATGCGCTTCCACGGACACAGTCCACAGTGGACGAGCAAGGACATCCACGAGAAGTTCGGCTACCACTACTCCGACGCCGAACTCGCGCAGTGGGCGCCGCGGCTGGCCCGCCTCGCCGACGACTCGGACCGCACCTACGTCCTCCTGAACAACTGCTACCGCGACTACGCCCAGACCAACGCCACCCGCCTGATCGAACTGCTGGACGCCGAGAACGCCACCGTCGTCCACGCCTGACCGACCGGCGAGCGTCGCCTGGTTAAGCGCCCGGTACCCGCCCACGCCGGTGGTGACGAGCAGTTTCTGCCAGCGCGAGGACGACAGCAACGCCGTCCGCGACGGTTCGGTCGGCTCCGGGTGCGCCACCACGGAGCACGCCGGTGACGATCGATTCCGATGACCGGGCGCTGCCGGTACCGACGGGAATCGGCCCTGGCGGTTCCACCGCCGACCGGTCAGAGCGGGTCGCCGGTGAGGGTGTAGCGGGTGGCGTAGCTGGGGACGAGGCGGTGGGTGCCGATCGGCGGGTGCAGCCGGGTCGGCTCGGTGGTGTGGATCGGCGCGACCGTGGCCGGTTGAATGCGTTGCACCATCCGGTGCAGGTCGTCCGGCGACGCGTGGCCGGAACAGCCGATCGTGTGCAGCGGCACGGACAGCGTGGCGAGCCAGCCGGTGAGCAGCGACCACCGCGGGTCGAACGCGCCGAGCGGCTCGCCGTTCGCGTGCACGTACGCGGAGTCCGCCGACAGCGGCAGATCCAGCAGCGCCGGGAACTCGTACGGCTCCGGCGCGACCACGAAGTCGCCCGGCGCGGCGTGCAGGTCGGCGAGCGGTACCGCGTCGAACTCTTCGGCGGCGACACCCATCCGGCGCAGGAATGCGGCGACCTGCGCCGGCCACAGCAGCCGCCGGCCGGCCGCCTCGGTGCAGGCGACGAACTCGGCGGCCCGCTCGACGTCCCGCGGGTACAGCGCGAGCAGCATCAGCCCGGCCGTCTCGCGCAGCAGGGTGCGGTACGAGTCGACGACGTCGTCCTCGTTCCGGGGCGGGCCGTCCGGTACCGGCCAGCCGAGCGTGGTGCCCTCGGTGACCAGCAGGTCGCAGCCGGCCGCCCGATCCACGAAGGACTCCGACCGGTCCGGATGCCGGCCGTGGAACCGGATGTCGCCGGTGTAGGCGAGCACGCCGTCGGGGGTACGGACCAGGTAGCCGGTGGCTCCCGGCACGTCGTGGTCGACCGGTACACACTCGACGCTTATCTGTCCACAGTGGACTACCTCGCCGCCGTCGAGCGGTCGCCAGGACGGTTCGTGCCCCGGCAGGCCGTCGCCGGTGTCGGCCAGCGCGGTCAGCAGCCGCACCGCGTCGCGATGCGCGTGCACCGGCACGTCCGGGCGGACGAAGCCGGCCAGGCCGACGTGGTCCAGGTGCGGGTGGCTGACGAACACCGCGGTCTCCCCCACCGGCTCGGCCAGCGCGGCCAGCTCAGCCTCCGCGCCGGCACCGGTCAGCGCGGCCGGCTCACCGGAACCCGGCAGCAGGGCCGGATCGAACAGCCCGGGGATGCGCGGCGCGGCGCCCACCCGCAGCCGGTCCGCGAGCTCCCGCCCGGGCCGTGGGGTCACCGGCGCGCGGAACAGGTCACCGCCGGCCGGGATGTCCAGGCCGATGTCCAGCAACACCCGGTGCCCGCCGTGGCTGACCATGATCTTGCTGGATCCGATGACCCCGAGGCCGCCGAAGAACTCCACAGTGGACACGCACATCTCCCGTTGCTGGTTGGGGATCGGTCGCCGCCACCGGCCGGAGAGCGTCAGCCGACCTGGTGGGTCGCGGCGAAACCGGCCGGATCGGCCGCCCAGCTGCGGACACCGGGCAGCAGGTCGTCGACCACCCGCCCGGACAGCTGCGCCGGCCCGGCCCGCCGGCCGAACCGGTCAACATACCCACCGATGGCACCGAGCCGCAACGCGGGGGCGATGTCGTTGCGCCAGTGATCGCCGATGCTGAGTAACCGGTGCGGCTGGGCGGCGGCACCGATCGAGTGCAGCAGCCGGGTGGCCAGCGGGATCAACCCGTCCGGCTTGCGGGCGCCGAACACCACCTCGGCGAACAGGTTCGCCACCCCGAGCCGGTCGAGCAGGGCGACCAGCCCGTCCCGCGGGCTGTTCGTCGCGAGCACCGGCAGGTAGCGGTCGCGCAGCTCGGTCACCAGCCGTACCAACGGTTCCGACACCGTGACCGGAACGGTGCCGTCGGCCATCCCGTACCGGGAACGCAGGAACGCGGCGTCCGCCAGCCGGCGCGGCACGGTACCGGCGATCGCCCGTACCGCCTCCCAGCCGTCGGCGGCGGCGACCGGGGACGTGCCGGCCAGGTACTCCTCGACGCCCGGTACGAGGGTGGGGTTGCCGGTGAGCGCGGCGAGTTCGGTGGCGTAGCACCGGATCGGCTCGTCACCGGTGTAGAGCGTGCCGTCCAGGTCGATCAGCAGGATGCCCTCGATCACTTCAGGCCCCCTGCCGCCGAGTACGCGCCGGTGACGAAGTGTCGTTGCAGCGCAAGGAAGAGGGCGAGCACCGGCAGCGTGGTGAAGGTGACCGCGGCGGACAGCCCGGTCCAGTCGGTGCCCTCGGCGCCGTAGAACGTGGCGAGGCCGACCTCGACCGGCTGCACCGAGGTGGACGAGGTCATGATGAACGGCCAGACGAACGCGTTCCACGAGCCCATGAACACGTTGAGCGCCACGATGATGACCGCCGGCCGCACCAGCGGCACCCCGATCGACCACAGCGTGCGCAGCCTCCCGGCGCCGTCCAGCTCGGCGGCGTCGAACAGTTCCGGTGGCAGCCCGGCGAAGAACTGCCGGACCAGGAAGATGCCGAACACGCTGCCGCCGAACGGGATGATCTGGATCCAGTAGGTGTCCAGCCAGTCGATCGTCTGCGCGATCACGTAGTCCGGGATCAGCAGGACCGTCTGCGGCACCATCATCACCGCCAGCACCACGGTGAACAGCGCGGTGCGCCCGCGGAACCGCAGCACGCCGAACGCGTACCCGGCGAGGACCGAGGTGACCACGGCGAGGACCACGGTGCACAGCGCGATCAGGACGGTGTTGCCGAACAGCCGGACCCACGGCGCCGCCGCCCAGGCGCGGGCGTAGTTCGCCCAGTGCCAGTGCGGCAGCAGCGACGGCGGGAACTTGTACACGTCACCGGTACGGGCCAGCGACGTGACCAGCACCCACCAGAACGGCCCCAGGAACGTCAACCCGACGACGACCGCCACGACACGGCGCAGTACCGGGCCTGCCACTCGTCGCCGGGTCGCCATCTACTGCCCCGACTTCATCGCGTCGACGGCCTGCTGCTGCGCCGAGCCGAGCGCCGCGGACGCCGACTGCTTGCCGGTGATCGCCGACTGCATCGCCACCGCGAGCATGCCCTGCGCCTGCGAGATCCACGGGTACGGCGGGTCCGCCTTGGCGGTCGTCAGCGCCTGCGCGGCGAACTTCTGGTACGGGTTCTTCTTGATGAAGTCGGTCATCTTCGGCAGCGCCGCCGGGGTCACCGGCAGGTAGCCGGAGTTCTGCGCCCAGTACGCCTGGGAGTCGGCGGAGGTGAGGAACCTCAGGTAGCTCCAGGCCGCCTTGCGCTCGGCGTCGGACGCCTTGGCGAACATCACGATGTTGGTACCGGCCATCTGGTTGGCCTGGGTGCCACCGGGGCCGGTGGGCAGCGGCGCGGTGCCCATCGGGAACTTCCCGCCGACCGCCTTGGAGTTGTAGTAGTAGCTGGCCACGCTGGAGATGTCGAAGCCGCCCTTGCCGGCGCCGAGCGCCACCTGGCCCGGGTAGTTCTTGCCGAGTGTCAGCGCGCCCGCCTTCTTCAACCCGACCAGGTAGTTCATCGCCTTGATCGCGGCCGGGCTGGTGAACTGCGGCTTGCCGTCGGCGGCGAACACCGGCGTGCCGTACGCCTGGGACAGGATCTCGAACCAGGCCTCGCCGCCGGCCGGGCCGGCCGAGCCGCCCGGGTCGATCGCGATGCCGACGTTCCCCTTGCCGGACACCGCCCTCGCCGTCGCGGCGAACTCGTCCCAGGTCTTCGGCGCGCTCTTTCCCTTGGCGGACAGCATCTTCGTGTTGTAGTACTGGATGACCACGCTCTTGTTGAACGGCCACATGTAGAGCTTGTGGTCGGCCGGCAGGTAGAGGTCGTCACGCACGCTGGGATACAGCGCCTTCAGGTCGGCGGGCTTCGCGTAGTCGGTCAGCGGCACCACCACGTTGCTCTTGGCGAACGTGGCCGCCCAGTCCGAGTACACCTGGCCGATCGTCGGCGGCTTGCTGGCCGACAGCGCCGCGGTCTCCTTGTTGCGCAGGGTGCCGTAGTCGGGCTCGACCTGCAGCTGGACGTCGATGTCGGGATGCGCCTTCTCGAACCGCTTGGTCAGCGTCTCCATCGAGGTCTTGAGCGTGCCCGAGCTCATCGCCTCCATGAAGGTGATCGTGGTCTTGCCGGACGACGAACCCGATCCGCAGGCGGCGAGCCCGCCCGCGCCGAGCGCGCACACCGCGAGCGCGGCGGCGACACGAGTCTTTCGCACTGGTACTCCTAGCTGAGGGTGGACCGACGGGTACGGAACTGCAGCAACGTGAACAGCGCGGTGACGACGAACAGCACGACGGCGAGCGCCGCCGCGTAGCCGGTGTGGAAGAAGACGAACGCCTCCTGGTACAGCAGGTAGCTCAGCGTGGTGGTGGCGTGCGCGGGGCCGCCCTCGGTCATCACGAAGAACTGGGTGAACGCCTGCAGCGAGGAGATCGTCGAGATGGTGACGACGAACAGGGTGACCGGCCGCAGCTGCGGCCAGGTGACGTACCAGAACTCCTGCCAGCGGTTCGCCCCGTCGACCCGGGCCGCCTCGCCCAGCTCGCCGCTGACCACGGCGAGGCCGCCGAGGAAGATCACCACGGTGAACCCGACCTCGTGCCACAGGCTGTAGGTCAGGATCGCCGGCATCGCGGTGCTGGACGAGTCGAGCCAGTCCACCGCCGGCAGGTGCAGCCAGCGCAGGATCGCGTTGGCCAGCCCGAACTGCGGGTTGAAGATCCACACCCAGACGATCGAGGTGGCCACCAGCGGGGTCACGTGCGGCACGAACACCGCCACCCGTACTCCAGACAGCCAGGAGCCGCCGCGGGACAGCAACAGCGCGATCGCGAGCGAGATCGCGGTACCGCCGATGACCATGCCGGCGGTGAAGTACAGCGAGGTCAGCGCGCTCGCCGCGAACGACGGGGTGGAGTGGGCGAACAGCTTGCGGTAGTTGTCCGCGCCGATGAACGTCGACTGCGACACGTTCAGCGGGTTCCAGTCGAACAGGCTGATCACGAACGTGTACGCGGTCGGCAGGATGGTGAAGATCGCGAAGATCGCCAGGGCCGGCAGGCTGAACAGCACCGCGGTCGGCCCGGACCGGTCGCGCGAGCGTCGCCGGCTCCGCACCGCGACCCCACGCCGGCTGGGTCGGTCTAGCTGCGTCGTCGCCACGGTCCCGTGCGTCCTCTTCCCGCCTCGCACTTCCAGTTTTCGGGAAGTTAAGGCGCCGAACGTGTCCCAAGAGTTAATCTGGAAAGTTCCGGCCATGAACGATGCCCGAGCTTACAAGCCGACTGACATGCCGGATAGGCCTCGCCCCGGCGATACGCAAACTGTTATGCCCGCGTTGCCCCGATCCCATATTCCGGACGGTTTCGCCCACGCTGCAGCTCGACGCGCGGCACGCCCCGGGCGAGCGCGAGGCAGACTGGGTGGGTGAGCGGTCACGGAGCCGCGCGGATCGTGCTCGGCACCTCCGGCTGGCAGTACCGGGACTGGCGGGGCGTCCTCTACCCGGCCGGGGTGCCGCAGCGGCGCTGGTTGGAGCACTACGCGGCGCGGTTCGACACCGTCGAGCTGAACAACCCGTTCTACCGGCTGCCCAGTCGCGAGACGTTCGCCGCGTGGCGCGAGCGCACCCCGGACGGGTTCGTCCTCGCGGTCAAGGCCAGCCGCTACCTGACGCACGTCCGCCGGCTGCAGGAGCCGGGTGAGCCGGTGGCCCGGCTGCTGTCACACGCCGCCGGTCTCGGTGACCGGCTCGGCCCGATCCTGCTGCAACTGCCGCCGACGCTGACCGTCGAGCCCGACCGGCTCGCCGCCACGCTCGCCGCGTTTCCCGCCGGCCAGCGGGTCGTGGTCGAACCGCGGCACGACTCCTGGTGGACGCCGCGGGTTCGGGACCTGCTGCACCGGTACGGCGCGGCACTGTGCTGGGCCGACCGGCTCGGCCCGGTCACCCCCACCTGGCGCACCGCCGACTTCGGCTACCTGCGGCTGCACGAGGGCGGCGCCGACCGGTGGCCGCGGTACCGGCGCGACGCGCTGCGCGGCTGGCTGGACCGCATCGGTGAGACGTTCGCCGACACGGAGACCTACGTCTACTTCAACAACGACCCCGGCGGCGCGGCCGTCGACGACGCGGTCGCCCTGGCCG
Source organism: Actinocatenispora comari (assembly GCF_017312725.1). GTDB lineage: Bacteria > Actinomycetota > Actinomycetes > Mycobacteriales > Micromonosporaceae > Actinocatenispora > Actinocatenispora comari. The sequence continues at coordinate 22,697 of NZ_BOPO01000049.1, read as the reverse complement.
GCCTGGCCCGTACCGCCGGGCTGTCGGTGACCGGCACGCCGAGCGAGGTGCCCGCCGCCGGCACCACCTGATGCGGACGGGATGCCCGATGTGCGGACTTCGTCGTGCTCTTGGCTCGTACCGGCGGGGCGAGCGACGGTGCGGCGCCGAAAATCGCTGGGCACGGCCCATATCCTGGGTCGTGTGGCTCCGGTGCTGACCCTGCTCGACGGCGTCCGCTGGCACGGGACGCCGATCTCCGGGGACCGCGCCCGGACGCTGCTGGCGCTGCTCGCCCTGCACCCGCACGCCGGCGTCGGCGATCAGCGGCTGGTCGACCGGCTGTGGCCGGACCAGCCGCCGGCCAACCCCACCAAGGCGCTGCAGGTGGTGGTCTCCCGCACCCGGGCCGCGACCGCCGCGGACGCGGTGCTGCGTACCCCGGGCGGCTACCGGCTGGGGCTCACCGACGACCAGGTGGACGTGCTGCGGCTGACCGCCGTCGTGCAGCGTGCCCGGCAGGCGCTCGACGCCGGCCGGGCCACCGACGCCCGCCGGCTGGCCGAGGACGCGCTGCGACTCGGCGGTGCCACCCCGGTACCGCCGGACGGGCCGCTCGCCGAGCTCACCGGGCAGGCGGCCCGGCAGTGCGCCGCGGCCCGGCGGATCGTGGGCGTGGCACGCAGCCTCGGCGGCGACCACGCCGGCGCGTTGCCGCTGCTGGAAGCGGTCCTGGCCGAACACCCCGGCGACGAGGAACTGCTCGCCCAGCTGCTCCGCAGCGAGGCCGCCGTCCGGGGCGCCGGACCGGCGCTGCAACGGTACGAGCGGCACCGCGTGGCGCTGCGGGACCGGCTCGGTGCCGACCCCGGGCCGGCGCTGACCCGGATGCACGCCGAACTGCTCGCCGCCGACCGGCCGGTCCGTACCGGGCTGTACTACGACTCCTCCGCCCTGCTCGGCCGCGACCGGGACATCGGCACGGTGCTCGGGCTGCTCGGCTCGCACCGGGTGGTCTCGATCGTCGGCCCCGGCGGGCTGGGCAAGACCCGGCTCGCGCACGCCGTCGGCCGGCGCTCCACCGCCCCGGTGGTGCACTTCGTCGAACTGGTCGGCGTCTCCGCGCCGGAGGCGGTGGTCGGCGAGGTCGGCGCGATGCTCGGGGTGCGCGACTCGGTCCGCGGCCGCCGGACACTGACCGCGCAGCAGCGCGCCGACGTGCGCGGCCGGATCGCCCGCCAACTGGACAGCGCCCCGGCGCTGCTGATCCTGGACAACTGCGAGCACCTGGTGGCCGCGGTGGCCGAGCTCACCGCGTACCTGGTGGCCACCACCCGCGACCTGCGGGTGCTGACCACCTCGCGGGCGCCGCTGTCGATCCCGGCCGAGCAGGTGCATCCGTTGCCGGAGCTGGCGAGCGCGGACGCGGCGGCGCTGTTCCGGCAACGCGCCCTGGCGGTACGGCCCGGCGCCCGGCTCGACGACGCCACGGTCACCGAGATCGTCACCCGGCTCGACGGCCTGCCGCTCGCGATCGAGCTGGCCGCCGCCAAGGTACGGGTGATGTCGGCGGACGAGGTCGCCCGGCGGCTGGCCGACCGGTTCGCGCTGCTGCGCGACGGCGACCGCAGCGCCCCGGACCGGCACCGCACCCTGCAGGCGGTCATCGAGTGGTCCTGGAACCTGCTCGACGACGCGCAGCGGCGGGCGCTGCAGTGGCTGTCGCTGTTCGGCGACGGGTTCACCCTCGACGCGGCCGAACGGATGCTCGGCCCGACGGCGCTGTCCGCGGTGCACGCGCTCGCCGACCAGTCGCTGCTGACCGTCCAGGAGACGGGTGCCGGGTTGCGCTACCGGATGCTGGAGACGGTCCGCGAGTTCGGCCGGCTCCGGTTGACGGAGGCGGGCCAGGCCGACGCGGCGCGGGCGGCCCAGCGCGACTGGGCGGTCGAGTACACCGAGCGGTACTCCTCGGCGCTGTTCAGCCAGGACCAGTTCGACGCGGCGGACGCGCTGCACGCGGAGGAGGGCAACCTCGGCGAGCTGCTGCGCCAGGCGCTCGCCGAGCCGGACCGGCCCACGGTGGTACACCTGCTGGCCGGGCTCGCGCCGCTGTGGTCGCTGCGCGGCGACCACCTGCGCCTCATCGCGCTGGGCGACGCGATCAGCGTCGCCCTCGCCGGCTGGGTCCCGCCACCGCACCTGGTCGAGACCACCCGGTCCGCGGTGGTCACCACCTTGATGAACGTCATGACCATCCTGGACGACGACCTGTCGCTGCCGCTGCGCGACCTGCTCACCCGGCTGCCGACCCGGCCGGACACCGATCCCCGCGTCAGCGCGATGGCGACCGTACTGCTGGCCTGCGATCCGGCCGAGGGCCTCGCGTCCCGGCGCCAGCTCGAACGGCTCCGGCACAGTGACGACGGCAACGTGGTGTTCCTGGCCGCGCAGATGGCGAGCTTCCTGCTGGAGAACGCCGGTGAGCCGGAGGCCGCGGCGGCGGCCGCGGAGGAGGCGCTGGCGCTGGTCGCGAACGACGAGGGTCCGTGGATGGCGGCCATCCTGCACGCGATGCTGGCGTCGCTGCGGCTGCGGTTGGGCGACCCGCGGCGCGCCGTCGAACACGCCCGCGCGGCGCTGCCGGTACTGGACCGGATGGGCTCGGTCGACGATCAGACGCAGATGCGCGGGGTGCTGTTCATCGCCGCGATCCTGCACGGCGAGCTGGCGACCGCCGAGCGCGAACTGGCCGACATCGCCCGGACCGTCGACGGGAAGGCGGTCTTCGGCAGCTTCGGGCTGCTCCACCTGTGTACCGCCGAGCTGGCGCTGGCCCGCGGCGAGCCGGAGCGGGCGCTGGCCGAGTTCCGGCTGGCGGTGCGCCGGGCGCGCGACTTCCGGGTACCCAACGCGGCGGTCGCCACCGGCGCCGAGCCCTGGGTGATGACGGCCGAGGCGGCGGCGCTGACCGCGTACGCCCGGTTCGCCGGGCCGGCGGACGTGCCGTTCGGCGAGCGGCTGTACGCCGACGCGGTCCGCAGCGTCCGCCGGCTGGTGTTCGGCGGTGCCGCGTTCCCGGACTATCCGGTGGCCGGCGCGCTGCTGTTCGGGCTCGCCAGCTGGGCGATCCTGCGCGACGCGACGCGGGCCGATCCGGCGGTCCGGCTGCTGGTGCTGTCCGAGCGGTTCGGCAGCGTGCACGTGGCGCCGGTGATGGCGCCGGAGCAGCTCGTCCCGCACGCCGAACGGATCGCCCCGGGCCACCTCGCCGCGATCCACGCGGAGTACGGGGAGCGCCGCGGCCCGGCGCTGCGGGACGAGGCCGGGCGGGTGCTGGACGAGGTGTTCGGACCGGACCCGGGCTGACCCGACGCCCGACGCCGGCAGAGCCCTGGATCGGGCCCCGCCGGCTCGGCGCCGTCAGCGGCGGATCACAGGTGCCGGCGGTAGCTGCGTACCGACAGCGGGGCGAAGACCGCCACGACCACCAGGCAGGCCAGCAGGGTCCAGCCCACCTCGGCGCTGATCGTGCCCTTGTTGGCCAGGTCGCGGGCCGCGGTGACCATGTGCGACACCGGGTTGACCCGGACGAACGCCTGCAGCCAGCCCGGCAGGGAGGTCAGCGGTACGAACGCGTTGGACAGGAACGTCAGCGGGAACATGATCATCATCGAGATGCCCTGCACCGCCTGGGCGCTGCGGGCGATCGTGCCGACCCAGGTGAACGCCCAGGCCAGCGACCAACCGCTGATGATCGCGAGCAGGATCGCGCCGAGCACCCCGAGCGCCCCGCCGTCCGGCCGGTACCCGACCGCGATGCCCATGCCGAACGTCAGCGTCGCGGCGATCGCGTACCGCACCAGGTCGGCCACCATCGGGCCGGCCAGCGGCGCGATCCGGGCCATCGGCAGCGACTTGAACCGGTCGAAGACGCCCTTCTCCATGTCCTCGCGCAGCTGGGTACCGGTGGCCATGCAGGTCGTCAGTACGGTCTGGGCGAGGATGCCGGGAATCATCAGCGGCAGGTAGCTGCGCACGTCACCGGCGATCGCACCGCCGAAGATGTACGCGAACATCGCGGTGAACAGGATCGGCTGTAGCGTCACGTCGAAGAACTGCTCCGGGTTGCGGCGCATCTTCTTCAACGCCCGCCACGCCATCGTCATCGTCTGGCTGACGACCTCGCGGGGGCTGATCCGGCGGCGCGCCGCGGCGACCCGGTCCGCCGGCCGCACCCGCTGCTCACCGAGCACGCTGGTGACACTCATCGCCGTTCCTCCTTCGTCGGAACGCCGATGAGGCACCACGGCACGCAGTACCCATGATTCACTCGCTGACGCTCACTCATCGCCGTTCCTCCTTCGTCGACTCGTCGTCCTGCGGTTCGGCCGGGTGGCCGGTCAGGGTCAGGAACGCCTCGTCCAGGCTGGGCTGGTCGACGCTGACCGACGCCACCCGGATGCCGGCGTCGCGCAGCGCGACGAGTACCTCGGCGGCCAGATCGGCCTGCTTCAGCGGCGCCTGCAGCCGGGACCGTTCCGGGCTGAGGATCGGGTCGAGCCCCAGTACCCGCCGGATCACGTCGCCGGCCGCGCCGGTCTGCTCCGGCTCGGCCAGCACCAGTTGCAGGCTGGTGTCGCCGACCGCCGCCTTCAACTCCTCCGGCGTACCCTCGGCGACCTTGCGGCCGTGGTCGATCACCGCGATCTGGTCGGCGAGCTGGTCCGCCTCGTCCAGGTACTGCGTGGTCAGCAGCACCGTGCAGCCGTCCGCGACCAGGCCCCGGATGGTGTCCCACATCTGGCCGCGGGTGTGCGGGTCGAGCCCGGTGGTGGGCTCGTCCAGGAAGATCAGCGGCGGGGTCGTGATCAGGCTCGCGGCGAGGTCGAGCCGCCGCCGCATCCCGCCGGAGAACTTGGCGATGGTCTTGTCCGCCGCGTCGCCCAGCCCGAACCGGTCCAGCAGCTCCACCGCGAGTTTCTTGGCCCGCGCCGACCGGATGCCGTGCAGCCGGCCGAACAGCCACAGGTTCTCCCGCGCGGTCAGGTTCTCGTCCACCGAGGCGTACTGCCCGGTGACGCCGACGAGCTGGCGGATCACGTGCGGTTGGCGGGCCACGTCCACGCCGAAGATCTCGGCACGGCCGGCGTCGATGCGCAGCAGCGTCGCCAGCATCCGCAGCGTGGTGGTCTTGCCGGCGCCGTTGGGGCCGAGTACCCCGAAGACGCCGCCGGTGCGGATCTCCAGGTCGATGCCGTCGACCGCGCGCTGCCCGCCGAAGGACTTGACCAGCCCCTCGGCGTGCACCGCGAGCTCGGCGCCCCCGGTACCCGACCGGCCGGACGGCCGCCGGGTGGTGTCCATGCTCGTGATGCTCATGCCCGTTCTCCACTTCGCTCCGAACGGGCCCGAGGCTCGAAGGCGCTGTGCTCGTGATTCGCTCGCTGACGCTCGCTCATGCGGCCATGGTGACCGGGGCCGGTTTCAGCTCGCCTTCACCGGGTTGCCGGCCGATCAGGCCAGATCCCGACGCAGTGGGGCGAAAACCGCGACCGCCGCCGCGACCAGCGTGTAGCCGAGCAGCACGAGCGCCCCGACGACCGGCGACACCAGGTGTATCGCGGTGGTCGGCAGCTGCGCCGCCATCGCGTCGGACACCTCGTGGAAGCCGGTCAGCGCCGCGGTCGCACCACCCGGAAGCAGCGGGTACGCGGCGTTCGCGCCCGGGATCATCATCAGCACCGGTTCACCCAGGTACAGGTAGCCGATCACCAGGCACAGCGCCGCCACCTGGTTGCCGACCAGCGCGCCCACCCCGACCCCGAGCAGCGTGTACACGGCCATCGCGACGGCGAGGCGGCCGAGCAGCCCGGCGACGGCGCCCACCGGTACGCCGACGGTCGAGCCGTGCCCGGCGGCCCCGGCGTACAGCCCGACCGCCGCGGTGCCGGCCAGCACGGCGCCGTAGCAGAGCCCGCCCACCGCGAACACCGCCAGCTTCGCGGTGAGCACCCGCCACCGGCTCGGCGCGAACAGGAACGTCACGTCGACCGTGCGGTGCCGGTACTCCGAGGTGACCGCCAGGGTGCCGAACGCCGCCGGGACGAACGCCGTGTACCCGAGGATGCCGAGCACCAGCCGCGCGCCGGCGGCGGTGTGCAGGCCGGGCATCGGCGGGCTGAAGTGTTCCGGACCGACCAGCGCCAGGCAGCCGACGAGCCCGCCGCCCAGCCCGGTCGCCGCGAGCAGCGCGATCCACCACAGCCGGGTGGCGAGCAACCGCCGGAACTCGGCCACGATCAGCTGTTGCATCGGTCGTCTCCCCGTCGTTGCGCGGTCAGGTCGAGGAACAGCCGTTCCAGGCCGGCCGGTTCGGCGGCCGGCCGCTGCACCGGCAGCCCGGCCGTGGCGGCCAGCTCGTCGTAGCCGCCGGCGGCGACCAGCCGCCCGTCGGAGACGAGCACCACGTCGTCGGCGGACTGCTGCACCTCGGCCAGCGCGTGGCTGGACACGAGCACCGTGCGGCCGGCGTCGGCCAGCCCGCGCAGGAACGTGCGCAGCCAGGCGATGCCGGCCGGGTCGAGGCCGTTGCCCGGCTCGTCCAGCAGCAGCACCGGCGGATCTCCGAGCAGCGCGGTCGCGAGCCCCAGCCGCTGCCGCATCCCGGTGGAGAACCCGGCGACGTGCCGGTCCGCCGCGCCGGTCAGCTCCAGCAGGTCGAGCAGCTCGTCGACCCGGCGGTCCGGGTACCCGCCCATCGCCGCGTACACCCGCAGGTGCGCGCGGGCGGTGTGCCGCGGGTGCACCGCGGCGCCCGGGAACGCGGCACCGACCACCGACGACGGCCGCGGAATCGACCGGTACGGCCGGCCGCCGATGCGTGCGGTCCCGGAGCTCGGCGCGACCAGCCCGACGATCATCCGCAGCGTGGTGGACTTGCCGGCGCCGTTGGGGCCGAGGAAGGCGGTGACCGCGCCGGGCCGCACCACGAAGCTGAGGTCGCGCACCGCGGTGACCTCTCCGTACCGCTTGGTCAGGCCGGCGACCTCGACCGCGACGCCGGTCATGCCGCCCACCGGGCCGGGTCGGTGCCGCGCACCTGCGAGGTGCGGTCGAACGGGGCGTGCGGTCGGTCATCGTCGAGCTGGACGGTGGCCATCGTGTTCCTCTCCTTCGGTCGAGGTCGGGCCGGCATCCCCGCCGGGTGCCGCGCCACCTTTGGACGGGTCGGCTCCCGCACTGGCTGCCGCGCCGCCCTTCGACAGGTCGGCAGTCTCGGCGGGTGCCGGGACACCCGACGACGGGTCGGTGCCGTCGGCGGGTGCCGCGTCGTCGGGCGACCGGGCGGCCCCGGCGGGCAGTACGACGGTGGCGAACAGCCGCGGTGTCCGGCCCGGCCGTGGGCCGTTGTCCAGCAGCGGCCGGACCAGCTCACCGAGCTTGCCGGCGAACTCGACGAACTCGGCGTCGTCGAGCTGCAGCACGAGCTGGTGGTAGCCGACGCCGTCGGCGATCGGATCGATCCGGTCGCGCTGCACGTACCGGGCGAACTCGGCGAGCAGGCTGGACACGAACGCGGTGAAGTAGCGCAGGTGGTCGTCCGGGCTGGCGTGGGCCAGCGCGTCGGGCGACAGCTCCATCCCGGCACCGGCCAGCCGGTACACCCGCTCCAGGGTGCCGCGCACCGGCCGCTCGGCGGCCACCTCCAGCACGCCGCCGGCGACCAGCGCGGCCAGGTGCCGGTAGAGCGAGGCCTGCGGCACGTCGGGCAGCTCGGCGCCGAGCTGCCGGGTGGTGCGCGGCCCGGTGGCGAGCACCCGGCCGATCCGGATGCGCACCGGGTGCAGCAGCAGATCGGCGCGATGGTCCCTCGGCATGCGGCTACATTATCATTCTCGATACTGATAATGAACGCCCGCCATCAGGTGTGACACGGCAACGAGCGCGGTCAGCGGAGAGGACGGAGGCGCAGCGCGGCCGGCGCGGACGGCGGGACGACCGGGTCGGCCGGCGGCACCGGCTCGACCGGCCGGTAGCCGGCGCCGAGCGGCGGGCGCGGATCGTCGGCGCCGCGGTTCGGCCACAGCGACACCGCCCGCTCCGCCTGCGCGGTGATCGTCAGCGACGGGTTTACGCCGAGGTTGGCCGACACCGCCGCGCCGTCCAGCACGTGCAGCCCGGGATGCCCGTACACCCGCTGGTAGCCGTCGACGACGCCGTGCTCCGGGTCGGCACCGATCGGGCAGCCGCCCAGGATGTGCGCGGTCAGCGGGATGTTGAAGATCTCGCCCCAGCTGCCGCCCGGCGTCCCGTCGATCAGCTCGGCGAGCCGGCGTACCGCCTCGTTGCCGGCCGGGATCCAGCCCGGGTTCGGCTCGCCGTGCCCCTGGCTGCTGGTCAGCCCGCCGAACGGGCCGCGCCGCCGGCGCACCGTCAACGAGTTGTCCAGCGACTGCATCACCAGCGCGATGATGGTGCGCTCGGACCAGCGCCGGGTGGAGATGCCGCGGGCCAGCGCGCCCGGATGCCGGGCCGCCTCGGCCAGCCACTTCAGCGACCGGGGCAGCCGGCCACCGCCGTCGGTGAGCAGCGTCTGCAACAGCCCCATCGCGTTCGACCCGTGCCCGTACCGGACGGGTTCGATGTGGGTGTCCGGGTCGGGGTGGAACGAGCTGGTGATCGCGACCCCGCGGGTGAAGTCCACGTCCGACCGGTTCGACTTCGCGCCGACGATCGACTCGGAGTTCGTCCTGGTCAGGGTGCCGAGCGCGGGCGAGAGCGCGGGCAGCACCCCGGTGTCGCGCATCTCGTGCAGCAGCCGCTGGGTGCCCAGCGCACCGGCCGCGAACACCACCTGGTCGGCGGCGAACACCCGCCGGTTGCCGCGCGAGCCGACCGACCCGGTCCGGGTCATCTCCACCCGGTAGCCGCCGCCGGCCTGCGGTCGTACCGCGGTGACCGTGCTGCGCGGAAAGACCCGCGCACCGGCCTTCTCCGCCAGGTAGAGGTAGTTCTTCACCAGGGTGTTCTTGGCGTTGTGCCGGCAGCCGGTCATGCACTCGCCGCACTGCAGGCAGCCGTTGCGGGCCGGGCCGACCCCGCCGAAGTACGGATCGTCGACGGCCTCACCCGGGGTACCGAGGAAGACACCGACCGGCGCGTTGTGGAACGTGTCGCCGACGCCCATCTGCCCGGCGACCGTGCGCATCGCCCGGTCCGACGGCGTCTCCCCCACGTACGGCACCACGCCGAGCATCCGCTCGGCCTGGTCGTAGTGCGGGGCCAGCTCGGCCGACCAGTCGGTGATGCCGGCCCACTGCGGGTCGGCGAAGAACCGCTCCGGCGGCCGGTACAGCGTGTTCGCGTAGACCAGCGAGCCGCCGCCGACACCCGCACCGGACAGCACCAACACGTTGCGTAGCAAGGTGATCCGCTGGATGCCGTAGCAGCCGAGCCGAGGTGCCCAGAGGAACCGGCGCAGCCGCCAGGACGTCTCCGGGAACTCGTCGTCGGCGAACCGGCGACCGGCCTCCACGACGGCCACCCGGTAGCCCTTCTCGGTCAGCCGGAGGGCCGCGACACTGCCCCCGAAACCGGACCCGACGACCACCACGTCGAAGCCCGCGATCGGCTCGGTCACATCCATCGCGCTCCTTCGGCTGCGGGGTTTGCGTCGATGGACAATGATCCCCCGTATGGCACCTGATGGGTAGCGCGCCGGTGGTATGGCGTGGTGCGCGGTCGCTGGTCGGCCGCACCGCTGCCCGAGCAGGTACGGGGGATGCTCGGCACGGCGGTCCATCTTCGGTACGCGGGCAGGAGGGAGACGGTCATGACCGCGGACCGGTTCGAGGTCGACACCGATCGGTTGCGCAGCGCCGCCGCCCGACTGGCCGAGATCGGCGACCGCCTCGGCCACCCCGTCGAGTCGGGTCTGCGCCCGGCCGGTGGCACCCCGACGAGCCCGGCCGGCGACGCGCGGCCCGCTCGGCCCGACGCCGCGGCCGGCCCGGACGAGCCGCTCGGCCCGATGCCGGATCCGGCCCAGCTGCTGGGCGACGCCGGGCTCGACGGCTGGTCGTTCGGCTCGGTGCTGTCCCGGCTGCACGCCAACTGGGACGCCTGCGTCGCCGGCCTCGCCGCCGACTACTCCGACCACGCCGACCAGCTGCGCGCCGCCGCCGACCGGTACGACGACACCGAACGCATCATCGACCAGGTGCTGCGCGGCGGCGACTCGTGATGCTCACCGTCGAACAGCTTCGCCAGGTACGGCCGGGCCGGGTCGCCGCGGTCGCCGACGCGCTGCGCGCCGACGCCGCCCGGATGGCGTCGGTGGTCGAGCAGGCGGTCGAGTCCGCCGGCAAGGACCTGGCGAACTGGCACGGCCCGGCGGCGACCGCGTCGACCGCGCACCGGCACGCCCTGGTCGACGACGCGCGCCGGCTCGGCGAGGCGCGTACCCAGGCGGCGACGGTGGTGGCCGACGTGGCCGAACGGCTGGACGAGGCGACCCAGCTGCTGTCGCTGGCCGACTCGTTCGCCGAGCTGGTCGGCTGCCGGGTGCACGGCCGGGCCGAGGTCACCGTGCTGCCGTCCACCATGCTCGGCCCGCTGGCCAACGTGTACGACTCGGTCCGCCGCACCGCCGCCTCGCTCGCGGCCCGCGCGCTGGTGGTCGCCGAAGCGGCCGACCTGCACGCGTCCCGGGAGCTCGGCGCCGCGCCGGGCGAGCTGGCCGACCCCGAGCCGACCGACCGGCCGCAGGTCACCGCCCCGCCGACCGGTACCGGCGGCAGCGAGCTGGCGGCGGCCGGCGGCGAGGCCGCGGGCACGCCCGCGGAGCCGGCCGACCAGCCCGACGACGCCGACCAGCTCGACGAGCTGTCCACCCGGCACAGCTCGGTGCACGACCTCGCCCCCGCGGTGATGCTGCTGTACGGCGGGATGTCGACGGCGCGGCGGCGGGCGGCGCGCACGAAGCGGCCGAAGCTGGTCGCCGGGCTGCCCGGCGCCCCGCTGCCGGAGCGGTACGCGGCGAGCCGGCAGCTGATCGACGAGAGCCGGTCGGAGCTGCGGCGCAGCCGCAGCGAGCTGGCGGCCGCGGCGGGCAGCGACGGCGGCGAGCGGTCGGTGGCCCGGGCCCGTACCACCGACGCGATCAACCAGCGGATCGGCACCCTCAACTCGTTCCTCGCCACCCGCGCGGTCAGCGCGGTCGACCCGACCAGCGGGTCCAGGGTCACCAACCGGTACGAGCGCAGCTTCCTCGGCTTCGACCCGAGCGGCGCCGGCCGGGTGGCCGAGGTGTTCGGCGACCTGACCCGGGCCCGCAACGTCGCGGTGCTGGTGCCCGGCGGCCGCAACGGGCTCGACACGTTCAACTCGCTCGCCGCGGACGCCCGGCTGCTCGCCGACACCGCCGGCGCCGGGACCGCGGTGGTGGTCTGGCTGGGGTACGACTCGGCCGGCGCGGCGGGCCCCGGCGGGATGTCCGCGCGGGCCCGCAGCGGCGCGACCGCGCTGCGCCGGTTCGTCGCCGGGATCACCCCGAACCTGCTCCCCGGCGCCCGTACGGTGCTGCTCGGGCACGGTTACGGCACCGTCCTGGTGGCGGCGGCGCTGCGCGCCGGGTACCAGCCGGACGACGTGGTGTTCGTCGGCAGCGCCGGCCTCGGCGAGCGGATCCGGTCGGCCGCCGACCTGCGGCCGGCCACCCCGAACGGTCGGGACGACCTGCCCGGCCCGGTGCTGCGGGCGCGCACCGGCACCCGCTGCTGGGCCGTGCGCGCGCCGGGCGACACCCTGGCGTACTCCAGGGTGCACGGCGCCGATCCGGCCGACTTCGCCGACGTGACCAGGCTGGACACCCAGGGCGGCACCGAGGTCGTCGGGCACGACCGGTACTACGCGATCGGCAGCGAGTCGCTGGACAACCTGGCCCGGGTGGTCGCCGGCCGGTTGACCGAGGTGACCGGCACCGACACCACGCTGGAGGAGGAGCTCGCGCTCGCCGGGCTGGACCGGCCGGCAGCGGTGCACCCGCCCGGCCAGGCACCGGTCGACGGGGTGCTGGGCAGCCTCGACGGGGTCCTCACCCGGCCCACGGACCGTTCGGCCCCGGCGGCACAGCCGACGATGGCGCAGTCGAGCGGCACGCAGCGGCCGGCCGGGACGCCGCCGTCGACGGTGCGGGCGCAGTCGCCGACGACCGGGGCGGGCGGATGAGCGTCCCGCGCCGGGCCACGAACCCGTACCAGGCCCGGGACGAGCTGCGCGGCCTGCTGCTGGTGACCGCGGTGGCCGCGGTGCCGGACCAGCATCCGGTCGTCGCGGTCGACGCCGGGCCGACCGGCGCCGGCGCCCTGTCCGACGGCGCGGCGCGGTCGCTGGTCAGCCGGATCCGGGTGGAGATCGGCGATCCGGCGGACGGCGACCCGGAGCACCGGATCGCCGCGGTCCGCCGGCACCTGGTCGCGGAGGGCTGGTCGGTGGTGCGCAGCGCCGCCGGCGGCGACACGCTGGAGCTGGTGGCGGTGCGGGCCGGCTACACGATCGCGGTGAGCCGGCACCGGGCCGAGCGCCGGCTGGTGCTCACCGGCGAGACCCCACCACTGCCCGCCTGACCTCGCCGCCGACGCGCTGCCCCGGCGGCCCGGCCCGGCGCGTCCTCGCCGAGCGTGCGCCGGGCGGCGCCACAGCGTCGGCCCCGCGAACGTCACCGAGCGCGCCGTGGTGGGTCGACCTGCGGGTCAGCTCGACGCCGGGCAGTCGGCGGGCGGCGGCTCGGCACCCACCCGGGTGACGGGCCGCTCGGCACCGTCGGGCGCGGCGGCCGCCGGCAGGCGGCGCTCCTGGCGGGCGCGGTACCGGTCGTAGCACAGCGCCGCGGCGGCCACCGCGAGCGTCCACAGCAGGTACCAGCCGGCCAGCACGAACAGCGCGGACACGCACAGCAGCGCGAACGCCGCCGCCCGCCGGGACCAGCTGCGGCGCGGCAACAGCTTCACCGCCGCGGCCGTACCCAGCACGTACACCAGGACGAACGAGCCGGTGGTGAGCCGGGTCGGTACCTCGGTGCCGGCACCGCTGGCCGCGACCACCAGCAACGCGACACCGCCCATCGCGGTCACCACGGCGAGGCTGCGCCGGGGTACCTCGCCGGCCTGGCTGCCGTGCGAGAACCAGCCGGGCAGCGCGCCGTCCCGGCCGAGCGCCGCGCCGAGCTTCGCCGCACCGGAGAAGTACGCGTTCATCGCGCCCAGCGTGAGCAGCACGGCGGCGACCGCGGCGAAGATCCGTACCCCGCCGCCGAACGCGATCGCGAGCAGGTCGGCCAGCGGCGCCTGGGCGTGCCCGGCGGCCGAGCCGAGGACGAGCACGCTGGCCGCCGCGATCGCCAGGTAGAGCACCCCGATCACGACGAGCGCGGCGGCGGTGGCGCGGGGCAGGTCGCGGGCCGGCCGGCGGAAGTCCGCGGCCAGCGCGGTCACCGCCTCCCAGCCGGCGAACCCCCAGACCAGCAGCGTCGCCGCGGACACCACGGCGAGGCCGCCGTGCGGCGCGAACGGGTGCAGGTTGGCCAGGTGCGCGTGCGGCACGGCGGCGATCGTGGCTACCAGCAGCAGCGCCACCAGCAGCCCGGCCAGCCCGACCTGGATCCGGCCGGACAGCGACACCCCGAACGCGTTCGCGGCGGCGACCCCGAGGATCATCAGCCCGGACACCACGATCGTGGTGGTACGGCCACCGCCGAGCGCGGCCGACACGTACCCGGCGCCGAACATCGCCGCGGCCGGCGCGCCGGTCATCACCGCGAGGTAGAAGCACCAGCCGACGACCGCCGCCGCCCGCCGGCCGAACGCGCGCCGCACGTAGGTCGACACGCCACCGGCGTCCGGGTACCGCGCGCCGAGCGCCGCGAACGACGCCGCGAGCGGCACCGACAGCACGATCAGCGCCAGCCAGGCCAGCAGCGACGCCGGCCCGGCGGTACGGATGGCGAGGGCGGGCAGCGTGATCACGCCGGTGCCGAGGACGGCGCCGATCGTCACGGCGGCACCCTGTACCGAGGTCAACCGGCTCATGGCCGCCACGCTACGGCGCCGCATTGGCGCACCGAAAGAGCCAAGATCTGTGATCTCGACTGGACCAATGGGTAGGCTCGGCCTCGTGGTCGACGTGCACATCAGCCTGGCCGGCCGCGGCGACCGGACCACCCGGATCTACCGGCAGCTGCGGGACGCGATCGTCGACGGCCGGCTGCGGGCCGGCTCCCGGCTGCCGCCGAGCCGGGAGCTCGCCGGCACGCTCGCGGTGTCCCGCACCACCGTGACCGCCGCGTACGAGCGGCTCATCGCGGAGGGGTTCCTGACCGGCCGGGTCGGCGCCGGCACGTTCGTGCGCCCGGTGCCGACCGCGCCGGGCGGCGCGCCCGCCGCACCCCGGGAGGGGGTCCGCCCGCGGGCGATCTGGCGGCAGCTCGCCGCCGAGCCCGCGCCGGACGCCTCCCCCGCCACCTACGACTTCCGGGTCGGGGTGCCGGACCCCGACCTGTTCCCGCTCGCCACCTGGCGCCGGCTGGTCGCCGCCGAGCTGCGGGCCACCACGCTGCGCCGCCCGCCGTACACCGAGTCGGCCGGGCTGCCCGCGCTGCGCGCCGCGATCGCCCGGCACCTGGCGCTGTCCCGCTCGGTCCGGGCCGGCGCCGACGACGTGGTCGTCACCCAGGGCGCCCAGCAGGCCATCGACCTGCTCGGCCGGGTACTGGTCGAACCGGGCGACCGGGTCGCCGTCGAGGACCCCGGGTACCTGCCCGCCCGGCAGGCGCTGCGGGCGCTCGGTGCCCGGCTCACCGGCGTACCGGTGGACGGCGAGGGCATCGACGTGACCGCGCTGCCGGACGACGCCCGGCTGGTGTACGTGACGCCGTCGCACCAGTTCCCGCTCGGGGTGGCGATGTCGCCGGCCCGCCGGCACGCACTGCTCGACTGGGCCGGCCGGCACGGCGCGGTGATCGTCGAGGACGACTACGACAGCGAGTTCCGGTACGGCGCCCGGCCGCTGGATCCGTTGCAGAGCCTGGACACCGCCGGCCGGGTCGTGTACGTCGGGTCGTTCGCCAAGACGATGGCGCCGATGCTGCGGCTCGGGTTCCTGGTCGCGCCGGCCTCGCTGATCCCGGCGCTGCACGCGGCCCGCCGGGTGGCCGACTGGTACGGCGATCCGGTCGTGGCGGGCGCGATGGCCCGGTTCATCGACGAGGGGCTGCTGGCCCGGCACGTCCGCCGCGCCCAGCGCACGTACGCAACGCGCCGCGAGGCGTTGCTCACCGCCCTGGACCGCCGGTTCGGCGACCGGCTGTCCGTGGTGCCGTCCGCCGCCGGCCTGCACGTGGCCGCCCGGCTGACCGAACCCGATCCCGACCTCGGTGCCCGGCTCGCCGCCGCGGCCCGTCAGGGCGTCGCGGTCGACCCGCTGGATCGCTTCTGCACCAACGAAAACCGGCAACAGGGCCTGGCCCTCGGCTTCGGCACCGTGCCCGCCGACCAGATCGACGACGGCATCCACCGCCTCGCCGACGCGCTGCGCGATCGCCCCGGGCCCCGGTGAGAAGCCGCCCCGAACCGACCGCTCAGCGGTCCGGGTCGGCCAACCCGCTCACCGGCCCAGATCAGCCAGACCGCTCGACGGTCCGAGTCGGCTCGACCCTCAGCGGTCGAGGATGAGGTTGACGCGCTGGAACTCCTTGAGGTCGGAGTAGCCGCACTTGGCCATCGCCCGGCGCAGCCCGCCGAACAGGTTCATCGCGCCCTCCGGGTCGTCGGACGGCCCGTACAGGATCTCCTCCAGGCTGCCGAGCTGCTCGCCGGCCGGGCTGAACATCCCGCGCGGCAGCTTCGGGTGGCTCGCCGCGGAGTGCCACCAGGCGCCGCCGGCCGGCGCGTCGGTGGCCATCGTCAGCGGCTCGCCCAGCATCACCGCGTCCGCCCCGCAGCCCAGCGCCTTGGCGATGTCACCGGAGGTGGACAGGCCACCGTCGGCGATCAGGTGCACGTACCGCCCGCCGGTCTCGTCCAGGTAGTCGCGCCGCGCCGCGGCCGCGTCGGAGATCGCCGTCGCCATCGGTACCCGGATGCCGAGCACGGTGTCGGTGGTGGAGAAGTCGTCCGCGCCGACCCCGACGATGACACCGGCCGCGCCGGTACGCATCAGGTGCAGTGCGGTCTGGTAGTTCGTGATGCCACCGGCCACCACCGGCAGGTCGAGGTCGGCGATGAACTCCTTGAGGTTCAACGGCTCGTCGGTGCTCGACACGTGCTCGGCGGACACGATGGTGCCCTGGATGACCAGGATGTCGATGCCGGCGTCCAGGATCACCGGGGCCAGCTGCAGCGTGTGCTGCGGCGACACCCGCACCGCCACGGTGCCGCCGGCGTCCCGGATCTGCTTGACCCGCTCGCCGATCAGCTCCGGCCGGATCGGCGCCGCGTACAGCTGCTGCAGCCGCCGGGTGGCCGCCGCCTCCTCGTCCAGCTGGCTGAGCTCGTGCAGCACCGGGATCGGGTCCTCGTACCGGGTCCACAGCCCCTCGGCGTTGAGCACGCCGAGACCGCCGGCGCGGCCCAGCGCCACCACCGACTCCGGGCTCATCGTCGCGTCCGACGGGTGCCCCACGCACGGGATGTCGAACCGGTACGCGTCGAGCTGCCAGCTGGTCGACACGTCGTCCACGTCGCGGGTGCGGCGGGTCGGCACGAGCGCCACCTCGTCGAGGTGGAACCCGCGGCGCGCCGCCTTGCCCATTCCGATCTCGACCATGTCCCGCACGATGGACCCCTCCCGCCGTCCGGAGCCCGGATCGCCGCGCTGTCCGGAACTCACACCCGAAACGGCACTGTACCGGTCAGGGTGACCGGCACGTGCGTCGACGGGACCACCCGATCGGTACGCGGAACCGGTCGGCGGCTCAGCGGGTGTGGTAGTTCGGCGCCTCGGCGGTCATCAGGATGTCGTGCGGGTGGCTCTCCTTCAGCCCGGCCGCGGTGATCCGGATCAGCCGGCCGCGCTCCTGCAACGACGGCAGCGTCTGCGCGCCGGAGTAGAGCATCGCCTGCCGTAGCCCGCCCACCAGCTGGTAGGCGACGCCGCGCAGCGGCCCGCGGTACGGCACCTGGCCCTCGATGCCCTCCGGGATCAGCTGCTCGTCGGTCGCCACCTCACCCTGGAAGTACCGGTCCTTGGAGAACGACTTGCCGGCGCCGCGGGTCTGCATCGCGCCGAGCGATCCCATCCCCCGGTACGACTTGAACTGCTTGCCGTTGATGATGATCAGCTCGCCGGGGCTCTCCTCGCAGCCGGCCAGCAGCGAGCCGAGCATCACGCTGTCCGCGCCGGCCACCACCGCCTTCGCGATGTCACCGGAGAACTGCATCCCGCCGTCGGCGATCACCGGCACGCCGAGCGGCTTGCACGCGGCGACCGTGTCCATGATCGCGGTGATCTGCGGCACGCCCACCCCGGCGACCACCCGGGTGGTGCAGATCGAGCCGGGCCCGACGCCGACCTTGACCGCGTCGACACCGGCCTCCGCCAGCGCCTTGGCCCCCTCGTACGTGACCACGTTGCCGCCGATGACCTGGACCCCGGTGTCCGCCTTGATCCGGGACACCATCTCCATCACGGCCCGGCTGTGGCCGTGCGCCATGTCCACCACGACCACGTCGACCCCGGCGTCCACCAGCGTGCGGGCCCGCTTGTACGACTCGTCGCCGATGCCGACCGCCGCCGCCACCCGGAGCCGACCGGCCGGGTCCTTCGTCGCGTCCGGGTACTGCTCCGACTTGGTGAAGTCCTTGACGGTGATCAGCCCGCGCAGCCGGCCGTCGCCGTCCACCAGCGGCAGCTTCTCCACCTTGTGCCGCTGCAGCAGCGCGAAGGCGTCCGCGCGGGCCACCCCGACCGGCGCGGTGACCAGCGGCTGCGACGTCATCACCGCGCCGACCTTGGTCTGCTTGTCGGCCACGAACCGCATGTCGCGGTTGGTCACGATGCCGAGCAGCACGCCGTCCGGCCCCACCACCGGGACGCCGGAGATCCGGTACCGCGCGCACAGCGCGTCGACCTCGGCCAGGGTGTCGTCCGGCGAGCAGGTCACCGGATGGGTGATCATGCCGGCCTCGGACCGCTTCACCAGGTCGACCTGGCTCGCCTGGTCGTCGATCGACAGGTTGCGGTGCAGCACGCCGATGCCGCCCAGCCGCGCCATCGCGATCGCCATCCGCGCCTCGGTGACCGTGTCCATCGCCGAGGAGATCAGCGGCATGGCCAGCTCGATGTCCTTGGTCAGCCGGGTCGCCGGCGTGATCTCCGCCGGATCGACGTCCGACTCGACGGGCTGCAACAGCACGTCGTCGAAGGTGAGCCCGATCGGCAGCGGAGCGGCGGCACCGAGCGGCAGGTCCTGGGAATGGTCGACGGGATGCGTGGCAGCCATGTTGATCCGATCTTGGTTGACCCCGGTGGCCGGGCCTGGTCGTCTTCCGGCACGCGGGAACCGTCGACAGGCCGTGCGTCAAGCGCTGCCACCGGCCGCGTGTTCCGATCCTACGCCCGGCAACATCCCGGCCACGCGGGCTGTTCCCGCGTGCGGTCCACGGCACTCCGCGGGCCCGGTACCGGCGTGGAACCTGCCTGGTTGTCGGGATCACCCGGCGGCGCACGGGCGGCGAACGAGCCTACCCAGGCGATACCGTGGGATCGTGCGTGACGAGCCGCTCGACCCCTTCGCGAACGACCCGACCGATCCGGCCGCCGGGTTGTTCGGCGGCGTGCCCGGACGGCCGTTGGCCGACGACGAGCGCGACGAGGTCACCGCGGAGCTGGCCGAGCTGGACGAGTTCCAGCGGTTCCTGGAACCGACCGGGATCCGCGGCGTGGTGTTCGACTGCGACGACTGCCACGCGGCCCACTACGTCGCCTGGGAGCTGCTGCGCAGCAGCCTGCACCACGTGCTGGAGCACGGTCATCCGCGGCTGCACGAGCCGGCCTACCAGCCCGACCCGGACCACTACGTCTCCTGGGAGTACGCCCGCGGCTACGTCGACGGTGCCCAGGCCGACGACCACGACTGACCCGGCGCCCAGGGCCGACCCGGCCCGCGCCGGCGGCTCCGTACTCGCAACCCGAGCGAACCAGCGACCGACCGGGCTCGCGACCGACCGGCCCGCGACTCACTGCTCGGCGTCGTCCCGGTGGTGGCCCTTGCCGTGGTCCGAGTTGCGCTCGTTCGACGACTGCGCCTTCGCGGAGGCCTCGGGGCTCGACGAGTCCTCCCCGCCGGGCGAGGTGTTCCCGGCGCCCGCGGACGAGTCGGACGGCGATGGCTCCGCCGACCCGGTGTCGCTGGCCTGCGGCGACGGCTGGTTCGGGCTGGGCGTCAGGCTGGGCGTCAGCCCCGGCGCGCCGGCCCCGTTCGGCGACGGGCTCAGCCCGCGGCGGACCTCGTCGGCCTTGCGGCGCAGCGTCCGGGCCGCGTCGTCGGGCAGGTGCCGGACGTGCTTGTCGGCGTCGGCGAGATAGCGCCGGGCATCGTCGTCCCGGCCTTCCTTCGCGGCCTTGCGGGCGTCGTCCACGTCGGCGGCCGCGGCCGAGCGGTGTTCGGCGACCGCTGCCCGGTCGGGATAGATCACCTTCGTCACCGGGAACAGCGGGCTGTCCGGTGCGGCGCCGCCGGCGGCCATCGCCACCCCGGCGAACCCGCCCGCGGCCAGCACCGCGAACCCGGTGACCAGCACCAGCCGGCCGGACCGGCGGCGGGCCCTCGCGGCCCGGCGGGGCCGGGACCGGTCCGGGGCCGGACCGGCCGGCCCGCTGCGCCGGATCCGGGGCAGCTGCGGCGGCCGGCCGGACGGGGAACCCGTACCGCCGATCTCGTCGGCGACGATGTCCTCCCGCCACGCCGAGAGCAACTGCACCGCCGGGTCGTCGTACCGGATGTCGTCGTCGGTCAGGCCGAGCAGCGCGTCGAGGACGCGGTCGTCCCGCGCCACCGCGTCGGCGGACGGCGTGGCGTCGTCGGTCCCGGCCGGACGGCCGGTTGGTTCGGATCGGGTGCTCATGCCCGGACTCCGCTTCGACCACGAGGCAGGAGCACACGATGCCCACGATGGGCGCGCTGGCACTCGCTCATGGCCGGGCTCCGCTTCGACCACGAGGCACGACACTGGGACGCTCGCTCATACTCCGACCTCGTCGTACAGCTCGGCGGCGAGGGCACGCAGCCGGTTCAGCGCGCGGTGCTGGGCGACCCGCACCGCGCCGGCGGTCATGCCCAGGGCGTTGCCGGTCTCCTCGGCGGTCAGGCCGACGCCGACCCGGAGCACGACGACCTCGCGGTGCTGCGGGGTCAGCCGCTCCAGCAGGCCGCGCATCCGGCCGGCCGCGTCCAGCGCGATCGCCCGGGCCTCCGGCCCGGCGTTCAGGTCGGCCTGCTCGGGCAGCGTCGCGACCGGCTCGGACCGGTCCCGGGCGGCGCCGCGGTGGGCGTCGGCGACCTTGTGCGCGGCGATACCGAAGACGAACGCGGTGAACGGCGACCCGCCCGCCCGGTACCGGGGCAGTGCACCCAGCACGGCGATACACACCTCCTGCGCCACGTCGTCAGCCGTCGTGTACGCGCCGCGGCCGGTCCGACCGAGTCGAGCACGGCAGTAACGAACCACGATCGGCCGGATCCGCGTCAGCAGCTCCTCGACCGCTGCGCGGTCGCCGCCGCCGGCGCGTACGGCGAGCTCGGTGAGCCCCGCCTCCGGTGATGTCATCGCCCGCTCGCACTCTCCCGTTACGAACCTTCCGCCGAACGGTAGCGTGTTTGCGGCGATCTTCGCATAGAGGTCTTCGCCGGTTGGGTCACCGACAGACCTCGGTCGGGACCCATTGAAGCAGGTCGGGGCGACCGGACCCGGCCGGCGCAGGCCGACCGATCCGGACCCGCCCCGCGGTCCGCCCGCGGCCGGTCAGCTGACCAGGCCGGAACGGAACGCGGACGCCACGGCGTGCGCACGATCGCGCGCACCGAGCTTGCGGAACAGCCGACGCGCGTGCGTCTTCACCGTGTCCTCCGAGACGAACAGCTCACGCCCGATCTCGGCGTTGCTCTTCCCCTCGCTCATTCCCCGCAGTACCTGCAACTCCCGTTCGGTGAGCACACCCCGGCGGGGCCCCGGCGGCTGCGCCGGGCGACCCAACGTGGGCGTACCGACCGGGTTCTGCCGGCCGTTCGGGCACGCCAGCAGGATGCCCTGGGCCAGCGCGCTGACCAGGTCTTCCCCGTGTTCGCCGGCGCGGATCACGCCGCGGGCGCCGGCGGCGACCGCGGCCGCCGCGGCCCGCGGGTCGTCGGCGCCGACGAGCACGAGTGCGGTGTGTGGACCGCGGCTGAGAACCCGGCGAGTGAACTGCACCGGATCGGGCCGGGTCATTCCGACATCGATAAGGACGACGTCCGCCGGGCGCTCGCCCATCCGGGCCAGCGCCTCCTCACCGGACAGCGCCGTCCGCACCGCGGCAGCGACGCCGAGATGCGCAGCCCAGGCAGCGATGCGTTGCGCCGCCACGGGCGTTCGTACACAGACGAGCACCGAGCGCACGTGCTTCTCCTCTCTCCCAGACAGAGAGACCCCGGTGACTCGGGCTCATGACGCGATTGTGGTGTACGTGTTCTGCGCCACAGCTTCCCCCGTCACGGCGACCTCCTTCAAGGTCTCCTGTCGCAGCCGGCACGCCACTCCCCACACCGGGAACGCCTCGACCGCCGCCGCGAGCCGCTCCGCTCTTCTCAGTATCACTGCCGCGGACCGGAATAGGGGTGCGACCGCTTGTCTACGGGCAACTTCCCGCACCGAAACGCCATAAAAGAGCAGAGACTTCGCAAGATGGCGCCGTGCCTGCGCCATTTCGGCGCACCGTACCGCCCGGTACGCCGCGGCTGCCGCGCTTTCCGGAAGATCAGAAAGAAGGGAAAGTTCGGCCGCAACCCAAGCGCAACGTACGGTGCTGCGCCAGCTCGCGCCGGCCACCTCGGCCAGCGCCGCCAGCCGGCGTTCCGCCACCTCCCGGTCGCCCGTACCGATGGCGTCCGCGGTCAGCCCGACCAGCGCATCGGCCCGCGCCTCGACGTCGGTACCGGCCGCCGCCAGCGCCGCCGCGTCCAGCTCCGCGGCCCGGTCGTACCGGCCGCACTGGCGCGCCGAGCTGCCGAGCGCGGACAACGCCAGCGACCCGTACCGCCGCTCGCCGGCGCACCGCATCGCACCGGGTACCGACCGTGCCCGCGTCGCCGTGGGCAGCAGGGCGTCGTCGGCCGCAACGTACCGGCCCAGCGCGATCAGCGCCACGCCCCGCAGCCACGCCGGCCGCGACCCCGCCGGTACCGCGTCCAGCAGCGACAACGCCCGGGCCGGCCGGCCGAACCAGAGCGCCCGCTCGGCCCGGTCGACCGCCTCGCCGTGGGGCCGTTTGCCGGCCGACGACCGGGGGTACGGCGAAGGCGAGCGCCGGGCATCCGGCGTCGGATCGGACGAGGCAGGCATCCGCACATCCTCGCCGATCCGGCCATCTGACGCGGGTCCCGACGATCCGCCGCACCACGGGAAGCCACCGCACCACCCGCACCGAACGACCGAGAAGCGAACGACCGAGAAGCGAACGACCGA